>NZ_JBBOWI010000001.1:292500-757500 GCF_038006965.1 Bacillus sp. FSL K6-1338 | reverse complement strand
AATGCTGTTACTAGCATGGGAAAAGAAGTAATACTTGGAGCAATCGCTGCAACTCTAATTATCTTAATCTTTTTACGTAACTTCCGAACAACACTCATCGCTGTTGTCAGTATTCCATTATCTATTTTATTAACACTCTTTTTACTACATCAATCTAACATCACACTTAACATTTTAACCCTTGGTGGTTTAGCTGTTGCGGTTGGACGTCTCGTCGATGATAGTATCGTTGTCATCGAGAATATTTTCCGCCGTTTACAAAAAGATTCTTTCTCTAAAAATATTATTCTTGATGCAACGAAAGAGGTCGCCGTCGCAATTACTTCTTCTACTTTAACAACGGTCGCTGTTTTTTTACCTATCGGCCTCGTATCAGGAGCAATCGGAAAATTAATGTTACCTATGGTATTAGCAGTTGTATATTCTATTCTATCATCCTTAATCGTTGCACTAACAGTTGTTCCACTTATGGCTTTTTTACTACTCAAAAAAACAAAGCATCGAAAGCCAAGTTCTTCATCACGATATGTTGCTACCTTAAAGTGGTCTCTTTCTCATAAATTCATTATTCTACTTACTGCATTTTTATTATTTGCAGGATCAATTGCAGCCTATATATTACTACCGAAAGCAAACATAAAATCTGAGGACGACACAATGTTATCTATTAACATGACATTTCCAGCCGATTATAATGCTGAAGCTCAAAAACAAAAAGCATTCGATTTCGAAAAGAAATTACTTTCTAATTCAGATGTAACAGACGTTATTTTACGAATGGGATCTAGCGCAGAAGATGCACAATGGGGGCAAACAACTAAAAATAACCTTGCTAGTATATTTGTAGTCTTTAAAAAAGGTTCTGATATTGATCAATATATTAAAGAGTTAAAAAAGGAAAATAAAACTTTTGAACCTGCTGAACTTGATTATATAAAAACAAGTTATTCAAGCTCTGGTGGCGGCAACAACTTACAATTTAACGTAACAGCTACTAACGAAGCAGATTTAAAAGAGGCGGCTACTATCGTTGAAACAAAACTAAAAAGCATGGATGATCTTTCTAAAGTAAAAACGAATTTAGAAGACTCTAAGAAAGAATGGCAAATTCATATTGATCAAACAAAGGCTGAACAACTAGGTTTAACACCAGAAATAGCTGCGCAACAAGTAGCATTCCTTATGAAGAAGTCACCTATTGGCGAAATTACAATTAATAATGAAAAAACTACTATTATGATAGAACATAAAAAGGAAAACATTACTAAACAAGAAGATATTTTAAATACAAACATACTATCACCTATTAATGGACCAATTCCTTTAAAAGACATCGCAACTATTTCAGAAAAACAAACGCAAACAGAAATTTTCCATAAAGACGGAAAAGAAACAATTCAAATTACCGCCGAAGCTTCAAATGAAGATTTGAGTAAAGTAAACAAAGCAGTAAATAAAGCGATAACTGACTTAGATTTACCTAGCGGTTCAAAAGTAAATATCGCAGGAGCTACTGAATCTATGCAAGAGAATTTTACAGATTTATTCAAAATTATGGGGATCGCAATCGGGATTGTATATTTAATTATGGTTATCACCTTCGGGCAAGCACGTGCTCCTTTTGCAATCCTATTCTCCTTGCCGTTAGCTGCTGTCGGTGGTATTTTAGGATTAATCATTTCACGAACACCTGTTGATGTAAATTCCTTGATCGGTGCATTAATGTTAATTGGGATTGTCGTTACAAACGCTATTGTATTAATAGAAAGAGTCCAACAAAACCGAGAAAACGGACTGGAAACGAGAGAAGCTTTACTAGAAGCTGGATCCACAAGACTTCGCCCAATTATTATGACGGCTATAACAACAATCGTCGCTATGCTACCACTCTTATTCGGTCAATCGCAAGCAGGAAGTATGGTATCAAAAAGTTTAGCCATAGTTGTCATCGGTGGTTTAGCAGTCTCAACTGTTCTTACATTAGTAGTCGTTCCAGTTATGTATGAACTATTAGATAAAATCGGGAGAAAAAGACGCTCTCGTAGGAAAATAAACACTTCTACAGAAACACCTGATTTTTAAAAAGAAAAGGCGTTATCTTCACAAATGAAGATAACGCCTTTTCTCTATTTAGTCATATAATCCATCATTTTTTCCACATATTGCTCTATAGGTTTACTAGAATCCACAATAAGGTATTCATTATTTGAAGGTCTTTTACTACCATTTAACCACTTTTTAAAACCTACTTCTGACTCCACCTTTTCAATTTGACTTATCATACGCTTACGTGTTTGCAGTCTCCTATTAATCTCCTCCATATCATTAAGATAACACTCAATATATTTATATTTCACACCATGTTTATTTGATAATTCAATCCCTTTTTCAACCATTCCCTCATATAAACACGGACTATCCAATATAACACTATGCCCTTGTTCTAAATAAGAATCAATCAATACCCATTCGGCATCATACACAAGCCCACCAACAATCGTCGATTCAATTCCTTTTACTTTTAATGATTTTAACAACGCGGATTTCAAAACATCATGATCTATAATTACAGCACCTGTTAATTTCGCTATATACTTAGAAACTGTCGATTTTCCTGACCCAGGAAAACCTGACATTTGCAGAAAAAACAAATTAAATCCACTCCCTCATTTTCACCTCTTTATCTATATAACGAATTACAAATTCAACAATCGCTACACCTTTTCCTTCTATATTAAAATGCAAAAAGAACCCTCTACTTATAAATAGAGAGTTCTCCTTTGTAACTTATGCCGCTTTTATCTTCTTCGTCGTTTTACTTTTTCTCTTCGTTCCTGTAAAGCGCTTATGCAATACAGATGCTATCAAGCGTGAAATGACATTGAATAGTAATACCATAATAATTAATACAGCTGCAGATTTTGTCGCAATCAACTTCGCATCTGGAATAAACCCTTCAGAATTTAACTTCCAAATATGAACTGCTAACGTTTCAGCTGGTCTAAACGGATTTAAAGGATGCGCAGGACTCGAGAAGTCCGCTGCTGAATTTAAAATCGGAGATGTTAAACCCGCTGTGTAAATTAATGCTGCCGCTTCCCCAAATATACGACCCGCCGCTAAAATAATCCCTGTAATAATTTGCGGTAATGACGATGGGATAATAATACGAACGATTGTTTGCCACTTTGTTGCACCTAATCCAAGACTTGCCTCTTTTACATTATGAGGCACTTCTGAAATAGCATTTTCACAAACACGTGTTAAACCTGGTAAATTTAAAATAGTTAAAGCAAGAGCACCACCCATTACTGTGTATCCCCAGCCTGTCATTGTAACGAACACTAACAAACCAAATAAACCAACAACAATAGATGGTAAAGACGCCATTGTCTCAATGCATAAACGAACAAAATTTAAAAAGCGCCCTTGTTTTGCATACTCTGCTAAATATATTCCAGCACCTAGTCCAAGAGGAATAGATATAATAAGCGTTATAACAAGCATGTAGAATGAATTGAATAACTGCGGACCAATCCCACCACCAGCTCTTGTATTACTTGGTTCTCCAAACAAGAAATTAGGATCCCAAAAACCCCATCCCTTTTGTAAAATTTCAAACACTAAGAACACTAGCATAGCTACGACCAAAGCCGCAACCGCATAAAAGATACCCGTCCAAACTTTATTTACCGTTCTTGCATTCATTATTATCGCTCACCTCTTTGCCCAATCGCTCGAATTACTAAAATAAACAGGAATGAAATAACAAGTAAAATCATCGCTAAAGTCCATAGCGCATTATTCCAAGCAGTTCCGTTCAATGTATTTGTCATGTCCATTGTCAAAATACCAGTTAACGTTGCTGTCGGACTATATATTCCTTCTGGTAATTTAATCGTATTCCCGATTACCATTTGAACGGCTAGCGCTTCACCAAAAGCTCGCGCTAAACCTAAAACAACACCTGTTAAAATTCCTTTTTTCGCAGCAGGAACAATCACTCGGCTAATTGCTTGCCATTTCGTTGATCCTAGGCCATAAGAAGCTTCTAAATAATCAAATGGAACAGAGCGTATTGCATCAGAAGCGATACTAGCAATAGTAGGTAAAATCATAATACTTAATACAACGATACCCGCAATTAAACTAAAGCCCACTCCCCCGAACGAATCACGTAATAACGGAACTAAAATCGTAACCCCTAATAATCCGTATACTACTGACGGAATACCGACTAATAATTCTAAAACAGGCTTCAATACTTTATTTCCAAACTTCGGCGAAATTAAATTCATGAATATAGCCAGAGCTATAGCAATTGGTGCACTAATAATAACCGCACCTAACGAAACCACTGTTGAACCTACAATAAAAATTAAAGCCCCAAAAGATCCTTGATCAGCATTTGGATTCCATTTTGTCGATGTTAACATCTCAGTAAACGAGATACCACTTTGTGTAAAAGATTGAATTCCTTTGCCACAAATAAACGCAATAATAGCTAATGTAATTAAAACAATAAAAATACCACAAAACGTAACAAGTGATCTTCCTATATATTCACTTTTCACGTAATTAATTTGTTTTTTCCCCTTCATCACAGGACAGACCCCACTTCACAGATTGAAATGAACAGGACTGGCCTTGCAGCCAGCCCCATAAATTTGATTACTTATTTAATTTAGACATTGGAATGTAGCCCATATCTTCTACTTGCTTTTCAAAGTCTTTACCTTTTACATAATCGATGTAAGCTTTTGTTGCTTCTTTCGCTTCACCTTTTGTTACCATATACTCGTAAGACCAGAATGGATATTTACCAGACGCAATGTTTTCAACTTTTGGATCAGCACCATCAATTTTCACTGTTTGCAGTGCACCTTTTTTATCACCCACCATGTAAGACATTGCTAAATAGCTTACTGAACCTGGAGTAGAATTGATAGCTTGCTCTACTGCACCGTTAGAATCTTGTGTTGTTCCAGTTCCATCATTGATTTTTGCGTCTTTCATAATTGTTTTTTCGAATGTAGCACGTGTACCAGATGAAGCTGGACGATTAATTACGTTGATTTTTTCATCTTTTCCGCCTACTTCTTTCCAGTTTGTTACTTTTCCAGTGAAGATATCTTGTACTTGTTGCACTGTTAAGTTATCAACTTTTACATCTTTATTTACAACAAGAGCGAATGCAATACCCGCTACCTTGTTATCTACTAATTCTTTCGCCTTTTCAGCATCTTTTATTTTATCTCCGGACGGAACATCTGAATTACCAATTTGCACTGCACCAGATGCTACTTGGTTAATCCCAGTTCCACTACCGCCACCTTGAACTTGAATAGAAACTTTTGAATTTTTCTCCATGAATTTCTTTCCAGCTTCCTCCGCAAGAGGTAGAAGAGCTGTAGAACCAGCTGCTGCAATCGTACCCGATAATTCTTGTTTTGTATTATCGCTTCCTTTAGCAGTTTCTTTACTAGTTGTATCTTCTGCTTTTCCACACCCAACTAATGCTCCTGCTACCACTAAAGCTGCTAAAGAGAATTTAATACCTTTTTTCATAACCATGTCTTGTACCCCCATTTGGATTATCACTTTTCGAATTCATTTTCTTTCGAACACAAATTCATTGTAGGACAACAATATTATGTGAGTGTTAAGCAATTTTTAATTTTAAGTAAATGACGATAATAACCCTTAAAATCTATGAATCCCAACATTTACAGTTAAAGAATCCAACAAAAACCACACTAACTATGCTGTAATGTAAATTTATTCTTAACAATGTAAATTCAATGTAAATGTTTTTCTCTCTTTTTCCCTTTTAGTTAAAGTTATATTTACAATTCCGCTGTATTTTGTAACTTTTACACGCCTAATTTATGCACATTAAAAAGAATTTCAGTAATATTTTTTAGTACAACTAAATAAATTGGAACAATTCTAAAATTAAATGAATATTTTTAAAGTACTAATTGACAGCATCATCCAATGTAGTCTACTATATTACTAACAAAAAGTTTACCTAAGGAAACTTTTTAAACTAACACTAACAATATAGAGAAGAGGTAACTTTTATGGTATCGGCTAATACTAAACCCCTTTCCGATTTTAAAACAGGGGAATTTGTACAAATTGAGAAGATACAATTAGAAGGAACTATGAAACGACGTTTATTAGATTTGGGATTTATCCCTGGGGCAACGATTAAAGTATTGCAACGCAGTCCACTTGGAGATCCGGTCGCCTATCAAGTGAGCAACACAACTATTGCACTGCGAAAAGAAGAAAGTTCCCTTATTTTCGGGGTATTAATAGGAGATGATTTCAGATGAGCAAACATCGTATTGCTTTAGCTGGCAACCCGAATACCGGGAAAAGTACATTATTTAATACTTTGACAGGTTTAAAACAACATACTGGAAATTGGACAGGAAAAACTGTTTTAAAAGCTGAAGGAGAATATGAACATAACGGAAGTACTTATACATTAATAGATTTACCTGGAACTTACTCATTATACTCAAATTCCGCGGACGAAGAAGTGGCGAGGGATTATATTATATTTGAAAAACCAGAAGTAACTGTAGTTGTCCTAGACGCAACTGCTATGGAAAGAAATTTAAATTTAGCACTCCAAGTGATGGAAATGACAAACAACGTAGTCATTTGCATTAACTTAATTGATGAAGCCGAGAAAAAAGGTATTGTTATTGATGAAAAAAAATTAGCAAAATCACTTGGTGTACCTGTAGTTAAAATTTCAGCACGTAACCGAGTAGGCATTGGTCATTTACTAAATGTTATTGCAAAAGTATCAAATAAAAAACTAATTCCAACACCAATTAAAATTACTTACAGCGAAAAAGTCGAAAATATGATTCAAGAATTAGAACCACAAATTTATAAGGTGTTCGGTGATACGTATCCAGCACGTTGGATTGCGTTACGTATATTGGATGGAGATAAAAATTTCTTAACTACACTTCAAAAACACCATAATGAACCACTTGTAAGGGAGGTCATAATTAATGGAATCTCACTCAGCCAGTAAAGCTCTTCCATTAGACTATATTATTCAACATGCACAAACACTTTCAAATGAAGATATACGAGATGATATAGTCGGAGATATTTACCGAACATCTGCAAGCATATGTAAAGAATCCGTCCAATATACAAATACTGATAAATTATATCGTTCCGAAAAACTAGATAAAATTTTCACATCTCCAATCTGGGGATTCCCAATTATGCTCGGTATTTTATCTATTATTTTTTATCTTACAATCGCAGGCGCTAACGTACCATCTGATATGATTGCCGAATTCTTCGGATGGGCCGAAGGATATTTAACATCTTGGTTCCAAGCAGCGCATGCACCTGAATGGTTACATGGCATTTTAATACTTGGTTTATTCCGTGGTATCGGAGCTGTTATTAGCGTTATGTTACCACCTATGGCAATCTTTTTCCCTATGTTCGCGCTACTAGAAAACTACGGATACTTACCACGTGTCGCGTTTAATATGGACCGCTTATTCAAACGATCCGGCGCACACGGGAAACAATCTTTAACAATGGCAATGGGATTTGGTTGTAATGCAGCAGCCATTATGTCAACACGTATCATTGAATCACCACGTGAACGTATGCTAGCAATTTTAACGAACAACTTCGTTCCTTGTAACGGTCGCTGGCCTATGTTAATTTTAATGGCTTCACTATTTATGGCTGCTGGTTATACAGGCAGTATGCAAACATTGGTTACTGCTGGCGTTGTAGTTGGAATGGTTGTAATTGGTGTTATTATGACATTAACTGTTTCTTGGGTACTATCAAAAACAGCCTTAAAAGGGGTTCCAACTCACTACACACTTGAGTTACCTCCGTACCGCAAGCCAAAAGTTTGGAATACAATTGTTCGCGCAACACTCGATAAATCAATCTATGTTTTAAAACGAGCTATAGTTGTTGCTGCCCCTGCGGCTGCATTAACTTGGTTACTTGCTAACATTTTTATCGGTGACACAAGCTTACTTATGTATTTTGTAAACTTCCTAGATCCATTTGCTAAAATGTTAGGACTTGACGGGTTTATTCTAGCTGCATTCATTCTTGGACTACCCGCTAATGAAATTGTAATCCCAATTTTATTAATGTCTTACTTATCAACTGGGGCTTTAACTGAAATAGATGATTTTAATCAAATTAAAAATCTATTCCTAGAAAATGGTTGGACTTGGTTAACAGCGTTAAACACAATGTTGTTCTCACTTCTTCATTTCCCGTGTGGAACAACATTGGTTAACATATATAAAGAAACAAAAAGTGCAAAATGGACATTCTTATCGTTTGCAATCCCTACCGTTATCGCCATTGTTGTTACATTCCTCTCTACACAATTGGTACATTGGTTAGGGCTTGTATAAAGCAAAGCATACATAGAAGGTATCCCCCTTCACGTTTGCTTTGCACGAAAGAAACCTGAAAATCATTCAGGTTTCTTTTTTTGTACATCAGTATTCCACGGCTGTGCTCCATACGTTGTGAGTTTTTTATGAATAAAATATATAGCTCCTGGAAGAACTGCCATTAATATCGTGCAACTAATCCCTAAACCCGTAAACAACTTACATCACCTTATTTCACTCTTTTAGGTAAAGCCGAGCCTGAATGCTCAATCGTCGGGTGAACATGAACAGTAATTTCAGCTTTACTAAAGTAATTTTCGCCTTGATCCCAATTCTTACTTACCTTTTTCCACTCTTTATAATTATGTCGCTTATACACTTCCCCTAACTCTAATACATCTACCTTATATTTTTTTTGAACAAGTTTAATTGATTTTTGAATACGCTTCTCCATTTCTTCCGATATATCCTTCTCTAAACGCTTTTCATTCAAAACCTTTTTATGATCACTAAAATGCAACTCAGCTATTGTACCTTCCAGAGATAAATGAATATTAAACTTTGGTTTTGTAGCATTCGTTGTAGATACTTTAATTTTTCGACGCAACTTATGAATTTCATATGTAATAAGTTGATCCTTTTTACGAATGGTAAAAAAACCTCCAATTTTTTTACCTATTATATAATTCATCCCTAATGTTTCTTCCCCACTCAAGTTGCCTACACACTTATTATCCTTTCCACGAAACAATGCTGCACCGTCCATTTGCACCCCTTGTTTTGTTAGTTCAAGAATAGGTAATACAAAACTCCGGTTAGAGATCATCTTTTCCTGTACCTCACCAATTCTTGCAGCCTCAATCATTTGGGCATTTTTCGGAGGGTGTTCAGCTAACATATCAATATACTGCGCCGGTAAATTTTCAGGTTTTGCACTCTGTTTTAAAATAGATTCTGCATTTTTCTTTGAAACAAACAAACGAATATTTCTTCTCATTTCATGATCGCGAATATATACATCTAACGTATTTTGTAAAATGTATGGATGTGAAAGTAATTCTTCAGAGAAAATAATCACTTGTATATGAGGGAAAAATAATGTACGACTAATTTTTTTAGCGATTATTCTTATTTGTTCAAACACACTATCTGCTTTCGCACTAACATTAATATAATTTTCGCCATCTCCATCACCTTGTCCACCTTGCTGCGCTAACTTACTAGGAAGTACCATTTGATACGTCCCTTTCATAATTGGATTCGCTTTCTTCTCCTTCACGATATCATAAGCCGCTCCTACTACAAATCCTCTTTCTTCTATCTCTTCTAACTCAGAACACCCACTCATAAATCCAGTTAAAGTCATAACCATTATAATTTTAAGAAGGTGTTTCATTTCCACCATTCCTTCTTTTTATTTTATATACAATTAAAACGAGCAAAGGCGCTAACACAACAAACCCCATATCTATCCAAGCTAAATAAGTCCCATAACTTGATAAAGCATTCAAACTACTAGGTATCATATTCGCCATAAAAATAATAGGGGCACTTACGAAAATAAAAATATGTTTCTTCACTTTCGGAAACATAGCACAAAACAATAAAGATGCGACGTCATAATACATTGCTGTAGTGTTATAAATAGTAATAATCCAAGTCGTAAAAAAAATCGCATCGAACCTTTCTAAAAACCCTCCGCCAATTTCAATTTCTTTCCCTAATTCAATTGTTGGATATGTCAATCCACGTGTGGTCATATACGTAAAAACACTAATACAAGTTACATAAATTAAAATGTATGACAACACGTTTACCATCACCGCTTTCGCGACTGCCATTGGCGCTTTTTTCGCTGACTTATCATTCAGCAACACCGCATAAAATAAAGCTACTTCAAATCCAATAAACGTAAAAATAGAATTTTTAACTCCAACAGCATATTGACTTACTTTCGTTTGAAAAGCTGGTAGTAAATTATTTATTTCCATTAAATTTATATTCAATAAAGAAAGAAGTACTATCGCAATTAAAACAATAGGTAAGAATAAAACATTTAACCTTAATAAGGCTGCTCTTGATCCTGCTATTCCATAAATAACAACTAGCAAGAAGAAGAAAGACAGTAGTTGTATCGGTGTATCACTAAATAAATACGTTTGAGAAATAATTGAAATCATTCGCGATTCATATGCTGTCAAAGCAGCAAACGTTAATACTAAAATACTACTAATTGTGTATGCAACAGGCTTCGTCAAATGCGCACTCGTATATTGAACAAAATTTTGTTTCGGAAATAAGATCGCCACCCTCGTCACAAACCAACCTAAAACTGTACAGATCAATCCACCCAAAAGCAAAATAATCCAACCGTCCGAAAATAAAGTTTGGTTAGCGATATCTCTTGGCATAGACAATGCTCCTATACCAATAATGGTCGATGATACCGCAAACCCAATTTCCCGAGATCCAATCTCTTCATCGCCATACTCAAATGGTTTCAATTATTTTCGCTCCTTTGGACGTATTGTAGAATCTTTTGTTTGTAAGTACTCTGGTCTATCTTTCAACATCGATTTTGGCATGCGAATAAATTCTTCTTTCCAATCTTTATAAAATGCAGGAGCAATTGGAGTTGTATACGGTATACCAACGCTTGTTAAATTTGTAATATGAATAGCAAGTGCGATCAGAGCTAGAATAATCCCATACAAACCAAAAGCCGTTGCAGCTAATACAAAGACGAAAAGTAAAATTCGGAACGTAATTGTAATGCTATATACAGGAAGCGAAAATGTAGCAATCGCAGTAACTGCAATAATAATAACTAAAAATGGATTTACAATCCCTGCATTTACCGCAGCTTCTCCAATTACAAGACCTCCTACAATCCCTATCGTTTGTCCCATCGGTTTCGGCAATCGGATTCCAGCTTCTCGTATTAATTCCATAGTCAAGGCCATCATTAACGTTTCAATATACGCTGGAAACGGAACACCTTCCCTAGCACCTGCAATTGAATAAGCCAGTTTAGAAGGAATAAGTCCTTGATGGTAAGATACAAGTGCTACATACATAGCTGGTAACAAAACCGCAATTATACCTGAACCCATACGTAAAAATCGTAATAACGTTCCAATCACCCAGCGCTCGTAATGATCTTCTACAGATTGAAAAATATCAACAAATACGAGTGGCGCAATAAGAGCAAATGGGGATCCGTCTACCAAAATGGCTGCCTTTCCTTTCGCTAATGAGGCTATAATATTATCAGGCCTCTCTGTATTCAAAAACTGTGGAAATGGGGATAAATTATTATCCTGAATTAATTGTTCAATCGTACCTGTTTCCAAAACGACATCTGTCACTATTGATTGAAGACGGCGATCCAACTCTTTTACAATGTGAGGATTAATAATATCTTCTATATATACTAGGGTTACTTCTTTCTGCGATCGCTTCCCCATAATATAAGATTGGAACCTCAACTTTGGATCACGTAAACTACGTCGGATTAACATTTTATTCACATTAATATCTTCATTTAATCCGATCCTCGGTCCACGTATTAAATCTTCAGTTACTGGTGGTTCTAAACTTCTTTTTTCCCAAGCTCTACTATTAATCACGATAGCCGTTTGAATATTATCAATTAATATAACCGTATCTCCCGCTAAAATCGCATTCATAATGTCTGGAAACTTCGTCTTTACACCCACTTCTGCGATAGAAATAAAACGATCCAATAACGTTTGAACAACGGCTTCCTCACTTGGAATTTCTTCGTATTGCAGCGTACGAACGACATATTTATAAACATTATCCTTGTCTGTTAATCCACATAAAAACACAACCGCACAACGTGTAAAACTCCCAGCAAGAGCAACTTCTCTAATTGTTAAATCATTAGGTGAACCTAACTCATCCCTAATTTCTTTCATAACTTCAAATAAGTTACCTTCAAGCTCTAACAATTTCCCCACCTAACTTCCTTTTCAACAAGTTTTTAGTTAGATTCCGCTAATAGAAGAAAATATATACAAAAAAGAGCTATCTCTTTTCAAAGATAGCTCTAATAAACGAATTACTTTTCTACTATTATGCTGTTTTTCTTTATAGATACACTTTTTGTAAATCCACTAACTACAAACATCACAATCATATTAATTAACAATGCGACTATACCTACATTTAAATCTTTTATAGACTGCGGAAAACTCGGAAACATCGTAGCTATATTAGAGCCCGATAAAGTGGTATATGCAACAACTAATAACCCCATTCCCATTCCTGCAATCGCTCCTTGCTTTGTAATAACCTGACGTGGAAACAAGCTACATACAAGTGCAGGGAAAAGTTGTGTAACAATACTGTACCCCATTAATAGAAGGGCTCCTATTGTTTCTCCTCCTTTAAATGTAAATAAAACTGCTACGAGCGTTACTACAGGTACAAATAACTTTGCAGCTTTAGCAACTTGTCTATCTGAAGCAGATGGAACCATCGTTCGATAAATATTTTTCGCTAACAGTGTAGAAGCCGCCATAACAAGCATAGAGCCTGGAACTAACGCCGTTAATACTCCCGCACTACCAATAATTCCAATAAACCAAGGATCAAAAGTTTGTAAAGCAAGACGGAATAACGAAAGATCCACATCCGCTCCCTTTAACCCAGGAACTTGCAATATAGCAGCAAACCCTGCAAAAAATACGAAAAGTAACACTAAAGAATACAATGGCATAATTGCTGCATTTTTACGAAATACTTTTTCATTTTTTGCAGAAAAAGCAGAAGCAAATGTATGAGGCCACATATAAAAACCTAGGGCCGTTAATATAATAGTAGAAACAAACCAAGAAATACTCATTCCTTCTTCAGGTAAAGATAAAAATCCCGGCTTTGCTGCTTCTACAGCCTCAAACATAGGCTGAAATCCTCCATAATAATGATACGGTAAATATATACCTAAAAACATAACGATAAACAGTATCATAATATCCTTCAAAGCAGCCGTCCAAGCCGAACCGTGTATACCTGAAACCATTACATATATAGTTATAACAATAGCACCAATCCATACTGCAACAACAGGTGACACCCTTCCGTAAGAAGCTTCTGAAACGATAATCCCCAGTCCCTTTAACTGTAAAACAAGATATGGGATGATGGAAACAACACCAACAACTGAAACAATAAGTCCAAGCGCTTTACTTCTATATTTCTTCGCAAAAAAATCCGACTGCGAAACAAGGTTATGCTCTTTCGCATACTTCCAAATTGGTGGTAATAAAAAATACGATAAAAGATAAGCTAAAGCACCATATCCCAAAATATAAAAGGTAGGTGCTCCTTTACTATACGCCCAGCCGCTTCCCCCTAAAAATGTAAACGTCGTATAAATCTCACCTGCCATCAGGAGAAAAACAAAAATAGTGCCAAATCCTCTTCCCCCAACTGACCATTGCTCTAAATTCATATCTTTTCCATGTTGTGCCCGAATCCCTAAAAATAGTGCGAGAAACAAAAATAAAATAATGATAAGTAATGCAGTCATTTTACATCCTCCTTATTAGCGGGATCAAACACGTACACAAGCCCCATACAAAGAGATGTAATAAACACTGATAATAATACCCAAAATAATAAAAATGGCATCCCTAATACGTAAGGAGTAACTGAATTCGCAAATATTGGCCCAACTACTAAACAAAGAACTGGAATAAACGCTAGGATGTATATTTTCTTCATCTCATTCTCCTTTACTTATAAAATTCATAATGGCTGATACAAAGACTTCCACTCCAATCGGTAATGCATCTTCATCAATTGTAAAACGAGGATGATGATGAGGATATATAATACCTTTCTCTTTATTTCCCGCTCCGATAAAAAAGAATGTCCCTGGTACCTTTTGTAAAAACGCCGAAAAATCTTCTCCAGCCATCGTCGGCTGCAAACGAACAACTCTATCTCTTCCATAAAGTTGTAATGCCGTTTGTTCAATAAGCTCTGTAACTTCATAATTATTTACAACTGGTCGATATCCATATTCATAAGAAAACGTATATTTCGCTCCGTAAGATTCCGTAATATGCTTCACAATCCGCTCAATCTTCTTCTCTGTTTCACCTCGTAACTCATGTCTTAAACTTCGCACTGTCCCTTCAATCTCCGCTTGCTCTGGTATTACATTATGAGTTGTCCCCGCATGAAATTGAGTAACGGATATTACGAGAGAATCTAATGGATTCGTGAGGCGAGATACAATTTGCTGAAGTTGCGAAACGACTTGTGTACCGATTGCGATACTATCCACCGTTTCATGAGGGATTCCAGCATGTCCACCTTTTCCCTCTATCCTAATTTTAAAAACATCCGGTGCAGCCATTGCAGGACCATAAATAACGCCTATTTTCCCAACCTCTAACGACGCCCAAAGGTGAGCACCAATGATATAATCCACACCTTCCATTACACCTGCCGCAATCATCTCCTCTGCACCACCAGGAAAATTTTCTTCAGCATGTTGGAATAGAAAACGAATCTCCCCTTTAATCTTCTCTCTTGCTTCTACTAACTTATATACAACCCCAAGTAATATCGCTATATGTCCATCATGACCACACGCATGCATCACACCTTTATATGTAGAAATAAAATCAAACTCATTTTCTTCATGAATAGGAAGAGCATCCATATCGGCTCGAACCGCAACTGTTTTGCCCGGCTGTTTACCTACTAACTTTGCCATCACACTATATTTAGTCGGCCGTGACACTTCTAAATATGGGCATTTCCGAAGTATATCGAACACAAACTGCGATGTTTTTTCTTCTTGAAAAGATAACTCTGGATACTTATGAAAATGCCTTCTCCACTCAACTAACTGATTTTTTGACAAAACAAGTTCCTTTGCAACATCCATACCCCTTCACTCCTTCTTCACCAAGTTAAATGTTATTATAACGCGAATTGTTAACTTTTAAAAGAATATTCTGAATTTTAAATTATGATAAACCAAAAAGAAAAAGCCATCCAAAAGATGACTTTTTCTTTATTATAAAATAGTAATCGCTTGTTTTCCCATTTGCTCCCAAGCTTTCTCAAATTCTGCTCGTGGAACAGCCAAACGTGGATTATTTTTCAGAGGATCATTTACATATACAAAGTTTTGATCATATCCAATTACTACTGCACTATGCTCATAATATGTAATTTTCACTTCGCCTGAACTCGTATTCCATGTTTCAAAACTACTTTCAGCTAGCGGCTTAAACGTCGTATTAATAATGACCCATACCGGGGAGCCAGAACTAATTACTTTATATATATCTTGCATGTCTCTACCTGTTAAATTAATTACTTTTTCAGGAACATATTTTTCTGCTAAATCAAAGATTGGTTTATTGTATACACCATATCCAGGCTTTGCCTTTGTATAAATATTTCCTACAAACCCCTCGTAAGGATTTCCACGCAAACCATTTTGTTCAAATGGAACACGATAAATTTCGCTAGCAAGTTGCATCTTATCTACTTGTACACCTTTATATTGCAGCAACATAGCTAAACTTGTCACTTCACATCCTCGAGGTAATTCTGGTAATTGTTTAATAAACGGAACATCTTCAATCATAGCTGCTTCTTTCATTTCAGATAGAAACTCTAAGCGTAAAACTTGCGCCTTTTGCATGATTTTATCTTTCCCTATAAAAAATGCAGCAGCAAGTATAATACCAAAAACAAAAAGATATTTTAACTTTTTCATTATAAACAAAACTCCATTAATTATTATTTTACAGACACAACTCTTATCATTGTACCCTTCTTCTTACTAGTTTGCTAGAAAGATCATGTGAATTATCGCTCATAGAATTAATTATAAAAATTCTAATTATTTTTAATAAAAAGAAAAATAAATATACATTTCCAGAATATTTTGCTAAAATCAAAATTGTTAACATGGTGAAGATATCACCATGTTAACAAACATTCTTAGAGTATTTAGTCATAGTTCATTTTTTACATACTCCATTCATTTCATAGCAAATAAACCGAGTGTGTGTTGCATCCCCCACTAATGATTAAAAACTCAGAATAAAATGAAGTTCACACATTCAAGAAAATACGGGGTGAGGGGCATATGAATCAACAAATTGAACAAACAAATTTAAAACGAACAATGAAAAGTAGACACCTATTTATGATTGCACTCGGTGGTGTTATCGGAACCGGGCTATTTATGGGATCTGGTCAAATCGTCCATAATGCCGGACCTGGTGGCGCTATTCTTGCATTTTTAGTCGGTGGATTTGTTATGTATTTAACGATGTTATGTCTTGGTGAATTATCTGTTGCTATGCCAGAAGCAGGTTCATTCCAAAGCTATGCAAGCAAATTCATTTCACCTGGTTTTGGATTTGTTGTCGGTTGGATGTATTGGTTAAATTGGGCTGTTACAGTTGGCGTAGAGTTAACAACTGTAAGTATTTTAATGAAACGCTGGTTTCCAGACGTTTCTTCATGGATTTGGTGCGTTACATTTGCAGCAGCGCTCTTCCTCGTAAACGCTTTATCAGCAAAAGCATATGCAGAAGCAGAGTTTTGGTTCGCAAGTGTAAAAGTTGCAACAATCGTTATTTTCATCGTACTTGGTGGCGCTGTTATGTTCGGTTTACTAGACTTTAATGGAAAGCCAGCTCCGATGCTTCATAATTTCACTGAAAATGGCGGGCTATTTCCAAACGGTGCATTAGCTGTTCTTCTTACGATGATTACAGTAAATTACTCCTTCCAAGGAACAGAATTAATCGGAATCGCTTCAGGAGAAAGTGAAAATCCTGAAAAAACAATTCCAAAAGCGATCAAAAATACAATTTGGCGAACTCTCTTCTTCTTCGTCTTAGCGATATCAGTTGTTGTAGGTTTACTCCCATGGCAAGAGGCTAATCTAGTCGAAAGTCCGTTTGTACTTGTTTTTGATGTAGCCGGGGTCCCATATGCAGCAGACATTATGAACTTTGTTATTATTACAGCTGTATTATCCGTTGCTAACTCTGGTCTATACGCAAATTCTCGTATGCTGTGGGCGATGGCAAAACAAGGAATGGCAAGCCCAGCATTTACGAAATTAACTAAAAAAGGTGTACCGCTAAATGCATTAATTTTCAGTCTGATTTTTGCTAGCCTTTCCTTATTAACAAGTGTATTTGCGGCAGATACTGTCTTTCTAGTTTTAACATCTATTGCAGCAATGGCTGCCGTTGTCGTTTGGATGTCAATTGCCGCTTCACAGTTTTTCTTCCGTAGAAATTTCGTGAAAAATGGTGGCGACATAAATGATTTAAAATATCGTACACCGCTCTATCCGCTAGTTCCAATCGTGGCGTTCTTACTCAATTTCATTACATTTGTTAGTTTGGCTTTCATTCCAGATCAAAGAATTGCTCTTTATTGTGGCATTCCATTTATGATTATTTGTTACATTTTATACCAAGTTAAATATAAAAAAATTGTCACACTTGAACAGCCACGAACTATCACACAAAAAATAAACTAAATATACAAAATATTCAGCTATCTTTCTTATGATAAGATAGCTTTTTTCTATTTCTTGGATATCCTGGTATAACTTTATTTATCTTAAAATTTTCACAATCACGTTTTTCTCTGGAAAATAGTTTACAATGTAATCAAGTTACAAATGATATTCACCTTAAAAAGTGTGCATTTGTGTCTATTTTTTAACAATATATCAAAAACTATTGCCTTCTATAAATTAATAGGTTTATATTGTTTTATTGGCATAGTTTCAATCCAAGGAGAAAGGAGATTTTCAATCGTGCAACTAAAGAAAGCGTTTTGGAAGTTGGCTTCGCTTCTTCCGTTATCATTACTTCTGTTCCTCGGTGGCTGCGATAAAAAACTCGCAGTATTAAATCCGCAAGGACCTGTTGCAAAAGCACAGTATGATTTAATTGTTTGGTCATTCTTGCTTATGTCATTAATTATCGCAATTGTATTCATTCTGTTTACAGTCATCTTGATTCGTTATCGTGAAAAACCAGAGAATATGGACTATGAGCCACCTGAACAACACGGTAACACATTACTAGAAATTATTTGGACGCTTGTTCCTGTTATTATCGTTATCGCATTATCGATTCCAACAGTAAAAGCAACTTATGCTTCGGAAGAGGTTCCGAAAGAGTCCAAACATATTAAACCAGTTGAAATTTATGTTACATCTGCAAACTGGAAATGGTTATTCAGTTACCCAGAGGAAAAAATTGAAACCGTTAACTATTTAAATATCCCAGCTGGTGTACCAATTCAATTCAAACTGACTTCTGTCGGCCCAATGAATGCTTTCTGGGTACCAGAACTTGGTGGTATGAAGTACACAATGGATGGCATGATTATGGATCTTTATTTACAAGCTGATAAGCCAGGTTCTTACCTAGGCCGTAGTGCGAACTTCTCTGGTGAAGGATTCACACACATGGAGTTCGAAGTTGAAGCAAAAACTAAAGAGAAATATGACAAGTGGGTTAAAGAAGTACAAGAAAAGGCTGATAAGTTAACCGAAGAGAAGTACAACGAAATTATTAAACCTGGTGTAGTTGGACGCATGACGTTCTCTAGTCACCACTTAAGTTATGTAGATCCAAAATCACTTGAATATTGTGATTACAACTACTACAAAAACAAAAAATAATAGCTATTATTCCAACAGATTGGAGTGAACACAGTGAAGCTTGATGAATTCTTTGTCACAGGTGACCCGATTATTTACGGTGCAGACGCTTCTATCGTTCTTGTGACATTAGCAATCATTTTCGTACTAACAAAGTATAAAAAATGGAAATGGCTTTGGGACGAATGGTTGACAACTGTTGACCATAAAAAAATCGGAGCCATGTATATTATTTCTGCGGTTATCATGTTATTCCGTGGTGGTATGGATGGTTTAATGATCCGTGCACAGTTAACATTCCCAGAAACAACTTATTTAAACGCTGAACACTATAACGGAATCTTTACAACGCATGGTACAGTAATGATTCTTTTCATGGCAATGCCATTCGTTATGGGATTAATGAACCTTGTAGTACCATTACAAATTGGTGCTCGTGACGTTGCATATCCGTTCTTAAATGCTTTAAGTTTCTGGTTATTCTTTGTCGGAGCAATGTTATTCAACATCGCTTTCGTAATCGGTGGTTCTCCAGACGCTGGGTGGACTTCTTACTTCCCAATGGCAGGTACAGAGTTTACTTCAGGCGTAGGAAATAACTACTACGCAATTGCATTACAGATTTCAGGTCTCGGTACGCTAATGACCGGTATTAACTTCCTTGTTACTATCTTAAAAATGCGTACACCTGGTATGACTTTAATGAGAATGCCAATGTTTACTTGGTCAATCTTAATTACAACAATTATCATTATTTTCGCTTTCCCAGTATTAACAGTTGCTCTTGCATTAATGACATTTGACCGTCTATTCGATGCTCACTTCTTTACGATGGCGAGCGGCGGTATGCCGATGTTATGGGCCAACCTGTTCTGGGTATGGGGTCACCCTGAAGTATATATCGTTATTTTACCGGCATTCGGTATTTTCTCTGAAATCATTAGTACATTCTCACGTAAGCGTCTATTCGGTTACAGTGCGATGGTATACTCAATGGTTGCAATTTCTTTACTAAGTTTCGTCGTATGGCTTCACCACTTCTTCACGATGGGTGCAGGTCCAGCGGTTAACTCATTCTTCTCGATTTCGACAATGGCGATTTCGATTCCAACCGGGGTTAAGATCTTTAACTGGTTGTTTACACTGTATAAAGGACGTATTCGTTTTACAGTTCCAATGCTTTGGTCATTGGCATTTATTCCAAACTTCGTAGTCGGTGGGGTTACAGGGGTTATGCTTGGAATGGCAGCAGCTGATTATCAATACCATAACAGCTACTTCCTAATTGCTCACTTCCACTACGTATTAATCGCAGGTACAGTATTCGCTATGCTTGCTGGATTCACATTCTGGTATCCAAAAATGACTGGTCATATGTTAAATGAACGCCTAGGTAAATGGACATTCTGGATCTTTATGAGCGGATTTAACATCTGTTTCTTCCCAATGTACTTCTTAGGTTTAGACGGTATGACTCGTCGTATGTACACTTACTCTGAAAGTCTTGGATGGGGATGGCTAAACCAAATCGCATCTGTTGGTGCGGTAATGATGGGTATTGGCTTCCTACTTCTTTGCTACAACGTAATTTGGAGTGCACGTCACGGTGAACGTGACACAACTGGAGATCCATGGGATGGTCGTACACTTGAATGGGCAACTCAATCTCCTGTACAACATTACAACTTCGCAAAGCTTCCTGAAATTAAAGAAGCTGATGCTTTCTGGTACATGAAAAAACGCGGAGAAACAGTTACACCAGCAGCAGAAGATATCAAACCAATTCACATGCCAAGTAACTCTGGTGTGCCTATTATTGCGTCTTTATTCTTCGGTCTTGCAGGTTTCGCATTAGTATTTAGCTGGTTCTGGCTTGCAGCAATCGGTGGTATTGGTATTTTAGCTTGCTTAATCTATCGTTCATTCGATTATGACGATGGTTACTACGTAAGTGTTGATGAAATTAAAGAAACAGAACATATAGCATGAGAGGTGAAATGACATGGCGGCTTTAGATAAAAGCTTACCTTTGGAATATCAATCCGAACAAAGCAGATTGAATATCCTAGGATTCTGGATTTTTCTTGGGGCTGAAATTATGCTGTTCGCAACACTTTTCGCCTCTTATCTAGTCCTTGCTGGTCGTACGGCAGATGGCCCAACTCCAGCGCAACTGTTTGAACTTAAAACGCTTTTAATTCAAACATTACTACTTTTAACAAGTAGTTTCACATGTGGTATCGTAATTCACGAAATGCGTAAGCACAACCAAAAAGCGATGCTTGGATGGTTCGTCCTTACATTACTTTTAGGTGCAGGTTTCCTATTCTTCGAGATTGAAGAGTTCATTATGTATATTGGTGAAGGCGCAACAATTCAAACAAGTGCTTTCCTATCTGCATTCTTCGTTCTTCTTGGAACGCATGGAGCCCACGTAACAGGCGGTATCATTTGGGCAATTTGTGTTATTATCCAAATTTTAAAACGAGGTCTAACACCAGTTACAGCTCGTAAAGTATTCATTATCAGCTTATACTGGCATTTCCTTGACCTTGTTTGGGTCTTCATTTACACACTAGTTTACTTGAACGGGATGGTGGCGTAAATGGCTCAAAACAACAATCAAGCAAATGGGCATGCGCATAGCGGATTCCCTTGGTCACACGTTTTCGGATTTATTTTATCGCTTGCATTAACGTTTCTAGCGTTATACGTGGCACTTTACACAACATTGCCACTTTCAACAGTCTTAACAACTATTATCATCATGGCTGTTGCGCAAGCATTGTTACAATTAATTATGTTCATGCATTTAAAAGAAGGAGAAGGAAGAGTTCAAATTCTTACAATGATATACAGTTTCTTCGTTGCAACTGCAACAGTTGGTTTAACTGTATGGATCTTCTTCTCAATGTAATGTACATGAAAAAGACTGCTGAGATTCCTCAGCAGTCTTTTTTTATCCCCTCCCCTATTACATCCACATTACGGAATTAACAACAGAATCATGAAAAATATACTTATTATGACAAATGTTAAGAAAAGTCTTTCTTTATGAAATCGAATCCATATGCGTTGCTTTTCTACCTATTATATGGCTAAATAGGTACTATATTTATTTGAAGGGAGAGAACGCAATGGAACATCATACTTCTGTTCTATCACTTATGGTTATCGTTGCAATCGCGTTTTTCGTTCCCCTTTTGTTACAACGCTTTAAATTAAAAGCACTTCCTGTTGTCGTTGCAGAAATTATTGCAGGAATCTTTGTAGGTAAAAGTGGGTTTAATATTATTGAGCCAGATATATGGCTTCAAGTTTTATCAACATTAGGATTTATCTTCCTCATGTTCTTAAGCGGTTTAGAAATTGATTTTTCTATCTTTAAACAAAAAGGGAAAAAAAATACGACAAACGAGCCAAATACATTTCAAGCAGCAAGCATTATCTTCTTATTTATTTTCATCTTATCTTATGCCCTATCATTACTATTCGTATGGCTAGGATTCGTAGATAATGCAATGTTCATGACTTTAATTATTTCAACTATTTCTTTAGGTGTTGTTGTACCAACATTAAAAGAGAACAACCTAGGAAAAACTGCAATCGGACAAATCATTTTATTAGTTGCTGTTATTGCAGACTTAGTTACAATGATTTTACTCGCTGTTTTCGTCGGATTAAATTCCGAAAGCGGCCAAAGTATGTGGCTCTTACTTCTTCTATTCGGTGCCGGTATTGTCATTTACTTTATTGCAAAACGCTTTAAAAACATTCCATACTTAGATAGTTTAAAAGCTGGTAGTGTACAAATTGATACACGGGCTGTTTTTGCACTCATTTTAATCTTAGTTGGTTTATCGGAATCTGTTGGAGCAGAAAATATTTTAGGTGCCTTCTTAGCAGGCGTACTTGTATCGTTATTATCACCAAATGAAGATATGGTTGAAAAACTTGATTCCATCGGCTATGGTTTCTTCATCCCTATTTTCTTCGTAATGGTTGGTGTAAATCTAGAGGTATGGTCTATTTTCAAAGAACCTTCTAGCATGCTAATGATCCCAATCTTAATTGTAGGACTCTTTATTTCAAAACTCTTACCATCACTCGTCTTACGAAAATGGTATCCACGTAATATCGTACTTGGAAGTGCAATTTTATTAACATCGACACTTTCTTTAGTTATTGCGGCTGCACAAATTGGTGAAAAACTGGGGATTATCAGTCCAAGTTTATCTGCCTCTCTTATTTTAAGCGCAGTTATTACTTGTATTTTTGCACCTATATTATTTAAAAAAATGTTCCCAAAAGTAGAAACACCAAAACCAAAAGTAGCTATTATTGGCGCGAGCAGAATTACCCTTCCGTTATCACTAGATTTAAAACGAGAAGATTATGACGTAACGCTATATATGATGCGTCAAAACAAAATAAATGATGAAGAAGCGAAATCACATGACTTTCCTATCGTGAAATTAGATGACATCACAATTGCATCATTAACTGAACAAACAGCATTTGATGCAGATCGCGTCGTTGTTGCAACAAGCGATGATGAACAAAACTTATTATTGGCAGAACATGCAAAAGAGCTAGGTGTTGAACATGTTATTGCAAGTGTAGAAGATCCACTTCTACAAGAAAAAGCAACGCAAGAACATATCGCTGTATTCTCAACAATTAACTCTACACGTATTTTATTACGTGCACTTATTGATAAACCTAGTCTCGTTCGCTTAATTACAACAGCAAACGAAACAGTACGCGAAGTTGAACTGCGCAGCAATAAATATAACGGCATTGCGCTTCGCCGCCTCCCGTTTTTAGGTGATGTACTTGTCATTCAAATCTACCGCGGTAATAAAGCATTAATACCACATGGTGATACAAGACTACAACACGGTGATACATTACTTGTAACAGGTTCGAAAGAGCATATCGATACACTAAAAAACATATTAGAGTAAAAAAAATGCCCCCCACATAATTGAGGGGCATTTTTTAATTTTCATATGGTAAAATGTTACTATCACATATTATGAGGATGGATTACATTATGTCTATTGTAACTTTAGCTCTCTTATTATTAGCAGAAGTACTCGTCGCCATTATTCTCATCGGTGTTAGCATTGAAATTTGCAGCTATGGTTGGAAAAAATCAAATGGAGTTAAATACTCATGCCTTTTTCTTTCACTCCTTCTAGGAACCGCTAGTATACTCGGCCTTCTCGCTGCACCTGCATACTTCTTTATACAACTTATAGAAAAAGGTTTATAAGAAAGGATGATAATATGATTACTGTGCAGTATATTGATGCATCCGAGACACACTTATTACGCCAAGCGGTGTTGCGTCCCAATCAGTCCCTAGCAGACTGTAAATACTCTTCTGACTACGAAAAAGACACATTCCACTTAGGTGCCTTTATAAACGATGAGTTAATTAGCATCGCTTCCTTCTCAAAAGAAATATATCCTGATTTGCAAAATGGTATCCATTATAGACTACGAGGAATGGCAACATTACCTAACTTTCGGAACAAAAGAGCTGGAAGCTCCTTAATTCAGAAGGCAGAACAAATTTTAAAAGAACGGAAAGCAAACATTCTATGGTGTAATGGCCGTATTACTGTAACTGACTATTACAAGCGATTAGGCTTTCAGGAGCATGGTGAAATCTTTGAAATTGAACCGATTGGCCTTCATAAAGTTTTGTATAAAAAGATATAAGAAAAGCTTTCCTCAATACGGGAAAGCTTTTCTTATATTTCAATCTTCACTTTTTATCTTTTTCATATATATGTAGATAAATAAACTAGGAACTAAAAAACAAGCAAACATAATAAGTGCTGTTATACTTATTTCTTTTATCGAGATATCTGGTGTTACAATGATACAAACAGCTAATATCCCAATAATAATACCTACTGGAATTAATAATAATTTCATGAAATAGCTACGTGACACTCCGCCTGTGTGCTCATATACCTCTACAGAATGTTTTAAATTTAAGAAGTTAATAACTACGATCCCGCCAATAAATATCATTAATAAATCCGAAACACTTTCATATCCTGCCTCTTGCAAGACATAGCGGTAAAAGATGATAGCTAGTATGACGATATTTTGTAAGATGAAAGCCAATCTAATATGTTTTAACCCTTCAATCATTAAACGTTCATCTTTCACGATTTTCATCCTATCACTCCTTTTCCTCCCAAAACAACTCATTCAACGTTTTATCTACTGCATAACAAATTTTCAAACATAAATCTAAAGATGGATTGTATTTCCCCTTCTCAATTAAACTAATCGTTTGCCTTGTAACGCCTACTTTTTCTGCTAATTGTTGCTGTGTTAAATCTAACTGAACACGCGCGACTTTTATTTTACTTACAGCCATTCATGTTCCTCCTCCACCTTTATTGTAACATATATATTCCTTTAAGTAATTTATATTTTACAAAACCAATTAAGTTTTCACCTTATTCCAATTAGTGCGGGCTAATACACAGTGGGGATCCTCCCTACTGCCTATAGTCTCACTTTATTATACACAAAAAAGGAGCCTCTCATAAGAAGCTCCCTCTCCTATATCTATATTATAAGAATAAATGACATCCAAATAAAATTGTAAATAAGTATAGTAATGGATGTACTTCCTTTCCTTTACCCTTCACAATTTTCAAAACTGGATATACTAAAAATCCAATTGCGATTCCATTTGCAATACTAGATGTTAACGGAATACCTATAAAAATCAAAAATGCTGGTAACGCATCTTCAAATTCATTCCAATTAATATCTCGAATGCTTTGTGCCATTAAACTACCTACTATAATTAATGAAGGAGCTGTAATAGCGGCCACACTTGATAAAGAAGCAATAACAGGACTGAAAAATGCCGTTATAATTGTTAGACCAACAACTACAATCCCTGTTAATCCAGTTTTCCCACCTGCAGCAATACCTGCTGACGATTCAATCGTCGCTGCTGTTGGGCTTGTTCCAAAGATAGAACCTGTAGTCCCTCCAATTGCATCTGCAATAAACGCTTTACCAAAACGCTTCTCTGTATTGTCTGTAATTAAACCTGCTTGTTTAATTAAACCAAGTAATGCACCTGTTGTATCGAATAAAAGTACAAGTAAAAATGAAAATACAACACCATATAATCCGTATTCAATTACATCTGAAAATGCATTGGTTAGGTTTGAAACGATAATACCCTCTGGCAAATGAGGCATCGCCACAATTTTATCAGCAAACTTCAATTGCCCTGTAAAGAAGGCGATAATTCCTGTCACAATCATACTAATAAATAATGCACCACTCACACGTAATGCCATTAATACCGCCGCTAATATTAAACCAATTAAAGTTAAAATAACAGCTGGAGAATGAAAATCACCAATCGTAACTAAATTAGACGGATGATCTACGATAATTCCAGAAAGGCGCAATCCAATAAAAGCAATAAATAGTCCAATTCCACCTGCAATTGCATGCTTTAAACTATCAGGAATTGCTAAAATTAACTTTTGCCTAAACGAAGTAAAAGATAATAAAAGAAAAATAATCCCCGTTACAAATACAGCTGAAAAGGCAACTACATATGTAATCCCTTCTGCCTTCTGTACAACAGAATAAGCAAAATATGCATTCATTCCCATAGCTGGAGCAATAACAATCGGGTAATTCGCGAAAATTGCCATACCTACTGTTCCAACAACAGTGGCAATAATTGTTGCTGTAAACGCTTGGTCAAATGGTACACCTGCATCAGATAATATTTTTGGATTGATGACAAGAATATACGCAAATGTAAAAAAAGTTGTGATGCCAGCTAAAAACTCTTGCTTCACAGAAGTGTTATATTTTTGTAATTGAAACATGCTTATGTACCCTTCCTACACCTGAATTATTATCACACATTCTTTTCTTACTAGTATGTGAGAAAATATAATACTTAATCTTAACAATCAATAAAAAGAAGAGTCAATATATTCCCTAATAGTTCGAATTTTAAGTTTAAGTCTGACAAGTACAGATGTAGTACAGTTCATTATGATTATTTTTGTAGCATAACAGATAGAAATGTTTTATAATTTGAAATAGTTAAATATTTAGCAAACGCATTCAAATATCGTTCACTCTACAAGGGGGATTCTTCTTATGCAGCACACAAACAAATCTGGAACTTTAAATCGTGGTTTAAAAGAACGACATATTACTTTAATGTCACTTGGCTCAGCTATTGGTGTTGGGCTATTTTTAGGATCCGCTTCCGCTATTAAACTAGCCGGTCCTTCTATTTTACTAGGCTATATGATTGCCGGACTCGTTATTTTTTTCATTATGCGAGCTCTCGGGGAAATGGCAATTGAACAACCTGTTGCCGGTTCTTTTAGTAAATATGCATATGATTATATCAGCCCACTCGCTGGTTATATTACTGGTTGGAATTACTGGTTCTTATGGGTTGTTACTTGTATGGCTGAAATTACAGCAGCTGGTATTTACATGCAGTACTGGTTCCCAGATATCCCGCGCTGGACTTGGGCATTACTTGCTCTATTGTTAATGAGCGCTTTTAACTTCTTATCGGTAAAAGTATTTGGAGAACTTGAGTTTTGGTTTGCTCTCATTAAAATTGTCACAATTATCTGTATGATAGTAGTCGGAGCTGGTATTATTTTATTCGGATTCGGAAACGGTGGTATCGCTACTGGTATTTCAAACCTTTGGTCACATGGCGGCTGGTTCCCAAATGGTTTTTCTGGGTTACTACTCTCCATGCAGATGGTACTATTCGCTTATTTAGGCGTTGAATTAATCGGTGTTACAGCTGGTGAAGCTCAAAATCCGAAGAAAACACTCGCAAAAGCAATTGATAACGTGTTTTGGAGAATATTACTGTTCTACGTAGGAGCTCTATTCGTTATGATGGCAATTTATCCATGGAACGAACTTGGTGAGAAAGGAAGCCCATTCGTATTAACATTCCAGCAAATTGGTATCGCAAAAGCAGCAGGTATTATTAATTTTGTCGTATTAACAGCAGCTCTTTCTTCTTGTAACGGTGGTTTATTTAGTACAGGCCGTATGCTATTTACATTAGCTCAGCAGAAAAAAGCTCCTGAAAGATTTGGTCGTTTAAATAAAAACGGCATTCCAAGCCAAGGAATTGTAGCAACTGCTATCGTTTTACTCATTGGTGTTATATTAAACTATCTCGTACCTGCAAAGGTATTTACATGGCTTACTAGCATTTCAACTTTCGGCGCAATTTGGACTTGGGGAATTATATTAGTTGCTCAAATTAAATTCCGTAAAAGCTTACCTACTCAAAATAAACAAAAGTTATCATATAAAATGCCTTTATACCCATTAAGCTCATATTTCTCACTCGTTTTCCTTGTATTAGTACTAGGTATAATGGCGTATTCAGAAGATACACGAATTGCATTGATTGTCGGCCCAATTTGGCTTATCGGCTTAGCAATCGTATATTACATGAAAGGGTTTCATAAGATTGATGAAACACCTAACTCAAAAATTAGTTAAGCAAAACACCCCTTCCTTATTACTTGGAAGGGGTGTTTTTATATCTATATAAATATTTCTCAACAAAATTCACGGTATTTTTACAATCTTTTAATATTTTTTATGTTTTCCGTCTTTATTTTTACAGAAAAATAAATTACATTATTAAAGCACATATATTTATTATTAGGGGGATTCTTCTATGAAGAATAAAAAATGGATTACATTTTCTTTAGCAACAGCAATTACACTAAGTATAGGGACCTCGTTCATACCGTCTACTTATGCCGAAAGCTCTGTAGACCCAGCTCCTGAAATTGCTGCAAAAGTTGTAAATCAAAACAATGGGAAGAAAGTATTATTCGATAATACACACGGTCAAACTGCTGGGACAGCTGACTGGGTTATTGACGGCGGCTTTTCTGACTTCGGAAACGGCATTGCAAAAAACGGATATCACGTAAAAGAACTTCGTAAATCAACACCTATTACGTACGAAGACTTAAATGGTTACAATGTATTTATCGTTCCAGAAGCTAATATTCCTTACAAAAAATCTGAGCAGGACGCTATGTTACAATATGTAAAAAATGGTGGTAGTATCTTCTTTATTGCCGATCATTACAATGCGGATCGTAATAAAAATCGCTGGGACTCTTCTGAAGTATTTAATGGATATAGACGCGGTGCTTGGGATAATCCAGCAAAAGGAATGTCTAATGAAGAAGCAAATTCACAAGCTATGCAAGGAGTAGAAAGCTCTGATTGGCTATCTGACAACTTCGGTATTCGCTTCCGCTACAATGCACTTGGTGATGTTTCAGCGAAAACAATTGTATCGCCTGAACAATCTTTCGGAATTACAAAAGGTGTTTCTTCTGTAGCAATGCATGCTGGTTCTACTCTAGCAATTACAAACCCAAAACTAGCAAAAGGACTTGTTTACCTTCCAGAAAATCCATCAAAATGGAATAACGCTGTTGATAGTGGCGTTTATAATGGCGGTGGTATTGCAGAAGGCCCATATGCTGCAATTGCAAAAATAGGACTTGGAAAAGCTGCCTTTATTGGTGACTCTTCTCCTGTTGAAGATGCAACGCCAAAGTACGTTCGTGAAGATTCTGGCCAAACAAAGAAAACTTACGATGGTTATAAAGAAGAAAACGATGCGATTTTATTAGAAAACATCGTAAATTGGTTATCGAATAAAGAGACATTTACAAGTTTAGATCAAGTAAATGGTTTACAACTTGATTCACCTACAGCTCTACAAACATTTGAACAGCCAAGCTTATCAACAGAACCACAACCTGAACCTTGGAGTGCACCAAATGCAGGTTATCAATGGTTTAATACAAATACTTTTAAACCAGGTTCATACGGTTATAACGGTGCGGTAACAACAAGCGACTACGTCGTTACACACCCTAGCATTCTACCAAACAATGAAATTTTCCAAATGAAGATTCAAGTAAACAACTTACTACCTAATACAACTTATAACAACTATTCTTTAGGTATATTCACTACTGGTGGAACACAAGTAGCAAAAGTTCAAAATACAAACGGCACTTGGCCATCTGCTTTCGGATATAGTAGTGCATTCTCTTTCACAACAAACAGCTTAGGCTCTGCTGAAAAAGTTGTAAATGTACAGATTGATTCAAATACAACTGGACAAGCAACGCTTCGTCTACGTCAAAATACAACAGCGAAATATAATGAAACTGTAACGATTAATAAAAAATAATGAAAAAGGCAATCCATACATGGATTGCCTTCTTTTCACTTCTCTTCTTTTGAGAAAAACATTCTTGAAATAACGATACCTATACTACCGACGATTAGGAATAACACTGCCCTAATCATCATCGAAACCTCCGGTAAATCAAGTAGGAATAACTTCCCTACCGTTACTACTAATACGATTAATCCAGCATATAATATTTCATTCATCTGTCTATAACGGCCAAACCAAACTGCAAATAACGCATATATCATCCATAATAACGATACAGATACGCTAATTATACTTCCATCTGTAGAAAGAACTTCACCAATTCTAGTAATTGTAATAAATACAATGACCATTAACCAGTAGAGCGCTATAGAGTACACATACTTACCAAAACTCGCTAACACTTCTTTCGCTTGTCTCATGCAATAATAGAATGTTCCTATTAAAATAATATGAGCAACAAAGCCTGCCGAAATAAATTGATCAAACGGACTAAAAATCGTTTGTATCATTCCAATCGCGTAAATCGTTGCACTAACATACAATTTTATCTGTTGTTTTCCTTTAATAGAAGTAACCATTCCAAGGAAACCTTGTAATAATAGTACGATCGCTGCATTTACTAAACTATACTCGTATAAAATCGCTAAACTAAATGCTCCCATTGTGAAACCAAATAAGAGATTTGTAAATGTAGAATGTCTATTCTTCCTATACTCAAGCACAAACATAGCAGCGTGCACAATTGCACTAATAATTAATCCCCATGTTGTAAAATCAGGTATTTTTGAAATAGCTAGTATAAAGAACACTGCATTCGCACTAAATATCGCCAAACGCGGTTCTGGTATAAAACTTCTCTCCGTAAACATATGCCAAAATAATAGTAAATGAATCAAACCATATACAATCGTTAACTGTATTTGCAAGTTCTCTACTAATATTGACATAACAGCAAAGAAGACAAAAAGAACAATGGCCGCAACAGCGTAAGAAATCATATATAAATATTTATAACGATTTTTCAATCCATACCATAATAAACTAAGTGTTAACACTGTCTCATATCCAAAGAAAATATAAGGATTAGGAGTCGTACTATTTAACAAGAATGGCACGAAGAACGCTCCTACCGCTACGAAGATAGTAAGGTATTCCGAGTTATATCTTTTCGCTAAATAAATCCCTAAAATAACCCATGTAATATTAAAGAGAAACGCGATACTTGCCGGAATAAATGCATACAAATAATGTGCCGCAAACGTCGTTAAAACAATCCCCGAAATACTTCCTCCAACCAATACTAATCCTAACGCCTGCCGCTCTCTTTTAATTTGAATATCTCCTATATAATACAAACCGATAGATAATGCGATACCAAACACAATTCGTATTGCTGGTGTTAATAAACCAGCATCTACCCCTGCTTTAAATAACCAGATCACTCCAAGCAACATAATACCGACAAATACACGCGGTAACCACGTTTGACAAAACTTAATAATATTAAATGGCTCTGGTTTAAAAGCAGATATATCTACTTGTTTTACCTCACATTCTTGCAAAGGCTCTTTTATCTTAACTATTTCTTCTTTTGGCTTTTCCTCCATTACCGTTTCAATATATTCTTTCTTATCCTTACTAACATGTTGCTGAGCGTTTTCTACTTCTATTTCCCTTTGCTTCACCTTTAATTCAGCAAGTGCTTCTTGAATCGTTTCAATTGCCGTTTCGAGTGCTTCTATTTTCTTATCCAAATCCTTCTTCATATGCTACCCCCTTATTCGTAACTCTCATTAAACCTATATATTACCAATTACCTTTATCATACTCTTAGTCTATTCATTTTCAATAGTATTTTTCCAAAAAAAGAAAGGTGTCTTCCCAAAATAGGAAAACACCTTTTTACTCATTTATTCTTATTTAAAGCAATGCTAACGATGAAACCAAGACACATGCCTACAATAGCTGGAACAATCCATCCAACACCTTCTGTATAAAACGGAATGTATTTTAATACTGACGTCCACTGATTCATCATTACATTTTTATTTAAAATATCAATTGCACTAAATATTGCTACAATCCAAACAGTTACTGTATATACGTATGCATACTTCCCAATATACTTATGGAATAACCCTAGAATAATAAGCGTTAATGCAATTGGATAAATAAATCCAAGAATTGGTACTGATACTTTTAAAATTTGCGTTAATCCTAAATTAGCTAAGATCATACTAACAACGCTTACTATAAATGCCCACACTTTATAAGATACTTTCGGAAATGCACTCGAAAAAAATTGACTACAAGACGTAACAAGTCCAATTGAAACACATAAACATGAGATAGTAAAAATAAGACCTAATAAAACGACTCCGCCCTGTCCAAATAATGTAGTCATAACTTGTGCTAACACTTTGGCACCGTTATCAAATGTTCCTAATGAGCCACTAATTGCCCCCACATATCCAAGGATGACATAAATAATCGATAATAATAGTCCTGCCCCGATTCCAGCAATACTCATATATTTCGCTAAACCTTTATCATCTTCAATACCCTTTGCACGTAATGCATTTGCAATAACAATTCCAAAGATTAAAGCAGCTAACGCATCCATTGTTAAATATCCATCTAAAAACCCTTGAAACATAGGAGCTTGGCCATAGTTCCCTATTGGTTCTTTCATATCTCCTACTGTTGTAAACATACTCTTTATAAAAATAAGTGCAATCATACATAATAATAACGGCGTCAAGACTTTTCCAAACAACCCCATTAGTTTAGATGGTGATAAACTTAACCAGTAAACAATACTAAAGAAAATAACTGTGTAAAACAATAATACTCCGCTTCCTGCTTCAGGGAATAACTGACCTGGCCCCATTTCAAAGGCTAAACTTCCCGCACGTGGTATACCAAGCCCAGGTCCAATAAATACATACACGATACATGGAAAAATAATTGCAAATGAAGAATGAACTCTACCCGCTAACGTTTGAAAACTTCCTGCTTTTGCAATAGAAATAACACCTAATATAGGAAGACCTGTTGCTGATATAATAAATCCTACTAACGAAATCCACACATGTTCTCCTGCTTCATATCCAAGAAAAGGTGGGAATATAAGATTCCCTGCTCCAAAGAACATCGAGAATAACATAAGACTAATAAGTAAAATTTCTTTTTTCTGTAACAATTTCATTTCTTTCTCCTTCTTTAATTTCATCTTTTATGAAATCAATTCCACATATAAAAAAAGTACAATAACCCGCTTCCTTACAAAGAAAACATAGTCCATAGTCTATCACAAAAGAAACACCCCTTCTATAGCTATTCCCTTTTTCCAATCTCTTCTGAAAAATCAACCTTTATTGACTTATAATAGTTAATAAAGTAAAATATTAAATGTACAAAATTATTAACTTTGTTTTTGTTTGTGTCAGGAGGAAAATAACATGGAATCAGCGATACAACTAGAAAGAGAACAACAAAGAAAAAAGAAACATCCTCCAGGTTTATACTTACTCTTCTTTACAGAAATGTGGGAAAGATTTAGTTACTATGGATTACGAGGATTATTAACATTATATTTAACGACAGCTTTAGTAAGCGGTGGTCTTGGGTTTAGTCCCGCATGGGCACTCTCTATTTACGGATTTTATACTGGAGCCTGTTATTTCACACCAATGATTGGTGGATACTTAACAGACCGTTTTCTAGGTAGACGAAAAGCAATCACAATTGGTGGTATAACAATGGCAATCGGTAACCTTACACTATTTGCCTTGCAAAACCAATTAGGCCTATACCTCGGATTAGCGCTTATTATTATCGGTAACGGATTCTTCAAACCGAACATCTCTACACTGGTTGGAGAATTATACGAAGAGAACGATCCAAAACGTGATAGTGCATTTACCATTTTCTATATGGGTATTAACGTCGGGTCATTTTTAGCTCCACTCGTTTGCGGGTTTTTATCAGAAAATTTATTCAAAACAACAGTTGATGGCGTTGTACATTACGGATTCCGTTACGGTTTCTTAGCCGCTTCAATCGGAATGATTATTGGACAAATTTTATTTACAACATTATCAAATCGCTTCCTTGGTGATATCGGTAAAAAACCAACTCGCGATTTACAAACAACAGATGGACAACCATCAGTAGGAGATACACCGTTAACAAAAAAAGAAAAACAACGTACCGCAGTTATCGTCATTTTAACATGCTTCGTTGTCTTCTTCTGGGCTGGCTTTGAACAAGCTGGTAGCTCGTTAACATTATATACAAACAAATTTGTAGACCGCTCTGTGTTCGGATGGGAAGTTCCAACATCTTGGTTCCAATCGGTCAATCCATTATTTATTATTTTACTTGCTCCAGTCATTTCTGCATTATGGGCAAAACTTGCAACTCGCAAGCGCGGTGATTTAAAAATCCCAACTAAAATGGGACTTGGTATGATCTTGCTTGGTATCGGTTATATCATTCTCGTTATCGCTACATTAAAAACAGGTAGTGATGAACATAACATTACAGAAAAAGCAAACTTACTATTTATCGTCTTTACGTATCTTTTCCATACGTTAGGTGAGCTATTCTTATCACCTGTCGGACTATCAATGGTTAGTGCGCTTGCTCCGGTAAAATTAGCATCTTTACTAATGGGTGTATGGCTAGCAAGTTCAGGTATCGCCAACATTTTAGGCGGACAACTTGCAAGCTTCACAACCTCACTTGGATACGCTGAAGTATTCACGGTTATTGGCGCTGTGGCAATTGTATTAGGTTGTGTTTTATTATTAATTTCTAAGAAATTAGTGAAATGGATGGATTAAAAAAGATGAGGAATTTCTCCTCATCTTTTTTTATGCCGTTTTACCTTTTTCTATTGCTTGTTCGTACAGCTCTTTATGTTCTTTATATTCACTTGGTACGAAACTCTTATAGAAGAATGAGAACCAGCTGTCTCCCTTTTTATACCCTTCTTCTCGAATTTCTGCTGCTTTTTTATTCAATTTAAACCCTTCAGTAAACCATTTCTTTAACAATTCATTTCTTTCATACTTAGCAGGAACTTTTAAATTATAGTTTTCAAATGCATACTTATAGCCAGCCTTTTCTACTGCCTTTTTTGTAGACTTATAGCCTTTTTCATACGCTGTTTCATATGCCTTCACGTATACTTCTTTCTCTCTATTTCCAGGATTCTTTTCAGCTAGTTCTTTCCCTGTCTTTTCTCCTAATTCAGCTTGTTCTTTTTCAATTTTTTCTGTTCTTTCTTTATTCCCTACTTTGAACCCGTCTACAAAGTTTACCTTAAACTCTGGAGCAACTTGACTATCGTCCATCGTCTCTTGTGCTAAACCTTGTTCTTTTCCTTTTTCAAAATGCGTTTTCTTCTGCTCTTCTAAAGACCATGCGGCTGCATAAGTCGCTTTAAACGCTTGTTTATATGCATCAGATTTTCCAGCTACATGCACTTCTGCATCATTTTTTCCTGCTTTAAAATCAGTTTCTCCATTCTTTTGACCTTCAAGTTGACCTTTTTCCATATCAGCTTGGCGCTGCGCTTCCTCTTGCTTACGTGCCTCTTCAGCTTTTCTTTGTTCTTCGGCTACACGTTGTCTCTCTTCTTCAGCTTTACGCTGTGCTTCTGCTTGTCTCTCAGCTTCTACAGCACTATTATTATTCTGGCTAGGAGCTGGGCTCGTTGCACCACTACTAGAAGCTGGTTTATTGTGATAATGATATTCCCCGTACTGTAATCCCCATTTCTCACAATTTGTACGACACGTATGTCCGCCATTAGCATCTGTACGCCCTGGATGCGCATAAGCTGAAATTGGAGCTACCAATAACGCTATACTCGTTGTTAAAAGAAGTTTCTTCACCTGTTGTCTCACTCTTGTTCCTCCCAAAATATAGAATTATAACTTTATTATACATAAATAGAAGAATACTTAAATACAAACCAAAACATTCTATTTTTTCTCAACATTAGTAAAAAAGAAGGTGAACTCTTTAAAGAGTTCACCTTCTTTTTTACTTCTTCGCCTTCGTTCCTACTAAATCACCAGCAACAACATAACGCTTAGAATTATCCTTTACAGATACACATGTAATAAGCGTTATCTCATCTTTCCCATGATCCTCCACAACTTCCCACTTATCAGGAGTTACTTCAGATACACCAGTAACCGCATACTCATATTCATTTTCATTGTCATACAAATAAATTTTATCGCCTTTTTTCAAAGAAGCTATATCACTAAATAAAACACCTTTTTTAGACATGTTATGTCCTGCTAGTGCGTAATTTCCTTTTCCCATAACTTGATTCTCTTTTACTGTCGCTGCACCTGTTAATAAGTTTTTTTCAGTAGAAGCTTTCAAAACAGGCAGTTCTACTGAAACACTTGGAATCGAAATACGACCAATTACTTGTTTCTTATCTAATGATGCATTCGCTACTTCCGCCAAGTCTGGTTGATTAATTTTGGAAGCATCTACAAATTCCGTCTCATGCTTTTCATAATCCATCTTTTGAACAGCCTGCACATTTTCAGTCTGTTTCTTTTCAGCCTGATATCCATCATAAAATGGCTTTCCAATTAACACCCCACCTACAACAAATAGCAGGATTGCTACTATACTATAAATTCTTTGCTTATTCATATACAATTCCTTTCCCTTACAAAATCTTACTCTATATAAAATGATAAAATAATATCGCCATATGTACAAGTATTAGCTGAAAAGAAACCTTCTTGCCGGTGCAAGAAGGTTTCTTTTTAAGCTAATTTATTTCTGTATAATGATACGTGAAATACTGTCATTTGAATAAAGAAAATAGAAAATAGAATATATAATGGGTATCCAGGAAGATATTCATTAATAATAGGCGAAAAAGTTAAAAATCCAACTGCACAAGGTAACACAAACCATAACGATACAAATGTTGTTCGACAAGCTTTATCCGTAATCGCTTTTTCACGTTCATCTTCTAGTGGAAATAATAATGGATACATCCAAAAAGATAAATTCTTATATTTTTTCTTTTGAATTCTATAAAAAATTGTAACTATAATAGCTCCAATAAATAATAAAATAAATGGTACTCCATTAACCGCTACTTCAAACGGGAATTTCTCGTTTTTAAATATGTCTGCTAACTCTGTAATAACACTATAAAATTCAACAAATGTCCAGCATGCTAGTGCAGTATAGAGTACATTTATAATATAAGAAAAACCAATTCTACTCATCCTCTTCCCCCTCCTTATTTAAAACAAACACGTCTTCCATCTTTAACTGGAATACATCACAAATCATCAATGCTAGTAACAATGAAGGAACGTAATCCCCTTTTTCAATTGCAGCAACTGTTTGTCTCGTCACTCCAACCTTTTCTGCTAATACACTTTGTGAAAAATTAAAACGAGCTCTTAATTCTTTTACTCTGTTTAAAATGGTCAAATTTACCACCTCTCACCATTATTGTATGCTATCCTTAACAAAATGTAAACTTAACTTAACATTAATATTGTAAAAAATCCAACTCTACGTATTGTAAAGTTGGATTACGTTTTAGTTTAAAATTGTAACTTTAACGATTTTTCTTCCCCATTGACTAGAAGACCCTTTATCAGGCATTAACACATCAATTCTGTTACCTTTAATCGCTCCACCAGTATCTGCTGCAATTGCGACTCCATAACCTTCAACATTTACAGTTTTGCCTAATGGAATAACACTTGGATCTACAGCAATTAATTTCATTCCTGGGTTTGCAGTTAGATTATAACCTTTACCACCTGGTCCCCATGCAGAAAATACTTGTTGACCTGACGCATAACCATTTTCCGCTGGATCAGCTGTATAAGCTGTAGCTTCTACATAAATTTCTTTCCCACCAGCAGTTGGCTTAGAAGGTTGTGCAGGTTCTACCTTCGAATTATTATTAGCAACTGGTTCTGCCGGTTTACTAGCTTTTTCTTGCTTTTGCTTTTCAGCAATTTCTGCTTGTGCTTTCGCTAAAGCTTCTTGCTCAGCCTTTGCAGCCGCTTCTGCTTTTGCACGCTCTTCCGCTGCGATTCTTGCTGCTTCTTGTTCACGAGCAATTGTTTCTTGTACTGCCTTCATATTTGATTCAATTTTAGCTTTCTCTTCCGCTGCTAAATTAAGCTGACTTGCAACCTCATTATATTTAGCTTGAACTGTTTGTAAGTTATCTTGACGTTTTTTCAAGTTATCTTGCAGTTCAGCTTGCGCTTTTGCTAATTTTTGTTTGTCTACTACTAAAGATGCTTCTTTTTCGTCAATTGTTTTCTTATCTTCTTCAATTTGACGAAGATCTTGTTCTTGTAGACGTAAAATTTCTTTATCAGCTTCTAGAATAGTAGAAACTGCGTTCATACGTTGTAAGAAGTCTGCAAAGTTTTTTGACTCTACTACAACTTCTACTACTAAACTTGTATTTGAACTGTTTTGAACAGAAACCATACGTTTTCTCATAATGTCTTTACGAGCAAGGACTTTATCCTCTAAAACGACAATTTCTTCCTTTTTTTGTTCAATCTGCTTATGTGTTTCATCGATTTTACGTTGAATAGCAGCTTGATCCTCTTTATTTTTTGCAATTGTATTATTTAAATTATGTAGTTCGTTTTCAATACCTTTAATTTCTTTACTAACAGCTTGCTTCTCTTGCTCTTTCTTTTGCATTTCTGCATCGTTTTGTTGCAATTGCTGTTGCATGTTGTTAAGTTTCTCGTCGTTTGACTCTGCTTTAACAGCGACTGTACTAGAAAGACCGATAATTCCTGCTAATACTAGACAGCTGATTCGCTTAAAATAGTTCATAATCCGACTCCCTTCTTATACAGTTATACATGATTTATTTTACAGTTTGTTTACAAAACGATTAAATACAGTTTATTTTTCGTGACAAAAAAAAGAGAATTATGAATAAAATGTAATAGATTCTTAAATATTTAACAATTCCTATATTTAAAAAATACAAAAGATGCTAAAATCCAAATATAGAGAAAATATAACTTTCGAAGGCGGTTGAAATAAATACATGTTTACTCAAAAGAAATCACTCCAACATACAATTGCTCAATTAGAAGAGCGTATACAAGAATTAGAAGCAGAATTGAAACAAAAAGATATTGAAAAACAAGAGACTATTTCGACTATCCACGATCGTGTACAAAGCGTTGTACAAGAGCATCAACTTGTAAATAACCAACACAATACACTCCAAAATTTAGTTCAACAATTAAGTTCATGTTTCGAAAATGTTTCAACACGTACGACACATTCCAATGAGTTAAATAATGAAATGTTGCAAAAGGAACAAAGCTTAATTCAGTCTATTGCAGAAATTATTGACTGCTCTAATGAAGGAAAAGAATCCGTTCACCGCTTACTTATTGTAATTAATAAATTAGGTGAACAATCTCAACGCACGTCTAATAGTATGAATCATCTAAGCGAACGCTCAAAGGAAATCGAGCAAATTGTAGAAGTCATTCAAAACATTGCAGCACAAACAAATTTACTTGCCTTAAATGCGAGTATTGAAGCCGCACGTGCTGGAGAGCACGGTAAAGGATTCGCTGTCGTTGCCAATGAAGTAAGAAAACTAGCGGAAAGTACAGCAGAAAGCACAAAAAACATCGGCAACTTAACGAAAAAAATTCAAGAAGAAATTGAAAAAGCATACGATAATACAAAAGATAATTTACATTTAGTCGATGAAGGTGTAGAAATGAGCGCCGATACAAACGCTAGAATTGAAAATATTTTAGTTATGATTCAAACGTTACAAAATGGCGCTACAAATGTTATTAAGGCTATTGAAAACCAAAAGTCTTGTAATGATGACATATTACGAGAATTCGCTAATACACAACAAATGTTCCAAAAATTAAATACTACTATTATGAATCATATTCATGATGCTGAAAAAGTCGATGTTCAATTGTCTAAAAGTCTTCAAGGAACAGTAACTTCTTAATTAAAAATAAAAATCCCTTATACTGCTATAAGGGATTTTTATTTTATTTCGAATATTTATTTCTTTTCAATATTCATCCATATCTTTGTTATAATGGAAAAGTTGTTTCTTTCAACTAATAAACAAGGAGGTTATTATGGAACAATTTTACTACGTTTTAAAATATTTAATTCTCGGTCTGTTCCAAGGACTAACAGAACCAATTCCGATTTCTTCAAGTGGTCACCTCGTTTTAGCACAACATTTGCTAGGACTAAAAATAGAAGGATTTAGCTTCGAACTACTTGTTAATTCAGCTTCATTATTAGCTGTATTACTTATTTATAGAAATGATTTAATTCGTCTGACGAAGAATGGTCTCTCTTATATATTTACAAGAGCAGAAGACGCGAAATCAGATTTCTTCTTTATTATTTATCTTGTTATTGCAACCATTCCAGCAGGTGTTATTGGTGTTTTATTTAAAGATTACATCGATCAGTACTTAAAAGGTGTGAAGATGGTTGGGATTTCCCTTCTTATTACTGCTGTCGGCCTTTGGATTATTAGAAATTTACGCGGTCGTAAAAATGATGGCGACCTTTCTATGAAAGATGCAATCATCGTCGGATTAGCACAAGCTTGCGCACTGATTCCTGGAATAAGCCGATCTGGTGCCACAATCGTAGCAGCAATGTTACTTGGTATGAAGCAAGAAACAGCTCTTCGCTTCTCATTCTTACTATACATTCCTGTTAGCTTAGGTGGCTTATTGTTAAGCATTACAGACATTGCAAATGATCCAAATCTAGACACATTATTCGTACCATATGTCGTTGCATTCATCGCAACATTTATCATGACGTATATTTCACTAAAATGGTTTATGAACATTATGGCAAAAGGAAATTTAAAGTATTTCTCTTTCTATTGTATTATCGTAGGTGTACTTACTCTTATTTTCTTATAAAGTGAAACTTACAAATCGAAAGCGAGTCATTCTATTACACTAGATGACTCGCTTTTTTATACCTTTATTAAGTTAAAACCTATCATTTACTTCGAATTTACAGAATAGTATAATAACGATCAAGTTCACTATTATAGTAATTCTATCTTTCCTACTATTATCGTAAAAGAGGTGTTTATATGCTTATAGTTACTAAACTCATTCACATTAAGTACGGATATGAAAGTGAGCTACTTTGTGAGCTTAAACAATATTATCCTTCCCCTGGAACGAACGGTTTTATTAACATAGAGTTTTCACATGTTCATCGTACAAATGATAAGACAGAATATATGTTTCGTATGTTATGGAAAACACAACAAGATTACCATACATGGCTTTCTCAAAGAGAAGGCCATGTAACTTTGAAGTACAAAATACAAGGCTATATCCTTTCTTCCAAATCAAATGCTACCTATGTGCATTAACTCTTCTCTTTTTATTCCTTGCGAGGAGAAAAATGATAAAGTGAAACTTTAATCCTCACCAATCGTGCTTCCCACAAATAGCGGGATAAAGAGCCCTCTTACTTTTCATACTGTAAGAGGGCTTCTCTTATGCATACACTTTCTTTTCTTGACAATACAAACGAATAACATGTTTATTTTGTTGAAATACATCATGCGTCAGACGAATAATAATAAAGTTTCTTTTTGTTTGATCATCATGAACAAAAATCTGTTCTCCCTCCTGAAAACGCCATGCACTTTCAAAAGTCGTAATATGATCCCCACTTACAGAAAAAAGTTCATATCGCATCTCTTGTACCCTCTCTCAACTTACATAATCATAATATCCTTATATTAAATTTATTATAACTTAATTCCTATAAAATTAGTAATTATTTCTATTTCGAAAGATTTTAACTTTGTATTTAAATATTTTTAGCGCTATAATGATAAACGAATTTTTATTGAAAGGAGTTTCACTTTGACTGCATATTTATTTCCAGTAAAAACAGCATTTATTTTATTTCCTTTTTTAGCAATGTTTCTTTTAATCCCTTTTCTAATATTTAATTATCGAAAATACGGTTATTTAAATAAATGGCGCTCATTTATTTTATACTCATTATTACTTTACTTATTAAATGCCTATTTTCTTGTTATTTTGCCGTTGCCACAAACGTTTGATACTTGTAGCCTACAATCGGCTAATACACAACACATGCAACTCTCACCATTTTATTTCATACAAGAGATTAGTAGTCATACATCGGCAGTTTTAACGAAACCGGCTACTTATTTCTACTTATTAAAAGAGTCTGCTTTTTTACAAGTTGCATTTAATGTTCTATTAACTGTTCCATTCGGTATTTACTTACGTTATTATTTCCGACGTAGTTTCCTACAAACAATTTGCATTTCCTTTTTCCTTTCACTATTTTTCGAGCTAACACAAGTGACTGGATTATACGGTATATACAATTGTGCATACCGATTATTTGATATCGATGATTTGTTTTTAAATACATTAGGTGGCGTAATTGGTTTTATCATTGCACCAATATTTACGTACTTCCTTCCAAAAACAAACGAGTTAGATAGTCATATTGATTTGGAAACGAAACCAGTCGGATTCATTCGTCGTCTTATCGCGATGCAAATTGATTGGATTTCCTTATCTATCGTTGTACCTGTCATTAAAAACAAAGGAAATTCTTTCTTCGTTTCTAATATGCAATCTTACACCAATATGTATGAACTCATTTTCATTACGTGTTCAATCCTTATTTACTTTATTATTATTCCATACTTTACGAATGGAAAAACAATTGGGAAAGCATTGCTTCGCATTAACCTGAAAGGAAAATCAGATCGTATTACATTAAAAGAACTATTTATTCGATACGGTATATTTTATTTTGCGTTAGGCGGAATCAATTATATTCTTTCTAGTAGTTCTATGTTAAATCATACAGAACCTTTAGTATTACTCGTTACATTGTTATTCCTATTCATCATTAACGGCCTGTTTATTATTCATGTTTTACTGCATGTATTTAGCCGTGATAAACTACTATTTTATGAGCATATTAGTCATACAAGAAATGCAATTACACTAAAAAAAGCTGACAAATAATTATTTGTCAGCTTTTTCATATACATAATGTGAAACTTTAATCAACCCTCCCAAAACGAGCGGTTATCTCCCACCGAATTTTGAGATGGGAGTATTACTGCCCGTTAATGCGGGATAAATAACTTTTCTGCATAAGGATTAAAAAACATTCCAAGTTCATCTAGAGACTTCCTCGCCTGTAAAAACGAATGAAACTCTGGATATATATCTTGTAATTGCTCATACGATAATGTATGCATTTTCCCCCAATGCGGACGCCCTTCATACTTCAGAAAAATTTTTTCCACTTCGCCAAAGTAAGCAGCATATTTCATACCTTTATACATATGAACAGCGATATACGCTGAATCTCTTCCATAGGCTGGACTAAGCCATATATCATCACCTTTCACATAGCGGCATTCGATCGGGAAGTGCACCTTATACTTTTTCTTTTCAATAAGATTTGAGATTTCTTCTACCACAGTCCTCATATACTTTGAAGGAATGCTATACTCCATTTCATAAAATGGTACCGTACGTGATGTAGCAAATACTTCATAGCTCGGGCCAATTATTTTTGTGTTTGGTACAGCCTTAGCTGATAATCGACTCACTCCTTTACTTATAGAAGGAAACCATTTACACCCTTTAGATAGTAAAGAGAACATCCTATTTTCAAGTAACTCCACCTTTAGTTTATGCCATTTCAAATCACTGCCTGTATTCGTTGTTTCGTTCGTAAGTTTTACTTGTACTTCATCAGAATAAGGAAAAACGAAAAATTCAAAGTGACGATGCTTCTTATACTCTTCTAGTTTGTTCATTACAGTAGATAATGACTGTTTTTCACTTTCATAAACGAGTGAATACGCTGGAATAACCTTCAATTTTATCTTTACAATGATACCTAACATTCCAAGTGACAACTGAAACGCTCTCCAATATTTTACGTTCTCAGCTTCCGAACAAACTATACTCTCACCATTAGATAAAACTGCCGTAATCTCTATAACTTGTGTTGATAAGCTCCCAAAGGTAATACCCGTTCCATGAGTCCCCGTACTAATCGCTCCTGCAATAGATTGCGAATCAATATCCCCTAAATTTTCTTGCGCATAACCTTTTTCCTCAAGTAACTTCCCTAAATCATATAACTTTGTTCCTGCCCACACTTCAGCGACCATCTTCTCTTCATCAATATTCACAATGCCCTTCAATTCATCTAAAGAAACTAAAACTTCTTCCGTTTGCACAAGGGGTGTAAACGAGTGTCCTGAACCAACAACACGAATTTTCTGCCCCTTTTTTCGTGCAACCCCCACTACTTCTACTACATCTTGTATACTTTCTGGATACATCGTATAATGCGGCGTTCCTTCTACATTCCCTGTCCAATTCCTCCACCTTTGTCCCTTTATAGAAAGCATTGGCCATCCCCCCGATATGTTGAATACTCCCCAACAATCTCTCCTTGTTTAACACGATACAAAAAAGGAAAGCGTTCACATAATTCACCAGCCTTACTATGACGAAACAAAATGGACTCTCCTATGTCCACTCGTTCCTCGCCGTTATAAAAAATTGGCGTTTGTACCTCGCCAGCACCTTCTAAAGCTAATAGTTTTGCACCCTTTGGTCTCCAAACTTCAGGCTCTTTATCTTTTCCAACTGCTCCTGAAGCAATATATCCACCACCTAGGCAAGTGTAAATAAACGGGACTGGTTTACGCACAACTGATAAGGCAAATCCGATCGCTGGATGAAATTTCACCTCTTTATAATAATCAAACAGCTTCGGAGAATAAAAAGCAGAACCTATTGTAATCTCTGAAACTGAATTATCTTTCTCAGTTGTTTTTATGCTTCCTGTTCCGCCTCCATTTACAAACCTTAGCTCAATACCAAGGTTTTGTATTGCTTTTACAATATGTTCTCTTCTTTCTTTAACTTCTAACACTGATTTCTTCTTTAAATACGAAATCACCTTACTTTTCAGCCATTGATTTGGTATACGATCGCCTACCCCAGCAATTTGAGCTTCATAACCCATCACACCATCTAACATTAAATATGATGACCTTCTCACCTTTTCTACTACTTTCAACGCATCCTGCACATTTTTTACTGGGGATCTTTGTACACCAAAATGAAATTGAAAGAAACGACTACTCATATCAATATCCAAACAAACACGAAAACATCCTTTAGATTTCTCAGCAATTTTTTCTAAATACACAATATGCTCTTCACAATCCACCATACAAGTTATAATGAAACCTTTCTTTGTTAGCAAACTAATTTCATACAAAGCTCTTTCATCATAAGCAGGATATCCAAGCAATAAATCATTAAATCCTTGTTCTATTAAAAATAAAGTCTCTCTAGGTGAAAAGCACATAATACCTTGAAATCGATCATTTGCAGCTAAAATCTTTTGCATAATCGGAACAGAACGTAACGATTTACTCGCTATACGAATCTTCTTATTTCCACTTAACTCTATAATTGATTGAATATTTCTATCTAAAGCCACTTCATCCAAAAATGCACACGGTAATGGAACTTCTTTAAAAATTCCTCGATCCACATTTTTCTCTCCTCTTCTCAATATGTCTTATACATATTGGAAAGAAAGTGTGATTTTCCTGTTTGCAAATAAAAAAAGTTTCTTCTTTACGAAGAAACTTTTTGAAACTACTTCATAGAAATAGTCGCCTCTACTGGATAATGATCAGAGTAATCATTATACGTATATTTTTGGAACCATGATGTAACAGTCCATTGTGGAGATTTCGGCTGTAACACCTTATTCTCTATATACGGTGGGTTCGCATGGTCTTTACTTGAATAATATAATCTAAATACTCAGCAGGACTATCAGGGAAATTATATTTTGCAATACTGTTTGTCGTTGCATCCCAAGTCGCTGTATGTCCAGTATAAGATGGTACAGAAGCGTTCAATGTTTTAAACATAGATGCATACTCTGAATCATTCTTGTTCTCTGTATTTATTTTATTTACGTTCATATCACCACCAATTAACACATACTCATTATTTGGTATATTTTTATTTTTAATAAAATCTTGAATTTCTTTTAATTGGTTCGTACGTACAGATGCTGGTGAAGTTTTTCCGCACATACTATCTTCCGCCTGCAAATGCGTCCCAATTACGTGAACGAAGCGATCATTTTTCTTAATTTTCGTATATACAAATCCTTTATTCGATAAATTATCTGGCCCGCATCCTTTTGCAAATACATATTGAATCTTTTCAGCGATTGGCCATTTGCTGACAATCGCAACGCCACCATCTTCAGGAGTTGAAGATGAATAGTTCCCTAACGTTTTATCCCATTCGCTTCCACTACTACGACCTAATACTGCTGTTTGATTTGGATATTCTTTCTTCAAATTGCCTAATAAACGATCTGATGCGCTATTATCAAACACTTCATTTAATATAACAACATCTTGATTCTTTATATAATCTGCCGCCCCAATTAAATCAGCACGCTCAGTTTGTCCCCAGTTTGGATATAAGTTTGTTGATAGCATATATACATTATGCGTCATCACTTTTAATGTATCATTTTGATTTGTAGATGCTTCTGCTTGAGCTGACGTTCCGCTATATAAAGCTCCTAAACCAACACCTAAGCTAAGTACACCTTTTAGCAATTTACCTTTCACGTTTCATACCTCCATGTATTGTATAGTGATAAAAAGGCCAAATACTTAACGATTTCCGTACGTATCAAACCAAAGCTGAATATATCCAGCAGTAACACGTTGTGCATCCATTAAACGCTTACCTGTCATTGGTGTAACTTCAGCGCGCCATTTATCTGCATATTCTTGTGATACAGCTGCTCTTACGAACCAATCTTTCGTATTATCATTTACAATGCCAGCATAATCTTGCTTCGCAACTACTGCCGCTCCATGAATCCAATCTTCTGGATTCGTACCTTTCCAGTTCCAATACCCATTTCCATCCGTTACTTTATAATTATCTTTTATCGTATCTACAAAGTTTTCATATTTAGAATGGAATCCTTGTGGATACGAAAGATTCGTAAAGTTTGCCGCATGCATCGGTTGGTTTACATCACCTAAATAATGAAGAGATAATCCTAAATAGAAGAATGCTTGTTTCATATCTTTATTTTTGTAAGACTCACCAGCTAATTTAAAATATTTAGCTCCAGTTTCCTTTGCCTGCTTTGCATACGGAATATAAGTTTTCCCATTGTCAGGGTCATAGAAATGTGAAGCAAATGTGCTATTATCATAATAAGGATTTTCATAGTCAGCAGCATAAATACCGTTCTCTAACTCAGTACGCCATTCATTTAATAGTGCAACTCGATCTTGTTTTACAAGTGTTGTATTACGAGACATAATATCAATTGCACGATTTACAATCCATAAATGAGAATTCACGCCTTCTTTATGTTTATCTTCAGCAGACCAGCGCGGAATAACTCCAAATCTCTGTCCCCCATCATTTTCATGAGCAAATGCAACACTTTGTAATGGAGCAACTAATGTAATAGCTGCCGCTAAAGCAAGTACTTTCTTTTTCATATAAAATCCTCCATTTTATAATTGAATTATTGTAAAAATTTTGTTAGGATCCTATGATGTCATCCGGTTAACCTATGACTAGAATATCCCACCTTTCATGAAAATTCTATCACTAAATCAAAATATGCAAATGTTCATATCATTATAACTTTATACACAGTGAATATAATGAATGAATACACTTTCATTTTAATAAACTATTATTAAGGCTTGTCTAAACTAATGTAAAAAAAGAGTAAAGCATCTGAATGCTTTACTCTTTTTTTCTATTTGATAATATCGTTGGTAATTGTACATTAGTTGCCAGCTTACGAATAAATCCAAACACTAATCCCATTCCAATAAATATATATAATATCGTGAAAACCTTTCCAAAATCTGTCTGAGGACTAAAATCTTTATCTCCTACAGTTGTCAATGTCACAACACTAAAATATAACGCATCTAAAGGACGTAACCCTTCAACCGTACTATAAAAAATCGTACCCGATATTAAAGTCAAAATTGTTAATACGAATAATACTTGAAATTCTTTATCTTTCCACGCTCGTAAACAGGCTCTTAACATTCGCTTTAAAGTTAACAAAAATGAAAGCATTAGATTCTCCCTTCCAAACAAAAATACATTTAGTCAAAGGAAAGTCTATCACCTTTCAGTATAGAAAAAAAGTAGCCCTCTTCTATTTCTAGAAAAGGGCTACTCTTTTCGATTCTATCTTATTTAGGTGAAACAAGAATTTTCACTTGTGTTTTATCTTTTACAAGTGCTTCAAATCCTTCTTCAACAACTTGATCCACTGTAATTTTTTTCGTAATTAATTTCTCTGCTTGAATTTGACCAGAGCTAATTAATTTAATAACAGCTGGGAAGATGTGACGGTATCCTAAAATACCAATAACTTCTTTTTCTTTTAATACTAAATTATTCGGAGTAATTGTTGCGTCTTTTTCCCATACACTAACAATTACAGTTTGTCCTTCGAAGCTTGTACTTTCAATCGCTTGGCGTAATACAACTTCAACACCTGTTACTTCAAAGCTAACATTTACACCTAAACCATTTGTTAAGTTACGAATTTCAGCTAGCACATCTTGAGTTGCTGGATTTAATACATAGTCTGCACCTGCTAATTTCGCTAACTCTTGACGTTCTTTAGAAAGTTCAACTGCAATAACAGGAGTTGCTCCTGCTGCTTTAGCTGCTTGGATAACAAGAAGTCCAATTGGACCGCAACCAAATACTGCTACAGCTTCCCCTTCTTTTAATTTACTTTGACGTACTGCATGAACTGCTACTGCTGCTGGTTCTACAAGCGCACCTTGTTCATACGTCATTTCATCTGGAATGTGATGAACCATATCTTCTGGTACTACTGTATATTCAGAGAAACCGCCGCCTTCTCCGCCAAGACCGTGGAAAACAAGTTGTTCACAAACATTGTAATGTCCATGTTTACAAGCTTCACATTTACCACAAGAATAAATTGGTTCTACAACAACGCGGTCTCCCACTTTATGAGATGTAACTCCTTCACCAATCTCTATTACCTCACCACTAAACTCATGACCTAAAATAACAGGTGCTTTCACATGTGTTAATGGATGTTCTTCTGTTGGAATAAAAATAGGCCCTGCTAAATATTCATGCAAGTCTGTCCCACAAATACCACACCATTTAACTTTGATTTTCACTGTTCCTGGTTTTACTGTTGGTTCTGGTACTTCTTCTACTCGTACATCACGTTGATTATGCCAAAGTAGTGCTTTCATTTTATACATCCCTCTCTATGTATATACTTAACCTGGTGAAGTTTACAAATCTATTATAATACTTCTATCCATATATTTCAAAAAAACAATCACATCACTACTAATTTTTTACAAATAACGTTCAATATTTTGTCACTTTGTACTTTTTTCCACATCTGTTAATTCAATTTCATTGCAGGTGAAATTAGCATTGTGCCATAATAGCATTGGAGAGGTGAATATCGCTTGAAATATTTTATTTACTTTATCGTTATCGTGGCATTTTTAGATACATTTTCACAATTACCTATTATGAGTACTTTCGCTCAAAGCCTTGGAGGAACTCCTCTTATTATCGGGCTAGTTGTCGGTATGTACTCATTCGCTAATATGATTGGTAATATTATTGCTGGAGCCGCTGTCGATAAATTTGGTGCAAAAAAAATCCTTTATATAAGCATGGGAATTACGAGTTTCATAGTCTTGTTATACACCGTTGTTCAAAGTGGTGAACAACTATTAGTTGTGCGCTTTATGCATGGATTTAGTGATGGCTTTTTAATTCCTGCTGCCTTTACATTTTTATCAAAACAAACAAATGCAAAAAGACAAGGAAAAGCAATGGCTCTATCTGGTGCTGCTGTTGGAACAGCGGCAATCGTAGGACCTGCTTTCAGCGGTATTATGAAAGCAACAGCTGGCGTAGAATGGGTCTTCATTACTATTTCTATTTTAATGGCTCTTGGTACAATCGTATCTCTATTCTTCTTACCAAATAACGTATCAAGAAAAGATACATCAAGAACGCAAATGATGAACAAAGAAGATATGATTGAACTGTTAAAATCAGAACCGTTATTACAAGCATATATTGGTGCTTTCACATTAATGTTTTCACAAGGAATTGTCACTTATATGTTACCAGTAAAAGTTGAGGCATTAGCGCTTAAAGCATCTACAACAGGCATGATGTTAAGTGTATTTGGTATTACTGCTATCCTCTTCTTCTTGCTTCCAACAAATCGTATTTACGATCGATTTAATCGTTCGAAACTAATGCTAATCGGAATTGCAGTTATGGCATTCGCATTATCTTTACTCGGATTATTTGCTACAAAAGGTATGCTCTTTATTGTAATGATGATTTATGGAATTGGATTCGCAATCCTCTTTCCGTCTATTAACGCTTTACTCGTTGAAAATACTACAGACGATAATCGCGGAAAGGCATTCGGATTATTTTATGCCTTCTTCTCATTAGGAGTTGTTGCTGGCTCCTTTACAGTCGGCGCAATCGGAGCATCACCTAGCATCAGCTTCATTATCGGGACAGCATTTTTATTAACATTTGCTGGGATGATTTATGTAAGAAGCAAAGTAAAAAAGACAATGATGGGATAATCCATCGTTGTCTTTTTTAAAATGCATATTGATATAATCCGTAATATAATGGAAGCGTTGGAATAATGCCAATTAATTTAAATATAAAAGGTAATGGCTCATCTCGCTCTTCATATAAACGAAAAACAAAAACTGCAGTTAAAGTCCAAATGACGCTAAACAAGAAGATACATTTCCAAACAATCGAGGTTAATATTTGTATATCAAATACAAAACCAAAGAGCCCTATCCACGTAATAATAGATACTACAAAGTCAAACTTTTGAATTGGTGTTTGAAACATACCCCTTACTAACGAAATAATAGCTAACATTGCTACAATAACTAAATATATTTTCCAAAGCATAATGATAATCTCCTATTCAATTCAACTTTTAACTTTCAGCAAACCATATTTAATAAACAATATAGCATTATATTTTTCATAGAAATAATACAATGGATAACAAAATAAAAAGAAAATAAGTACAGTTGGTACATTGTCTACAATAGAAAAATATTTTACTAGTAATTCCTTAATACTCTCTCCAATAATAATAAACAATGGAATTATACAAATCATCGCTAATATTAAACATGACGTTACCCTTATTTCTTTCAACTTCACCTTACAATGTGGACACCTTAATGAAAAAGGATGTGGGAGATCAATAATATGTTGTACAGTAATATCCCCTTCACACTGTGGACATCCAATAACTTCTTTCATTTATCGCTTACTCCTTTCTATCTATAAAAAGAGCCATATTGAATAGAACTCTTTTTTGCCCAATATATTACTTTTGTGTATAACCAAATAACAATGTAAATAAATTGAGCCGTAAAGGCAATAATACATTACTTCTTTTAAAAAGAAAGTTTATAAATAACGACGATACTTCGACAATTTCCTCGGAAATATTTCCTTTCTCCACATAATTTGATACACTACACATGAATAAACATTTGTATTACATAAACTAAAATAATAACTTACTGTACAAATTAAAAAGCACACTCTTCATATGAAGAATGTGCTTTTATGTTATTAACGTTTAATCCAAACAGCGCCTGCCGATTTATCTTCTGCCTGTCCAACAACTTGGAATTTAAGTCCAAGGTTTGGAACTTTTCTTCCTGCATCTACAATTTGCTTGTTACTATATACTTTTGAATCATCAAAAGTTGTAACACCTTGTAATCCAGAATAGTTAAACTGGCCACGTGTTAATGAATTTACACTCCATGCTGGTGTTTTATCAAATGAAAATGCAGCGTCTGCAATTTGCATGCCCGTATTACCGTACGCTGGTTTCCCGTTCAGATTACCAACAAGTGCTTCTGGATGAGAATCTACAACCCCAAGGAATCCTTCACCTGGATGCACCCCAACCCAGTTATCTTTAAAGCTATCATCTGCATACCAAACGACAAGACCTGTATTATACACTGGACCTTTTCCTGCTTTTAATCCATTATCTGATCCCGCATAGTTTCTCCATTCTAAGTAGTAATAATGAGCTTTCTTCTCTGTCCCATCAGAAACAACAAAACCATTTAAATTCATTTTAGACTGTCCTTCTGCATCATCAGAAAATACAACTTGTCCATCAACAGTTACATTTACATCGTCCATCGCAAAACCTTTATATGTTACAGCCGGATCTGTAATATAGTCGAATTGTAGTTTCACTTTTTTGCCTTTAAATTGACTTAAATCATATGATTTATCAATCCATTTCCCATCTGTTGTATCTTTATCTCCTTGGACTACTTTTTCTCCAAGTCTATCAATTAATGTTTTCGTTCCATCTTCTGTTACTGCATGTACTTCGACGAAATCGCACTCTGCTTCTAACTCATAATTTGCTTTATAATCGAATTTTGTATTTGTTCCTTTTGTTAAGTCAAAGAATGGTGTCTCTAACGTTGTATGCATATCATCGCCTCTTGTACTATAATATGCATGCTTTCCAAACGCCGGTTTAATCGTTTCAACACTTTTACCTGGTAAGTTAACACGTACAACGCCTGGACGATTTGATTTCGTAACACTTTGATCAATATATGTAGGAACTCCCACACCACTCTTAATTTTATCGTAATCTACTTCTAATATTTTTGCCCAGTTGCCACCCATATTCTTTTGTAAGAAGTCTTTATTTTGTGGTGAAAAACTTGTCGGCTCCGTTCCTGCGATTTTTCCTGTCCAACTACCTCCACTCATTAATGACCAAGCTTCGACAGGTGAACCATTTCCAGTATATTTCGTGTCATATTCATCTGGTAATCCAAGATCATGTCCAAATTCATGCGCAAACACACCTACAGCTCCATCTTCTGGTTCAATTGTGTAATCATGTGCTGCTACTTTTCCACCAAAGTAATCTACCTTTGATTTTGTACCTTCAATCGCTACTGGATCTACTGCTAATTTTGAACGATGTGACCAGATCGCATCATCACCTAATTTACCGCCACCAGCTTCTTGACCAACACCAGCATGGATTACCATTAAATGATCAATTACACCGTCAGGTTCGTTTTGATTCCCATCCCCGTTTGTATCATATCTATCAAACTGATCAAACTGAGATAAATCTAGTCCTTTCTCAGCAGCTGCATGCAAAGCTTCTTTCACTAAATCACGTGCACCTTTCGGACCTTTATTATCGTGACCACTGCTACCATCAGCTCCATAATCAGATGCTTTTCCTGGAACTGTTAGCCACTCCGTTACATATCCGTCTGTCGTATAACTACCACCAGACTGCTCTTCATAGTATTGTTTAAATGTTTTTACTTTTGAACCATCAAATAATGTATAAGGCTCCTTACCAAACAACATCTTTTGATAATGTTCTCTACTAAAGTCTTTCGAATACATATAACCTGGTGTTTGATCAATATTATTATGTTTATAATCACTAAATTCAACGAGTAGCACTAATACTTTATCTGATCGAACAGATCCTTTATATGGAGCTTGCTTTGCTTTTGAAGTTGGAACTTGCCCATTCAATTGCTTTTTATTTGGTTCTGGCTTTTGCTCAAGATTAATATTTTTTTCAGTCTTTTTTACATTTTCCTTTTCTTCCATCTTTTTCTCTTTTACTTTTTTTGTGAAATCAGACGTTTCTTGTGAGGGAGCATCTGGAAGAATTTCTTTGTTCGCCTGATCTCCTTGTTTCTTTTCAATATATTGCTCGACAGCCTTTTTCGTCTCTTCTTTAGAAGATGCTGGATTAATTGTTCCTCTTTCTTTCAAAGCTTCCGCTAAACGATCTTCTTGAATTAAATTGTAATCAATTGGCGTTGTAGACACATTCTCTTTCTCTTTTGCTGGCGTTTCTGCATATGCTAACGGCGCACTCATTACAGATGTGCATCCGATAATTGCTGCAATTGCTAATGATGACAACACTTTAAATGGGGCTTTTCTTCTCATTCCATTTCTCTCCTTTTATAAAACTTAAAATTCAGATAAATCGGTACGTTTTTGTCGAAATCTCTGTTTACTACCCTCCCTATATAAAAAGACATAATTCTATAAACATTGAACTTTCTGTTATAGAATCATGCCCTCCAGTTTTCTGGTCAGACCCTCTATCTGTTTATCCCTTGGTTCAACTAATAATCAGTGTGCTGATGAACAAAGCCCCCACTGATTAAAGTTTCACTTTATATCGAAATATGAAAAATAAAGAGTTATGTGATATATATTAAATATCTTATATAACAAATTTAAAAGACAATATGCAAAATTGCATGAAAATTCTTTTAAATAAAAAAGAATCCTAGTCAATTAAACTAGGATTCTTGATTTTCTATTATTTCTCTTGTGTTTTTTCCCAATCAGCTAAGAATTTCTCAATTCCTTGATCTGTTAATGGGTGCTTCACTAATGAAGCAATTACGTTTGCTGGGATTGTTGCAATATGTGAACCGTTTAATGCTGCATCAGTTACGTGAACGCTGTGACGTACAGATGCTGCAATGATTTCTGTTTCGATGCCATGAATTGCAAAGATTTCTGCGATTTGACGAATTAAATCCATACCGTTATGACCGATATCATCTAAACGACCTAAGAATGGTGAAACATATGTTGCACCAGCGCGAGCTGCAAGTAATGCTTGAACTGCTGAGAATACTAATGTAACGTTTGTACGAATTCCTAAATCAGAGAACGCTTTTACTGCTTTTAAACCTTCTGTTGTCATTGGAACTTTTACAACAACGTTTGGAGCAATCTTCGCTAATTCTTTTCCTTCTTCAATCATTTTATCAGCTTCTAAGCTAATTACTTCTGCACTTACAGGTCCTTCTATAAAGCTGCAAATTTCACGAATACGCTCATGGAAATCTACGCCTTCTTTTGCTACAAGTGATGGGTTTGTCGTTACTCCAGCTACTACGCCTAATGCATTTGCCTCTTTAATTTCGTTAATGTTTGCTGTATCAATAAAGAATTTCATTTGTTATTCTTCCTTCCTAATTTTCATTTTATATTTATTTATTTTTCTTAATAAGCTCTAATTCAATCGGAATAGATTTGTCCACTTTTTTACCTTGTGTTATCTCTTTTGCTGTTTGCATCGCCTTCTCTCCGATTAATTCCGGTTTTTGAGCGACTGTTGCAGCCATACGCCCATCGTTAACCGCTTTCACAGCATCTTCAGTTGCATCAAATCCAACAACGACTACATCTGTTTTTCCAGCAGACTTCAATGCTTCAAGTGCACCTAATGCCATCTCGTCGTTATGCGCAAACACGGCTTTAATATCGCTATTTGCTTGCAAAATGTTTTCCATAACAGATAATCCTTTCGCTCTATCAAAATCAGCCGCTTGTTTGGCAACTACTTTTAAAGACTTATCGGCTACGTTATGGAATCCTTTCCCACGTTCACGAGCAGCAGACGATCCAGGGATTCCTTCTAACTCAGCAACGTTTGCTCCTTCGCCGACTAATTCACGAATGTAATCACTAGCCATTTGACCACCTTCGATATTATTAGATGCAATGTGAGAAACAACCTTACCTGAATTCGCAACGCGGTCTACTGTAATAACAGGAACATTTGCTGCATTTGCCGCACTTACCGCTGAAGCAACAGCATCTGAATCGGTCGGATTAATAACAACTACATCGACACCCTTTTGAATTAAATCTTCAACATCGTTCGTTTGCTTCGCTGCATCATTTTGCGCATCAACAGCAATCAATTCGATGCCGCTATCTTTCGCTTTCTTTTCTGCACCCTTTTTCAAAGTTACAAAGAAGGGATTATTTAAAGTTGAAACAGAGAATCCAACTTTAATAGTTTTATTTCGACCTTTATCGCTAGAATCCTTTGCCCATTCTGGTGGTTCCATTGAACAACCAGCAGTAATGACCATAATACATGCAACGAGTATAAGTAACCATTTCTTCATGAACTGTCCCTCCATTACGCTTCTTTTCGGCGATCAATTAATACAGCTAGTAAGATTACAAGTCCTTTTACAACTTGTTGGAAGAAAGAAGATACACCTAATAAATTTAAACCGTTATTTAGTACACCGATAATTAGTACACCGATGAATGTACCAACAATCCATCCTCTTCCCCCAGAAAGACTTGTTCCACCTAATACAACTGCTGCAATTGCATCTAATTCGTAAGAAGTACCTGCAGTCGGCTGTGCAGAATCTAGTCGTGATGTTAAGACAATACCTGCAAGCGCTGCCAAAATTCCGGAAAGACCGTAAATCATTACTTTAATTCTCGTAACATTAATACCTGATAGTGCTGCTGCTTCTTCATTTCCACCAATTGCAAATGTACGACGGCCAAATGTCGTTTTCTTCAAAATGAAGTACAGTACTGCGAAAGCGATCATCATTGTAACAGCTGGTACCGGAATACCAAGAAAATAACCGCGGCCAAACATTTGGAACATTAAATGATCACCAAGACCAGTGATCGGACGTCCGTCCATATAAACAAGCGTCAACCCACGAAAAATAGTCATTGTTGCTAAAGTTGCAATAAATGGAGCTACTTTTCCTTTCGCAATGATGATACCGTTTACAACCCCCATTACAAGACCTGCTAATAGTCCAACTGCCATTGCAAGGAACGGATCCATGCCACTTGCCATCATTCCAGCAACAAGTGCACTTGATAATGCTAAAATAGAACCTACCGATAAGTCAATACCCCCTGTTAAAATTACGAAGGTCATTCCGAATGCAATAAGCGCATTAATCGATACTTGACGCAGTATATTAAATAAATTTGGAATTTCAATGAACGCTGGATTTAAAACTGTAATTACGACGATAATTAATACTAAACCGATTAAAGAACCGAGTTGTTGTAATACATTCCCCTTCTTAGCCATCCTTACTCTCCCCCTGTAGCTAGTGCCATAATAGACTCTTGTGATGCCTCATCTTTCCCTAAAATGCCGCCGACTTTTCCTTCATGAATAACAAGAACTCGATCACTCATTCCTAAAACTTCCGGAAGCTCAGATGATACCATAATAACGGCATCGCCTTGCTCAGTAAGCTTATTCATGATAGAGTAAATTTCTTTTTTCGCTCCAACATCGACACCTCTTGTTGGCTCATCTAAAATGAGTAATTGCGGATGAATGCCTAGCCATTTTGCGATTACAATCTTTTGCTGATTTCCACCAGAAAGAGATTTCACTGCCTGCTCTCCGCTAGATGCTTTCACATTAAGAAGCTTCATCATATCCTCTGTAAACTGTTGTTCTAGCTCGTTGCTTAGAACACTTCCCTTTGAAAGACTTTCTAAATTCGGTAAAGCTAAATTTTCTCGAATTGAAAAATCTAACACTAATCCTTCAGACTTTCTATCTTCTGTAATGAAAGCAATTCTTTGTCTAATTGCATCTATCGGACTATCAATCTTTACTTCTTGTCCATTTATAAAAATTTGTCCAGAATCTAAAGGTTCATAACCAAATATCGCTTTCATAATATCAGTGCGACCAGCTCCCATTAAACCAGCTACACCAAGGATTTCACCTTTCCTTACTTGAAACGAAACATTTTCAAATTTCCCTTTCTTCGTTCCGTTACGCATTTCAAAAATGACATCACCAATTTGACTATTTCGCTCTGGGTAACGTTCACCAATGCTGCGCCCCACCATCATACTCACTACTTCATCAAATGATGTTTCTGGAATTAATCTCTTTCCAACGTATTCTCCATCACGCAAAATCGTAATGGCATCACATATCGAGAAAATCTCTTCCATACGATGCGAAATGTACACGAATGAAACACCTTCTTTACGTAACTTATTGATTACTATAAAGAGCGTTTCGATTTCACGATCCGTCAGTGCCGCAGTAGGTTCATCCATAATAATAACGCTCGCGTTTGTCATTAACGCTTTCGCAATTTCGATAATTTGCTGTTGTCCAACCGATAGTTCCTCTGCTAACATAGCACCTCTTACATGCAATCCTAGCTCTGCTAGTTGCTGCTGCGCAATCGCGTTCATTTGTCGAGTGCGTAAAATACCTGTTTTCCCATACATTAACTCTTTACCAAGAAACATATTTTCAGCTACTGTTAAATTCGGCAATATGTTTAGTTCTTGATGTATAAATGCGATGCCGTACTCTTCAGCTTCTTTCGCATTTTTAAAGGTGCGCTCTTGCCCATCAATCGTGATTGTCCCATCATCTTTTTTGTATACACCTGTTAAAATCTTCATGAGCGTTGATTTACCCGCTCCATTTTCCCCCATCAATGCATGGACTTCTCCTGTTTCAATCATAAACTGTGCATTCTTCAAAACAGGATTGCCATTGAACGCCTTTGAAATGTTTTTCATTTCAATATGCATTCCCATCACTTCCCTTTATTAAAAAATCACGCCTGCATGTAAAATTACATTTGCATAAGGCGTAGCCTCGCCTGTACGAATAATCGCCTTCGCTTTCTTTGTATGCTCTTTAAATTGTTCATGAGATACATACTCAAATGCTGGCTCTATTAATTTTTGCTCGATCTCTTTATTTACTTCCGCATTATTTATAATGACTTCTTCTGCTAACGTCACTTTTTCGATTGCCATATCATCAGCTACAACTTGTAACACCTCTAAAAAACTCGGTTTTCCAATCTCAACAGCTAAATCAATTCGTTTTACTCCATCCGGAATCGGTAACCCGCAATCAGCAATTACAACCGTATCTGTATGCCCAAGTGAAGCAAGGACTGCCGCGATTTCACTGTTTAATACACCATGCTTTTTCATCCAACAATCACCTGCACTTCACGTACTCGATCTCTCGTTGGCATACCGCCCTGTGCTCCAAGTTTCGTTACAGAAAGACCACCGGCAATATTCGCGAAACGAATTGCTTTTTGAAGTGTCTCTCCTTCAGAAAGTGCAACTGCTAACGCACCATTAAATGTATCACCAGCTCCAGTTGTATCCACTACATCAACAGCAATGCTAGGAACATGTACAATCTCTGTGCCATTATGGAAACGAACACCGTTAGAACCTTCTGTCATCAATAATTTATTTGGATACTTCGCCAATAAATCTTCAATTGGTGATGTAAAATCATCTAATACAATGCGGCACTCATGTTCATTTGGCGTAATATAAGTTGCTTTTTCTAAAATTTCTTCTGATAAAACTTGTGCTGGCGCTGGATTCAACATAACAGGAATATTATGTTCCTCACAAATAGCCAATACATATTTTACTGTTTCAAGTGGAATTTCTAGTTGAAGAACAACCATATCCGCTTTTACAAGAAGGTCTTTGGAGCGATCTACAACTGACTTATTTACAAGAGCATTTGCCCCTTGTACGACAACAATACTGTTATCTTCTTCTGCTAAAACGATATGAGCAATTCCTGTCGTTCTATCTGTAACCGGTACCACATAATCGATAAAAATGCGTTCGTTCTCTAAATTTTTTCTAACTACTGTTCCATAATCATCATTTCCTACCGCTCCAACCATCGCTACATTTGCTCCTAACCTAGCTGCAGCAACTGCTTGGTTTGCCCCTTTCCCTCCTGGGATTGTATGAAACGCTTCACCAATTACTGTTTCTCCTGCTTTCGGCCGTTTTTTTGAAACAGCCACTAAGTCCATTGAAATGCTTCCTACTACTGCAATATTTGGCATCTGTTTCATCTCCTTACTTCGTTGTATTTCGTTCTATAATTTCAATCGGCAAACGATAGTGTTTCTCTTCTAATGTATTTCCTTCCATTTGCTCTAACAACAACTCTGTTGCAATTTTCCCCATTTCATATATCGGTTGTGCAACTGTTGTAATAGATGGATACATCATTTCTGTTAAAGAAATTCCATCAAATCCAATAATTTGTAAATCATCTGGAATGGCAATCCCCTTTTGAAGTGCAGCCTTTACAATACCAATCGCAATTAAATCATTCCCAGCAACAATACCATCAATATGCGGGTATTCTTCTAATAATTCCATCGCTACACGCTCACTATTTGCTGGATCAAACGTACTCTCTGCAATCATATACGAAAGATTATTTTGCGTAATAACGTCTACAAAACCTTCAAAACGTTCATTTGCAGTACTCACATCACGTGGACCGCGAATATGTGCAATATGTTTACATCCTTTATCTAGTAACAACTTTGTCGCAGCCTGACTTCCTGCATAGTTATCTGCATATACAGTAGGAATACGCTCATTAAACATACGGTCAATCGCAACAACCGGGACAGATAAATTCATGTAATTAACACTATTTTGTGGATTCGTTGCTACAATAAATCCATCTACATTATTTTGTCTAAGTACATCAATGTATTGTTTCTCTTTTTCTAAACTTTCATCAGAGTTACAAAGGACAACTGTGTAACCTTGTTTATGTGCTACATCTTCTACGGCACGTGCAACTTCTGGAAAGAACGGATTCACGATATTTGGAACAACTAAGCCAATTAAACGAGACTTTTTATTATACAGTGAACGCGCTACTGTACTAGGCTTATAATCTAACATCTCAATTGCACGCTCTACCTTTTTTAATGTATCTTCGTGAACATATCCATTTTTATTTAAAACTCTGGAAACGGTCGCAACAGATACTCCCGCTAATTTCGCAACGTCTTTAATCGTACTCATTCTCTTTTCTCCTCATTTAATGTAACCGTTTACAGAAAATAATATAACGTATTTCTAAAAATACGTCAATCATTTCTCACTAAAAAGCTTTTAAGGTTATACTCAAAAAAGCACCGCCATAAGGCGATGCTTCTTCATTACGAGTATGATACAGTTTTTTCTTTTTCTTCTACAGCAGGCTCTTTAGCATCTTTTTTACGATCTGATAATTTAATTTTTTGTAAGAAAATCGTAAAGATGGCACCTACTACGATAAATACTAATCCTGTTAAGAATACAGTATGAAGCGAGTCTACTAAAGAGTTTTTCAAAATAGGTACAATGCTGTTAGCGAACGCTTCTGGCATTTGTTTTAATGCCTCTGGGCTAAATAGCATCGAATATAAACCTTGTGGATCTGTGTGAATCATATCTTTAAATTTCGTTACCATTTGTCCCGCTTCTTTCGGGAATGTATCTAATACAGGTACTAATTTATTTGTTAACGTTGTACCTGAAGTGTTATTCATAATTGATCCTAAAATTGTAATACCAAATGTTCCACCAATTTGACGGAAGAACTGACTTGATGACGTTACGACACCAAGGTCTTTTTTCGGGAAGCTTTCTTGTAACGCTAATGTTAATGTCGGCATTACAAGACCCATTCCTAAACCGATAACCATCATATAAGAAGTAGCTGTAAGCTTCGTTGTGTGCATATCCATCGTTGTTAATAACCAGAAACCACCCGCCATAATAAGCATACCTGCGATAATTTGTGGTTTTACACCAACTTTTAATACAAGTTGCCCACCGATAATACTCATTACAATCATTGTAATCATCATTGGAGTCATAATTGTTCCTGATTCAGCAGCACTTACTCCTACAATACCTTGCATGAAGAATGGTACGAACATAATCGCGCCGAACATTCCAATACTCATAAAGAATCCAATCGCATTCAGTATTGTAAATGTGCGATTTTTAAAGAAATGCATTGGTAAAATCGGCTCTTCAGCTTTCGTTTCAACAATAACAAAGCTAACGATACCAATTACAGCTAGTGCAAATAAACCGATAATTTGCCAAGAGTCCCATGCATAATCTTTTCCGCCAAACGTTAGCGCAAGTAATAAACTTACAACACCTAGAATCATCGTAAAGATTCCAGCGATATCAATTTTAATTGGTCCTGTTTGTTTATGTGATTTTAATCCCATTGCAATAAAGATTGTTGCTAAAATACCAACCGGTAAGTTAATGTAGAATACCCATCTCCAGTTCACTGCATCTACAATCCACCCACCAACTTGTGGTCCAATTACAGAAGCAAGACCGTATAACGCACCAAAAATACCTTGCCATTTCGCACGTTCTTTTCCCGTGAACATATCTCCAATAATAATCATAGCCATTGGCATCATAATACCGCCACCAAGACCTTGAATACCACGGAAAATAATTAATTCTGTCATACCATTTGCCATACCACATAACGCCGAACCAATCATGAAAATAACTAGCCCTGTTATATATACGTTACGACGACCAAGTAAATCCGCTAACTTACCTGCAATTGGTACAACTGTCGTTGATGTTAACATATATGCTGTTGTTAACCATGTCATTAAACTTAATCCGCCTAGGTCACCGACGATACGTGGCATTGCTGTACCAACAATTGTTCCATCTAATGCAGCAAATAGCATCGCGATTACTAAACCGATTAACAACAACTTTCTATTTTGATTTTCTTGTTGTTCCATGTAATCTCCTCAATTCCTCTTAGTTATTCTCTTTTTTCTCTTGTGTCCCGCAAATAATGGTTTCTAGCTTCTCAAAGAGACGTAATAAATCTTCTCTTTCTTGCAACTCTAAATGTGAAAAGTATTTTGCAATATGCTCGTTGCGAGCTGTCATTGCCTCTTCTACTCTAGATTTCCCCTTTTTCGTTAACTCGATGATGACAACACGACGGTCATCTTTGTCGTGATAGCGTTCTACAAGTTCTTGATCGATTAGACGATCAATCATCACTGTAATTGCGCTAGGCTTCACGTACATCTTTTTTGCTAATGTTGTCGCTCTTGAAGCCCCATAATGATCTAGAATCTTTAAAATATAAAACTGCGGTGGTGTAAGTCCTGTTGCTTGCATTTGTTCTAATAACTCCGTCTGCATTTTCTTTCCAATCGAAAAGGCTAGAGCTTGAATTTTATCGATATGCGTCATATCATTTGGCATGTTATCCACCTCTTATTTAAACAATAAAATATTTAACGTATTTAAATATTAATCCCACGAACAAAATCCGTCAATACTTTTATTCATAAAAACGTTTACATTTTTGTCACAAAGTTGTATAATTTTCGACGAAGTTAATATTGACAGTCACGGAGAAACGGAGTACACGGCTATGAATCATAAAAAAGGAAACTTTTTTATATTTCATGGCCTTTTTATATTCTCTGTCTTAAAACGCTTCGAATTAATTAGGGGAGGATTTTCATTTTATGTTTTTCACACAATTATTTAAACCTGCGCCCCACGCGGAACGCTTACCAGCTGATCGCGTTGATAGCGAATACCGTAAATTACGTTTACAAGTATTCTTAGGTATCTTCATTGGTTATGCAGGTTACTACTTTGTTCGAAAAAACTTTTCACTAGCAATGCCATACTTAATCGAGCAAGGATTTAGTAAAGGGGAACTTGGGGTTATCCTTTCAGCAGTATCTATCGCTTACGGATTAAGTAAATTTCTTATGGGTATCGTATCCGACCGTTGTAATCCTCGCTACTTTTTAGCAGCTGGGCTATTTTTATCAGGTATCATTAATATTATTTTCGGCTCATTTTCTTTCATTACAACGAGCATTATACTTATGTTTGTACTTCAGTTTTTAAATGGATGGGTACAAGGCATGGGATGGCCTCCTTGTGGTCGTACGATGGTTCACTGGTTCTCTATTAGCGAACGTGGTACAAAAATGTCTATTTGGAACGTCGCTCATAATGTCGGCGGCGCGCTGATGCCTTCTCTTGTAACATTAGGCTTATACTTCTTTGCAAATGACTGGCATAGTATTTTTTACTTCCCAGGTATTCTTTCAATTTTAGTTGGTATTTATGTACTAATTACAATGAAAGATACACCTCAATCTTGTGGACTACCTTCTATTGAAGAGCATACTGGAGAATATCCACCAGATGAGAAAATAAAAGATCGCGAACGCGAACTTTCGGCAAAGGAAATTTTATTTAAATACGTACTAAACAATAAATTTTTATGGTACATCGCTATTGCGAACGTTTTCGTGTATTTCGTACGTTACGGCGTTGTAGACTGGGCTCCTACTTATTTAGTAGAAGAAAAAAGCTTTACTCATAGTAGCTCACGTACTGCTTACGCTCTATATGAATGGGCTGGTATTCCAGGTACACTTCTTTGCGGATGGATGAGTGATAAACTATTTAAAGGACGTCGTGCACCTGCTGGTATTTTATTTATGATTGGTGTATTTATCGCAGTTCTTGTTTACTGGTTAAATCCTCCTGGTAATCCAATGGTTGATAGTATCGCTCTTGTCGCAATTGGATTTTTAATTTACGGACCGGTTATGTTAATTGGTCTACACGCTCTTGACTTAGCACCAAAGAAAGCTGCTGGAACTGCAGCAGGCTTAACTGGATTCTTCGGTTACTTAGGCGGAGCTGCTTTCGCTAGTGCCGCTATGGGCTTTATCGTAGATGCATTCGGGTGGGATGGCGGATTCATCTTATTACTTGCATCTTGCATACTTGCAATGTTCTTCCTTGCCCTTACTTTAAATACAGGGTCAGTAAAATCAAAACAAGCTTAAATAACATATAAAAATCATAAAAATAGCTCTTAGCATCTACATACATGCTAAGAGCTATTTTTTATTTTCATTGCTGTTCCTACTAATGATAACAACCAATTCCTTCCCTACTCTAATATTAAAAAATTTGATGAAACACCTTTATTAAAACAGCTAACGTAACAGATGCAGCAAATCCCCCTAGACAAATTAAGCTTACCCCTTGACTATATGACAAATTTTGAAATGATTTCATTGCTTCCATCCTCCCTATCTCCCCTGTGATACTTTTATTTTACCAATGGGAAAAATTTCATAACATCGATTTCTCTAACAACTAACTTACAAATTTGTAAGTTAACATCTTTTCAACTTATATATCTAGTATTTCCACAAATAAGAGTTATTTATACATAAAAAAGACCTCAGTTATACTAAGGTCTTCATTACATTCTATTTTATTTTATAATCATCACCGGACATTTCACTCGTTTTGCTATTTTATGACTGACACTACCAAGCACCATTTCTTGCAGTGTATTTAGCCCTCTGCTTCCAGCGATAACAAGATCTATATCTCCTGTATTTACATATTGAACAATTGTATCTCCAGGATCACCATGTAATATCGTAATTGTATAAGAAATGCTCTCTTTCTTTAATAGACCTTCAATCTCTTTTAATTTATCTTTTCGACTAGCTGATATTGTTTCTAAGTCTGTTTGACCTTGTATAATATCTGATTTTGCCGTTCTATTATCTACTACGTACACAACTTCAACATTTGTTTCTTCGCTACATTTCGCAATATATGTTGCATGTTCCGCTGCTCGAAGTGCATGTTCAGAACCGTCACATGCTAATATAATTTGTTTGTACATATGCTGAATCCCCTTTTCGTTATCCTACTCGTATTATATAATAAAGCCCCCTAAAAAGGAGGCTTTTAACTAGCAATTCTTTTATTATAAGTAGCCAAATTTGCAACAAGTTTTGAGCTACGTTCATTTAATCCTGTTATACTTACTTTCACACCACTTTGCTCATACTTCATGATAACTTTATCAATTGATGCCACTGCTGAATCATCCCATACGTGCGCATGAGTAAAATTCATTTCAATTTCTTTTACATCTTCATTAAATGAAAAATTATTTATGAAATCGGCTGTAGATGCAAAGAAAAGTTGACCGTGAATTTCGTATATTTTCTTATTTTCAATATATAAATGTTTCACGTGAATCTTTGCCATATTGAATGCAAATAACACCGCACTAATTACTGTTCCGATAATTACACCTAATGCTAAATTATGTGTAATTAAGACAATCACAACTGTTACAATCATAACAAATGCGTTTCCTTTTGGTACTTTATGAATCGTTGTTACAGAGTTCCAATCAAACGTTCCGATTGAAACCATAATCATAACCGCAACTAAAGCTGCCATCGGAATATGAACGACATAATTCCCTAAAACGAATAGTAATACGATTAAAAATCCGCCCGCTACAAATGTTGATAGGCGACCTCGTCCACCTGATTTAATATTAATAACAGATTGACCGATCATTGCACATCCTGCCATTCCTCCGAAAAATCCAGCAACGATGTTTGCGATCCCTTGTCCGCGTGCCTCTTTATGCTTATTACTTTCTGTATGCGTCATATCATCTAAAACTGAAGCTGTTAATAAAGACTCTAGTAAACCAATGATTGCAAGCATAACTGCATAAGGTAAAATAATCCCTAATGTTTCTAATGTAAATGGCACATCAGGAATACTAAAGAACGGTAATTCTTTCGGTAGGCTTCCCATATCCCCTACTGTTTTCAACTGTAATCCGCTCATAAGTGCAATACTCGTCACAATAATAATTGAAATAAGCGTAGAAGGTACAGCCGTTGTAATACGTGGAAATAAATATATAATTGCAAGTCCTAATACAACGAGTGCATACATTTGCCAAGTTGCATTTTTAAAATGCGGTAATTGCGCTGTAAAAACTAAAATTCCAAGTGAATTTAAAAAACCACTCATAACAGATTTCGGAACAAACTTCATAAATGAGCTCAGTTTGAACACGCCAAAAATAATTTGGACGATACCTGTTAATATTGTTGTAGCAAATAAATATTGCAAACCATGATCTTTAACAAGCGTTACCATTAATAATGCCATTGCACCTGTTGCAGCTGAAATCATTCCAGTTCTTCCGCCAACAAATGAAATGGTAACCGCAATACAAAAGGCTGCGTATAGTCCAACTGTCGGATCCACGCCTGCAATAACAGAGAAGGCTATCGCTTCAGGGATTAATGCTAAAGCAACGACAATTCCTGATAACACGTCCCCTCTCACATTAGAAAACCAGTCATTTTTTATCGTTTGAAACAAAATACCACTCCTCTACCCCTTTATAATTTGATTTTCTCCATAAGAAAATCTAGCCGACTGCACGAAAGCTATTATATAACGAGTAGAAGCTTTTTTGCTATGTAAAAGTTTCCTAAAAAAGATGTTACCTTCGTAGCTTCTTTTCCTAGAATATCAGGAAGACTTTAAATATACTATCACCTATTGTTGATTTAACGTACAACGATTTCGGATTCTACCGTATGTCAAATGAAGAGAACTTTGTTTGGATGGATGAAAAATGCACATGTAATTCAGCTCATTTAATTGAGTAGTCCAAGGATCAAGATATTAGCTACTCAAGGAATTCATTTACATTTCTATGGATATTTCCACTTCATATATGAGGTTTAGGATTAGAGGAGTTTATGCTAATTTAATGAAATTAGTAAAAGCACTCTTTCGAGTGCTCATTTTATGCAGATACAGTTGCTTTATCCTTACGGAATATGCCCATTAATCCACCGATTAATAATAATACGCCTGGTAATAAGTAAATTATAGAAATACAAATAAATCCACCGATAGCAGCCACAGTCATCATAATACCGCCAACCTTCGCTTTACTTCTTACCATAACAGATCCAACAATTCCTAAGATTGATAGAGCCACAGCTCCCCAACCTAAGCCAATAACAGTATTTGCTCCATCAGCTTCAAAAGCAGCTCCCATACCGCCGATTAATAAAGCAACAAATGCACAAATAATACCAAAAATACCTCCAATAAGACCTAATACAAATTCAGCTGTTCTTTTCATCTTAATCTCTCCTTATTTAGCAACTTCAAATTCAAATTTCACTGATTTCTCGTCAAATGTAAATGTAGGTTTAAATGTACCAACAAACTTATCGCCTTCTGGTACATCAAATAACATTTTGTTTGTAATTTGGTTACCTGGCGCAATATTTTCGTTTATAAACGTATTTTCCCCACCAAAGTACTCTTTGAATTGGTTGCCGTTAGTATCAGCAATTTTTAATTCAGAAGTTCCAAAATATATATCTTTTTTGCCATTATTTTTAGCATTAAAAGCGATTTCTAGTACTTTCCCTTTTTCAGCTTTTACGTATTCGTTAGGCTCAACGAATTTAGCTGAACTGAAAGTAAGTTGTAGGCCATTAACTTCTACCGTATCTCCAATTTTATAAATCTTGCTTTCAGCTTTTTCCTTTTTATCTTTCTTTTCAGCCTGTTTAGGAGCATCGTTTTTACTCACTTCTTTAACTTCAGTTTCACCACAAGCAGCTAAACTAAAAGCAAGTGCACCTGTTAAAGCGATAGTACCCAATTTTTTATACATTTCTTTTCCTCCGATTATGTAAAATGTAAGATTTCCGAAACTATCATAACAGAAACAGTTACAACTTTTTTGTCATATTTTGTCGAGGGAAATAAAAAAAGACGCTATATCAGTAGCGTCTTTTCTCATTTTATTAATGTCCACCGTGTCCTTGACCACTTTCCTGAACAATTTCTAACCTCTCATCTAGTATTCCTTGTGTTTCAAATGAAATATCACTCGTACTTCCTAATAAGAAGCCATGATTATATGGTCCAAGTGTTGGATCATCTTTAAACTTCGGCTGAATAGTAGCAAGGAAGTCATACACTGGTTGTGAAGCTTTCCCTTCTTCTAACAAGACAACAGGTGCGTGTTTACCCATATGTGAAAAAGGTGCTCCAGCAACTGCTAAATCTGGTGTTTTGCTTGAAACAAATGATAAACCGTGACCAGGTTTTGTGAATCCCCAGCCAAATTTTGTTTTTTCATCTTTAAATTTAGCGAACGCAATCGAGTTTTCTGTAGGGGTCTCTCCACTAATACGCGTTACTTTCCCGTATTTGCTTAACTCTTTTTCTACTTCTTTTGAAACAATTTTTTCTGGCCCTAATACATATATATTTGCTTTATCTTTTCTCATTTTTAATGCCTCTATTGTCGCTTCTGGCACTTTATTCTTTTCTGTATAGAGTAGTGGTTCCGGCATATGAGAAATCCAATTTACAGCGGGTGTTGTATATAAACGTCCTTCTTCTGCAGACGAACCGATAATAACACTATTTGGGTAGCTTCCTGTTATATCGGCATACTCCTTATCAACATCCTTCGCAAATATAGCTGGGTCCGTTTCTTTTATTTGTTTTACTTTATAACCTTTCAATTGTTCAAGCGCGCTAGTACCTACATCTCCCATCACCATAATTTGTGTTCCATCTTTCGTTCCGATTGGATTTAATCGTTTTATTTCTTTTAACGTCATTTCCGGTATCTTTTCTTTTTCTATAAATAAAATCGGCCCGTTATTCGGATGATGAATAAGGTCTGCACTCGCAATACCTAATTGCCACTCGCTTGCTGGTACTAAAATAACAGCACCTGGCTGGTTCTCTTTATGGGTTGCTGGCCATATCGTTTGCGAAGTTAACACTGCCATTTTTAGGGGGTCATTTGTATTTAACCTCGTTACATTTTTTAGACTTGTCGTTAATAAATCATTCGATGCCCCTTCGTTCATTTCTTTTGGCGCGGTTACTTCCTGATTCATTTTCATTTCCTTTTGCTCTGTTTTCTTCTCTTTTGTAGATTCATGATTTTTATGGTCTGTATTCGTTTGCCCACATGCAGCAAGACCAACTGCTGTAATTATTGTTATCCCAAAAATTCGGGTCATTTTTTTCACTATACCGCCTCCGTATTAATCATTTTTGAGCCAATATGATTACCTAAAATGTAATTTCAACTCCACAATAACAAGCAATTCTGAAGAAATTATGCAGACACATCATAATCTGCACCATTTCTTCATGATTTTGCATTACACTTTAAGTAACGATTATAAATATGGAGGGCTCTCTATGATTGATATACTGCTCGTAGACGATGAACCGAGAATGCTTGAATTATTAACGCTTTATCTTACTCCAATTGGATATAACTGCGTATGTGCGACTTCCGGAGAAGAAGCTATTTTACATATAGAAAATCGAAACTTTAAATTTGTTTTACTCGATATTATGATGCCAAAGATGGACGGATGGGAAACGTGCAAAAGAATCCGTTCATTTAGTAACGTTCCTATTATTATGGTTACCGCTCGTGATCAAACAGTAGATGTCATCCAAGGATTAAAACTCGGAGCGGATGATTACGTAACGAAACCTTTCCATGAAGAAGAACTTTTCGCAAGAATTGAAGCCGTTTTAAGACGTACAAATGAACATAAACAAATCCAATATCACGGTATTGTATGGGATGAAACAAAACACTTCGCTTCTGTACATAATGAAGAACTTCTTCTCACACCGATCGAATTCTCTTTACTCGGGTTATTTTTACGCCATGTGAATTATGTATTAAGCCGTGATCAGCTCATTGAACGAATTTGGGGATTAAACACAAATACAGAAGATCGCACAGTCGATTCACATATTCGTAATTTGCGTGATAAATTGCGAAAAGCAAATTTCCCTATTGATCATCATTTAAAAACCGTGTATGGAGTAGGTTATCGATGGATTGATACCGAACATTAAGGAGCAAAGTGATGAAACGAATCTCTATTCAATTCGGATTTTATTTTTTAATTGTCACACTTTTAATTGAAAGTGTTCTATTTGTATTGCTCTATTATAGTCTCGTAAACACTAGAGTAAATGAAGAAATGACTGCTTTATTAAAACGTGGAAACAGTCATCGTGATGTACTTGAAAAATATTATGATAAGCAAACAATCTCTCACGTAGCACTAATGGAATCTGAAGCTGAAACAACTGTCGTTATTACAAATACAAATAAAGAAATACTAGCTAAATCTAACGAAATAAACACGACTATAAACGATCATATTAGTAAAATGCAAACTCGAACAGACCATAATGGAGCGATTATAGAAAATCATTGGAAAACATCTAATTATATATGTACAGTTAGCCCTATTGTAGTCGATGGAAAACATGAAGGCTATGTGTACATGTTTCTTGGAACAGAATCAATTGAAAAGTTGGTTAATGGATTAACGAAACAATTCATTATTGCTGGTGCCATCACGTTTCTACTCACAGTCATCACAATTTTCCTATTATCACGTTTATTAACAAAGCCATTGTTACACATGAAACATGCAACTGAAAAAATGAGTAAAGGCGATTTGTCCGTTTCATTAACGACTACTCGAAATGATGAAATTGGTGAACTAGCATCATCTATTCAAACGCTCGCAAATGATTTACATTATATGAAAACAGAGCGAAGTGAATTTCTAGCAAGTGTTGCTCACGAATTACGAACACCGTTAACATACGTACGAGGTTATGCTGACATTGCTTTAAAAGAAAGCACCCCTCCTGAACAACGTTTGCGATATTTATCAATTATAAAAGACGAGTCTGATTACATTACAAACTTAGTTCAAGATTTATTTTCACTTGCACAAATAGAACAACATAGCTTTTCTATTCAAGTAAAGGAAGTGCATTTACACACCTTCCTTACTCGCATAGCTGAAAAAGTAAACGCCATGTATAAAGAAAGATACATTAAAGTTTCTTTCTCTTGTTCTCCTACATTGCTAGTAAACTTAGATGAACAGCGATTCGAACAAGTGATAGTGAACATTTTAAATAACGCTTATAGACATTCAAAAGAACATTCTCATATAAACATTTCTATTACAGACGAACATAAACGTATCTCCATTACAATTGAAGATGAAGGCGAAGGTATTCCACCTGAAGACCTCCCTCACATTTTTGACCGCTTTTACCGTGTCGATAAAGCAAGATCACGATCTACAGGCGGAACTGGTTTAGGACTCTCTATCGTGAAGGAAATTGTAGAACTACACGGCGGAAATATTACTGTAACGAGCGAAGTCGATTACGGGTCTTGCTTTATAGTTTCATTACCATCCATAAAGAAACACGACTATCATCAATAGTCGTGTTTTTTTATCACTTTACTTTATAATATAAATTTACAAATTGCCCAAAACGTTTCGTATCCGTTAAAATTAAATTGATTTCCGGATTCTTGTCTTGAAATAACGGAACTCCAGAACCTAATATATGCGGTGTAATTGTAACAACATATTCATCAATTAGATTATTCTTAAAGAACTCTCTCAGTAGACTCCCTCCACCGACCATCCATATTTTAGATCCTTCTTGTGATTTTAACCTTTTTGTAAACTCCACTACATCTTCATTTACAAACTCCACGTGTTCATTTGAACCTTTTTGTGAGTTAGAAAAAACATAACATTTTTTATCTAAATACGGGAATGTTTCCATATGCTCTACTACATAATCGTACGTTCTTTTTCCCATAATTATTGTATCAATCGTTTCGTACATTTCTGTATAACCGTTATCTCCCTCTCCTTCGGTTTCCATTAACCACTGTAAATCATCATCTTCTTTCGCAATATATCCATCCAAGCTAGCGGCTATAAATAAAACTATTTCACGTGACATATTTTTTCCTCCTTACATCTCATCTTGATAACATTATGCTGTAAACAATATACTAACAATAAAACACGACAATTTATGTCATGTTTAAAAAGAAAAAAGGTGATACATTTGTCAAAAGCTAAACGCTTATTAGATATTCTTATATTTGCTTCTGCAAAAAAAGCATTTACAGCTCAAGAAATAGCTGATGAATTTAATATTTCCGTTCGTACTGTCCACAGATACATTTTAGATTTAAGTGATATGGGATTACCTATTTATGCAGAACAAGGTCGTAATGGAGGATATAAAGTATTAACGAATAAAGTCATTCCCCCTATTTTATTTACTGAAGAAGAAGCGGTATCCATCTTTTTTGCTTTTCAATCTTTAAGTTACTATCGAGACTTACCTTTTAACACAGAAATCAATTCCGTTACGCATAAACTGTATAGCTCTCTACAACATGATGCGAAAGTGAAAGTTAATAAAATACGTTCTTATATCGCTTTTTGGAATCCGAAGAGAACAATTGATACACCTCTATTAAACGCAGTGTTAAGTGCGGCTATTGAAAATAAAAATTTACACTTTCAATACGAATCTAAATCGGGGATAAAAACAAAACATGTTCATCCTATCGGTGTATACGCTCATGATGGGCTATGGTACTTACCATCCTATGACTTCAGGAGAAAAAAAGTATTACTGTATCGTGTTGATCGTATTCTTTCTATATTATCAACAGAAAAAAATGAAAGTACGTTCATGAATTTAGAAGAATGGTTTACCTCTAGCTCTAACGTAGTGCACATTCCTACCCAATTACATGTTTTACTAACGACAGAAGGCGTGCGCCAATGTAAAAGTGTTCCTTACCTTGAAGAATTCGTGGTAATAAACGAAGACGGGACAGGATATATACATTCAACAATTGATAAAGGCGAAATCAACTTTATTACCCCTTTATTTTATAGACTTGGAAAAGATGCACGAATTTTAGAACCGAAAGAATTGATAGATGGTTTACTTATGCGTGCGAAAGAAGTTTTACATATGTATGAAGACGAAAAAAGCTGCTAAATATAAGCAGCTTTTTTCGTCCCGTTGTTCCTATTGTTTTATTATTGACGAATGTCAAACCACCAACGATTTTTCGAATTCATATTCTCAGTTCCACTAAAACCACTGTAACGGAAAGCATCAAGGAAAATTGAATCTAGTTTATCCTCATCCACAAAATAACCTAAATTAACTTTCATCGTTTGGCCAGGTAGGATACTGCCAATATTGTAGAAGCTTTTCCCATCTCCGTGAGGCTCTAAATAATCAACTTCTCCCGTCATAATACGCGTTGCATCCATTCCCTCTTCTTTAGCGTATTTCCATGCATTCCCTTCAAATTTAAGCTGCTTTATGGATGGATGCATATAGATTTCTTCTGTCGCCTGTTTACCAATGTTTCTCACTGTTGTTGTCAAGTAGACAAATTTAACATTAACTAATTGCGAATCTACTAATGTATCAATTGAATCTTTACCATTCCCTAATTTATATACATCCCGTCTGTACGATAGCAGTTTTCCCGTCTGATCTAAAGCCTTCTTCTTGCTTAATATCCCTAGGCCAAGTTCATTAAAGTTCTCTTGTTTAAAATCTTTAATCGAATCAAAAACTTCAACTTTTTCTATCACATATTCAATTTGGCTGTTATCCATAGATATCGTTACTGGAACCTTTTGCCCTATATGAAATAGTCGTTTGCTATCTTTTTTCAAAGGAATCACTTTAGATTTTTTAGGTTCATCTGCTTGGCTAAAATACTTTTTATCATAATTTGATATATGTGATGCCTTTTCTTTTGACGTGGGCTCAAGTGAAATATTCCCTAAGACATCTATCATTTGTTCTTCATTTATATCTGATCCAATAAAACTTTCTAACATAATCCCTTCTTTCTCAAAAAAGAGAAAGACCTTCCTATCAAACATTACATTGTTGTTTCCAGTTTCTTTATGAACAATTACTGCTTTCTTGCCACCTATCTCTTTTTCTTCGTAGCTTTTTGAATATAAAGTTTGAAAGTCCGCATTTTCCCCTACTCTCCAAAGACTAAATGAAAAGCCTCCATTTGCGTCGTTATCTTTAAATGAATATTTCATAGCAGAGTCATCAATTGCTTCCATATTTTCTGGTAATTTATCAATTTTCAGCTTATACCACTTATCAGCCTTTTTCGTGTCCTTATTTGTTACCGACACATTTACTTCATAATTTTGTTTTTGAACAATCATATTATAGACTTTTACTGCACCAAAAACGGTTGTCGGCATACCAATCAATAAGCAGGCAGCAGCGATTAACATACGATGTCTTTTACTCTTTTTCTGTGGTCGCTCGTCCTTCAGCTTCATTTCCTCCATAAACAGTTTCTTTTTGCGCGTATATGTATGTGAAAATTCATGTTGTTCTTCGGATTTATCAAAATCATCTAAAGCAATTTTTTCAGCAAGTTCATATATTTCTTTGGAGTTCTTTGAATTCGTCATGTTGTATACCTCCTATCATATTTTGGACTCGTTTTCGAGCGCGTTCAAACTGCTTGCGGACATTAGCCTCCGTAATCCCCATTACACTTGAAATTTCTTGATACGTTAAGTTATAGAAGACTTTGTACTTAAACACCTGTCTGTTAGATTCATTTAACTCTTTTAGCAATGTATCAATTTGAACCTCAGACATTTTACGTTTTTCCCACTCTTCAATATTTTCATCTACTGCTTCTATTGATTCTCTTTCATATTCTTCTAAAAATGTTTCATGTCGTTTATTTTTCCGGTAACTATCAATCGCCTTGTTTTTCGCGATCCTCAAAATATAGCGTTTAAGCTCTTCAGTGCTCAAGCTATGGAGCTTTTCCAATTTCTTATAAAGAGTAATAAACGTCTCTTGAACCGCATCTTCAGCCTGTTGAATATTATTTAAAATAGAATACGCTACATAATAAATTTTTTGTTCGTACAACTCGTATAGCTCTTCCATCTTTTCATAATCGTTATTTGTAACTTTCATATAATTCCTCCTCTCACTCTATATAACGAATGAGCACTGTACTTTGTGACACTGCAAAATCTTTTTATAGATAAAATTTAATAATAGAATAAACAAAAGCCCAATTTCTCTATTGTAACTGAGAAATTGGGCTTTTGTTTATTAGAATTTTCCTGACTGTATCTCTAAGAAAAATTCTTTTACACCTTTTCAATATGCAGTATTTGCTCTATCGCTTCTTTTAACAAATTCTTTGTCTCTTCAAAGTTATGATTCTTCTTTTCCTCCGGTTGCACCGTATAAAACTCAGCAAACGAACGCTCTTTATATCTTGGTACGACATGCATATGGTAATGTGTTAACTCGTTAAATACTCCACCATTTTGACAAACTGTAATTCCATCTGGTTTATATAATGCCTTAATCGCTTTTGCAATCAGCTTAGAAGCATCCATAATTGATCTTGCTACAACGTCATCTAATTCTTCTACTTCTACAACATGTTGCTTTGGCACAATTAAAGTATGTCCTGGGTAGAAAGGCGCATGATCTAAAAAGCAAGTTACATAATCATCTTCATATACTTTATATATTTTTTCCTCTTCGTTTGCTAATTTACAACCTAAACAGTCCACTACACTTTCCCCTCTTTCTAAAAACATAAAAACGTGAGAATACGGCTCTCACGTTTTTATGTTTCATTTTATTAGTTCAATTGTTTCCGTAACCTTTATACTATCTTTTACAGATTGAACAATCGTACAATTTTTCACTGCAAGCTGCAATGCTTTGTCCAACTGCTCTTCTGTAATGTTTTCCGCTTTAATTTTATATTGCAAATGAACACTTTCAACTGGTTTGGATAAAGCTTCACTTCTACCAATTTCAGTTTCGATCGTAAACGTATCGTATGTAATACGTTTCTTTTCTAAAATTGTTCGAAAGACAATTGCACTACATCCTGCGATAGAAGAAACGAGTAATTGTAACGGTGAATACCCGTTTTCTTTTCCAATCGCTAATTGAGCGTACGATAAATCTGCCTTTATATCATCGTGTTTGATTGTTAGTTTCATTTGTTTTGTCCATCTCCACTTTCATCGGTTTCTGCTGTTTCTTACTCATATAATAATAATATATATAGCAGAAAATGATAAATGGAATACCGCAGTATAACGCCATTCTTTGTTCAGGAATAAACGCTAAACTAATAACAACGATGCTATTTGTAATTAAAGCTAAAATTGGAACAATCGGATATAGTGGTGTTCTATACTTTAAGTCCTCTAACTTTCCTCCACCTTTTATATACTGACTTCTAAAGCGAAGTTGCGATAGAGCAATAATGATCCAACTTGAAACAGCCGATAAACCAGCTATCGATAATAAGTACATGTATACTGTATCTTCTGCAAGGAAACTTGTGAATAGGGATAATCCAGCTACCGCAATCGTTACGACTAGCGCTGTAATTGGAATACCACGTTTATTTACTTTCTTGAAAGAAGTTGGTGCCATTCCTTCATTTGCAAGTGACCATAATATACGTGTCGCTGCATATAATCCAGAGTTCGCTACAGATAATAACGCAGTAATAATAACAAAGTTCATAATATCAGCTGCATATGGAATACCGATTTTATCAAATACAACTACGAATGGACTTTCAATTACGCCTGCTTCCTTCCAAGAAATTAATCCTACTAAAATTGTCATTGTTAAAATGAAGAATAACATAATGCGCCATACTGTATTACGGATCGCACGTGGAATTGTTTTTTCTGGATTTTCACTTTCTCCCGCTGCAATCCCGATTAACTCTGTTCCTTGGAACGAGAAGTTAACTGTAATCATTGTAAGTAATACGGCAGCTAGTCCATTCGGGAAAAGTCCACCATCGCTTACAAAGTTAGAGAAAAGAGGTGCTGCTTCTTTTCCGTCATATGATATAAATCCTAATAATGCACTACCACCAAGAACAACAAATGCAAGGATTGTAATTACTTTAATACTAGAAAACCAAAATTCTAATTCAGCGTAGCTTTTCGCTGAGATAGCATTTGACGCATATAGAATAACGCCGAATACAAGGCACCATACCCAAACATCAACATTTGGAAACCATCTTTTCATCATTAAACCTATTGACGTTAATTCTAGACCCACTGTTACTGCCCAGCCGAGCCAGTATAACCAACCAATCATAAAGCCTGTTCCTGGTCCAATAAACTTCGTTGCATACTTTTGGAAAGATCCCGAAACCGGCATTGCTACCGTTAACTCTCCAAGACAAAGCATTGTTAAATACATAATAAATCCGCCTACTAAATATGAAAGGATGGCCCCCCCTGGTCCAGCCTGATTAATGGTGTAACCCGAACCTAAGAAAAAACCAGTTCCAATTACACCACCAAGTGCGATCATAAATAAATGTCTACTCTTCATCGTACGATGTAATTTCTCATTCGTTGGTTGCTGCATCTAAATCCTCCCCCTACAAATACCCCTATATCTTGTTAAAATTTTCTGATAATAAAAATATACACGAAAGCGATTACATTTTCTATATAAAATTAAAACTTTTCTGATAAAATAATATAAAAAATCTAATTATAGCTAGATTTAGATTCTATTTAGAGGAAAATAAGGAGAAACAAGGAAAAACCCTTACATATATTGTAAGGGTTAACGAAGTTCTAATCTTCTGGATAAAATTGATAAACTATAATTTACGATAAAGTACATACAAGCTACTACCATAAACGTTGGAATCATATAATTCACATTTTGTCCGCTAATAATTTGAGCATTATGCATAAGCTCTGGCAGTGATATAACAACTGCTAATGCTGTATCTTTCAGCAATGAAATAAATTGACTGACAAGCGGTGGAACCATTCTCCTTAATGCTTGTGGTAAAATGATATGCCAAAGCGCTTGCACATACGTTAATCCTGAAGATCTTGCGGCCTCAATTTGTCCTTTTTCAATCGATAATAGACCACTTCGAACAATTTCAGATATCATTGCTGCTTCAAATATTGTTAAAGCAACAATTACAGCTGTTATAATTTCTAATTTCAAGCCTGCTTCTGGTAGTGCAAAATACGTGAAAAATATAATCAAAAGTAGTGGTAAATTTCGAATTACTTCAACGATAATTCCTAATACTTGTGAGACGACAGGTATTTTCATGTAGCGCAATATCCCTATTACACTACCAATAATAAAGCTAAGTACAATTGCTACGAGCGCTACCTCTAACGTTATAAGTAATCCTTTTAATAAAAATAGAATATGATCCCCTGTAATTGCTCCCTTAAAATCCATTTACACCGCCTCCTTTGCTAAGCGTTTTTCTAAATAACGCACTAGCATACTGAGCGGAATTGTTAATATTAAATAAAACATCCCGACAAATATATATACATCAAACGTAACAAACGTCTTCGTTGAAATTAAATCTCCTTGATACATTAAATCAGCACCAGCAATAATTCCAAGTATTGAGGAGTTTTTAACTAAATTGAGAAACTGGTTTCCTAAAGGGGGAATTACAATTTTCATAGCTTGAGGTAAAACGACATGGTACATTGCTTGCGTATAAGTCAATCCTGAGGAACGTGCTGCTTCCATCTGACCTTTCTCGACTGATAGAATACCAGCGCGAATAACTTCCGCAATAAACGCTGCTGTATATACGGTAAGCGTAACTGTTCCTGCTACAAAACCATTTAAAGTAATTCCTATTACAGGTAACGCGAAATAAAATATAAATGCAATTAATACGAGTGGAATATTTCTTACAAACTCTACAAAAGCTGAACCTACCCAATTTAAAATACGAATCGGTGCGATGCGCATTACTGCCAAAATTACTCCTAAAATAAAACTGCCTATCAATGCAATTACACTAGACATAACTGTATATTTAAATCCTTCTAAATACATATCAATGTTATTCGTTAATATAGAAAAATCAGGCACATATTCTCCCCTCTTTCTTTACAAGAAGAGGATGAGCACTCTCATCCTCTCACTTTTACTATTTATCAAGAAAAATAAAGTTTCACTTTACTTCTCTTGTTTTTGACCGATCCATTTTTCATACAATTTATCGTATTCCCCGCTCGCCTTCATATCTTTTAGTAAGTTATTAATCTCTTTCGTTAAATCGTCTGCACCTTTTTGCACTGCAATTCCGTACGGTTCATCTGTAAAAATTTTTCCTACTACTTCATAATTAGAATCTTGTTTTGCCATTCCGTAAAGGATTGCATTATCTGTCGTTAACACATCACCTTTACCTGCCTTTAACGCTGTAAATGCCTCACTATAATTTTCAAATTCTAATACAGTCGCTTCTGGTGACTTTTGACGAATGTTATTTGTAGATGTTGATCCTTTTACAGCTAATACTTTAACGCCTTGTTTTATATCATCGATGCTCTTAATATTGCTTCCTTTTTTCACAAGTAACGATTGTCCGGCTTTAAAATATACATCTGAGAAATCCACTTCTTTTTTGCGCTCTTCCGTAATTGTCATTGTCGCAATAATTGCATCAATATCACCATTTTTCAGCATTGGAATACGTGTTTTAGACGTTACTTCTTTCAGCTCTAGCTTCTTTTCATCTCCAAGAATTTTTTTCGCAAGTGCCTTCGCAACATCAACATCGAATCCTTCTACTTGCCCTGTTGAAGGATTTTTTAATCCAAATAAATTCGTATCATTCTTCACCCCGACTACTAATTTTCCTCGTTTCTTAATTTGCTCAACAGCCCCGCCTTGCTTCGTATTTGTTTCCTTTGCCTCATCTTTCTTACTTCCGCATCCAGCAACAACAAGCACGAATAAACATGAAAATACGATTAAAGTAAATAACTTTTTCATTTTAAGCATGGAATTCCTCCTCTAATGATTTAGCACCCGACTTAAAAATAAACGAGCTCTTTCTTGTTCAGGATTTGCAAAAAATTGCGCCGGTGTCGTATCTTCAATAATTTGACCATCATCCATAAATAAAATCCGATCTGCTACTTCTCGCGCAAATCCCATTTCATGCGTGACAACGACCATTGTCATCCCTTCTTTAGCTAGCGTTTTCATAACATCAAGTACTTCCCCGATCATCTCCGGATCAAGAGCAGACGTAGGCTCATCGAACAGCATAATTTCCGGCTGCATCGCAAGTCCTCTAGCAATTGCTACTCTTTGCTGTTGTCCTCCGGATAATTGATGTGGATATACATTAGCCTTCTCCGGGATTCCTACTTTCTCTAAATAAAACATTGCTGTTTTCTCTGCTTCTTCTTTGGAAACTTTATTTACTTTAATCGGTGCTAGTGTAATATTTTGCAGAACTGTTTTATGTGGGTATAAATAAAAATGTTGAAAGACCATCCCAATATTTCGCCGTAATTCATTCATGTCCGTCTTTTTATTGTGTACCTCTGTATTTTGTACAATTAATTCTCCATCTGTAATTGCCTCTAATTGATTTATACATCGAAGCAATGTACTTTTTCCTGATCCTGAAGGCCCGACAACTACTACCACTTCTCCTTTTTTCACTTGCACATTAATATTTTTCAAAACTTGAAAATTACCATAATATTTATTTACATTACGAAATTCTATCAACATACTCCCCCTTCCCCTAACAACGCATGTACATTCTTTTTATATTCAAAAATAGTCCCAAAAATAACTTTCAGCTTCAATTTGTCCATAAAAAAAGCAAAGGGTTTCCCCTTTGCTTCTTCATTTCTATTCTATTAAGATACTTCTTCTTTCTTATCTTTCCCGTATTCATGCTCCCAAAAATCAGCATTTTTAATTCCTAATGGCTGCGGATCGAATACTGGATCTTTTCCTTCTTTTTTCTGTTTTTCATAATCCTTTAATGCGACTAATGCAGGTTTTTGTAATAATAAAATCGCAATGATATTTACCCATGCCATAATTCCTACACCGATATCACCTAAAGCCCACGCCGTTGCTGCTGTTTTAATACAGCCGTAGAATACAGCTCCTAAAAAAACAAATTTTAGTACAATAGACAACCAAGGACGGTCTTTATCACGATTTAAGTACGCGATATTCGTTTCTGCAATGTAGTAATACGCCATAATTGTTGTAAACGCGAAGAATAATAACGAGATTGCAACGAAACCGTTTCCAAATCCAGGAAAAACAGATTCTACCGCCGCCTGTGTATATCCTGGTCCTGGCTGAGCGCCATTTAATTTATTAACGATAAAGTTTTTTCCGCTTGCATCAAATACGTTATACATGCCTGTAATAATCATCATAAATGCTGTTGCTGAACAAACAAATAATGTATCAATGTAAACGGAAAATGCTTGCACTAAACCTTGCTTAGCTGGATGTGATACTTCAGCTGCTGCTGCTGCATGTGGTCCAGTTCCTTGCCCTGCTTCATTGGAATAAATACCTCGTTTTACTCCCCAAGAAATTGCTAAACCGATAATACCACCGAAAGCCGCTTCTAATGCAAAAGCACTTCTTATAATTAGCATAAATGCTTCTGGCAACTTTTCAATATTCATAGCAACAATAACGCAAGCTACTAAAATATAACCAACTGCCATAAACGGTACGACAACTTGTGCAACGTTAACAATTCGCTTTACTCCACCGAAGATGATAATAGCTAGTACAACAACTAATAAAGCCCCTGATACGGTGGTGTTAATTCCAAAAGCTGTTTCTAAACTTACAGCAATACTATTTGCCTGCACACCTGGCAGTAAAAGCCCCGTTGCAAGAATTGTCGCTGCAACGAATACTAATGCATACCATTTCACACCTAAACCTTTTTCAATGTAATAAGCAGGTCCACCACGAAACTGTCCTTGATGTTTCGTCTTATATATTTGCGCTAATGTAGATTCTATATAAGCTGATCCTGCTCCTAAAAAGGCCACTGCCCACATCCAAAATACAGCTCCTGGTCCACCGAAGGCAACCGCTGTTGCTACCCCAGCTATATTCCCCGTCCCAACGCGTCCTGATAACGAAAGTGCTAACGCTTGAAATGAAGAAACACCAGCCTCTGATTTTTCACCTTGAAATGTCAGCTTCACCATTTCTCCTACATGCCTTACTTGTAAAAACCTCGTTCGAATGGAAAAATATAAACCTACTCCTAAACATAAATAAACAAGTGCTGGACTCCAAACAATATTATTTAACCAATTCACGAAAGCTTCCAACATTCCCCCTCCTTCTTTATAAAGAATATTCAGAATATATATAAAATTATAAGTGTATACTGAATCTAGGACAATATTATTTTAATAAAGTAAACATATTTTTGTATAAAAAAACAAAGTATATATTTGTTTTATATACTTTGTTTCGAACTAAATGTATTATATATTCACAATTGCTTCTCTTTTTATAATTCTTTCATATAGCTCTTCTGATAATTCTCGGAAGTTATCTGGCATACCTTTCCCCTTAAACTTCTTTTGAAGTGTACCGTATAAACCAACATCACGTAGACGTAAAAACAACGGTAACGATTCATACCAACTATCCGCCAGTCTGTGCTCATGCTCATAGCCTTTTCGTAACACTTGTAGCTGTTTACGAGCAAAGTCTGTCTTCTCTTCCGCTGTCCATGGTGTAAATAGAATAGAGTAATAGAGAACCATCGCTAAATCATGTATAAAGTAATTATAAGCCGCATCATCAAAATCAAAGATTGTTAGCTCTTTACCATCATAATGAAAATTACCGGGATGGATATCACCGTGCATAAGACCGAACGTTTCTCTTTCAACTGGAAGGGCCTTAATCTCATCCATTAATACCGCTGCAATCTTTTTCACTTGATCATCTTCTAATTCATTAACAATTCCACTTTCGTCTTCTTCCCACGTATCACGATAGTCTGTTTTAGGATAGCTCATTGTTAGGCGATGCAGTTGTCCAATCGCTTTTCCCCATGCTTCAAAATAATCATCTCCCCAATAAGGCGATCCTTCCCCTTTTACTTGCTCACCTTTTGCATATGTAAATAAAGAAGCAAAAAAGAAAGTGCTATCTTCCGCTCCAATTTCTTCTACAAGATTTTGAGAAGTTGAGTTAAGAGGTCCTGCTACCTTTGCCCCATGCTCCGCAACATATCGTAAAAAATCTAGTTCAGCTTCAACTTCTTTTTTAGAGCGATGCGAAGAATGCGTTAAACGTAATACATAGTCCTCATCATTATCTCCCTTCGCCTTAAAAATATAATTTTCAAAATCTCCAAGCGGCTTCTCTTCCACTGTTACATGAAATGCCTTTGCCGCTCTTCTTAAGATCTCTTTCGTAAAAACACGTTCTACAGCTATTTCCATATGTATCCCTCCTATATATCTTCTTAATTCGACACAAATGTGAGAAGTACTGCTATGAAATTGAATAATGCACAAAAGACAATATAACGTAACTTTCAATTCTCTTTTAAAAAAATAATTCAAGCATAAATTTCTCACAAACGACAAAAATTAACAGAAACAGTTGCACTTTAAAAGAGGTGGAAATTATGACAGAGAGAAAAGAACAACAAGAGAGTAAAAAACAAAAACATATGTTTCCATCACTTCCTGAGAACATTAATTACATTGAAAATAAACTTTCTCATTCTGATGATATAAAAAAATTAGATATCCCTTTTCAAAACGGAAAAGGGATAATCTTATATATCGAATCTTTAGCAGATCCAAATCTAATTCATCAATTAGTTCTTGAACCATTATTAACGCGGTCGGATTTATCTTTAGATAAAGCTTTTTCTACATTAAATATGAAAAAAGAAACGAATTTAAATTATGGTGTGCAGCTTTTATTACAAGGTAAATCTTTATATTTTCATGAACATGTCGAAAGCTTTTGCATTTTTGAAACGGCTCTATCTTTAAAGAGAGATATAACAGAGCCTGATAATGAAGGTATTGTACGTGGACCGCATACTGGTTTTGTAGAAGATTTAGCAACGAATTTAGCCTCTATTCGTAAACTCATTAAGAGTCCAAATGTAGTTGTTAAATATTTTACACTCGGTGAAGAAATGCACACGAAAGTAGCTATTGCTTATATGCAAAACATAGCTAATGACGATTTAGTTACAGAAGTAAAAAGAAGGTTAGAAACGATTAAGACAGATGCACTTATGCCTCCAGGATATATACAAGAATTTATAGAGGATACGTCTTTCTCACCATTTCCACAGCAGTTAAATACAGAGCGTCCAGATAGAGTCGCAGCAAATTTAATGGAAGGACGAGTTGCTATTTTATCTGATGGAGATCCAACAGCACTTATCGTTCCTGTTACGTTATTTGCTTTCTATCAATCACCAGACGATTATAATAACCGCTGGATCGTCGGTTCTTTCGTCCGAATGATTCGCTTAGTTAGTTTCTTGATTGCCTTTCTCTTACCAGCTATATATATCGCAACCGTCGCTTTTCATCCTGATGTGTTGCCACTTGAACTCGTTTACACAATTAAAGCTTCTTTAGAAAAAGTGCCTCTTCCTCCTATTTTTGAAGCTCTCTTAATGGAATTAATCTTTGAATTATTACGGGAAGCTGGTATTCGCTTGCCAAGCCGAGTTGGACAAACAATCGGTATTGTAGGTGGTTTAGTAATTGGTGATGCGATTGTAAAAGCCGGACTCGTTTCTTACACAATGATTATCGTTGTAGCTTTAACTGCAATCTCATCTTTTCTCGTTCCATCAAATGATATGAGTTCAGCAGTTCGGATTCTTCGTTTTCCGTTAATGCTCCTTGCTGCTATATTCGGATATGTAGGCATCTCATTTGGTCTAATTATAACTTTCGTTCACTTATGCCAACTACATTCATTTCATACACCATATCTTTCTCCTGTTGCCCCGATGCGGATAAAAGATATGAAAGATTCTTTTGTAAGACTTCCAATGTGGTCGTTTTGGGAACGACCACATGATCCAAAACCGAAAAAAATGCAACGACAACATGTAACGAGAGAGGATGAGGACGGTGACAAACACGCAAAGTAAAATTTCACTTGTTCAATTTACCTTTTTCGTTATTCAATGCCAAATTGGGGTCGGTATACTCTCTCTACCTAACCGTCTTCATCCGATAGCGAAAGGCGGCGGATGGATTTCTGCTCTCATAGCTGGTCTTGCAATTCAACTTATCATTTTACTTATGTGGCTTTTCTTAAAACGATTTCCTGATGCGGATATGTATGAAAGTGTTTGTATGCTATTTGGTAATAAGTTTGGAAAACTATTAGGTTTTGCTTATGTTTTTTATTTTACCCTTATTGGTATGACCGTTATGTTAAACGCTTGTAATGTCATTAAAGTATGGGTTTTGCAAGCAACCCCTTGGTCTGCAATTCTCATACTATTTACAATAGCTTGCTGCTATGTAGCCTATAATACATTTAAAGTAATTGTAAGGTTTTATGTGATGGCCTCTATTCTCATTTTGCCCATGGCTCTTTTAATTGCACTAGGGTTTTCACGAGCTGATTTTTCTTATATTTTTCCAATCACAGAAGCCGGATGGTGGAATATTATTCAAGCATCTAGGGAAACCATTACAGCTATGTATGGTTTTGAAATTATTCTTATCGCTTTCCCAAAAGTAAACGGGAGTTCTGTGGCAAAACTAAAGGCAATTTCTATCGCTAATGGATTTGTAACCCTTTTTTATACTTTCACTGTTTGGATTTGCTTTATCGTATTTAGTCCAAAGCAAGTTGAGCTTATTCCAGAGCCAGTTGCTTACTTATTGCGCTCCTTACATATCGGGATTATAGACCGTACTGATTTACTATTCATACCAATATGGATGATAACAGTTGTGGCTTCTATTGCTAGTTATTATTGTGCTGCTTCAATCGGAATTGGACATATATTCAATCTTGCTAATCATAAAAAAGCTGTTCCAATAGTTGGTATTATTGCCTTTAGTGTAGCCGTATTTATCGATACACCCGAAGAATTAAAAGTAATTGCAACTTTCACTGATAAGTTCACCTATATTTTCATCGTTGTCCTTCCTCTTTTATTTCTACTTTATTCAGTGATAAGAAATAAGAAAGAAGAGCAGTATGTTCAAAAAAAGAGTTAAATTACTTTTTTTATTATGTACTAGTGCATTCCTTTCTGGCTGTTGGGATCAAGAACCATTAAGAGAAGCGAGATTAGCTTATAGCATTGGATATGATATTACGGAAGAAAATAAACTTCAACAAACGCTTGAACTTGTAAAAAGTTCAAGCGGAGAACAATCTTCATTCGAGAATGAAGTACATTCAGCAACTGGATATAACATAAGGGATACAAGTGATGCCCTAAAAAAAAATGTAACTGGGAATATCCGCTATTTCAAATATGGCGTTCAATTACTTGGAACCAAAATTCTAAAGAAAGGTATACTACCCTATTTAGATGTCAGCTTTCGGGACCCAACAAACCCAACTGCTTTAGTAAAACTTATTGCAGTAGATGGTGAAACATCCGAGATACTCAAAAAAAAGAAAGTAGGAAATTTATTAATTGGAGATTTTTTAAAGAAAAAAGTAAAAAGCTTAGAAGATATGAGTGTGTTTCCGAAAGAAACTTTAGAAACAGCTGCTACAAAAATGTTAGATCCAGGTAAAGATTTTACCCTCCCCTCTATAAAAATAAAAGAAAAAGAAGTTATTACAGACGGATTATCTTTATTTAATAAAGACAAATTAACTGGGCATTTACCTTTGAAACAATCTGTTTTATTCGTGTTATTAACTGGAAAAATGGGAACAAGTGCCCGTATCACCCAAAAACTTACTAGCGATGAATCAGAGACGACATCTGATTATTTAACGATGGAAATTAGCAATCGGAAATTAAAACGAGACTTAAAAATAACAACAGATAAAAAAGGAAATGTTTATGCTCACATTAAGCTTCAACTAAAAGTTATAGCGCTTGAGGCTCCAAGAGATAATCTTTATAAAATGTGGGAACGAAAAAAACTAAATAAAGAATTATCAAAGCAACTTACGAAAGAAGCGAAACAAATAACAAAAAAGCTACAAAAAGCAAACTGTGATGCTTTCGGTATCGGCAGACACCTTATCGCTTATCACCCTGAGTTATGGAGGAAAAAAAATTGGGATAAAGATTATGCAAAAGTAAAGTTTAAACCTGAAGTAGAAGTAAGCATTTTGTATAGTGGTGTCTTAAAATAAAAGGTTGTATGCCCATGCGGCATACAACCTTTTTATTTCGTATATCGATACACAATTGATTCATATGGTCTTAAGTTAAGTTTTGCAATATCCTTGCTGGCATCTTTATAATTCGACAGTAGTACTTCTTGTTTCATTCCATCTAATTGAACGTGCGCTGGTACAGAGTACGTTATTTCTTCTCCATAGAAGTTATTTATAACAAGTAGTACTTCACTTTCTGTAGTACGAGTATATGCCCAAATTTTAGGATCATTTTTATCCAAAATAGCATATTCTCCTTCTGTAATTACATCATACGTTTTTCTAAGTTCTATTAACTTTTTATAATGATAAAATACAGACTCTTTATCTTCTAATGCCTTCTCTACGTTTATTTCTGTAAAGTTTTCAGCCACTGAAATCCAAGGTGTACTTGTTGTAAAACCACTGTTCATCTCTTCATTCCACTGCATCGGAGTACGAGAGTTGTCACGAGATTTTTGTTTTAAAATCCCGATAATCTCTTCTTTTGATAATCCTTCTTCTCGCTTGATATCGTATATATTTAACGATTCCACATCGCGATATTGCTCGATGGACTCGAATTTAGGATTCGTCATACCGATTTCTTCGCCTTGATAAATGTAAGGTGTTCCTTGCAACATATGCATAGCTGTCGCTAACATTTTCGCAGATTCATTTCGGTACTTTCTATCATCACCGAAGCGTGACACTATGCGAGGTTGGTCATGATTACACCAAAATAACGCATTCCATCCTCCGCCCTTTTGCATTTCAATTTGCCAGTTAGACATAATCTCTTTTAATTTAATAAAATCAAACTCTGCTTTCGTCCACTTATCACCATTCGGATAATCTACTTTTAAATGATGGAAACTAAACGTCATGCTCAGTTCATTACGCTCAGGATTAGAATATTTAATACAATTATCAATTGTCGTAGATGACATTTCTCCAACTGTAATTACATCTTTTCCTGCAAAAACTTTTCGGTTCATCTCTTGTAAATATTCATGAACACGCGGACCATCTGTATAATACTTGCGTCCATCACTTGTCGCAGTATTACCTTCATCGTTTAAGAAACATTGGTCTTTTGAAATTAAGTTAATGACATCTAATCGGAATCCTGTTACCCCTTTATCCAGCCAAAAACGCATCATATCATATACTTCTTCGCGAAGTTGTTCATTTTCCCAATTTAAATCAGCTTGTGTTTCATCAAATAAATGTAAATAATATTGCTCCGTCTTCTCATCATATTTCCAAGCAGATCCACCAAACTTAGACTGCCAATTATTTTTTTCCTCACGCCAAATATAGTAATTACGATATGGACTATTTTTATCTTCCTTCGCTTCTTTAAACCACTTATGTTCAGTCGAACTATGATTTACAACAATATCAAGCATAATTTCAATGTTACGTACTTTCGCTTCTGCTAAAAGTTCCTCAAACTCTTCCATCGTTCCGTAAGATGGATCAATGCTGTAGTAATCACTTACATCATATCCATTATCATTTTGTGGTGATTGGTATATCGGTGTTAACCAAATATAATCCACTCCGAGTTCTTTTAAATAATCTAGTTTCTCTGTAACCCCTTTTATATCACCGGTTTCTTTATTGTAATAGCTATTAAAGCTCTTCGGATAAATTTGATAGACTACACTTTTATGCCAATCCTTCATGTTTAACTTCCTCCTACTTCTGTTTGACTCTTTTTGCAAATAACCATGTTAAAGTAAATGGGATTACAACTGCAATAATCATTCCTACAATAAACATTGGAATCGATTTCGGAATGATAGAAATAAATGCTGGCAATCCGCCAATTCCGATAGCAGGTGCTAATACACCATTTAATGTAATGAATATCGCTGCCACAGCAGACCCTATAATCGCTGCATAGAACGGGAACTTATTTCGTAAATTCACACCAAACATCGCTGGTTCTGTAATACCGAAGTATGCTGAAATGGCTGATGTTGATGCCATACTTTTATCATTTTGATTTTTAGAAATCCAGAACATTGCAAGTGCCGCACTACCTTGCGCAATGTTAGAAAGAGCAATCATTGGCCAAATGAATGTGCCACCGTGCTGTGCAATCAATTGTAAATCAATTGCAATAAACATATGATGCATACCTGTAATTACAAGCGGTGCATATAATGCTCCAAACAATACTGCTCCAACTACTGGTACTGTTTCATATACACCTACTAATCCTACTGTTAATAAATCTCCAATATGACGTGTAACCGGACCGATAATTCCTAATGCTAACACACCTGTCACAACGATTGTTGTAATTGGTACAACTAATAATTGAATTGCATTTGGTACATGTTTCTTTAAGAAAATTTCCACTTTACTTAATACAAAAGCTGCTACTAAAACAGGTAAAATTTGTCCTTGATATCCTACCTTCTCAATTTGGAACAGTCCTAAAATATTGAAGTACTCAATCTTTTGACCCTCTAAACCAGTCGCTGCTTTTCCATAGTCCCAAGCGTTTAATAAGGCCGGGTGCACAAGCATTAATCCCATAACAATCCCTAGTATTGGACTACCACCAAAACGCTTCGTTGCTGACCACCCGACAAGTGCTGGTAAGAATACGAATGCTGTATTGGCCATCATATTAATTAAATCCCAAAGCCCGCCTAAGTTCGGATAAACATCTAATAAATTTTTCCCATCAAAAAATAAGTCCTTTGCCCCTAATAGATTGTTAATACCCATTAGTAAACCAGCTGTTACGATCGCTGGTAATATCGGCATAAATACATCCGAAAATATTTTCACAAACTTTTGAGCTGGATTTAACTTCTGATTTCCAGAATCTTTTACGTCAGCTACAGTCGATTCTTCCATACCTGCAAGCGTTATCAATTCAGCGTAAACACGATCTACATCCCCTGGACCAATTACAACTTGAAATATACCAGCGTTATGAAACGCTCCTTTCACTAATGAAACAGACTGTAATTTATCATTATCTATTTTACTTTCATCTTTTAAAGCGATACGGAGCCTCGTCACACAATGTGCAGCTTGTTCAATATTGTCTTTCCCACCAATATACTGCAACACTTCCTCTGCTGTTTTACGATAGTCTTTCCCCATATTCCCGTCCCTCTTTTCTTTTTTTGATACCGTTTACAATTACATATTAACTCGTATATATAAGTTAGTCAACACTCGTATATACGAGTTTGTGTTTTTTTTTATAAAAAAAGAGATGAAACAATATTTTGTTCCACCTCTTTACTTCCTGCGTGCCACATCCGAAAAGTGAAAAATATCTAAACGGTGGCGTGATTCTGTGTATTCAAACTGACTTCCATCATACAAATGTGTAAAGTTTTTCACAACGACAACATAGTCTGTTCCATTTAAATCTAAATACTTTCTGTCATCCTCTGTACACGGCTGTACTTCAATTACCCTCTGCGAATAACTAATATGTAGCCCAAGCTCTTTCTCAATGTATTTATAAATCGATGCAGTTGCAATTTCTTTCGTTAATCCTGGAATAAACTCAGATACAAAATGATTTATATCTAAAATTACTTTTTCTCCATCAATATTTCGTACACGTTTAATATGATCAATCTCTGTTTTTTCTTTTACATTTAATAATTTCGCAATTTCTTTTGTGGCTTTTTCTTTGTCCATTTCCACAACTTCCGTAATACAATGACGTCCTAAACGTTCATTTTCTTCTTGGAAACTTACAATACCGCCAAAATTAAATTCAATATTTTTTCGCTTTAAAACAAAAACACCTTTTCCATGAATTTTTTGCACATATCCACGCTCTTGCAGTAAATCTACAGCTTTTCTTACCGTGCCTCGGCTTGCCTCATACTGCTTCATTAATTCTGTTTCTGATGGGATTTTGCATCCCTCTTTTAATTGTTTATTATCAATAGATTTACTGATTTCTGTATAAATTTGTTCATACTTACTCATCATCTACAATAGCCCCTTGTCACCTTCTAATTCTATATGTATTATAACATGCTTCACTCTTCTGCCAATCTCTCACTTATTTTCCAGTACAAGAAAAATATAGGTAAATATTTAATCTTTAAAACGTATTTTTATAAAAATTTTTCTTTTCATTCAAAAAAACATGTAGTATACTAACTTCAAAATCAGAGGAGAAAGGGAGCAAAGAACTATGCTTACTTATACAACAACTGTAGTTTCATTTGCACAAAAACATCATCATCATACGTAACCCTTGAAACCTAGCGGAAAAATTACGCGTAGGTACAAGGGTTATTCCCGTTGTACCTACGCTTTGGCGAAAGAGCCATGTAGGTATTTTTTTATCTACATGGCTCTTTTTTTATTGTCAAAAAGCTAGTAAAAAATGATGTTTAAGCAAAACTTACTACAAAGGAGTTAACAAAAATGGAAACGAAAAAATGGGGATTATGGGTTTTAACAGCATTTGTTATCGGGAATATGGTTGGCGGTGGCGTATTTATGCTTCCAGCAAATTTAGCACAAGTATCAGGGCCAATGGGTTCTACACTCGCATGGAGTATTACAGGCCTTGGCGTATTTATGATTGCACTTGTATTTGGAAATTTAGCGATTCGGAAACCAGAATTAAAAGCTGGACCACAAAGCTACGCTCAAGCGATGTTTCCTTCAAAAAAAGCTGGTAAAGTTGCGGGATATAGTATGGCATGGGGATATTGGGCTGCTAACTGGGCTGCAACAGCATCTGTTATTATTTCCTTTGCTGGATATTTATCAACATTCTTTCCAGTTTTACAAAGTAAGCAAATTCTTTTTTCAATAAACGGATTTTCACTAGAACTCGGAAAAGGATTAACTTTCCTCGTATGTAGCCTTATGCTGTGGGGAATTCAATATATTCTTTCTCAAAATATTGATCGAGCTGGAAATATGAATCTACTTGCTACCATTGCAAAAATTATCGGATTTACAATGTTTATTGTAATTACATTATTCATTTTCAATGCCTCTAATTTCGGAGACGGTCAAACCTTTATGAATGAAGCAGGACAATCCATCTCGTTAGGTGGACAAATCAATTCAGCTGCTATTGCAACACTCTGGGCATTTATCGGTATTGAATCAGCAGTTATGCTTTCTAATCGTGCAAAATCACAGCGCGATGTAAAAAAAGCTACGATTTTCGGATTAATTATCGCTCTTCTTATTTACATGTCAATTACTTTACTTACAATGGGAGCTCTTCCGCAAGATGCTTTAAAAGAGTCTCAAAAACCATTAGTAGACGCATTAAATTTAGCAATTGGAAATAAAGGCGCATATATCATGGCTTTACTCGCTCTTATATCTTTATTTGGATCTACAGTTGGTTGGATTGTTGTTAGTTCAGAAGTACCTTACCAGGCAGCAAAGAATGGACTTTTCCCTAAGTTTTTCGGGAAAACAAATAAAAAAGGTAGTCCTTCAAAATCATTATTGATTACAAATGTAATGACGCAAATTTTCTTATTTTCAACGATTTCTGGTACTGTTTCAGAAGCGTATAGTTTCGCTATTGTCGTAGCAACATTAGCCTATTTAATTCCATACCTAGTTTCTACTCTGTACCAATTCAAACTGGTTATTACAGGAGAAACGTATGATATAATGCCTGGTTCTCGAATAAAGGACGGGATCATCACTACATTAGCATTTGTATACTCAATTTGGGTTATCAAAACGGGAACTGCTGATTTAAAAACGTTCTTCTTAGGAATTGGATTGTTCGTATTAGGTCTTATTCTTTATCCAGTACTAATGAAAGACTCACAAAAAACGGATTAAATAAAGAGAAGCTGCTGGCTTCTCTTTTTTATTAAAAATCTGTAATTAACTTTTCTTTTAACTCTCCTACAGATAAAGGTTTCGCATAATAAAATCCCTGTACATAATCACAGCTCATTGATTGTAACAAACTCTCTTGCTCTACTGTTTCTACCCCTTCAGCAACTACTGCTAAATTTAAACTATGAGCAATTTCAATAACAGATTTTACAATTGTTCGTTCTGGTTGCGCGTGATCATAATGAAATTCACGAATAAAATTACGATCAATTTTCACAATATCCAGTGGTAGTTGTTTTAAATAATATAAGGAAGAATAGCCAGTTCCGAAATCATCCAAAGCAATTAAAACACCCATATTTCTTAATTCTTGTAATGTAGCAATAATATAATCAAAATGGCGGACTGCAATGCTTTCCGTTATTTCTAATATTAAACGGTTCGGAGGAAAACCAGTTCTCTTTAAAATGCTACGTACAGACAAAATAAAACGTTTCTGCATTAATTGTTGTATAGATAAATTCACAGATAACTTTAGTCCTTCTTGATAATTTGGCAATGTTTTAAACAATCGGCACGATTTTTCTAATACCCAGTCTCCTAGCTTTATAATAAGTCCAGACTCTTCAGCTACCGGGATAAATTCGCTTGGTGCAATGGGGCCGTCTTCTGTCATACAGCGTACTAAAGCTTCTATACCAGAATATCTCTTCGTTTTCAAATCAATAATAGGCTGCAATGCTACATCTAACTCTTCATCACGAATTGCCTTTTGCAAAGCAAACTCAACTTTCATTCTACGATTTATTTTCGCCCGTAGCTCATCTGTAAAGAAACATGCAGCGTTTCTACCTTGTTCTTTTGCACTATACATAGCTAAGTCAGAGTTTTTCAATAACGTTTCCACGTCTAGTCCGTCTTGTGGATAAGAACAAAGTCCTAGACTAGCTGAAATGTATACTTCATGGCCTTCCAACATAAATGGTGCCTGAAAACATGACAACACAGATGTCGCTAACTGACTCATATCATCTTGCCTATGATTTTTTGTTAACAGCACAAATTCGTCGCCACCTAGCCTAGCCAGAACATCTTTCTCTCCTAGTACATAATGCAACCGTGAAGCGACTTCGCTTAAAAGTAAGTCCCCTATCATATGACCTAACGTATCATTTACTAATTTAAAACGGTCCAAATCAAAGTAAATCATACCAAATTCTTTTTTATCTGCAATCAATTTATTAACGGTTGTTATTAATTGCAAACGGTTCGGCAAACTGGTTAAAGCATCATGATAGGCAAGTTCCCTATAACGACTTTCACTTAGCCGCAATCTATGTTCTGCTTCTTTTCTACTACTAATATCATTTCGAATTGCGATAAACTGGTATGGCTCTCCTTTTTCATTTAAAAATGGAACAATTGTTGTTTTGACCCAATAATATGTACCATCTTTTGCTCGATTCCGAATCTCACCTGTCCATACTTTCCCATTCAAAATACGTTTCCATAAGTTTTGAAAAAAGGTTTTCGGATGATGTCCTGAATTTAAAATACGGTGATCTTTTCCAATTAATTCTTCTCTTTTGTATTTAGAGATTTCACAAAATTTATCATTTACATATGTAATAAGACCTTTTCGATCTGTAATTGCAACAATTGAAGACTCATCTAATGCTAACTTTAAATCTCGCAATGAAGAGTCATATAATGCATGACCTCTCTGTTCTAGCATGCGCATCTCTCCTTGCTTCCTATCTGACTAAAACACAACCTGTTTCTCTTCATAGAAATAGAGATATTTCATTTTCTAATACTAGCCCATTACATAAATTATCTTTTTAAATAGACCGATTAAAATAACATAATATTATTTGTAATAAAAAGCAATATTATACCGTTTCAATTATAACTAGTAGCTTCTCATCTCCCTAATTATTTCGCACCTTATTATACTGCAATCCTTTTAAGTGGCTCTATCCAAGCCCTGTTTCTAACTAATACCATTCACATCTGATCTCTTTACTCTTTAATAACAAAATAGAAATTAGACCATACTACATAACTATTCACGAATAATAATATAAAAATCTACATTAATGTATATGTTTTTGAATTACAATAACAAAATATTAACATATTTTCACCTTAATTTTGGAAGTATTTTATAAATAAATACCGTATTAAACTAAAAAAGAGGGTAGCCTCTTTTTTAGTTTAATACGAATATGGTATTTGCTGATAACCTGGGTATGGCATTGGATACGTTACAGGGTATGGTGATGGATAAGTTACTGGATATGGCGCTGGATAATACCCTCCACTTGCTGCACCCGTTAATGCGCCAGCTGTCAGTCCACCTAACACTCCTCCTGCAAAGCTTCCAGGGAAAAATCCGCCTCCCCATGAACTACCCCCCCAGCCCCATCCGCCTCCGTGATGATGATGGTGATCATGGTGATTGTGTCCTCCATGGTGATGATGTCCGCCGTTATGATTGTGCCCACCATGATTGTGTCCTCCATGATGATGATTCCGATAATACAATCCATTATTTTCTATATAATTCATGTTTCTCCGCTCCTTTTCGATTTTTTCATTTTCATATGCATTAAGAGTGGGATAAAAATGTGATAGTACACTGTATGTAGGACAAATGCGGAAAGTATAGGTGAAATGTCTATATTTTGTAAAAAAAGCAAAACACCTTATAATAAAGATGTCATATTACATCTTCTATTTAAGAAATCTATATTGAAAAAAGATTAGGGGAATTATATAGAAATGAAGAAGCCTATCGTTCAGTTACTATTAATATTTACAATTGTATCTATCGTTCTGTTCCTATTAAATACATCGTATATTTCGTTATATACATTTGTCGGTGCTCTATGGTCCATCACAATCGTAGGAATTTCATTCGTTATCTTTATAGAAAATAGATCTCCACAAAGCACATTGGCATGGTTTTTAGTATTAGCACTTCTTCCTATTATAGGTGTGCTTTTATACGCTATTTTCGGGCGCAGCCGCTGGAGAAGAAAAAAACATCTCCATCGTTCAGAAGAACAAAGAAAATTATTCCGTGAAATATTAGAAGGAAGAAGACTAGAGTTATTACTCACAGTCCCACTAAATGAACGTTCCATACATTTAACAGAAGTCATACAAAAATTTGGAGGCGGTCCTGCCGCAGATAAAACAACTACAAAACTTTTAACAAACGGAGATCAAACATTTTCAGAAATTTTGCGAGCTATAGAGCAGGCAAAACATCATATACATATTCAATACTACATTTATAAATCTGATGAAATTGGTACAAAAGTTCGAGATGCTTTAATACAAAAAGCAAAAGATGGTGTTATTGTACGCTTCCTTTATGATGGTCTTGGAAGTAACACGTTAAGAAGACGATTTTTGCAACCTATGAAAGAAGCTGGGATTGAAATTGTAGAATTTGACCCTATTTTTTCAGCTTGGTTACTTGAAACTGTCAATTATCGTAACCATCGAAAAATTGTTATTGTAGATGGAGAAATTGGTTTTACCGGAGGACTCAATGTCGGTGATGAATATCTTGGCCGTTCAAAGAAATTTCCTGTTTGGCGTGATAGTCATCTAAAAATAGAAGGAAAAGCATTATATAAATTACAAGCAATCTTTCTAGAAGACTGGCTCTATGCCTCTAGTGGTTTAAATACTTATTCCTGGGATCAATTCATGAATAGACAATACTTCCCAGGTAAAGAGATTTCACATGCAGAAGGTGCTGTTCAAATCGTAGCAAGCGGACCAAGCTCCGATGATAAAAGTATTCGTAATACATTATTAGCTGTTATGGGCTCTGCAAAAAAATCCATTTGGATCGCTACACCCTACTTTATTCCAGATCAAGAAACTTTAACATTATTACGCTTAAGTGCAATTGCCGGAATAGATGTACGGATTTTATATCCAGGTAAAAGTGATAGCATCATTAGTGATCAAGCATCTCAATCCTATTTCACTCCACTTTTAAAAGCTGGTGCTTCTATTTACAGTTATAAAGATGGTTTTATGCATGCAAAAATTGTACTCGTTGATGATACAATTGCAACTATCGGAACAGCGAACATGGATGTACGTAGCTTTGAATTGAATTACGAAATTATTAGCGTACTTTATGAATCAAAAACAGTTCACGATATTAAACGTGATTTTGAAAAAGATTTTAAACATTCAACTGAAATTAAATGGAACTCTTTCCAAAAAAGAAGTATAAAAAAACGCATATTGGAGTCTTTCATGAGGCTCATTTCTCCTTTACTGTAAGCAATCAACTTCATCTTGATTGCTTTTTCTTTTCCCTTTATCCTCCTTCCTTTTCTTTGCATACCATATTAAAACAAGTTATCATAAGATGTATTACTTTATGAAAATAATGTTAGGTGGGAAATACATGTTAGAACAATTTCATATACATTCTGATTTAAAACAGCAGCTTTCTACGATTCATGAAAAGAATAAACAAGAAGCTGGTGAAAATGCTCATTTAATCGGTACTAAAATATATAAAGCATCTGATAACAGCATTATCGAAGATGCGATTACAGCACTTCTTCTTGGCAAGAACATTCTATTAAAAGGACCGACTGGTAGTGGTAAAACAGTACTAGCGGAAACTCTTTCTTCTTTATTTCAAAAACCAATGCATAGCATTAACTGCTCTGTCGACTTAGATGTAGAAGGTATTTTAGGATACAACACACTACAAACGAAAGATGGTGCATCTGAAGTTTCATTCGTTAACGGTCCTCTTATGAAAGCAATGAAGAACGGTCACTTCCTATATATTGACGAAATCAATATGGCAAAACCTGAAACTTTACCGCTACTTCACGGCGCATTAGATTACCGTAAAATGATCACAAACCCATTTACACAAGAGGTTGTATACGGTGATGAAGAATACCGTGTAATTGCTGCGATTAACGAAGGTTACGTTGGAACAAGTGAACTAAATGAAGCATTAAAAAACCGTTTTGTTATTATTGAAGTTCCTTACATTCAAGGTGACACATTAAAAGAACTATTATTAGCAGAATCAAAATTAAATAATGTTGCAACAATTGAAAAGTTTGTTGCATTTGCAAGCGACCTTATGCCTTTAGCTCGCGATGGACGTGTAAGTGAAGAAGCAGCAAGTATTCGTGGTATTATCGACGCATGTGATTTAGGTGTATATATTCCTGTTATGCGCGCTATTGAACGAAGCATAATTGCAAAACTTAATGATGAAACAGAACAAATGACTGTCCGTGAATTAGCAGAAAGTTATTTCTTTGAGGGATAATTTATGAGACAAATTTTTAGTGACAAAAAAATTGATGCGTCGCTGTTTCTACAAATGGAAAACTTAATGTATGCCCTTCTAAAAGAAGACGATGCCTATCTTGAATATGGCTATAAAGCATACTACGACGAAATTGAAAAGAAAGTTGTCATTAGTCACTTTTGGGATGATCGAAAAGAAGAAGATACAGTAATCGGATTAAAAAGCGAAGTGTTCTTAAAAGCACTTGGTAATAAACATTACTCGGACATGACTTTAATTCGTTCTTATGCGATTGAATTGCAAGAATCGCCCCTAAAAAAGTTTTTAACACAATTATTTGTTCTATTAGAAGATTTACGCGTTGAGGAAATCGTAAAGAACTTACGTCCTGGCACGAAGCATATTTTTAAACGCCGAAAAGAAATGTACCGCAATTATTTCGGCTCTCAAAATGAAATAAACCGCGTTCGTAATTATCACGGTGATCGTTTGTTTTGCCTATGCTATCTTTCATTAACGAGCGATAAATATGAAATGTTTAATAATGAATATTTTGAGCAAATTGAAGCGATTTTACATGAAACATTCCAAGCACGTAATACAGAAGATATTATGTATGTCGTTGAGAAAATTCGCTATCGCTTAGAGGCGCTTCTTGAAAGTGATATGCTTAACAACTATTTCGGACATGCTCCACTTTACTTATCTGTTCTTGCAGACGAAAAGAACTGTCGCGTCGAAGATTTAGCAAATGATGATACACAGCTTATAGATGACGATGAAAATAAAAACAAAATGGATGAAAGTTTCTCCACATGGCATCGTGAAAATAAAAATAACGAAAACGAGAACTTTTTACGCTTTGAATTAGAAAGCGGAACAAAAACAAACATGATGGGCGATACTGCTCGTGAATCAGAAGATGGCGACCAAGCACTTGGTTCTGTACAAGGTACTTCTCAAAAAAGTACACAATCCAACTTTGATGGCGCTGATACAGAAGAAGCAAGAGCTTCACACGCTTCTAGCCAGCACGACGGTGCATACGGTAAGTATAATGTAGGTGCTTCTCATACATTTAAAGAAGCTCGCAAAGCAAATATCGATGAGAAAAAAGATTACCAAGCTATCAAATCAGTCGTCAATAAAGATGTAAAAGAATTAAAGAAAATTATCGAAAAAACGATTGAAAATAAAACGAATGCGAATAGTGATAAATATTACGGAAGGCTTCGCAAAAAATTCCTTCGTATTTATACCGAAAAACAACCGCGTATGTTTTATAAAAAAGGACAAGAGTCACAAGAACTCGATGTTGCATTCCAACTATTAGTTGACTGTTCTGGTTCTATGTATAACAAAATGGAAGAGACGAAGAAGAGTGTTGTACTATTCCATGAAGCTTTAAAATCTTTAAAAATCCCGCACGCTATTAGCGGATTTTGGGAAGATGCCTCTAGCGCTAAACCTGAAGATAAGCCGAACGTTATCCATGAAGTTGTAAATTATAAAAACTCAACGTTACCAAACGTTGGTCCGGAAATTATGCAACTTCGTGAAGAAGAAGATAACCGCGACGGATATATTATTCGTATCGTTTCTGAAAAGCTTGCAAAAAGACCTGAGAAACATAAATTCTTACTAGTCTTCACAGATGGTGAGCCTTCTGCGCTAGACTATCAACAAGATGGAATTTTAGATACGCATGAAGCTGTTAAACTCGCGCGTAAAAGTGGCATGGAAGTAATCGGTATCTTCATCGAAGAAGGCGAGGCAAAAGAAGCAACTTATCAATTGATGAAGAACATTTATAACCATCACTTCTTAGTTGCAAATCATGCTGAAGATTTACGATTGAAGATTAAACCATTACTGAAAAAATTATTACTGAAGACGATTGAATAGAAGATAGGAGCCTTGTGGCTCCTGTTTTTTCATTCAATTACTTTGTTTCTGGTTGAAACTTATATGGAATGGCTACTTCTAATAAGGATTCAAATCCTCCGTCATAGTATGGGAAGCGCTCATTCGCAATTGTTCGATCCACCCACTCTATTGCAGAAATTTCACCTTCATCTTCCGCAATAAGTTCACCTTTTACTACATTCGCTCGGAATGTAAAAAATAGTGCATGATTCCCTGATTCCTCAAAGAATTTTTCATTGATCGCAACAAGTCCACCTAACGTAGCAATTAAACCTGTCTCTTCTTTCACTTCTCTTATTAGTGCTTCCTCTAATATTTCACCTTTTTCCACAGCCCCACCTGGCAATGACCAAACGTTTTGTTCTGCATTATGTACCATTAATATTTTATCTGTTTCCTCGTCATGTATTAGTGCGTATACGACATCTACTCTTTGCATAAGACTTCTCTCCTCCCAAAAATAATGAAGAGCCGATTCCTAAGAATCGACTCTTCCTATTAATTCATCACTAACTCAGCTGTGAGCTTTTTTTTTAACTTAGCCAACATGTCCGTTGTCATTTTGTCTAAATCGTATTCTGCTTTAAAGCCCCACTCTTTCATTGCTGCAGTTGCGTCAATAGAGTTTGGCCAACTATCAGCGATTGTTTGACGAGCTGAATCTACTGCATAATCCATTGTAAACGTCGGAATGTGTTTACGAATTGATGCTGCAATTTGCTCTGGCTCAAAACTCATTGCCGTAATGTTAAATGCATTTCTATGCACTAGCTTACTTGGATCAGCTTCCATTAATGAAATGATCGCTTGTAAAGCATCAGGCATATACATCATGTCCATGTACGTTCCTTCAGCAATGTATGAGGTGTATGCACCTTTTTTAATCGCCTCATAATAAATTTCAACTGCATAATCAGTCGTTCCGCCTCCTGGAGGAGCTACGTAAGAAATTAAACCTGGGAAACGGACACCGCGCGTATCTACGCCAAACTTTTGATGATAATAATCACATAGTAATTCTCCTGCTACTTTGTTTACCCCATACATCGTAGTAGGACGCTGAATTGTATCTTGCGGTGTATTATCTTTTGGCGTCGATGGACCGAATGCACCGATCGAACTTGGCGTGAAGAACTTACAGTTTAATTCACGAGCTGCTTCTAATGCATTTACAAGTCCGCCCATATTTAAGTTCCATGCGAATAACGGATTTTTTTCTGCTGTTGCTGAAAGTAAAGCTGCTAAATGAATAATTGTATCTACTTCATTATGCTTTGCAATATCATGTAATTTTTGTCCATCTGTTACATCTAACGTTTCAAACGGACCAGACTTTACTACTTCACTATCTGTTTCACGAATATCTGTTGCAATAACATTTGATGCGCCGTATACATCACGAAGTTTCATTACTAGTTCAGAACCAATTTGCCCTAAAGAACCGGTTACTAGAATTTTTTTCATTTTCCCCACTCCTCATTTGCAAGCTATTCAAAAGATGCCCTTACTTAAATGATGCCCATTTCTTTTCCTACTTTTTCATACTTACGAATTGCTTCATCTAACATTTCTTTCGTATGAGCTGCTGTAGGCATATTACGAACACGACCTTTTCCTTTTGCTACAGTTGGGAACACAATAGATTTTGCGTATACACCTTCTTCATTTAGACGCTTACTAAATTCTTGTGTTAACACTTCGTCCCCAATAATACAAGGTGTAATTGGCGTTTCACTTTCCCCAATGTTAAAGCCAAGTTCTTTTAATCCTTGTTTTAAGTAGCGGCCATTTTCCCATAAACGATCATGTAACTCTGTGCTTTCCATTAAGATTTCAATTGATCTCATGCAAGCTGCTGCATCAGCTGGTGTTAATGCTGTAGAGAATAAGAATGGACGTGAACGAACTTTTAACCAGTCAATTAAGTTTTGTTTCCCTGCTACATATCCACCAATTACCCCAATTGCTTTTGATAATGTACCAATTTGGAAATCAACTTTATCAGATAGACCGAAGTGCTTTACAGTTCCTGCACCTTTTCCAAGTACACCTGAACCGTGTGCATCGTCTACATATGTCATTAAATCTAATTCTTCTGCAATCTCAACAATTTCTGGTAGTTTTGCAACATCTCCATCCATTGAGAAGACACCGTCTGTAATTACCATTAATTTATTGTAAAGACCCGATTCTTTCGCCGCGATTGCTTTTTGGCGTAAATCTTCCATATCAGAATGTTTATAAACAATAATTTTTGCCTTTGATAGACGACTACCATCAATAATAGAAGCATGGTTTAATTCGTCTGAAAGAATTGCATCATTTTTATCCATAACAGCTGAAATCGCTGCCATATTACAGTTAAATCCTGATTGGTAAGCAATTGCCGCTTCTGTATGTTTAAACTTTGCAATTGTCTCTTCTAATTTAATATGCAAATCTAAAGTACCGTTAATTGTACGAACAGCTCCTGCCCCAACACCGTACTTATGAATTGCACCAATTGCTGCTTCTTGCAAACGGCTATCTGTTGCTAATCCAAGATAGTTGTTTGAAGATAAGTTAATATATTCTTTTCCGCCAATTGTAATGATTGGTCCATTTGAACTCTCAAGCGGATCAATTACGTTATAAAGCCCCTTTGATTTTAAATCCTCTAAATTTTCTTCTAAAAATTTTGCAAGTGTTTTACTAGACATCGTGAAGCCTCCCATCGTTCATGTAAGCGGATTATTGTCTTAATAGTTCTAATAATCCCTCTACTAGCTTAACACGTTTTCAGAATTTATTATAGAAAAATAGTTTAAAGTAACCGCTTACAATTTTAGATTATATATGATTCATTATAATAAATCTATCATTTACTTTTCATATTTGATAGAATTAAAAAAATATTTTGGGAGGTTTCAAACATGGCATTTACAGAATCTGATGTATACAATAACACAGCATTTTTCGAACAATATATGAAACGAAGATACCGAGAAAATAGCCCAAATGAATCCATTGAAAAACCAGTATTCTTTCAGCTCATTGGTCATGTGCAAGGAAAACAAATTCTCGATTTAGGCTGTGGTGACGCTAAGTTTGGTGCGGAATTATTAGAAAAGGGATGCTACTCTTACACTGGCATTGAAGGCTCCAAACTTATGTATGAAAAAGCTAAAAATCAACTAGAAAATAAAAATGGATCTGTTCATTTTTTAAACCTCAAAGATTATACCTATCCCTCTTCCACTTTTGATTTAGTAACATCTAGACTCGCCTTACATTATATTGAACATCTTGATACCATTTTTCAAAATGTGTTTCAAACTTTAAAAACAAATGGCACCTTTACCTTTAGCGTTCAACATCCCGTTATTACTTCTTCATTTGAAAGCTTACAAACAAGTGGTAAAAGAACGAGTTGGCTCGTCGATGATTATTTTAAACTAGGCAAACGGGTTGAACCATGGATTGACCAAGAAGTTATTAAATATCATCGTACAACGGAAGAGTATTTCACATTATTACAGCAAGCTGGATTTACCATTACATCATTAAAAGAAGCTACACCAAATCCAATCTATTTTCAAAATGAAGAAGAGTATAAACGTCGCTTACGAATTCCTCTCTTCCTCTTATTTTCTTGTACCAAATAAAAAAAAAAACGATGAATCACTCATCGTTTTTTTATCTTATCGCCTGAGCAACTTCTTTAACTACACGTCTTCCTCTTCCATGCGGGATACAAAGCGGTGTTCCAAACAACGGATCCGTACTAATTTGACACTCCATTCGGAATACATCACGTACTAGTTTCTCATCTACCACTTCTTCAGGTTTACCTTGTGCATATATTTGTTTATCTTGAATTGCTACAATGTTATCTGCATAGCGGCATGCTAAATTTAGATCATGTAATACCATAACAATTGTTCTTTGTTCTGTTTCATTTAATTCGAATAATAAATCCAGCACTTCAATTTGGTGAGTCATATCTAAGTATGTAGTGGGCTCATCCAGTAAAATGATATCTGTATCTTGTGCAAGTGTCATTGCGATCCAAGCACGTTGACGTTGCCCACCTGAAAGAGCATGCACATCACGCTCAGCAAATTCTGTCATACCTGTCGCTGCAAGTGCTTTCTGTACCATTTCCTCGTCTTTTTCTGACCATTGCTTCAGCCATGTTTGGTATGGATAACGCCCTTGCTTTACAAGTTGTAATACTGTAAGTCCTTCTGGTGCTTGTGGTCCTTGCGGTAAAATCGCCATTTGACGAGCGATTTGCTTCGTTTGCATGCTTTGAATGGCTTGATTATCTAACAAAATATCACCAGTTGTTGGTTTTAATAATCTAGCTAGTGAACGTAATAAAGTTGATTTCCCGCAACCGTTAGAGCCGATAAAGATTGTAATTTCGCCTTTTGGAATTTCTAAATTCAACTCATCAATAATACTTGTTTCACCATAAGACAACGTCAAGCGTTTCGTCTCCAATGCTTTTTGCATATTCATCTCCCTTTATGAATTCCGACTTTTATAAAGTAAATAAATAAAATAAGGTGCACCAATTGCTGATGTAAATACCCCTGCTGGAATTTCAAGTGGCGTGAAAATTGTACGCCCTATTAAATCTGCAGCAAGTACTAGAATTGCACCGACAATAGCTGCAACTGGGAGTAATGCACCGTATAAAGAACCAACCAATCTTCGTGAAATATGAGGTGCCATTAAACCGACAAATCCAATCCCTCCGGCAAAAGCTACCGCACCACCAATTAAAGCTGTACTAAGTAATAGCATAAATACACGCGACTTCGTTAAAGGAACCCCAAGTCCTACCGCTATATCATCCCCTAGCTCTTGTGCATTTAAATGCCTAGCTGCGATAAATGATATTACTGTTAAAATGAGAACCCAAGGCGCAAGTACCATAACATTTTGCCAAGAAGAGCCATAAACGGTACCCGTAATCCATACATTTGCTTGGCTCGCTTGATAAATTGGTGCTAGCAACATAAATAATGTTGTCGCAGCCTTCGTTAATGCCCAGAATCCAACACCAATTAAAACGAGACTAATTGGTGATAATCCATCATTTTGCCATGCAAATAAGTATACAAAAACCGCTACAATCGTTGCTCCTGCAAAAGCTGCGAGCGGCATATAATGAATACTTACCGTTAGTGCATTATTTTTATCACTAAATAGCGCTAAAAATAATACAACTGCAACACTTGCCCCGCCCGTAATCCCGATGATATCAGGAGAAGCAAGTGGATTTCGAACAAGCCCTTGTAAAATACAGCCCGCTACCGCGAGCGCAATTCCTACGAGGATAGCAATTAAAATACGCGGCATACGAAACTTATTTACAACCATGTTTGACATCGCATCGCCATTTCCGGTAATTGCTTGCCATACGTCATAAGGAGCAATTTTCATGTCTCCCATACCTGCGCTCGCAAAGAATAATCCTATTAAAACAAGTAGTAAACTTAACAAGACGAGACAAGCTCGTTTATACATTAAAAACGAGAGCTCGCCTTTTCCTATACGAAACGGAATATATTTCTTCATTTGCTAAGCCCTCTCTTACGTGCAATATAAATAAAGAACGGTGCTCCAATAAATGCTGTCATAACTCCTACTGGTACTTCTTGTGGCATAATGACATATCTTGCTGCTATATCAGCCAATATTAGTAGTATTGCACCTAACAATCCGCTATAAGGCACTCTCCATCTGTGGTCAACTCCAACAAGAAATCTAGCAAAATGCGGAGTAATAATCCCAATAAATCCAATTGGGCCAGCAACCGCAACTGAACCACCAGACAACAGTACAATAATAAGTAACACGAATGATTTCATTAAAATTGTTCGTTGTCCAAGTCCTTTCGCGACGTCTTCTCCCATCATCAATGTATTTACTTTTCCTGCCATAATAAGAGATGCAATCCATCCTATTAATAAATATGGGAATACAGATTGTAAAATTTCTAACTTTCGCCCTTGCACAGATCCAGCAAGCCAAAATAATACCTCTTCAAGTGCTTTTTCATTTAACACAAGTAATCCTTGTGTTAATGATGAAAATAACGCACTAATTGCGACCCCTGCTAACGTTAACTTAAGAGGAGTAGTCCCTTCTTTTCCTAAAGAACTAGAAGCAAATACAAGCACAGCTGCAACCGCCGCTCCTAAAAAGGCGATCCATGTGAAAGCTGATAATGATGTTACTGAAAAGATTACAATTGCTACAACTATGAAGAACGCAGCACCTGAATTTAATCCAATAAAATCTGGAGAAGCAAGTGGATTCTTAGTTAAAGTTTGCATAAGACAACCAGCAATGGCTAAACTAGCACCAACACTAGCTGCAATTAACGCCCTAGGCAGACGTACATTTTGAATAATAATATGTTCATTGGAACCGTTAAAATGGAAAAAAGCATCCAATGCTAGTTTCCAACTCGTATTTGTATATCCGAAAATAATACTTCCCCAAATACAAATAACGACTGCAATGATTCCAACAAATAATCCAATCCCTTTTGCTCGATTTGTTTTTAATAACATGCAGCGTTTCCCCTTCAATGTATAATGATACGTTGTTAGTGTATTTCAACTTAATTCTTATTGTCAACGGAAATGAGAATTATTTTCACCCATATATATTGACAATTAAAAGATAAAGGCTTAATATCATGCTTGCTATTGAAAAATATTCTCAACATGTAGGGGGTACATAATGAATTTCATGCGGAAGAAATCGTTTACAGTATTTGTATTTTTACTAGCATTTTCAATGCTTTTAAGCGCTTGTGGAAAATCAAGTAACAAAGAAGAATCTACAAAAGAAGATAATAAAAAAGAAGTGGTTACTGTAGAACATGCAATGGGTAAAACAGAAGTTCCTGCTAATCCAAAACGTGTAGTTATCTTAACAAATGAAGGAACTGAAGCTTTACTTGAATTAGGTGTGAAACCAGTTGGTGCTGTAAAGTCTTGGACTGGTGACCCATGGTATCCACATATTAAGGATAAAATGAAAGATGTAAAAGTTGTTGGTGATGAAGGACAAGTTAACGTTGAAACAATTGCTTCTTTAAAACCAGACTTAATTATCGGTAACAAAATGCGTCACGAAAAAGTGTACGAACAACTAAAAGCAATTGCACCTACTGTGTTCTCAGAAACATTACGTGGTGAATGGAAAGATAACTTCAAATTTTATGCAAAAGCATTAAATAAAGAAAAAGAAGGTCAAAAAGTTGTAGCTGATTACGAATCACGTATGAAAGATTTAAAAGGCAAACTTGGCGATAAAGTAAATCAAGAAATCTCTATGGTTCGTTTCATGCCTGGTGATGTTCGTATTTATCATGGTGATACATTCTCTGGTGTTATTTTAAAAGAACTTGGATTTAAACGTCCTGGAGATCAAAACAAAGATGATTTTGCAGAGCGTAACGTATCTAAAGAGCGTATTTCTGCAATGGATGGTGACGTATTATTCTACTTCACATTCGATAAAGGAAATGAGAAAAAAGGATCTGAATTAGAAAAAGAATATATTAATGATCCGCTATTTAAAAATTTAAATGCAGTAAAAAATGGTAAAGCATACAAAGTTGATGACGTTATTTGGAATACAGCTGGTGGCGTAATGGCCGCTAACCTACTATTAGATGACATCGAAAAACGCTTTGTTAAATAATATTTCCTTAACCAGCTCCCTTCTATGGAGCTGGTTATTTTTCAATTCACTTAAATGTCACATTATTTCGTTTTGTATTTTTATTCCCAATATGTTATATTGAGAAAGTAAATAGAATATATTTTCTTTATATCGGAATAAATATTTTAATCTAAATTTTCTGATTAATCACTATTTTATTTTCTTTTAGAATTCAATTATTACATTTGAAAACGCTTATCATCTTGTTTTCAGGGCAAAATACAGTAACGGTCGAAGAAAAATAGAACTTTTTCAGAAATTTTCTTTCTATTTCCATATAATTCTATTGACTTCTAAATATTTTGTAAATTAAAATGATTACATAAATATCCGTTATACAGGATTAGGGGGAAACAAACATGGATGCAGCTTTAAAATTAGACAAAGCTGGAGAGCAACAATCACCAAAAAAACATCCACCAGGGTTATACTTGTTGTTCTTTACAGAGGCATGGGAAAGATTTAGTTATTACGGAATGCGTGGCTTATTAGTTCTTTATTTAACAACGAGCTTAGTAAGCGGCGGTTTAGGATTTGATAAAGCAGTTGCAGTTCAAATTTACGGTATTTTCACAATGCTTGTATATTTCACACCTATTATTGGTGGTTGGTTAACTGACCATTTCATTACGAAGCGACATGCCATTACTATTGGTGGTATCATCATGGCAATTGGTAACTTCGTACTATTTTCAATGAATACGAAAACTGGACTATTTTTAGGATTAGGATTATTAGTTATTGGTAACGGATTCTTCAAACCGAATATTTCGACTTTATTAGGTCAATTATATAGCGACAACGATTCTCGTCGTGATAGTGCCTTCACTATCTTCTACATGGGGATTAACTTAGGAGCTCTTATCGCTCCATTCATTTGCGGTTACTTCGCAGATTATAGATACGGTTTCTTAACAGCTTGTATCGGTATGATTATTGGACAAATTGCATTTAACTTATTAGCACCTCGTTACTTAGGATCAGCTGGAACAACAGTTGTGGGTAAAAAATCTAAAGAACAAAATGCAAAAGCTGTTGAGAAAAAACCTTTAACACCACAAGAGAAAAAACGTACTGTTGCAATTTTAATTTTAACTTGTTTCGTTGTATTCTTCTGGGCAGGATTTGAACAAGCTGGTAGCTCTTTAACACTTTACACAGATAAGTTCGTAGATCGTACAATTGGTGGATTTACAATTCCAACACCTTGGTTCCAATCTGTAAACCCACTATTCATTATCTTACTAGCATTACCTGTTTCTGCGTTATGGATTAAGCTTTCAAAAACAAAAAATGGTGATTTGAAAATCCCAACAAAAATGGCATTAGGTATGATTTTACTAGGGATTGGATATTTAGTTCTAACTTTAGCTGTTTTAAAAACTGGTAGCGATGAAGGTAACATTACAATGAAAGCAAACTTACTATTCATTGTATTCACTTACATGTTCCACACAATCGGTGAGTTATTCTTATCACCAATCGGATTATCTATGGTAAGTGCAATCGCTCCTGTTAAACTAGCATCATTATTAATGGGTGTATGGTTAGCTGGTACTGGCTTCGCAAACTTATTAGCAGGACAATTAGCCGCTTTCACTCAATCTTTAGGATATTTAGAAGTATTCGCAAGCATCGGTATTATCGTAATTGTACTGGGATTAGTACTTCTTATGTTCTCTAAGAAAATTGCACATATGATGGAATAACAAAAAGACGCTTCTAAAATTAGAAGCGTCTTTTTTATTATTTCTCCTCTAAAGCTGTCACGTCCACATGAACGCTCTCACCAGGATTAGATACATCATACACTTGAGCACTCCCCTTCTGCTCATCACAGCTCTCAATCCATACTGGTACGCCCTCATATGTAACGTCAATTCTACTTGAAGAAGATAAGATTTGTTTCACACGTTTCACATCCATACTACTATCCCTCCTTTTGCTTACTACACTCCTTTCTATTTTTTCTTTTCCTTTTAGAATATATTCGGTAAGGTAGCATGTTGATTAATAGTCATTTCTTCCTCACATGCTAATATTTACTCTCTCGCTACCTTTCTGACAAATAAAAAAAGACGTATATTCTACACGTCTTTTTCCATAATATTCAAATTTTAAGAAAATAATGTTTTTACTACCGCACTTACTTTATCATTATGGATTTGATAATACACTTCTAATCCTCGTCTTTCAAAGCGCACTACTTTATTTTGCTTTAACTTCGTTAAATGTTGTGAAACCGTTGATTGCGGAATTTCTAACACTTCCTGTAGTTGTGTTACATTACATGTTCCTCTTTGCATAAGTTCCATTACTAGACGTAGACGAAGTGGGTGAGCTAACGCTCTTAACATTTGTACATCTTCTTCTGAAATACGACATTCGAATTGATTTTGGTTCATAAAGTTCCCCTCATTTTCGTTTTTATTTGCGTTTTTATGTTCTTTTTATTTATTTATATATCTGTTCTTATATTTCCTGTTACGACATAACTTTATCAACCTATAAAGCCGAAAATTTTTTCCATCTTCATCAGCAAAAATTCAGGAAAAAATCCTTGCTGATTTTGAATATTATACTATATGATATAACGAAAAAGCAAAATAATGGCCTACGAATACTTTGCTTACAAACGTTGTTTTATCAGGCTTTTTGTTATATTTTCACCTCATTGAAATGCACAGTAACGGTATTGTAAAATATCGTCTATAATTGATAACCTATCGTAATGTAGTTGAACTATACTTAACCTCTTTGTTACGCTAAAAGGAATTTTCAGTAAAAAGAGATGATATGGTATTAAAAATTTGTTTCTTATTTTTTATTCGTATTGCAAGCGGTTGAATTGTTGTGAAAAACTTCCTATTAAATCCACTCACCGTTCCTCTCTCACTAAATCAAACAGGACAGATAAGTGCATATATCAAACTTTAATCAGTAGGGTTTTTGTTCATCCCCACTGATTATCAGCCCTCACCAACCGGGCGTTTACTGGCAGCCCGATCCCCACCTAACTTCTTTGCTTCCGCTGAATTTTGAGGTGTGGGTCTTACTGCCCGTTAATGCGGGATAAGAGACGGCATCTAATATACACCTATAGGGAACATGCCATCTGAATAAGCAAAATAATATGCAAATAATTTATACAGCACACTTAAATTCATTTGAGTGTGTTTTTTGTCTACTTTATGAACAAAGCTTTTCTTTTAACACTATTATGGAATAATTATACTTTTTTACGTTGACAATAGTGTTGAAGGAGAATATACTAAGCATGTAAGTTGATTGTGAATAGTTTCACAAATAATGTGAATTTCTTCACATATAATAGATAGGAGTTGTCATTATTATGAGTACTTGGACACAAATTTATGATCCATTAAACAATATTTGGTTATCTGCACTAATCGCAGCACTTCCAATTTTCTGCTTCATCATTTGTTTAATGGGACTGAAAATGAAAAGTTATATCGCTGGTCTTTACAGTGTGATTGTCGCTATTATTCTTGCAATATTTGTTTATAAAATGCCAGCAACAGTAGCTGTAGCATCTGCTGGATTCGGTGTTTTATCTGGATTTTATCCAATTTGTACTATCGTTATCGCCGCAATTTTCCTTTACAAATTAACTGTTAAAACAGAGCAGTTCAATATTATTCGCGATAGTATTTCAAGCATTACAAATGATCAACGTTTACAAGTATTATTAATTGCTTATTCTTTCGGTGCTTTCTTAGAAGGCGCAGCTGGTCTAGGGGTTCCAGTTGCTATTACAGCTGCACTACTTGTGGGTATGGGCTTTAATCCATTAAAAGCAGCAGGTATTTGTTTAGTAGCTAATATTGCTGGTGGTGCTATGGGTGCTATGGGTATTCCAGTTACAGTACCGGCACAATTAACTGAACTTGACGCATTAACTATTGGTCGTCAAACTGTTCTTATTTTACCTTTCATTAGTATTATCTTACCTTTCTTACTTGTTTCAATGGTCGATGGAGTTAAAGGTATTAAAGAAACTTGGCAAGGTATTCTTGTAAGTGGTGTTTCTTTCGCTATTACTCAATTCGCTGTAACTTACTTCTTAGGTGCAGAACTTACTAATATTTTCGCAGCCGTTGTAAGTATGATTGCTCTTGCATTATTCTTACGTGTTTGGCAACCAAAATCTGCTACTAAAGAAGAAAAACAAGAAACTAAAGTATCACATACATTCAATCAAATTTTATATGCTTGGTCTCCATTCGTATTCTTAACTGCATTTGTAACAATCTTTAATTTAAAACCAATTAAAGCTTTATTTGCTCCAGATGGTGCGTTAGCAAACTTAGTATTTAACATTCAGTTCCCTGGTCTTCATAATGCTGTTATGAAAACTACACCAATTACAAAAGCTGATACACCTTTCGCAGCTGTTTTCAAATTTGATGTATTTTCTTCTACAACTACTGCGATTGTACTAGCAATTATCGTTTCACTTATCGTTTACCGCGTAAAAGGTAAAATGGTTAAAGAATTAATGATTGAAACAATGAAAGAATTAAAAGCTCCAGTATATACAATTTGTAGCGTTATCGCTTTAGCTTACGTAGAGAACTACTCTGGTATGTCATCTACACTTGGACTTGCATTCTCATCTACTGGTAATGCATTCCCAATTCTTTCTCCAATCTTAGGATGGATTGGCGTATTCATTACAGGTTCAGTAGTTTCAAGTGGTTCTTTATTCGCACCACTTCAAGCAGTAACAGCAGACCAATTAAACATCGTTCCTTCTACACTCGTTGCCTTAAACGTGGTAGGTGGTACAATGGCAAAAATGGTTTCACCACAATCTGTAGCAGTTGCTTGTGCCGCAGTTGGACTAGTTGGTAAAGAATCTGCTCTATTTAAAACAGCAATGAAATACAGTTTAATCTTCTTAGCTGTTATTAGCTTACTTCAATTAAACGCTGTGTTTAATATCTTTTAAAAATAAAACACCGATCCAAATGGATCGGTGTTTTTCACATTATATTTTTTTATTTTTTAATAAAGAAGCTCCAGCAATTTCAGGATGAGTCATTTCGAATGGATCTAAAATAATATCCAATTCCTCTTCTGTCAGTACACCATGTTCTAAACATAACTCCCTAACAGATTTTCCTGTTTCAATTGCTTCACGTGCAATACGAGATGCTGCTTCATAACCAATATGAGGATTAACTGCTGTAATAATTCCAACACTTTTCTCAACATATTGCTTCAGCAATTCTTCATTTGCTGTAATTCCTTCAATACAATATTCACGGAATACACGGAATCCATTATTCATAATGCTTATAGATTGAATTAAATTAAATACAAGCACAGGCTCCATTACGTTTAACTCTAATTGTCCTGCTTCTGATGCTAAGCAAATTGTATGATCGTTTCCGATTACTTGGAATGCGACTTGGTTAATTACTTCTGCCATAACTGGATTTACTTTTCCTGGCATAATGGATGAACCTGGCTGACGTGCTGGCAATTGAATTTCAGCTAACCCAACACGTGGACCAGACGCCATAATACGAAGATCGTTTGCAATTTTAGACATGTTCATCATACATACTTTAAGCGCTGCAGATACTTCTGTGTATGCATCTGTATTTTGCGTTGCATCAACTAAATGCTCTGCACCAACAAGTGGGAATCCACTAAACGTTCTTAAATGTTTTACCACTTGTTCAATATACGTAGGATTTGCATTTAATCCTGTACCAACAGCTGTCGCCCCCATATTCACTTCATATAAATGTTGACGAGACTGTTTAATTCTTTTTATATCACGCTCAAGCACTCGGCTATACGCTTCAAATTCTTGTCCAAGGCGAATTGGAACTGCATCTTGTAAATGTGTGCGTCCCATTTTAATAACGTGATCAAACTCTTTTGCTTTTTTACGAAAAGCAGAATGAAGTTCTTCCATTGTAATAAGAAGCTCTTCTAACATCATAAGAGTTGCAATATGAATCCCTGTTGGAAACGCATCGTTCGTTGATTGGGCCATGTTCACATGAGTGTTTGGGCTAATTTTCGCATATTCCCCTTTTTCATATCCCATACGCTCTAACGCTCTATTCGCAATTACTTCATTTGTATTCATATTAATAGAAGTTCCGGCTCCGCCTTGAATAGGATCCACGATAAATTGATCATGAAACTTTCCATCAACAATTTCTTGCGCTGCTTCTGCAATTTCATGTCCAATGTCTTTAGCTAAGTAACCAGTATCTATATTCGCAAGTGCCGCTGCTTTTTTCACAATTGCCATTGCTGTAATGAGTGATGGATGAATGCGGTATCCTGTAATTGGGAAGTTTTCTACGGCACGTAATGTTTGTACACCATAATAAGCTGCACTTGGTACTTCTTTTTCACCTAAAAAATCTTTTTCTATACGTATATCCTTCGTTGCTATCATTTTTATCACCTATACTTTTTCATTCTAAATCCTTATCCAAAAAATCCGCCCTCTAAAAACACGAGTATCATTCAGAAGAATTTTTCAGTATCCACCTTCACTATATAGCACCTTTTTTGAAAGCGCAAACATTTATTTTTCTGTATATCCTTTTTATTAAAGTTTATAGAAAATCATTCTTCTACTTTCCTTATTTCCACTCGTTTAATTTGATGCATATCCTTTTCAAGGACTTTAAAATAAAAACCGTGTTTCTCAATAACATCTCCTTCAGCAACGATTTGTTTTTGTACCATAATCCAGCCACCAATTGTATCTACATCATCAGCAATTAAATGTATGCCAAGCAAATCATTTACTTCACTAATAAGCACTTTTCCCTCTACGATTTTATATCCTTCACTTACATGCTCTATAGGTGGATTCTCATCTTCATCGTATTCATCTCGAATTTCTCCAACAATTTCTTCTAAAATATCTTCTAGTGTAACAATCCCTGCTGTACCACCATATTCATCATATAATACAGCTAATGGAATGTGTTTTCTTTGCATTTGTAACAGTAAATCATGAATTGGAATATTTTCTAGCACTTCAATAACTGGCCTTGTATATGGCATAATTGAGCACTCCTCGTCCCGATTACCATCCATATAACGAATAAATAAATCTTTTACATTTACCATCCCAATAATTTCATCTTTATCTTCACCAAATACAGGATATCTCGTGTACTTTTCTTGTGCGATGACTTTAATATGTGTTTCAAATGGTTCGTCCTCATATAAGCCTACAACTTCCGTACGAGGTACCATAATTTCTTTTGCTACTCTATTATCAAATTCAAAAATATTATTTACATATTTAAATTCCCTTTGGTTAATCTCTCCGCTCTCATAGCTCTCAGATAAGATTAACCTTAATTCTTCTTCTGAATGAGCTACTTCATGTTCAGAAGCTGGATGTAATCCGAATAAACCAGTTACAACCCTCGCTGAACCATTTAAAGCCCAAATAAACGGGTACATAACTCGGTAAAAATAAATAAGTGGTTTCGATAACAATAAGCTAACTTGTTCTGCTTTTTGTATAGCAAATGTCTTTGGAGCAAGTTCCCCAATGACAACATGTAAAAATGTAATTACTGCAAAGGCAATAATAAATGAAACTGTACTGGAAATTGCAGGTGAGAATTGTAATTTTAAAAACAACGGCTCGAGTAAATGTTTAATAGTTGGTTCCCCTAACCACCCGAGCCCTAAAGCAGTAATTGTAATACCTAGCTGACAGGCCGATAAATACTCGTCTAAATTTGAAGTTACCTTTTTAGCTGCCAGTGCACCTCGTCTTTTTTCACTAACGAGTTGATCAATACGACTGCTACGTACCTTAATAATTGCAAATTCAACAGCCACAAAAAATGCTGTTAACCCAATAAGAATGACTACCATCAATAATTTTAAAATATCCACATATGCTCTTTAGCTCTCTTAGCTAAAGTTACACCTCCTTTTAAAAAGAAGTTTCACTTTAGTTTCTTCAATTATTGGAAAGCAACTCTATATAAAATCCACCAATTTTCAAACCTCATACAATTCTAAAGGTAAACCATCAGGGTCTTGGAAAAAGACGAATTTCTTCCCCGTTATTTCATCAATACGGATTGGTTCTGTCTTAACACCACATTGGTTTAAATGCTTCACAGCTTCTTCTATATTTGTAACAGCAAATGCTAAATGTCTAAGACCGGCTGCTTCTGGAAAACTTTTGCGCTCAGGCGGATTTGGAAATGAAAATAATTCGATTTGATACTCTTCTCCTACACATAAATCTAATTTATAAGAATCTCGTTCCTTTCTATATACTTCATTTATCTCTTCAAACCCTAATATTCTAGTATAAAAATTCTTTGACCTCTCATAATTCGAACAAATAATTGCAACGTGATGCACTCTACATATATTCATACTCTCTCTATTCCTTTCTTTACCAAAGATGCATATTCTCCCTTGAAATGAAAAACATATATAGCAGAATATCTCTTTTAGGGGGCTTATCATGAAATTCATTACTTTTTTCGTCGGACTAATTGTTGTTTTCTTACTCGCTTATATTGCTAGCAACAATAAGAAACATATTAAGTTTAAACCAATTTTCATCATGCTTATTATACAGTTAATTTTAACCTACCTATTATTAAATACAGAAATCGGTCTCATACTTATTCGTGTCATTTCCAGTCTGTTTACAAAGCTACTCGAGTATGCTGCTGATGGAATAAATTTCGTATTTGGTGGTATTGCAAATAAAGGTGAAATGCCATTTTTCCTTACTGTATTATTACCAATCGTCTTTATTTCTGTTTTAATTGGTATATTACAACATTTCAAAATACTACCATTTTTTATTCATTGGATCGGGTACTTTCTTAGTAAAATAAATGGTCTTGGGAAATTAGAATCTTACAATGCTATTGCCTCTGCCATTGTCGGTCAATCAGAAGTTTTTATTACAGTGAAAAAGCAATTAGCTCAAATTCCAAAACACCGTCTTTATACACTTTGTGCCTCTGCTATGTCAACCGTATCTATGTCTATCGTAGGTGCCTATATGACAATGATTGAACCTAAATATGTAGTAACTGCACTCGTTCTCAATTTATTTAGCGGTTTTATTATCGTACTCATCATTAACCCTTACGACGTTAAAGATGACGAAGATATTTTAGAAATCAAAGGTGAAAAACAAAGCTTTTTTGAAATGCTTGGAGAATACATTCTTGATGGTTTTCGTGTAGCCATTGTTGTCGGCGCTATGCTCATCGGATTTGTCGCATTAATTAGTTGTATTAATGACCTGTTCCTCATTATATTCGGTATTACGTTCCAACAATTAATCGGCTATGTATTTGCACCTATCGCATTCCTTATCGGTGTACCAAGTTCTGAAATTGTCGCAGCTGGCAGCATTATGGCAACGAAGCTTGTAACGAATGAATTTGTCGCAATGATGGACCTTAGTAAAATTTCTAATAGCCTTTCTCCCCGTACAGTTGGGATTATTTCTGTTTTCCTTGTGTCTTTTGCCAATTTTTCTTCCATTGGTATTATTTCAGGTGCGGTAAAAGGACTAAACGAAGAACAAGGAAACGTTGTTGCGAGGTTTGGCCTTAAATTACTATATGGAGCTACTCTCGTTAGCATTTTATCCGCAATTATCGTAAGCATTATGTTGTAATTAGGTAAAATTTTATCATTTTCTTATCCCTATCTTTTGTATACAATAACGAATAGATGTCTTATAAAGTGAAACTTTACTCAGAGGGGCTATCCCCCTCTGAGTATTAGCCTTCACCAATCGGGCTTTTACGGGCAGTTAACTCCCACCTAACTTCCTTGCGTTCGCTGGACTTTGAGGTGGGAGTTTTACTGCCCGTTAATGCGGGATAAATAATCAAAGACATCTATTTTTTATACATGTACAATCGCTTTTATTTAGCGTAAAATATTTTTTATGTGTTTGAATACACTTCTAAATGTATATACTTCGATAGTTTTAAAGGAGAAAAAATGATGAAATCCGACCCGAACAACAATACGCGAGCCAGAAAAGGACGCTCAAAGAAAAAACGCCTACTTTGGTTCCTTCTTATTCCATTACTAATTGTAGCACTTGGAGCAGGAGGCTACTCCTTCCATATATACAGTAAAGCAAAGTCCGTCTTAAATAATGCTTATGCTGAACTAGGTCGAGGAGATAAGTCCAGTAAACGTGAAAAAGCTGTTAAACCTATGACCGACAACATTTCTGTACTAATTATGGGTGTTGATGAAAGTGATATTAGGGAAAAAGGTTATGGAAAAGCAACTCGAACAGATGCGTTATTACTTGCAACAATTAATAAAAACGATAAATCCGTTAAACTTGTAAGCATTCCACGTGACTCACGCGTCTACATTAAATCACGTGATAAATACGATAAAATCACACATGCGCACGTATTCGGTGGTGTAGACAGCACAATTGATACGGTAGAGAACTTTTTAGATGTTCCAGTTGACTACTATGTAAAATTCAACTTTAAATCATTTATTAAAATTGTTGATTCCCTTGGTGGTATTACTGTAGACGTTCCAGTTGAGTTCACAGAGCAAAATAGTAAAGATGAAGCAGATGCAATTCATCTAAAAAAAGGACGTCAACATTTAAATGGAGAAGAGGCACTGGCACTGGCTAGAACTCGTCATATCGATAGTGATTATATGCGTGGTCAACGCCAACAGCTTGTATTAGAGGCCATTGCTGAAAAGGCACTATCTCTTAATTCCATTAATAAAATCGGAGGCCTACTAGACGCTGTCGATAAAGACTTAAAAACCAATTTAACTTTTGATGATATGATGACAATTACAAAAAATTCAATGGATTCAAATTTAAAGATGGAAAAAATGCAAGTAGAAGGTACAGATAAATATATAGGCGGTATTTATTATTACGTTCCAAATGAAAAAAGCGTCAATAATATTTCGACAAAACTACAAGAACATCTCGGTGTTACGAATAAAAATGAGCATAAAAAATTATAATAAAAAGGCTGCTAGATTTCTCTAGACAGCCTTTTTATTATATTTTTCAACATATTTTTCATACACATTGTGACAAGAAGTGACAATTATTACAGCGGTGTAACATTTTTTATGAAAACATTACACACACAGTGAAAATAATAGTATACTAGTACGTACATAATGTTATTTTCATCATTTTTATACAAAAAATGTAATACATATATTTATACATAAATTTCTGGGGGGAAATAAATGAAGCTAAGTAAAATACTGATCGGTTCTGCAATTGCTGGGGGCATATTACTTTGTGTAGGCGGTGTTGGGGGATATCAATATGTCTCCAAATTAAATAATCAATTAGATACTACTGCATTACCGAATACTACATTTGAAGGTATTTCTCTCGATGGAAAAAATAAGAAAGATATTCAAGCAATTATTAATCAAAAGGTAACTGAATTAGATCAAAAATCCCTTACCTACATATTCCAAAACGATAAACAAACTTACACATGGAAAGATTTAGGGATAAATTATAAAGAGAAAGATATTATTGACAAAATCTTTAAAGAACAAGAAGGAAACGTAATGAATCGTTACAAAATGCGTAAGCAAGCTGAAAACGGTGAATTAAAACGTGACTATAAATTAACACCACAATTAAATGCAACAGCTTATGAAACCTTTATAAAAGATAAATATAATGAAACATTAAAAAATCCTATTAATGCAGAATTCAGTATTGAAGGCTCAACAGTAAATGTTAGTCAAAGCCAAAACGGAGAAAAAATTGATAAAGGGAAACTAAACGGTTTAACAAACGAAGCTATTACTACCGGTAAATCAGATGTCACATTGCCAGTCACATTCATAAAACCAGAACGCTCTACAGAAGACATACAGAAAATGGGGATTAAAGAAGTCATCGCTGAATATTCTACTCCAATGGCCGGCCGTAACGGAAATCAATCATTTAACGTAAATAAGTCAGCCAATACTTTAAGTGGGGTTATTGTCGCACCTGATGAAACGTTTAGTTTTAACGGCCGCGTTGGCGTAACTGATGCTGCACATGGTTACAAATCTGCAGCAGTATATTCACAAGGTAAAGTAATACAAAGTGCAGGCGGAGGAGTTTGCCAAGTCAGTAGTACATTATACAGCGCAGCTTTAAGGGCAGATTTAGGCATTGTTTCTCGAAGCAATCATTCTATGCCGGTAAATTATTTACCACTTGGGCAAGATGCAGCAGTAGCAGATTATGGTCCAGATTTAAAATTTAAAAATAATACGGGCAATCATATTTATATTCAAGCATTTTCAAATGGAGGTAGTATTACTACACGCATTTTCGGTACAAATACTGGTAAAAATGTTGAAGTTTCTTCTCAAGTAATTAGTAGGACTAGTGATAAAATCACAGCGGTTACGTATAAAAAAGTAACACAAAACGGGGAAGTAATATCAAATGGACAAATTTCAAAAAGCGTATATAAAAGCGCTCCAAAAGAATAGCTAATATCCACCGAATAGCATAAAGAAAAAGGCGTGATTATATCACGCCTTTTTCTTTTGCAGTAATAGTAAAAAAGTTTCAAGATGGTCTTTCGTTTCTTCTAAAGACCACATACGATTGCCTTGCTTCGCAGCTAATACACACGCCTCTTCCCACGCGTTCTTTTTCTTCATATTTATTAATTCATCACGTAATTTCAAAACAATTTCTTCGTCTTCTTGTTCAATAAACTCTTCCATCACGCTTACTATTTCATCCTCATGAATACTTAACGTACAGTACGATTTAAGAAAGTATTGTAATGTCGTATACATAATGTACTCCCCCTTCTTATTTATCAGATGGATAAGAAGTAATAATCTTAAACCCTAATTCTCCTGACTTATCTCTTGCTAAAACAGTAACAGTTTTTACCAACTTGTCTTTTACACTCATATTTTTCTTTATTACCGTTTTTCCAACCGGGAATGAATGTGTTGTATTTAATACGAGACGAGCCTCTTTAGAATTTTTTAACCAGTCTTGAATTTCCTTATCATGCTGCTTCAAACTATCTTTTACAGCTTTCGTTGCTGTTTCCTTGTCATAGTATGTACTTGCTGCTGATACTTTATCTGTCTTCAAGCGATTCTTCAAATCTTCTTCTGATTTGCCTACATGTCTTTCAATCGTATGACCATTTTTAGGTGGCCCTTCCATTTCATCTAAAATATTATCACTAATTTTTTCTACTGATGTCGATTGATTCCCTGTTTGTTTCTCTGTTTTTTGTTCTTTTCCTGCACATCCACTTAAGATCAGCATTAGTGCCAATAAACCACTCAAGAAAAGACTACTTATTCGTTTCATCATATCACCTCTTTCATGATTATTATCGCAACTTCACTAAAAGTCAATTTCACAACGAAAAAATCTATCAGTTTTCATTTTTTTCATCTATTTTTCCATATTTACCCGCGCAATTTCATCAACCCTCTATTTTTCGACTTTTTATAATATATACCCCCTATATTTTATGATTATTTCCCAGATGAAAACACTGATAACATAACTATAAAACTCTTTTATACAAAGGTTTTTATAGTGTTTTTTATTTTTTTAAAATACCCCCATTTTTATATACCTTATACCCATATAAGGTATAAAGCCCCTTCTTATCAACATTTTTCTACATTATGTAAATTTACCCTTGCCTATACAAACGAAATATGGTGTAATGCAAAAAAAGATAAAGGATTTTAAACAATGGCTGAAACGATTCAAAATTTCTTAACAGAATACTATTCAATCGCAATTCCACTTAGTATCTTAATTAACATCATCATTAGTCTTTTAGGTGTTATTCCTAGCATCTTTTTAACCGCCATTAATATACAGCTCTTCGGTGTAACAAATGGCACAATCATTTCGATCGCAGGTGAGGCCTTAGGGGCTATTATCTCGTTTTATATTTATCGCATAGGCCTTCAAAAGTTCACTCACGATAAAGTAAATAAGTACCCAAAGGTAGAGCGTCTTCTTTATGTAGAAGGTATAGAGGCCTTTCTACTCGTTCTATCGTTTCGATTGATACCTTTCATCCCATCAAGTATCGTGACTTTATTTGCAGCTCTAGGGAAAATGTCATTACTCTCCTTCAGTATTGCCAGTACAATAGGTAAAATACCGGCCTTATTGATTGAAGTATATTCGGCATATCATGTTATGAACGGAACAAATGAAGCGAAGTGGATTGTAACAATCGCAGGCGCTATTGGATTGTTTTATTTGTGGAAAAAATGGAGAAAAAAATAAAGAAGGAGCCTATGCTCCTTCTTTATTTTTGAAGTATTTTATTAATATCTGTCCCTTAAATCCTTAATTTACACCAACAGCACTAAATGATTGCTTCACTGCATTTACTTCTGCAGAGCTAGCACCATATAAATCCGCAGCAGCTTGTACTGCACCAGCACGAGCTTGACTAAATGTAGTAGATTGCGTGAAATACTGTGTATTTGCACGGTAGTAAATCGCACCTAATTTATCTTTACCAATACCAGTTACAGTTACACCAGAATGCGTACCACCATTTGCTAATAAATAAGCTTGTTTGTTAATAATACCACTGTTTGTATGAACGCCACCGTTATCACTTGAACCTGTGTAACGCTTAGAATAGTGGTCTGGGTCACCATATTTCGCTGGATCACTCATAGAGCGAAGCGCGTCTCCTGCTTTACCAGGCGTGTAAATATCTTCACCAATCTCCCAATCTGGGTTACGGTTATCATAGAATTCTACTAAAGTACCAAAGATATCAGAAATCGCTTCATTTAACGCCCCTGATTCATTTTGATAAATTAAGTCCGAGCTATTTTCCGTAACAGCATGCGTTAATTCGTGACCAATTACGTCAATTCCACCAGATAATGAAGTGAATGTTACACCATCACCATCCCCGTATACCATTTGTGAACCGTTCCAGAATGCATTATTATACTTACTTCCGTAATGAACTGTTGATTTTAATGGTGCTCCTGCATCATTAATAGAGTTTCTGTTAAATGTAGCTTTATAATAATCATATGTTCTACCTGCATAGTAATGAGCATCTACTGCCGCTGCATCATACGCTGCATTGAAAACATTATCTGCATCTGCCCATAATGTTCCTGGTAATGTTGAGCGGTTTTTCGCATCGTATGTGAAAATCGTTGCTCCGCGCGTATTATCTTGTAAGTAGTAAGATGAACCAGATAATGTTGTATTAAGTGATTTCGTATCTCCTAATACACCTTTACCAGTTCCTACTTTATTTGTTCCTGTTACAGGTTTTACTACTGCTTTCGCATCCTGTTTAGGAGCCTCTTGCTTAACTGGTGACTTATCTTCATTTGCTACATGATCCAATTTATTATATTTATTTAATACTTTACCGCTGTCTGCTTCAATGAAATAGTAGTAGTTTCCTGGACTAGGATCTAAGAAGTTTAGATTTACAACGTATGCATATGTTGTTTCTTCACCATTTTGATATACATATAAGTCCGCTTTTGGTTCTACCTCATATTTCGGTGTTACCCCTAAGTCTTGCTGCGCGATTTCAATCGCTTTTGCGCCTTCAATCTTATTTTTATTTTTCAACTTTTCCTTCTTGTCTAAATCAGGTGCAACTGTTCCAGACAATACTTTTAAAGAACCGTCTTTACTTACGTGAGCTACTTGAGTAGAACCCCATACAGGTACTCCTTCGTAAACTTGTTGCATACGTACTACTGTTGAATCAGTTACAGCATCTTTCTTCACTTGTTTCACTTTGAAAGAATCTTGCGCACTCTTTTCCCCTAGCTTGTAATCACCTTTTGCTGCGTTTAAGTAATCAAACACAACAGATTCTGCTTTCTTACCAGTCGCTCCAGTTAAATCACCAGAAATAAACTCAGGTGACTGTACTGTCTCATTGTACTTCTTCGTAGAGAGTACATTTTTAGAATCCGCAAATGCAGAGCCTGTCCCTCCAAACGTTGTAACTGCCATTCCTGTCGCTAACACTAACGCTAAACTTTTCTTTTTCATGAACCTTCCCCCTAATAAAATTTTTTTGAAAAAGAGTAGTTTCATATTAGCATTATGTTTTCACTATTAATATACTAAAAATTCAATTAATTTATTTCTCAAGTTTTGTAGAATTTTGAGGAACAAATATTGAAAAACCCCCTTCCGATTGGAAAGGGGTTTCTGTTAAGAATTTATTAATTCTACTACTTTTTCTCCTTGACCATAAATATCCGATGTCCAAGCATATTGCGGTTCCAATACCACTAATACAGCTACCAAAGCCAAAGCACCAATAATTATTTTTTTCATATTATTTTCCTCCCTTTTCTTCTAATAAATTAATTGCTAATTTATAGTAGTTATTACTTTCCTTAAATTCTAGTAATTCCTCGTGATATCCTGCTAGTTCTAAATACACCATTTTTAATTCCTTTTTATTTTCTTCGCCTCTAAAAAATGGGATTGCCTCAACTTCTAAAAATCTTTTATAAACATCTTTCGTTTCAAAGTATTTATTCTTAAGCATTGAAAGTATATATAGCATACTTTTATACTTTTCATCCCTCTTGGCAACATCTATTCCTTTATTAATCCAATCTTTCGCTTCTTCAAATTCTTTTAATTCAATACACTGCAAAGCGATCTCATACACTGCATCAATATAATTTAAATCCTCTTCCTTTTTGTACTTTAGGCATTGTAAATAATAATCTTTTGCTTTTGAATAATCTTTTAAGTTATAGTACAAGAAGCCTAAATTATTTAAAGCAATAGCTGTTATACTTTCTTTATCAGCAAAAGAATTTGCTTCCCTCAAAATATTATTATAAATAGATAGTGCTTCATTATATTGCTTTTTTTGTATATAACTCAACGCAATAAGTAACTGGCAATTTATCACATAACGGAATTTATATTCATTCTTAAATCCTTCCATTGCTACATTAGCAAAATGTAAAGTCATATGTTCAACTTCTAATTCATTATAAACAAGAGCCAAATTGAAATATATTCCATTCTCATGATAACCTTGTTCCTTTGCCATTACTTCTGTTCGAGTCAAATACTCCAATGCCTTCTTATATCTATGTTGTAAAAAATAATATAACCCTTTGCTATACGTATATAATAATTTTTGGAATGGTGAATACTTTTTGTACATCTTCTTTAAGCTCTCTAACTCTTTTTCGACAGCAGGAAAATCCCTTTTCATAATTAAATAACGTGTATACAGCAGTTTATAATAATTTATAATTTCAAAATCCAACACATGCTTCATTTCACCTTGTAACTCTTCATATATACGTTCTACTTGTGGCTTGTCCAAATGAACTAGTGCATTCAGCCATTCATCCAACTTCCCCTTCACATCTTCTTCTACATCCCTCAAATCCGTCACGGCAATTTCTAACCTTGTGCAGAGCAATTGTAGAATTTCTTCTGATGCTTCGATCTTTCCATTTTCGATTTTACTTAAGTATGAGACAGAACAAATGCCCTGACATAATTCTTCTTGTGTCATTTTTTGCTGAAGCCGTTTGTAAAAGACTTGTTTGCCTATTTTTTCTAATGTTTGTTGCATTGTCCTCCTCCATTCTCATTACCCCATTACTCTAATAATACATAAAATCTGGAGAAATATAAATTGATAAATATAAATTTTCTAAAAAATATGCATAATTTCATTTTTTTCTCTCTTGACTTCACTTCAATATCTCTTCTTTGCTACGAATGGTGAAAAATTGGTATACTATAACCAAATTATGGAGGTGTTCTCGCGATGACTCATTATAAAGACGATAGTTATGCCTTACATACAGACCTATATCAAATCAACATGGCTTATACATATTGGAAAGATGGTATTCATAATCGCCGTTCCGTGTTTGATTTATACTTTCGAAAGCTTCCATTCGAGAACGGTTATGCTGTTTTTGCTGGCCTTGAGAAAATTGTAGAGTACATAGAAAATTTCAGCTTTACTGAAAGCGATATCGCTTATTTAGCAGAATTACAATTTGAAGAAGAATTCCTTCATTATTTACAAAATATGAAATTCACTGGGACGATTCGTAGTATGCAAGAAGGTGAAGTTGTATTTAATAACGAGCCTTTATTACGCGTTGATGCACCACTTGGTGAAGCACAAATTATTGAAACCGCCCTCTTAAATATTGTGAATTACCAAACATTAATTGCAACAAAAGCTGCTCGTATGAAACATGCTGCAAGTAATGATGAGCTTTTAGAGTTCGGCACAAGACGTGCCCATGAGTTCGATGCCGCCCTTTGGGGGACACGCGCTGCCTTTATTGGTGGTTTCTCCTCTACAAGCAACGTTCGTGCTGGGAAACGCTTCGGGATCCCTGTAGCTGGCACACACGCTCACTCTTTCGTTCAAGCATATCGCGATGAATACGTCGCGTTTAAGAAATACGCTGAAACTCATAAGAAGTGCGTCTTTCTCGTTGATACATATGACACATTGAAATCTGGTGTTCCAAATGCAATTCGTGTTGCAAAAGAATTTGGGGATCGTATTGATTTCTATGGTATACGTCTTGATAGTGGTGATATGGCTTATTTATCGAAAAAGGCACGAAAACTACTAGATGAATCAGGGTTTACAAATACAAAAATTATCGCTTCTAGCGATTTAGATGAATACACAATTATGCACCTTAAATCTCAAGGGGCAAAAATTGACGTATGGGGTGTTGGGACAAAATTAATTACGTCCTTTGAGCAACCTGCATTAGGGGCTGTTTACAAACTAGTTGCGATTGAAGATACTGCCGGAAAATTAAATGATACGATTAAAATTTCATCTAATCCTGAAAAAATTACCACTCCAGGACTGAAACGAATTTATCGTATTATCAATCGGGTTAACGATCATGCAGAAGGCGATTATATTGCGTTAGATTCTGAAGAACCTGGAAAAGAAGAGCGCTTAAAAATGTTCCATCCAGTTCACACATATATAAGTAAATTCGTAACAAACTTTGAAGCCCGTGAACTCCATAAAGACATTTTCGTTAACGGTGAAAGAACATATGAACTACCAAGTATATTAGATATTCAACAATATAATGAACAGAGTCTCGCTCTATTTTGGGAAGAATACATGCGAACTTTAAATCCCGAAGAGTATCCTGTCGATTTAAGCCAAGAATGTTGGGATCATAAAATGAATTACATTCAAACTGTTCGAGAACAAGTTGAAAAAAACATACAAAAGTAAACAGAGAAGTTTCTCCTTCTCTGTTTTTTCAATACTATATGGATATTTGTAAAAAATATATTAAAATAATACGACGAATGTTTTTTATTTGTAAATTTTAATATCATATTATTCAAAAGTAAAATAACATTTGATATTATTTTATTAAATCAATTTCAACAAAATAACCAATAAAAAAGAGGACGCAGGTTGCGTCCTCTTTTTTATAAATCTTTCACTCGTAATACACGCATTGCATTTAACACTGCAAGTAGTGTCACACCAACATCTGAGAAAACAGCTTCCCACATTGTTGCAATACCAAAGGCACCAAGTAATAGAACGATCCCTTTTACACCTAAAGCAAAGATGATATTTTGCCACACTATACTTCTTGTGCGTTTTGCAATTTTTACAGCTGTCGCAATTTTTGAAGGCTCATCAGTCATAATAACGATGTCTGCCGCTTCAATTGCTGCATCTGATCCTAAACCACCCATCGCAATACCAACGTCTGCACGGGCTAATACTGGTGTATCGTTAATACCGTCACCAACGAAGGCAATTTTTTCTTTTCCATGCTTCGCTGCATCAATTTTTTCAATCTCTTCTACTTTTTGTTGCGGTAGTAATTCCGCATGAACTTCATCTAAGCCTAATTCTTTACCGACAGCTTCACCAACTGTTTTTGCATCACCAGTTAACATTACTGTCTTTTTAATACCTAGTTCTTTTAACTTTTGAATCGCTTGTTTCGAATCCTCTTTTACCTCATCAGAAATAACAATATAACCTGCATATTTTCCATTTATAGCAACGTGAACTAATGTACCTACTGTTTCTGGTTGTTTAAATTCAATATTTTCTTTTCTCATTAATTTTGCATTACCTGCAAAAATTTCTTTTCCTTGTACTTTTACGACTGTACCGTGACCAGAAATTTCGTTATAATCATCGATTATTTTTTCATCAATTGATTTTCCATATGCCTTTCGAATAGATTGGGCAATTGGATGGTTAGAATACACTTCAGCAAATGCCGCATACTCTAATAACTCTTCGCTTGTAGTACCTTCGCTCGGTTCCATTTTTGTAACTTTGAAAACACCTTTTGTTAATGTTCCTGTTTTGTCAAAAACAATATATTTTACATCATTTAAAGCTTCTAAATAGTTACTACCTTTTACTAACACACCACTTTTAGATGCACCACCGATACCTCCAAAGAATCCAAGAGGAATGGATACAACTAACGCACATGGACAAGAGATTACTAAGAACACTAAAGCTCTATAAATCCACTCAGAGAATGTAGCCCCTTCTAAAATAAGCGGTGGAATAAACGCCATGATCGCCGCTGTAATAACTACAACTGGAGTGTAGTAACGCGCAAACTTCGTAATAAAGTTTTCTGTTGGTGCTTTTTTACTGCTTGCATTTTGAACTAAATCTAAAATTTTTGATACAGTTGATTCACCAAACTCTTTTGTAACTTCAATTGTTAATACACCGTTTTGGTTCACAAAGCCACTTAATACATCATTTCCAACTTCAACTTCACGTGGTACAGATTCACCAGTTAATGCTGAAGTATCTACCATTGATGTTCCTTCAATTACTTTTCCGTCTAATGGTACTTTCTCACCTGGCTTAACGATAATATAATCGCCAATTTGTACATCTTCTGGTGATACTTGTTTCGTTTCATTTCCAACCTTTACATTCGCATAATCAGGACGAATATCCATTAATGAAGTAATTGATTTTCGAGAGCGGTTTACCGCAATGCTTTGGAATAGTTCTCCTACTTGATAAAATAGCATTACTGCTACAGCTTCTGAATATTGCTGAATTACAAAAGCTCCTACAGTTGCAATTGCCATTAAGAAGTTTTCATCAAATACTTGGCCACGAGTTATGTTTTTTACCGCTCTCCAAACGATATCTCCACCTATTAATAAATAAGCAAGGACGAATAACGGAATTGTTACCATTTGTGGTAAGCCCGCTAATGCAGCAATTGCCGTCAAAATTCCGCCAACCACTAATCTCCCTACCATCTTTTTCACATTTGCTTCACCATGATCGTGACTATGTCCGTGGTCATGACCGTTCTTCTCTTCACGAACAACTTTCACATCTGGCTCTAACTTTTGAACGACATTTGTTATATTTGCTACAGTCGCTTCTAGTTCTCTTTTATTCGCAACTTCTACTCGTAGTTTCTTCGATACGAAATCAACAGTTGCTTCTGAGACAGCTGGCATTTCCTTAACTTTATTTTCAATTTTCATTGCACAGTTCGCGCAATCTAAACCTTCTAATATAAATACTTCTTTAGCAATTTTATTTTTTTGTTCTTCTTGCACTTTAATATGCGGTTCTAATTTTGTAACGAGTTGTTTTGCTTCCGTAACAACTTCGTTTTCTTTATTTTGTGCTGTTTCTAAGATCATTGTCTTTGTTGCGAAGTTTACAGAGCAAGAATTTACTCCTTCTATATTCCCAACACCTTTTTCAATTTTCATTGCACAGTTCGCACAATCTAAACCTTCTAACATCAATTTCTTTTTCACTAATGCTTCAGCCATCGTTCTCCCTCCTCGCGTTCTTTTTATTCTTCTTCGTTTACGTGCTCAAACGCTTGCTCGAAGATATGAATTACGTGCTGATCAGCTAACGAATAATAAACAACCTTTCCTTCTTTACGATTCTTTACAAGTTTCGCTTGCTTTAACACACGAAGCTGATGCGAAATAGATGATTGTGTCATTCCTAATAAATAAGCTAAATCACAAACGCACATCTCAGCTTCAAATAGCGCATGTAATATTCTCGTACGTGTACGGTCACCTAATACTTTAAATAGTTCTGCTACTTTACTTAAACTTTCATCAGTTGGAATTGTTTGTTTTACTTGCTCAACAACTTCTTCATGAATTATCGTTTGAGAACATGTCTCTTGTGGTGTTTCTACTTTATTTCCAGCCATTATAGCTCACCTCTTTAATTGAACATATGAACAATCATTCATATATTTTATACTCTTATTATATGAGCACCTGCTCATATGTGTCAATGAAATCTGAATTTTTTTATGAACATTTTAATAAGGCATATACATATTTTCCGCATCCTCTATATTCTCATACAAAAAAGGATGCACAAGTCGCACACCCCTTTTTTTCATATTCCGACATAAAAATTCAACAAAGTAATATATGTTCCCTTTATTTCAACAAAAGAAAAAGCCTTGCGCGCTCCCTAGACGCACAAGGCTTACTGTGTTATATCCCTTTAATTAGCTTGATCTAAATTATCCTGCGAACTGCTATCGTCTTTTAAATGACTATGTTTTTTCGAATAAACAAAGTATACAACTACTCCAATTGCTAACCAAATACCAAAGTATATCCATGTTGTTAACGGTAAATTTACCATTAAGAATAGACAACATGCAATTGAAATAATCGGTAAGATCGGTACAAGTGGTACCATAAATCCACGTTGTAATTTCGGATGCGTTTTACGAAGAATGATAACAGTTACACCAACCATGGCGAATGTTAATAACGCTCCAATATTCGCTAAATTCGACAATTCTTTTAAATCGATAAATCCAGCAATTAAAGCACTACCAATTCCTGTTAACCAAACTGAAAATGTTGGCGCTTCAGTCTTCTTGTTAATTTTCGCAAAAGATTTTGGTAATAAACCATCACGGCTCATTGCGAAGAATACACGTGTTGTCGCATAAATGTAAGCGAAAATTACAGCCATAATACCAATTACAGCTCCAATTGCAATTACACCAGCCACTTTATCTTGTCCTACAACTTCTAACACATACGCCATAGCTTCAGGTACATCTAATTCCTTATAAGAAACCATACCTGTCATAACGAGACAAACTACAACATAAATAATTGTACAAATAACTAACGAAGCAATAATACCAATTGGTAGATCACGTTGCGGATTTTTTACTTCTTCAGCAGAAGTTGCTAATGCATCAAATCCTAAGAAAGCAAAGAATACTGCTGCTCCCCCTGCGAACACTCCACTTAAACCGTAAGGTGCAAATGGTATCCAGTTTTCTGGTTTCACGTAGAATACACCAACTGCAATGAATAAAACAACAATACCAATTTTAATTAATACCATTATGTTATTCACACGCTTACTTTCTTTCGTACCTCGTGATAATAACCAAGTTATCACTAACGTAACAATAACTGCTGGTAAGTTTACCATACCACCTTGCGCTGGAATCGTTAGCAACGCTTTCGGAATTTCAAGTCCCAGCCCACTCACTAAATTATTGAAATAACCCGTCCATCCGCCAGCTACTGCGGCAGTCGTTACGACATATACGGATAACAATGTCCATCCCATTAAATGAGCAACAAACTCACCAATTGTTGCATACGAATATGTGTACACACTACCTGAAACAGGAAGTGTAGATGCAACTTCTGCATAACATAATGCTGCAAATCCACAAACAATTGCTGCAATCATAAATGAAAAAATAACTGCTGGACCAGCATCTCTTGCTGCTACTAATCCAGTTAATACTAGAACTCCTGTACCAATTATCGCACCAATCCCTAGCATTGTTAGGTCAAATGCCCCTAGCGTTTTCGTCAAAGTTTTACTTTTACTTTCCCCTAACAATTGCGTAACGGATTTCTTTTTAAATAGGTTGGCCACGATGTATGCCCCCTTTTGCCAAGAAGAGCTAAGAGATCTTCACTCTTAGCTCTTATCATGTTGTTTTATATATTGTTCGATTTTGTTTTGTATAATGCTTCTATTAGCAAGATACTGTCTTTGCTTCTAATAATTCTTTAGCACCTTTGTACTCTACACCGTGAGCTTCTGCAACTGCTTCGAATGTTACATAGCCATCTAATGTGTTAATACCTTTTAGTAATGCAGAGTTACCTAGGCAAGCTTCTTTGTAGCCTTTGTTAGCAATTTGTACTGCATATGGTACTGTTACGTTTGTTAATGCAAGAGTTGATGTACGTGGAACCGCACCTGGCATGTTTGCAACTGCATAATGAACAACGCCGTGTTTTTCGTAAGTTGGGTTATCATGAGTTGTAATACGGTCAGTTGTTTCGAAAATACCACCTTGGTCAATCGCGATATCTACAACAACAGAACCTGGTTCCATTGATTTAATCATTTCTTCTGTTACAAGTTTTGGAGCTTTTGCACCTGGGATTAATACTGCACCGATTACAAGATCAGACTCTTTAACAGCTTCTGCAATATTGTAAGGATTAGACATTAAAGTTTTTACTTGGTTTCCGAAAATGTCATCTAATTGACGAAGACGTTCTGCGCTTAAGTCGATGATTGTTACATCCGCACCTAGTCCAACTGCAATTTTAGCAGCATTTGTACCAGCTTGTCCACCACCGATGATTGTTACTTTACCACGTTTAACCCCTGGAACACCTGCAAGTAAGATACCTTTACCGCCTTTGTTTTTCTCAAGGAATTGTGCACCAATTTGTGCAGCCATACGACCAGCTACTTCACTCATAGGTGCAAGTAATGGTAATGAACGGTTTTCTAATTGTACTGTTTCATATGCGATAGAAACAACTTTTTTCTCGATTAAAGCTTTTGTTAATTCTGGCTCTGGAGCTAAGTGTAAGTATGTGAACAAGATTAAGCCTTCACTGAAGTGTTTGTATTCGCTTTCAATTGGTTCCTTAACTTTCATAACCATTTCCATGTTCCAAGCTTCTTCAGCTGTATCAACAATTTTTGCTCCCGCTTCAACATACTGAGCGTCTGTGAAACCAGATCCTAAACCTGCACCCTTTTGAATGAATACTTCGTGATTGTTACGAATTAAATGTACAACACCTGCTGGTGTCATTGCCACACGGTTTTCGTTGTTTTTAATTTCTGCTGGTACCCCATGCCCATCAAGCTAAAATTTTGAAGTGCCCCCAAGACGAAAATTTTATTGTTTTACCGTTATTTATGAGAATTCAACTCATTTTCTTCGTTTTGGGGAGCTACCAATTTCTTAAGTTAATGGATGTGGGGCGGTATCCCTACTATTTTAATATTTACCTATCCGATTAGAACGAGGTAATTATCGAGCGAACTTATTTTTTTGAAGGGAAATGGAAATTTTATGTTAAAATAAATATACAGATTGTGGAATGTTGTACTTGAACTGATGAAGAAGTTTAGTAGAACAAGATTTTTAATAAATTCAATAGACGGAAAATTTTAAACATATCAAATTCTAGGAGGGACAAATGGAAACAAAATTAGGTGTAAAAAGTGAAAACAAAATTAGTGATATAAAACCAATTACATTGTATCTTTTCGTATTTTACCTCGCTTGGACTTTTAAAGAATTATGGTTAGCAAAATATATTCATTTATTTGGCGATACTACTGCAGCTTTTTTGACTGCGTTAATTAAGATTTCCATTTGGATTGTTCCAACTTGGTTATACATAAAATATTATTTAAAGACTAATCCAATTGGCTACTTAAAAATAAATATCAATGTGAAAAAAGGATTATTTTTTGGGGTAGTTCTTTCATTGCTACTTGGTTTATATTTTGCCTTTGAAACCTATATGCTTAATAATCAAACATTTGACTTCACATTATCTTTCAACAACTATCTTAATGCTATTCTTTTAGTAGGAATTACAGAAGAGATTGTATTTAGAGGATTAATTCTGCAAGAGATTAGTAAAAGATTACCTTTTTGGAACGCCAATCTTATCACAGCTTTCTTATTTTTAGCAATACACTATCCAATCTGGATTTATAACGGGGATTTTTTAAATTTATGGAGTCAAATATATGTTTTTCTTCTTGGATTAATTTTTGGGTTTGTGTTTAAAAAGACAGGTTCGTTATGGTCGGTTGTTATATTGCATTCATTTCATAATTTTTTTGTTAGTATCACTTAAAACAAAAAATACATAATTTACTTTCCACAACTTAAGTGTGCATCTTGTTTAAAAATAAAATTAAACACACCGAAAACGCTTGGAGATTTCTCCAAGCGTTTTGATAGCATAGTTAAACCATTTATGTGGTTCAGCTCATCAAGAAAAAACGAATTTGTATCCATAAAACGAAAAAAACGCTATTCTTTTTGTAGAAATATACAGAAAGGATGGCGTTTTTTGTATGAATCTATCGATTCAAGATGAGTTTCATTTGTTTGCTGAAGAACTAGAGCGATATCTATCTCCACATATTCTTCAACAACTCGCACAAGAGGTAGGTTTTGTAAAACGTAAAAGTAAGTATGGTGCACGAGATTTGGCTGCCTTATGTATCTGGATTAGTCAACAGGTAGCAAGCGATTCTCTTACTCGATTATGTAGTCAGCTTTATGCAAATACAGCTACACTTATAAGTCCAGAAGGACTTAATCAACGTTTTAACCGATGTGCTGTTTTATTTCTACAACGTGTATTTTCCCTTTTAATCAAAAGCAAATTAAACGATTCGTCTCAAATCTCAAATCAATACACCTCTTATTTTCAACGTATACGTATTTTAGATGCTACTATTTTTCAAGTACCCAATCATTTAGCTTCTATTTATCCTGGTTCAGGAGGATGTGCACAGACAGCTGGTATTAAGATTCAACTAGAGTATGATTTACATAGTGGGAAATTCCTCAATTTTCAAATGGAACCAGGTAAAAATAATGATAAAACCTTTGGTACAGAATGTTTGGATACCTTACGACCAGGAGATTTATGTATCCGAGATTTAGGATACTTTTCTCTAAAAGATTTAGATCAGATGGATCAACGAGGGGTATTCTATGTTTCACGGTTGAAATTAAATAATAGAGTATATGTGAAAAATGAATCTCCAGAATTCTTTCGGGATGGGACAGTAAAAAAGCAATCTTTATATGCTTTACTTGACCTTGAACATGTCATGCATCAGATAAAACCAGGAGATACTTATGAAATTCAGAATGCCTATGTTGGACAACAAAAATTACCCTCACGGGTTGTAATATATAGACTCACATCAACTCAAGTTCATAAACGTAGGAAACAGCAAACTTATGTTGAAAAGAAAAAAGGGGTTACATACTCTGAAAAAAGTAAACGTTTAACAGAAATCAATGTTTATATTACCAACATCCCATGGGAAATTGTTCCGATGGAACATGTTCACGAGATTTACTCTCTACGTTGGCAAATAGAGATTGTATTTAAAACATGGAAATCTCTTTTTGGTATCAATCATTGTCACAATATTAAGCGAGAGCGTCTAGAATGTCATCTTTATGGACAGTTAATCGCTATTTTTCTTTGTTCTTCCACTATGTTCAAAATGCGACAGCTGTTACTACAGAAAAAACAAAAAGAATTAAGTGAATATAAAGCAATTTATATGATTCAAGATCATCTGTACTTAGTATATGAAGCTATACAACAAGACACTCAAGAAGTATCAAAAATTTTTCTTCGTCTGTTTGACCTCTTACAGAAAAACGGACGGAAATCCCATCGATATGAGAAAAAGACAGTTTTTGATATTTTAGGCGTTGTTTATCAGTGCACTATATCCAATATAAATAAAAAAATTGCATAACTTTTAAAAATAAACCTTATTAAGGTTTATTTGGAATGCGTATTTTTAAAAACAAATAAACAAAATATCAAGCATGTAGGCAACAAGAACGGAAGTTCATGGAATACCCAACCTTAGCTTGATGGGCATGTGCTGGTACCCCAATACGCATAATGAAATGCCCCCTTATAATTAACAGAAAAAAGAGATTCTTTTTTCTTTTTGTAATAATTAATAACTTATGTCCTTATTCTAGCATAACTTAAAAGTTATGAAAACGCTAACATACCATTTTCCTAAAGTTTTTATATTTAGAATAGTGTAAATATATAAAACATTGATTCTATTAGGGGTTTTGTGTCATTCCATTATCTTTCACTCTATTTTTATTATACTATTTCAAAATAAACAGCAATCATTTATTATTTGACAATAATGTAACAATGTAAGAAACCTAAGCGATAACGTATACATATACAGTTATTACTTTACTCAATACTTTAGAGATATATTCTTTTCACAAAAAAACAGCTGCTAGCATTTAGCTAGCAGCTGGGTAACTTATAAATAACTTAGAAAATAAATCATCTGTCGTTTCAGTAATTTTATCAAACAGATCACTTTCTTCCGCTTCTTGCTCTTTTAACATCTTAATTGTTTCACGTGCATCTTCAGGATAATCGGTTATGATACCATCTACGTTTAACTTATAATATGCCTTTAAATTTTCCATATCATTTACTGTCCATACGTAAATTGGTTTGTTTAACTTCCTTGCTTCTTTTACTAATTTCTTATTTAACATATATTCTTCTGCTACGTAAAAGTCAGCCTTCACATTCTTTAAGTTAGCTCTACTTGCATACAATATATACCCTACTTTTATATCTGGATTTGCACGTTTAAACTCTTTAATAAGTGGATAGTGTAACGTTTGAATTACACATTGCTTCTCAAATTCATTATCTTTAATCGTTTTTAAGACTTTGTTTACAAAATCTTTTTCGCCCCCATGAAGCTTCACTTCTATATTAAGTTTGATTTTGCCATTTGCTAGCTTAATGATTTCATCAAGTGTACTTATTTGTCCTGAAAGTCCATCTTGACTAAGGGTAAGCTGCCTTAACTCAGCCATCGTTAAATCTGACACATGCACATTGGCATTGGCAAGACGCTTCAGCTTCAAATCATGTATAACCGCTAGTTCACCGTCTTTCGTTTGTAATACATCTATTTCAGCGTAGTCTGCTTTTGCATCAATAGCACCTTGCACAGCTTCTTTCGTATTTTCTACGCCTTTTGATATATACCCGCGGTGCGCCATAATAATTGGTTCTTTATACGAATTTGAAATAAACGTTACAATGAAGGCAACAACCATTCCAGCAGTAATAATCCCCACAATATATACGCCAATAAATTTCCAACGATGTTTTTGGAAGAAACATTTATCTGCTTTCGTTTTCGAATAATCTAATCCTTCTTCTAATAAAACATCTTCAACCGGTACCTTTTGTAAGTATAATCGCGTAATCGCCATAATATAAAATGGCGTCACGATAAAACTAAATAAATACAATGTACTCGTTAAAAATACAGAAATCGTTGATTCTGCTAATAATGCAAATGTTCCTTTCGGATTTGTAAATTCATAAACACCCCATAGGCACAATAAATATATTCCCAAAAATACGACATATACAATTCCAATTGAAATAAAAAATCCTACTAAAAAGAGCAGTACTTTAAAAAAGCTTTCCTTTACTAAAGTTGCACTTTTACGTGCTGCCACGCGAAATGATTTTTGCTCTAAAACAACAATAGGTAGAACGAAAATCCATCGAAGATTTATATACGCGACTACAGCAAAGAACGTGTAATAACCAACTTGTCCCATCGTTGTCTTAAACAGTTCTCCTGTAATGAAGTTAGGAATTTGAATTTGCGGGATTAATGCCGTTTCATATCCCATATTTAAAAGAGGCAACAATACGACAGCATATAAAATAAATCCTGGTAAGCAATATGTGAAAAGAGTAGGTAAATACGTTACCGTTTTATATAAAATCGGACGTAATTTCACCTTCTGTCTTTTATGAGCGAAATACGAAATAATAATAAGCACCGCAAATTCTGTAAAGATAAGAAACAGTGCTAACAATGACAAAATTACGATTGCTAAGATGCCATAAGGCGTCTTTAAAAACGCTAATAATTCATCATTTGTCGCATTTGCATAACCACCAAAATACAATAATTTATTAAAAATGATTCCAAATAGTGGAACAAACACAATCGCTGCTAATAATTTATAAGCAAGTTGAAAAGTTAATACATTCCAAAAAGCAAATTTAACTGTTTGAAAGGAATGTCTCATTACTCCTGGTATAGATAGTTTTTTACGGTGTTGCATATACTCCTCCAAATTCTAAAACGGTATTTGAGATGGATTCCATATTTCCAGTTCTAATCCATCTTTTTAATAATAATATATTCCGCTTAACATGAACACTCTTATACATATAATGAAAAAAGTGATGGCTACTTCCCATCACTTTTTCATTTATTCTATTTTTTCTCTAGCCCTTGTCCAAATGCTTTCAAGAAGCTAAAACCGAATGTAATAGCTCTATTGATATCTGGATCTTTTAATACTTTAAAGAAATCAATCACTTTTGTTTTTTTACCACAATTTAATTCATCTGTTGCAAATTGCAATCCTGTAACTAAACTTGACGTAATTTGCTTCGTTATTTCTGGGTCAACTGAAGATAACGCTTCTCCTGCCCCCATCATATTATTTAACGCATTTTTAACGGGTTCACGATTTAATTGCTCCACAGCGATTTTTGAAACATCTTCCTTCGCAGCAAGTAAACTAATTGCCGCATCTAATATACCAGCCTTCTGCAACTGTGCTAAAAGCTGCATCGTTTCTTCTACTGCTTCACGATTATTAGATAGCTCATTTAGAAGTTCATCTGCTACTTGCTGTTTCTGTTCTTCCTCTGTTACAACTTTCTTTTTAATTACAGTAATTTCTTTCGCCACTATCTCCGCCCCCTAGTCCACAAGTGATACGTATTGTTTTCTTTGCCATTTTTGCTCGATTTCAACACCGTTTTGCGGATTACGCTTTTTATCTCTCGGGTTTGAAGATGGTAACGGACGATTCCCTTTTTCACGTAGTACACGCATCTTTACCATCGTTTGTTTGTACGCTGGTGTACATGTATAAAGATCTGTCGCCGTTCCAGTTAAAATATTGATTGCCTCTTCATTTACCGTTGCATGCATCGGTAAATATAGCTCTTTCCCCGTTACACGATCTGTAACAAGTGCCTGTACTTTAATTTTCCCAAATGGTGATGCTAATTCTACAAGACCACCATCTTTCACATTGCGCTCTAGGGCAAGTTCAGGCGAGATTTCAACGAACACTTCAGATACTTTAGATAAAATACCAGCCGATTTATTCGTCATATTCCCTTCATGGAAATGTTCTAACATACGACCATTATTTAAAAGTAAATCATACTCATCTGGTGCTACAACTGGTGGTACCCATTCATCTAATGATAGACGAGCTAGTTTATCCGGGAAGTTAAATCCGTCCACATATAATAGCGGTGTATCACTGCCATCATGGCTACCCCAACATAAACTATTCCATCCTTCTAAACGATCGTATGTTGCCTGAGAATATAAAGGTGCAAGCGATGCGATTTCATCCATGATTTCACTTGGACTTTCATAATTCCAGTCCCCGCCAAGTGCACGAGCTACTTTTTGTAAAATCCACCAGTCTGGCTTTGAATCACCAAGCGGCTTCAATACTTCATATAATCTTTGAATACGGCGCTCTGTATTCGTAAATGTTCCCTCTTTTTCTAAGCTTGGTGCTGCCGGTAAAATAACATCAGCAAAACGAGCTGTTTTCGATAAGAACATATCTTGAACAACAAGGAAATCTAAATTCGCTAAAATATGTTGTACATGGTTGGCATTCGAATCTACTAAAGCCATTTCTTCACCCATAACATACATACCACGCAGTTTCCCTTCATCTGCCGCCAGTAACATTGCAATATTATTTAAGCCTGGTGCTTTCGGAATTGTAGTACCGTATGCTTTTTCAAATTTCGCACGGAGCGCATCATCTGAAACTGCTTGGTAACCTGGAAGCCAGTTTGGTAATGTTGCCATATCACAAGCGCCTTGTACGTTATTATGTCCGCGTAATGGATATGCTCCTGCACCAGGACGACGATAGTTACCCGTAACAAGCAATAGATTTGAAATTGCTGCTGAAGTTGTACTTCCTCCAGTATTTTGAGTTACACCCATTCCCCAAAGTACACAAGTACCATCTGCTTCATATACCATACGAGCCATTTCTTTCAGATTTTCTTTCGAAATCCCCGTAATTTCTTCTGTATAATCAAGCGTATACTTTTCTACCATTTTGCTATATTCATCAAAATTCTTCACATTTTCAGCTATGAACTTTTTATCGTGCCAATCTTGATCAATAATATATTTCGTAATACCAGCGAGCCATACGTAATCAGTTCCTTGGCGCGGATGAATGAATAAATCCGCACGCTCTGCCATTTCATGTTTACGAAGGTCTGCCACAATTAATTTTTGGTCATGTAATTTATGAGCACGTTTTACACGCGTTGCAAGTACAGGATGTCCTTCTGTTGGATTTGCTCCAACGATAATGACAAGGCCTGCTTCCGCAATATCTTTCACTGTTCCAGCGTCCCCGCCCATACCGACAGTTTTAAATAAACCGTCTGTTGCTGGAGATTGACAATAACGGGAACAGTTGTCTACATTATTCGTTCCATATATTTGACGGGCTAGTTTTTGCATAAGATAATTTTCTTCATTCGTTACTTTCGAAGAAGAAATAAACCCAAATGCATCACTTCCATATTCTGATTTAATATGCTGCATATTGGATGCAACAACTTCCAGAGCCTCTTCCCATGAAGCTTCAACAAACATATCTCCTTGGCGAATTAATGGCTTTGTAATACGATCTTCACTGTTTACAAAATCCCATCCAAACTTGCCTTTTACACATGTGGAAATACCGTTAACCGGCGCATCTGAAACAGGCTGCACTTTCAAAATGTGGCGGTCTTTCGTCCATACTTCAAATGAACAACCTACACCACAAAATGTACAAACTGTTTTTGTTTTATTCACTTTCGTCTTACGCATCGCAGCCTCTACTTCTGAAACTGCTAAAATACTACTATATCCCGGCTCTACATCCTTTACAAAATCAATCATCGGATCTAACACATCCGGTTTCAATCCTGTCATGAATCCAGCTTCACCCAGCATTGTTTTTTCCATTAACGCATTACATGGGCATACTGTTACACACTGCCCACAACTTACACAAGATGAGTCATTTATACTTACACCATTGTCCCATATAACACGTGGACGGTCTAAGCTCCAATCAATCGATATAGTTTCATTCACTTGTAAGTTTTGACATACTTCTACACACTGCCCACAAGCAATACATTGATTTGGATCATATCGATAAAATGGATGTGACATATCCACTTCACACGCACTTACTTTTGGCTCATACGGATATTTCTGTTCCTCAATTCCCATCATATGTACTGTATTATGGACTTTACAGTTACCATTATTGTTATCACAAACGGTACAATACAATAGATGATTCTCTAATATTCGATCCATTGCCTCAGTCTGTGCCTCTTTTGCACGCTGGGACTGTCTTTCGATATGCATACCGTTCTCTAATTTCGTTGAACAAGCACGCAATAACTTTCCATTTACTTCTACAATACACGTATCACAAGTTTGAATTGGATCTACTTCTGGTACATGACAAATTTGAGGATGTTCCAAATTACTCTCGTTAAATAATTGTAGTATCGTCTTTTCACCTGATGCAGAAAATTCTTTACCATCGACGGTTACACGGACTGTCTGTTCTGCCATAGTTTCCCCTCTCCTTACAACCAACTGTACAACACAATTATGAATCCGTTTTCAAAATCGCATTACTGTACATATTTTTGAAACGCTCTACCCAAATACTTTCTTATGAAGTCGATTCTAGATGTTATAAGGTATAACTACGAAAGCTTGAAAATATCACTATTCTACAGTTCTATTATATCGTACATATACAATAATAACCAAAATAATCTGTGATCTTCTTGTTAATAGGTGTTTTTATTTTTTCCATTGTTTTATGATAAATGTGGGAGAGAAATACATATAAAAGGGGAATTAAATATGGGGCCTACGCAAGAGACTTATACAATTGTACGTTATCAATCTGGTACATTTTCAAAACAACTTGATGAGATTGTCACAGAATCTCCTATTACTATTAAATTGAATGGTGAAGAATATGTAACAGTCGTATGCACACCAAATTATATTGAAGATATGGTAATTGGTTTTTTAATTTCTGAGGGGATTATTTCTTCCTATAAAGATGTTGAAGAACTATGGGTTCAAAAAGATAACGGAATTGTCCATGTAAAATCATCAAAAGTGAATCCGCTCTATCAAACTTTATATAATAAACGATACATCACTTCTTGCTGCGGAAAAGGTAGACAAGGTTTTATTTTCGTAAACGACGCAGCAAAAGCAAAAGACTTACATGATATACATGTAAAAATTACTCCTGAAGAATGCTTTCATTTAATGAATACCTTGCAACAATCTTCTACTACATTTCGCCAAACTGGCGGTGTTCACAATACCGCGCTATGTGATCGAAACAATATCCTCCTATCAAGAATGGATATTGGAAGACATAATGCATTAGATAAAATATATGGTCATTGTTTGCGTAACGATATATCCATTAAAGGAAAAATCATCGCATTTAGCGGACGTATTTCATCCGAAATTTTACTCAAAGTTTCAAAAATCGGATGTGAAATTGTTCTATCTAAATCCGCTCCAACAAAACTGGCATTGCAACTTGCCCATGATTTAGGCATTACAGTCGTAGGGTTTATTAGAAATGAATCTTGTAATATTTACACACATCCAAAACGAATTGATGGCTATCAATCCAATGTTTAAAAAATAAATCCTCAATCGAGGATTTATTTTAGTTATAAAAATGTAACATATTAAACACTTGAATAGTTAACAAAGTTAATATATAATTTCATTACATAATTAAAACAAAACATTGTAGCATATATCTTTTCATTCTTTTACAAATTAAAAGAGAATACTAACAAAACATATACTCAATCTTATAAAAGTAATGGATTTATTTGAAATCCACCAGGGAGGTTACAACTATGGAAATTCGCTTATTAACAACAGAGGACGCAGAAATATATTTAAAAGTTTGTATGGAAGGTTTAACGAAGAATCCGGAAGCTTTTAGCTCTTCTTATGAAGATGTTTTGAAACATGAGGATCCTGTAGCTGCTATGGCTAAACGATTAAGCAATCCGGATAAGTATACTCTAGGTGTCTTCAAAGATAATGATTTAATTGGTATCGCTACTTTAGAAACAAAACCATTTATTAAACAAGAACATAAAGCAAAAATTGGCTCCGTTTTTGTTTCTCCAAAAGCACGTGGTCTCGGAGCAGGACGAGCTCTAATTAAAGCAATTATCGAAAATGCCGATAAATTACATGTAGAACAACTTATGCTCGATGTTGTAGTTGGTAACGCTGGTGCCAAAAAATTATATGAATCATTAGGTTTCCAAACTTACGGCGTACAAGAACGTTCATTAAAACATAACGGTCAATATTGGGACGAGGAACATATGGTTCTGTTCTTAAATGATTAATACTTCAATATAAAGTGAAACTTTACTAAGTGGGAGATTTTTCCATAACCCACTGAGTATTAGCTGAACCAATCGGGCTTTTACGGGGTAGTTTTCCAAAAACATCTTTCTTAATAAGAAAGATGTTTTTTTGCATTACAACAATGTAATCTTCATGTCACCTTTATCGATCGTACCAATCCTTACCATTCATTATACTAAAAATATAAAGTGAAACTTTAATTAGTAAAGCACCAATCACAAAATGAACGTATAGCATTCAATTGATATGTAGAGGAGAATGTGACATGAAACAAAACAAACGAGCTGTGCTTTTAATATGTACTACAGCAATTGTAACTTCTGGTTTAGCAATTTTACCTTGGTTTATCATATAGGAATACTCCCCTAATAATGAAAAAAGCTGATTGCTTCTTAAGAAGCAATCAGCTTTTTTATTTTATAAAATCCCTAAAATTTTATTTACGCAACTTATAATAATAACCATAGATACGGCAACACACATGACAACCGTATTACGATCTTGCTTTTCTTTTTTTGAAATTTCTTCTTTTGGATTCATGTGTATGATCTCCTTTTAAAAAAAGTGTGAGATAGGAAATTTTTCTTATCCGATGCGAGGTGAATACGAAAACCCTCTCTATCTCACATACACAATAGAATGGAATTGTCATTTTATAAATAAAATGACATGACGTTATGTCGCAACATAGGGTATTTTGTGTCGCTACGTTTTCTATTATAAAAAATAGTTGTGCAAAACTAGTGCATTTTTTATGTCAATTACTCTGAGCGAAAAAATCAGCCCTCCATTCAATCACATAAAAAGAGTTTTTATCCTTTTCGGCAAGAAGACTCCATCTGATTTGTGTTACGGGTGAAACCCAACAATTCAGGTGGAGATGAATTGCCGTCAGTCAATAAGGCTGAACTTTTTTGTTTCTTTTTGTCTTACGATACAATCTACTCTTAGATAAGGAGGGTATAGATCGTAAAACAACGAAATTGAATAATGATAATCATTCGGTTACTTGAGCCAAAAGGAATTACGATGAAGACTATATTCACATTTTGTTCCGTTTCATTTCAAATATTATCTTAGGGAAGAAATAATTTTAATGAACTCTCTGAGAAAGGTGGTGAAAACAATGGTTAAAAAGAAAGCAGTGAAAGTATTACGCAAACAAAAGAAAAGAGAAAACATGCAACGATTCACGCAGAAACAAAATATCGGACGAGCTAGTCTGACTGCAAAAGAATTCCGCTTACTGCAACGCATGTCACATAGTTCAAAAGCATTGCGAAATGTTGGATTGTACACGATGAAACAAAGTTATTTGAACCATAATAAAATGGCTACTGTAAAAGAAGTAGATACCGCCATGCAAGCCGATATGAACTACTGGGGCGTGCAATCAAACTCTGTGCAGGCTATTCGTAGAGCCTTATATGCAGAAGTGAAGAGCTTTTTTAAGGCATTGGAAACGTGGAAGAAAAATCCTGAAGCATTCACAGGGCGTCCTAATTTTCCGAATTATTCTCATTCAACTGACAAACGAATCATTGAAATCTATCAAGTGCCAAAAGTGGATGATAACGGGTATTGGCTGATTCCGATGAGTGTTGCATTCAGAAAAAAATTCGGTTCCATTAAAATACGTATGCCGAAAAACTTAAGACATAAAAAAATCTCCTACATTGAGCTTGTACCGAAGCAAAAAGGTCGGTTCTTTGAGGTGCATTACACATATGAGATGCACGTTTCTCAAATGAAGAAAACATCCACGACTACGAATAACGCTTTGAGTTGCGATTTAGGTGTAGACAGATTAGTAAGTTGCGTAACCAATACAGGTGATACATTTTTAATTGATGGTAAAAAACTAAAAGCCATTAACCAATACTTCAATAAAATGATACGTAGTCTGCAACAGAAAAATGTTGAAAACGGAATTTCAAAACGAGTTGTAACGAACAAAATGGCTGCACTTTGGCATAAACGGGAAAGGCAAATAAATGGTTACATTTCACAAACTGTAGGCTTGTTGTTTAAAAAAGTGAAAGAATGTAGTGTAGATACGGTTGTAGTAGGTTATAACGCTGGTTGGAAACAAAAATCAGATCTGGGAAAAAAGAATAATCAACAATTTGTTCAAATCCCGTTTCATAAACTGATTGCGGCAATTGAGAATAAATGTATAAAAGAAGGCATCCGGTTTTTCAAACAAGAAGAAAGCTATACTTCAAAAGCTAGTTTTCTTGATAAAGATCCGGTTCCAGTTTGGACTAAGGATGATAGGACACACTATCACTTTAGTGGCAAACGAATGACTCGTGGTCTGTACCAAAGTAAAGCAGGAACATGTATCCACGCTGATATTAATGGTGCGCTGAATACATTGCATAAATCAAAAGTGGTAGTATTGAAAGAGAATCTTAAAGTGAAAACGCCGATTCTATTAGAAGTGCAAAAACGTAAGGCTGTTGCTTCGCGCATAGCTTAGTGGGTGCGTCAACCATCCATATGTACTCGACTTGTCGGGGCTTGTAGCACACGCCAGATTCATCTGAGTGGTGGCTTCTTCTACAAGGGAGAATTGCTCTTTTTCGAAAGGGTGGTGCAAGTGGGAAAACAATCATTCGTTGCCAGTACCAACCAAAAACATACTTGGGGTGTTACCATAAGGTGGCATGAATGCTAGAGCGTCAAACTGTCTAGCGATGGACGAAAAGACCTAGCGTTCAAACTCAAGCCCCCACTGAAACGATTCATTTCAGTGGGGGTAGTTGACTATTTTCATGTAAACTATACAAGTAGAATGAACAGTTTGGGGTGCACAAGATTATGGTAAAAATTTTATTAGTAGACGATGAAGAACGTATGTTACGATTATTAGATCTGTTCTTAAGCCCTCGCGGCTATTTTTGTATGAAAGCTACCTCTGGCCTTGAAGCACTAAAATTAATCGAACAAAAAGAATTCGATATTATTTTATTAGATGTTATGATGCCAAGTATGGATGGATGGGATACTTGCTATCAAATTCGTCAAATTTCCAACGTTCCTATCATTATGTTAACAGCTCGCAACCAAAACTACGATATGGTGAAAGGCCTCACGATGGGCGCAGATGATTATATTACAAAACCATTTGATGAGCATGTATTAGTCGCACGAATCGAGGCTATATTACGCCGTACAAAGAAAGATGGCTTTGTTAGTTTCAATGGTATTGAGTGGGATAAAACGAAACATACTGTCACAGTTTATGATGAAAAAATCTCATTAACTCCTATCGAATTTTCGTTACTCGGATTATTTTTGCAAAATACAAACCGTGCTTATAGCCGAGATGATTTAATCGAAAAAATTTGGGGCTATGAAACAGATATCGAATATAGAACAATTGATTCACACATTCGTAATATCCGTGATAAACTACGCAAACAAGGATTTCCAATTGAAGATTACCTAGAAACGGTCTATAAAGTCGGATATAAATGGAAAAGTGAATAATTACTTCGGTCAGTGGGAAATCGTATACCACTGACTCTTTATTATGAATAAGGTATGGTGAAAAAATGAGTAAACTTTCCCTTAAAATTGGGACATACTTTTTAATATTAGCTTTATGTATTGAAACAATTGCTTTCGTATCTTTTTATAAAAGCCTTTCAAAAATGCGTATTGTAGAGGAAACAGATGCTCTTTTAGAGAAAGGTAATCGCTATAGTAAAAAAATTAAAAGCCGCGAGAGACGGGATGAATATTATAAAGAAATGAAACACGCTGAACATAATAAAAATCCTAAACGTCCTGTGTATCCTGAGTTCGATATTACGAATGAGGCTGCACACTTAGTTGAATCGGAATCAATTTCTAACTCCGATATAGCTATCATTATTACTGACCATAACGGCAAAATTATTTCCACCTCAGAACCCGTAACAAAAGATATGCAAAAACAACTTACTTGTAAAACAGAAACTGTCCCAGACGGCGGATTGGTCGTTGAAAGAAACTGGAAAAAATCAAAGTTCATCACAACAGTAAGCCCACTTAACACAACAAAGTTTCAAGGAAAGCTATATATGCTATTAAAAACATCTTTCCTAGAAAATATGTTACTTAAACTCATGAACCAATTTCTTATCATTAGCGTTTTAACAATTATTTTAACAACAATTTCTGTCTTTGTTTTTTCACGCGTTATTACAGAACCACTTGTAAAAATGAAGAGAGCGACAGAAAAAATGTCAAAATTAAATAAACCAATTCAATTAGGTATTAAACGGAATGATGAACTCGGAAGTTTAGCAAAAACAATTGAAGATTTATCGAGTGAACTTACGTATATGAAAAAAGAGCGCAATGAATTTCTCGCTAGTGTCGCTCATGAACTATTAACTCCATTGACCTATATGAAGGGTTATGCAAAGGTAGCAAAGAGAGACTCTTTAACAAAAGAGGAGCGAGAAGAATACTTACAAATCATTGAGGATGAAACGGATAGTGTAACCGATCTCGTCCAAGATTTATTTATGCTTGTACAATTAGAACAACACCAATTTGTTATAAAAAAACAAAAAGTGCTTCTTCAGCCATTTTTAGAACGAATGGTTGAAAAAACAAAAACAACATTAACGAATAAGCAAATGCAACTTCATGTATATTGCAAAGATGATTTAGAAGTTTGTATAGACGAAAGACGTATGGAACAAGTTATGTTAAATTTATTACACAACGCTTATCAACATTCGCCAGAAAACACATCTATTACGATACGTGTACTCATGGAAACAGATTCTTTTACAATAAGTGTACAAGATGAAGGTGAAGGTATTCCTGAAGAAGATATCCCGCATATTTTTGACCGCTTTTATCGTGTCGATAAATCTAGAACACGAGCTACAGGCGGAAAAGGTATCGGGCTAGCTGTTGCAAAGGAAATTGTAGAATTGCATAACGGTTCTATTCTAGTAACAAGCCAATTAGGAGCGGGAACAAACTTTATAATCGAGCTACCTTTTGAATAATATGCGTGTGAAAACACCAGTAGTAGTAAACACTACTGGTGTTATTTTGTTCATAAAAACAGCTCATATAAGCTAAGCTTTTGAAATTATTCTTATTTCAATATAAAATAAAGGTACATTTGCAAAGATTTGGAGGGTGATATAATTGGATATCCATGTATTAACAAAAGACGAAGCAGAAATTTACTTAGAACTTCGCGTAGAAGGATTAAAACAAAACCCTGAAGCATTCAGCTCTTCTTATGAAGATATTATTAATAAAGAGTGTGCGATTGAATATAAAGCACAAAAATTAGCACAAGATGAAAACTATACGCTAGGTGCATTTAAAGATGGAAAATTAATCGGGGTTGCAACACTGGAAACGAAACCATATGTAAAACAAGAACATAAAGCTAAAATCGGTTCTGTATATGTATCTCCAAAAGCACGTGGACTTGGAGCAGGAAAAGCACTTATTAAAGAATGTCTTGAGCTTGCTAAATCTTTAGAAGTAGAACAAGTTATGCTTGATGTTGTTGTTGGCAACGATGGAGCGAAAAAACTTTATGAATCATTAGGTTTTAAAACATTCGGTGTACAAGAACGTTCATTAAAATATAACGGACAATATTGGGACGAAGAGCATATGGTCTTATTCTTAGATGAAAATAAATAATAAAAAACATCCTCATGTTTGGAGGATGTTTTTTACTTTCTGGTAAACCATGCCGTGTGTAATAATTGAATCGCTTTCGCAATTTCTTCCTCTGATAATATCGCAAACCCAAGTAAAACTACACTCTCAGGCGCCGTACCGTCTTTATAGTACGTAGACACAGGATATATTTTGATACTATGTTTCGCAGCTTCTTGAATTAATTCTTCTTCCCGCATTCCGTTATGCACTTTTAATAAAATGTGTAATCCCGAATCTTCTCCTATCACTTCAACACGATTAGAGAAATACTTCTCTATTTCAAAAACAAGTCGATCTCTCTTCTTTCGGTAGACGACACGCATTTTATGAATATGTTTTTCCCAATAGCCTTCATTTAAAAATCTTCTAATCACTTCTTGGTCCATTCTTGAAACACTTTGTGTATAAAATAAATATTGCTGTTGATACTTTTTAATTAATTTCTTCGGCAACACCATATAGCTCATCCGTAGCGATGGCAATAATGCTTTAGATAGCGTCCCCATATAAATAACTTTCCCCTCTGTATCTAACCCTTGTAGCGCCGGTATAGGCTTTCCAGAATAGCGAAATTCACTATCATAATCATCTTCAATCATATACCTGCCCTCTTCTTTCTTTGCCCATTGTAAGAGCTGCATCCTTCTCGTAATAGGCATAATCATTCCATATGGAAACTGATGGGAAGGTGTAACAAATACAACATTCGCATTGCTATTTTCTAAATCTGCAATACAAATTCCATCTCTATCTAAAGATAACATTTGGACTCTTGCTTCTCCCTGTTCAAAAACAACCATCTTCCTATGATACCCTGGGTTTTCAACTGCATAATTGCTTCCCTTTAACAATTGAAACAATAGTTTCACTAATATTTGTGTTCCCGCTCCTAATACAATTTGACTAGCTGAACAACGCACACCTCTAGATTCATACAAATAATTCGTAATCTCTTCTCTTAAGCTCGCTTCCCCTTGAGGGTGTCCTAGAAAGAGAAGTTCGTTATTATGCGGCTGCCATACTTCATTTACAATTTTCCGATACATATTGAATGGAAAAGCATTTGTATCAATTCCTGTTTGTGTAAAGTCAAATTTATAACTCTTCTCCTGAAACGGTACTTCTTCTATTCTCTCTCCGCAATCCTCTACATGAACCATTTGCTCAATCTTGCATACAAAATAACCTTTTCTCGATATCGACTCAATATAACCTTCTGCAAGTAATTGTTCGTACGCTGCCTCTACTGTATTTTTACTTACTTGTAAATGTATCGCTAACTTTCGCTTAGCTGGTAATTTCGTAAAAGGTACAATCGATCCATCTTTAATTTCTTTTTTTATATACTCATACAATTGCACATATAATGCCTTTTTACTATTCACATTTAAATTAGGCGTTAATTCTAACATAATATCTGACCCCTTAATAAAACTAAAATCTGATACTTTTTACAGTACCAGAAGTTATATATAATTCCTTTTATCATGTCACACATAAAAAATCAAATACCGGAGAGGAGAAACATGATAATGAACAATGGTAGACGTATCGGACTTATTATGATTATTACAGGGGCTACATTATGGGGATTATCTGGTCCAATGATTCAGTGGCTATTTCAGCATACTAATGTATCCTCAATTGATTTTTTAACAATTCGCTTGTTGCTTGCAGGAATATTTATTTTGTCTTTCTTACTTACAAAGAAACAAAACATATTTCAAATTTGGAAACACCCTAGATATTCTATACAACTTATTATTTTCTCTATTCTCGGCATGCTCGGTGCACAATACGCCTTTATCGAAACGGTTCATATTAGTAACGCGGTCACAGCAACGCTATTTCAATTTCTAGGTCCTGTTCTTATTACCATGTATGTTGCATTTGAACAAAGAAAATTCCCTGCTTCTATGCAACTATTCGCAATTATAACTGCGCTAACAGGGACATACTTCATTATTACAAATGGCTCAATTGAAAATGTTGTTTTATCTAAAGAAGCTATTATTTTTGGACTATTAACAGCAATCGGATTTGCATTTTATACCCTCCATCCAGCTTCGCTTATTAAAGCATGCGGAACAACCATAGTAATTGGCTGGGGGATGTTAATCGGCGGCATCGCCCTGCTTATTTGTAATAGTTCGTTTGGATGGACTCAGCTTTCACAAACCTTTACACCAAAAACTTTTTCTATGCTTATTCTTATCATTATAAGCGGTACTCTTTCTTTCCTTCTTTATATCGGTAGTCTGAAATATTTAGCCGCAACAGAAACAAGCATTTTATCTAGCATTGAACCCCTTGTAGCTGCCATCGTTTCAATCACTTGGCTAAATGAATCTTTTGGAACATATCAATTATTAGGCGGCGTATGTATCGTTCTGTCCGTTATTTTTTTGACGATGCCTCAAAAAGAAACCGAACCAACCTATACAACGGAACAAATATAAGGTGAAACTTTAATCAGTGTGGGTTTGTTCATCCCCCCCACAGATTATTAACCTACACCAATCGGGCTTTTACGGGATAAAAAATGTCAAAAGAGGTCGTACAAAACTTACGACCTCTTTTTATAATTTAAAGGAATTGTCCCGCCTTCTAGCAAATACAATTACACTAACAATAAAAACTAGGAGTGTGGCACCATGAAAAAAATCGGAATTATGCTACTTCTCTCCTTCCTCATCACTGGATGCACACAAGCACAACTTGATTCAAAAGTACCTAAAACAGAAGCTGTCACAACATCATCCACTCAAGTGAACGCACCTTCCTTCTTTCACCTTAGTGTTTTAAAAGATGTAAATTGGGAAGAGGCACCCTCATTCATAGACGGAAAAATACCTTTAAAAGGCATCGAAAAAAAAATCGCAATGGCTGATAGTCCTATTATCGCAAATGAACAAAATGAAATAATGTGGTACTTTCTAGATTCTGAAATACCAACTGGAAAATTGTCTATTATTGCGCTAAAACAAGGATCTGTAACTCCAACACCAGTACTCTTTCAAAAAGAAACTTCCAAACAAACTTGGACTACTTCAAATACAATCGATTCTACTACAAGCGAACTCCCTCTCGCTATGTCACTACCTTCATCTGGATTATGGTTATTAAATATATATGTGAATGAAAAATATTATGATCAGTTTGTAATCACCGCTGAGTAAAGTGACAAAAATAAACCACTTTCTTACAACAATGTAATTTCTACGTCATGTACTTCGATAGTTGAATTATCTCTCTTCTCTTATACTTAAAGTAAGAAATGAAACGAGGAGAGATGAGAGATGAAAAAAATGATAGAAGTGATCGTAGCAGTAACTGAGGTTTTAGTAAATGGTAAACAAGTTGCAATGGAATTAAATAAATAGTGAAGAAACATAAATAATTCTACACTTCTTCATTATTTTGATTTCTTATCTCAAAAAAGCAGTGCCTTTTTAGGCACTGCTTTTAGCTATTAATAACTTGTTATTTTCGTAATTTGCGCCACGCCTGAATCAATAGCTGCTTTCGCTACTGCTTCTGCAACACTTGGAACAACTCTTTTATCTAATGGATTCGGGATTACATAATTCGCATTACGTTCTTCGTCCGTAATGATGTTAGCGATCCCATATGCTGCCGCTAATTTCATCTCTTCTGTAATATCAGTCGCGCGCACATCTAACGCACCGCGGAATATTCCGGGAAACGCCAATACATTATTTACTTGATTCGCATAATCCGAGCGCCCAGTTCCTACTACAGCTGCCCCAGCCTCTAATGCATCCTCAGGGAAGATTTCTGGAATTGGATTCGCCATTGCAAACACAATTGCTTTCTCATTCATCGTCTGTACAAGTTCTTTCGTTAATACGTTAGGAGCAGATACGCCAATAAAAATATCAGCTTGGTGAATCGCTTCTTTTAACGTTCCACGCACATGTTCACGATTTGTCTTTTTTGAAACTTCAATTTGCGCTTCGTTCATCCATGTTTCACCTTCACAAACAATACCTTCTAAGCTAACTAATGTAATGTACTTTGCACCAGCCTTTAATAATAATTTTCCAATTGCAATTCCTGCCGAACCCGCACCGTTAATAACGATTTTTACATTATCCATTTGTTTGCTAACAACTTTTAATGCATTAATAACAGCTGCTAAAACGACAATAGCTGTTCCATGTTGATCATCATGGAATATAGGAATATTCGTTTCTTCTTTTAATCGTTTTTCAATTTCAAAACAACGTGGTGCTGCAATATCTTCTAAATTAATCCCTGCAAATGTAGGCTCTAAATTTTTTACAAGGGTAACGATTTCATCTACATCCGTTGTGCCTAAACATAATGGGAAAGCATCTACATTCGCAAACTTCTTAAACAAAATACTTTTTCCTTCCATAACAGGCATAGCCGCTTTTGGTCCAATGTTTCCTAAACCAAGTACCGCTGTTCCATCTGAGACAACCGCCACCATATTACCACGTGCTGTATAGTCATACACCGTTTCTTCATCTGCCGCAATTGCTTTACAAGACTCAGCTACACCTGGTGTATACGTCAGGCTTAAATCATCCGCTGAATTTACCTCCACTTTACTTGTAATTTCAATTTTCCCTACTAACTCTTTATGCAATAACAATGATCTTTCATTAATTTGATTTGCTAACATACTTATAATCTCCCCTTAATTTGACAAGCTAGCTATATGAATATAGCTAGCTTGTTTAATCATGAAAACATCTTTAATAATATTGTCGCTGTTACAACCATTGCTGCCCCGCCTAAACGAGTAGAAATTTGCGCGAACGGCATTAATTCCATACGATTTGAAGCCGATAAAATAGCGACATCTCCAGTTCCACCTAAACCGCTATGACATCCAGTTACAATCGCTGATTCAACTGGATACATTTTCATCACTTTCCCTACAAGAAAACCTGATGCTACCATTGTAAGAACAACCGATGCACACACAACAACATATCCTACTGAAAGAACTGCTGCTACGTCTTTTAACGGAATATATAGCAATCCTAATCCAACCATTAAAGGCCAAGTTAAATTTTTTGAAATAAATTTATATAAATGGAATGCTCCTTGCTCCATTTTCGCTGGCATTAATTTAAAGTATTTCACAAGTGCTGCTGAGAAAATCATAATGATTGCCCCAGGAATACCGATGAACTTAGAAGCAAATCCTCCGAAGATGAAGAACGTGCACGCAATTAATAAACCTGCTCCCATTAATGAGAAGTCAATTGGCTTCTCTGTATTTTGTTCTTTTAATAATTCTGCTTGATTGTCTGTTTTCACTAATACACCGTTACCACTAAGCTCTGGTTTCTTCTCACCTAAACGCTTCATATACCCTGCACTCACGATTGCGAACATATTTCCAATAATAGCTGCTGGAATAAGCTGCGATACAAATGTTGCTGATGATTCATTTAAAATGTCACTATAAGCTAGCGACAATGGTAAAATTCCTTCCCCGATACCACCACTCACAATTGGTACGATGATAAAGAAGAATGTCTGCTTCATTTCAAATCCAAATAGTGAACCGACCAATAATCCTACTGCTACAGAAGCTAACGTCCCTACTACTAAAGGAATAAACATACGAACGAAACCTTGTACTAACACTTTACGGTTCATTCCTAAAATACTTCCGACTACTAAACAAGAAATATATAGATATAAAAAGTTCGATTTTTTCATTAACATTGTCGCAGCTTCCATTGAAGCTGGATTCATCCAGTTAAAAAATACAAGTAATGATGGAATAAATAACGAAAGTATTGCTGGACCGCCGATATTTTTTAAAATTGGAATTCTCATCCCAATATCGCCTAAGAAAATCCCCATGATCATAATAACTGCAAATCCACCAATCATATCTGCTGGCAATTTATTATATACAGATGCCCCATAAATAATAGCAGCCAATACTACATATAACGGTAAAGGTATAACACCGATTTTTACATTCATAATTTTAGAAGCGAAAGATTCTCTTTGTACTTCATTTCCTTCAGAAAATGATACCGCTTCCACATTCTTTTGAATTCCCATATGGCACCCCCTCGTTTTCTTAATAACAATATTAAAACGCTTTCAATAGTAAAAATAGTTTTTGTAAGTTTTGTAATTGATTTTGTAATTAAAAAAAGTATAAGCGACTTATACTAAGTCGCTTATACGTAAAACTCTATTTTCTTTTGATCAACACATCTTAATTTACTTACAGGTCTTCCCACATGTTGGTACATCATTTCGTTTTCTAACACCCCAATGTCAGTCAAAAACATTACATATTTTCGAATAGAAACTCTTGAAATTCCAACTAATTGTGCCATTTCATCTGTTGTAAACACTCTTCCATTCAGCGACTCGATCTTCTGCCAAATTAATTGCAACGTTTGCTTCGTTAACCCTTTCGGAAGCTCTTTAGTGACAGTAGGCTCTCTTTTTTCTTTTTGTAAAATTAACGAATCTAATTCCGATTGACTAATTTTTTGTTGTTCTTTCATGAAAGTAAATTTTTCTCGATATATAGTTAATGCCTCTTTAAATCGTTCAAATGTAAATGGTTTAATTAAATAATCTACAACTCCATATTGTAATGCTTTTTTAATACTCCCCATATCATGTACAGCTGAAATCATCATTATATCGATTTCTTTTTCTTGGTTCCGGATATACATTAAAAGCTCAAACCCAGTCTCTTCAGGCATAAAAATATCAAGTAATACTAAATCCACTCGTGATGTCTCTAATACTTCTATCGCCGACTTTACTGAGTTAACTGCTTGAACAAGTTCAAACCCTCCTACTTGTTCTAAATAGTGCGTATTTAACATTGCTACCATCGGGTCATCTTCTACAATTAAAACTTTAATCATATTTGCCTCTCATCCCTACCTTTAGGTATTTCAATTGTTATCGTTGTTCCCTTTCCTACTAATGAATGCATATGAATTTCCCCATTTATTCGCTGTATACTTTCTTTTACAAGATACAAACCATAACCCCGGTTATCTCCCTTTGTGGAATAACCTTTCGTAAATAATTCCTCTATTTCTTTTTCTTGTATACCTTTTCCCGTATCTTGTACTGTAATAGTTAATATATCCCCATGTTGTATCTCAATTTCAACTTGCTTCTTTTCACAATTCGTCACTGCTTCTAATGCATTATCAATTAAATTTCCGACAATCGTAATAAGTTCATGAGTAATACTTTCATCATCTATTTCCGGCATATAAGAATCTTCACTTATAATTAATTTTATATTTTTCTCTCTAGCATAGCTGAGCTTACCTAGTAAAAAACCAGCAAATACTGGACTTTTTATTCTTTTCATAACTCCACCAATTTCATATTGATGCTCTGATACCATACCGCTTATATACTTCTGTAATTCTTCATACTGTTTCATATGTGTAAGCCCTAATACGACATGCATCTTATTCATAAACTCATGAGATTGTGCCCGTAATGCTTCTGCATATAGTCTAATACCAGTTAGTTCCTCTGCTAGTTTTCTAATCTCTGTTTTATCACGAAATGTTGCAATTGCACCCACTATTTCTCCTTTTACATATAAAGGAACTCGATTCGTCACAATCGTAATTCCATAAATATTTTGTTCTTCGTTTAATTGTACTTCTCCCGTTTGCAATACTTCTTTTATACGTGAATTTGGCATATACAACTCAACATCTTTACCGATAAAATTTTCTTCAAGTCCACTTTTTTTAAATAGACGTTTTGCTTCATTATTAATTAACGTTACTCTAGCCTCTTTATCTACAGCAATGATCCCCTCCTTTACAGATTGTAGCATCGTATTTCTTTCTTCAAGAATTTTTGCTATCCTGTGCGGCTCAAGACCGAATAAACTTTTCTTGATATGTCTAGCTAGCAATATTGCTCCTATAATTCCGACTAATACTCCAACTCCGACACCAATATAAATGATATGTCTACTTTCCTTAACTCTCTCTTTTACATTATCTGCTGAAATACCAACGGCCACTGCTCCAAGTTGTTCACCTGTTTCAGAAAATATTGGTACAAACACTCGCATGGAAATACCTAAAGTTCCTTCTGCTAACGATACATGTTCTTTTCCTTTCAATGCAGGCCCTTCGTCCCCACCAATGAAATGACGACCTATTTTTTGAGGATCTGGATGAGATTTTCTTATTCCATCCATGTCCATAACTACAATAAATTGAACACCTGTGTTTTTTAATATCCTATTTGTATACGTTTGGATTGCAGGAGTATCCGCTTTCCCAACCAAGCCATTGATTACAATTGAATCATTCGCCACAATGTGTGCAATTGTTTTTGCTTTCTCTGCTTGGCTATCCTCCGTCGCCCGTTCTACATTATGACTAATTAATATATCTGTCACAAGTAAAGAAAAAATTACAACTGTACAAACTAACAATGTAATCGTTTTCCACAAATTCCATAGTCTTTTTCTTTTTTTCATCCCGTTAATGACTCCCCTAATTGCTGAATAGAAAAATAAGTAAGGTGATATTATTTTCACCTTACTTATCTGCTGTTATTATACTTTAAATTTACTAGTCATCGCTTGTAGTTCTTCGGCCATCCCAGCTAAGTTTTGCGAAGCTGAACTAATTTCCTCCATTGAATTAACCTGTTCTTCTGTTGAAGCTGCAACACTTTGCATACTAGCTGTATTTTCTTCTGCAGCCGCTGCAATTTCATCAATAGCATTTGTCACTTCATTTGCATCTCCAGCAATTCTCTTCGTTGTTTCTACCATTTGATTAACTTGAGAAACAATATGTGTAGTAGAACTTAAAATTTCCGTAAAACTTACTTTCGTTTTTGTTACAACATCAAGGCCTTGTTGAACTTCTCCATTCACATTATCCATTGCCTTAACAGTATGTTCAATATCCGCCTTAATTTCTGCAATTAAATTTGCAATCTCTCCAGATGACTCTCCTGATTGCTCTGCTAATTTTCTAACCTCATCTGCTACAATAGCAAATCCTCGACCCTGTTCACCTGCTCTTGCTGCTTCAATAGCCGCATTTAAAGCTAATAAGTTCGTTTGAGTAGCTATGTTTTGAATTGCTTCAGAAATAGCTCCTACTTGCTTTGATTTCTCATCAAGAAGTTTAATAATAGCATCTGACTCGGATACCGACCTAGAAATAGACTGCATTTGTTTTGCAGTTTGTTCAACTAAATCTTCTCCCTCTTCAGCTCTTTCTCTCGCATGTAATGAGGAAATAGAAATTGACTCTGCGCTTCCGGTTACATCTTGAATTGCTGTATTTACTTGTTGTAATGTAGCCGCACCTTCTTCAACACCTTGACTTTGTGATTCAGCCCCACCTGATACTTGTTCCATTGCAATTGTAATTTGATCTGTCGCATCATTTGCTTGCTGTACGCTCGCTGTTAACTCCTCAGCCGATGCCGCGACATGTTCTGCTGAAAAGCTAATTTGGGTAATAACATCTTGTAAAGACGTAGACATTTCATTAAATAAAGTCCCTAATTTCCCTATGTCATCCTTAGAATGGATTGTAATTTTCTCTGTTAAATCTCCCTTACTAATTTTATATGCTGATTCAGCTATTTTTCGTAATGGCCCTGTAATAGACCTTGTAATGAAATAAATTAATACACTACCAAATGCAATAGCGATAGCAATAACAATTAAAGTCTTATAAAACACTGGACTGGCAGCTTGGGTAATTTCTTCATCGAACATAACTCCAACTACTTTCCAGCCGGTTTTTTCATTTGTTGCAAAGATTAAATTCTTTTTATCATCTTGTTCTGTATAAGACACATTTCCTTGTTTATCTTCATAAATTGGTTTAACCCAAGGATCAGTAACTTTCGCACCTGGTTTTCTAGATGGATGACTAACAATTTGCTTATTTTGATCTAAAATAACTGCATAACCTTTTTCACCAATGTTAATCATTTTGGAAATTTTTAAGATGTTATCTAAATTTAAGTTAATTCCTATAACACCTTTACCATCTTTTACTTCTTTCGCAATGGTCACTACCATATTTTTTGTAGATGCTGATTGATATGGTGCAGTAACAATTACTTTCCCTTTATTTTCATGTGCTTCTTTATACCAAGATCTATCTGTTGGATTATACCCATCAGCCATTTGGATAAATGGTTCTCTTATAAACTTTCCCGTCTGCGTTCCAATATAAATACCTTCTACTTCTGGATGAAGCTTTATATATTGTGCTAACTTCGTTCTCACTATCTCTTCTTGTCCATTTGGATATGTATCCTCTGTTAAGATGTCTGCAAAATACGTCGCATCAACAAATTTCTCTTCTATATTTTGAGAAATAACAGTATTTAAAACTGAAATATTCTCCTTTGCTTTATCTGTCATTTGATGTTCAAAATTTGTTTTGGCAGTTTGATATGAAACACCACCGATAATAATTCCTGGTATAGTTAAAATAATAAAAAATGAAATGATTAATTTTTTCTTGATACTCATACATTTAACCCAGTTAAATATTTTTTGCATAATAAGCCTCCTTTATGTAATGTGGATACTTGTGTCATTTTATACAATTAACATACATAAAACAATATATAATGATAACATGTAAATTTTTCGTCAATTATGCATTTTTCCATATTCACTCCTTAATAAGGATTTTAATCATAAAATAAGAGAACTTTAGCATTATATATACTAAAGTTCTCTTATTTCTCAACAGCTTCTACTCTAAAAAATTTCTCTTATAATCTTCAATCTCTATCCTTCGCCTTATAGTCATCTTACTAAAACTCTTCATCCTAATTTATTTGGAGCTCTTTACATAACTAATTGCCTGACTCCCCATTTGCACCCATGCCTGTTCAAAGCTTTCTCTCGGTACTTTTACATCTAAGCTATCCTCAAGTGGATCTCGAATATATACAGATTCCTGATCATACCCAATAAGTACAATACAATGTTCATTATACGTAATAGAAACATCTCCACTATTTGTTTCCCATGTAGTAAATTCATCTTCATCTAATGGTGCAAATGTTGCATTCGTAATCATGACTACCGGTTTCCCTGCTTTTACACTCTTATAAATCTCTTCTATATTCTTCCCAGTTAAGTCTACAGCTTTATTAGGTAAATATTTTTCTGCTAACTGAAAAAGTGGCCCATGATATACACCATATCCTGATTCAGAGAATGTATAAATATTACCTACAAATCCTTCATTCGGATTCCCGCGCACACCATCGTCTATAAAATCAACTTTTTTTATTTCATTTGCTAATGTCATCTTATCCACTGAAACACCAGCGTATTGTAACATCATTGCTAAACTTGTCACTTCACAGCCTCTATCCAATTCTGGTAACTGCTGAATTAATGGAACATTTGATAAGATGACTTTTTCATCGTTATTACTAAACTCCGTTTCTTTTCCTCTTTGTATATTTGAGAATGTAAACTTCTCTACATACTTTGGAATTCCATTTGTATATACACTCCATATTGCTGCACCTAGTAAAGCTGTACATATATACCACTTCAATTTTCTTATCACTTTCACGCCCTTATTAATTCGTTAAATAAGAATAAAATGCGTCAGCATCCGTTCTAATCATCGGTACAAAATTTAGTTCTTTTCCTTTTTCAGGCTGATCTTTTTTTATCTTTTCCGCTAACTCTTGAATATTCATATTCATTTTATCCATATTAAGCTCATCTGCCATTTGTAGCACCTTTTGTTCATTAATTTCTTTTAATATTTGATATATATCTTTACCGTACAAATCAATATGATATTTTTTTGCTTCTTCCTGTACTTTTTGTTCGTACACTTCTTGTGCTAACTCTTCAATTTCTTTTCCTTTTTGAGAAATGTCTAACTTTCCTGCTTCTTCTCTTACTTTCGTTCCGTAGATTTCTTCCGCGATGTCTTCAATTTCTTTTCCATCTGTAGAAATGCCTAATTTATCTGCTTCATCTTTAATTTTAATCGTATTAATTTGAGTAATTAAATCTACAATTGATGTATTCTCTATAGATATACCTAGCTTTAACGCTTCTTGCTTTACTTTTGTTTCATAGATTTCTTCTGACAGCATCCCAACATCTTTTCCTTCAATCGAAATACCTAACTGCTCTGCTTCCCTTCCTACTTCTGTTTCATGAATTTCTTTTTCTAATGTAATTTGTTCTTTTCCTTCCGTTTCAATACCTAGTTCCTCTGCTTTTTCTTCTGTATGCACTGCATGTATCTTACCATTGTTCAATTGTTCTTTACTGCGCTGCATGTAATCTGTCTTTCCTTTTTGTGTTTCAGAAGGAGAGGCACCCCCTAATATGCTTAAACTCATTACTCCAATAGTGAATACCGTCATCATTTTCTTTTTCAAAATTAATTCCTCCCTCTTACACTTTCTTTTTCAGCATTCCCATAATTTTTTTAATACTATACATACATCTCATCGCTGCTTGAGATAACATTATGATTGATAAAATCCACTCACATACACCTAGTCTCTTCTTCATGTAACGAACGTTCTTTATGCCATACATAATATAAATAGTTTCTTAACTTTCCCTTAAAAAAAAGACGACCTTGTAAAAACAAGATCGTCTTCTTACTTATATTTTTTGATTTTTAGGAAAAATCACTTCAAAACAAGTGCCATTTCCCCATCTGCTCTCTACTGATATTTTTCCATAATGCTTTTCTACAATCCAATTTGCGATTGAAAGACCTAATCCAGCTCCTTCTGACGTACTTCTTGCTTTATCCCCTTGATAAAAACGATCAAATAATTTCGGAATATCTTCTTCTTTCACTCCTATCCCGTCATCCTTCACCTGTATACGAATTGAACTACTCGTTTGCGTACAATCTATTTGAATATGCCCACCTTCGTTTGTATACTTCATCGCATTATCTAACAGTATGACCATCATTTGATGAATCCGCTCTCTATCCCCCATAAAAGATACACCACGTTCTACTTTTAGTATCATTTCTTTTTCCTGATAAGAAGCAATCTCTTTATATGGAGCTACTATTTCTTCTAACAATTTATCAAGTTCAAATGTTTTCTTATCCATCTCAATTTGATTAGAATCAGAACGTGCTAGCAATAATAAATTACTAACGAGTTTCGATAACCGCCTACATTCTTTTGAAATTGTAGAAATATCCATCGCTTTTTCTTCTATCGTAGCGGATGGTGATTGGAATAACACATCCGTTTTTGATTGAATAACTGCAAGCGGTGTCCTTAGTTCATGTGATGCATCAGAAACGAATTGCTGCTGTTTCTCCCATGAATTTTGAATAGGTACAAGTGCTCTGCCAGCTAGGAAAAAGCCGATACCTATCGCACAGAGGCTTCCTATGCTACAACCTATAACGAGGATTAAAAATAAAGTATTTAACATTCTTTCTTCCGCTGTTATATCTCGCACGATTTGAACTATTTCTCCATCTTTTTGAAGCGAAAATGCTCTAAAATATCGTCCTTGTACTTCAATATCTTGTAACTCCCCTAATTTTTTTGGAGAAAACTTTTCCAAATTCTCTTCAAAAATAGAACGGAATTTACGGTTATCGCCCTCTATTTTCACTATTTTCCCATTCCAAGTTATTCTAGTTACTCGCGGATCTCCAATCTGGATATTCTCTATGCGTTTTCTTGGTGGTATTTTAACATCTAATTTTTCTCTATACTGAGCCATCATTTTTATAGATTGATCCACTTCATTATAAATACGCTTATATGTGTATGAATAAATAATACTGCCTAATATACCTATTAATAGGATAAATACTAATGAATTCACTATAGTCAAACGAATGCGTGTCTTTTGAAACATACTTCCTTTTTTCATTGTTCTTTTAATATATATCCAATACCTCGAACGGTTTGAATATCTTTCTGATAACCGAATGGCTCTAATTTTTTACGTAAATGATGCACATACACTTCTACAATTGCTACTGTCGTATCTGAATCAAATCCCCAAACACGATCAAAAATTTGTTCACGCATTAAAATCTTCCCGCTATTTTGAATGAGATACTCTAGTAGCTCATATTGTTTCAATGTCAACTTAATACCTTGTCCATCTACTTGAACGTCTTTATCTTTTCCGAACAATTCAATCCCTTTATAGCGAATCGTTTGCTGCGTTGTTAAACTACCACTTCTGCGTAGTAAAGCGCGAATTCTCGCTTTTAATTCAGGGGCCTGAAATGGCTTAACGATATAGTCATCTCCACCAAAGTCCAATCCCTTCACCCGATCTTCTAAAGAATCTCTCGCTGTCAAAAACAGGACTGGTGTTTCAATCTTTTCATCACGTATTTTTTGAATCACTTCAAATCCGTCCATCCCTGGCATCATCACATCCAACAAAATTGCATCATATATATTTTGAAGCGCTAAAAACAATCCATCTTCTCCATTTATTGCCGTATCTACTTCAAATTCATCACGCAAAATTTGTACGATAGACTCTAATAACGAAGTATTATCTTCTACTACAAGTAAGCGCATGCTCTCACCTTCCATCAAATAGTTCAATTCTATTTATTATTACATTTCTTCTCTTCATAACAAAAGAATGTAGTTATATTACGTAATTTCATTTTCAACTATTTCCTTCTAAAATTTTGAAATTTTATTATAAAAACTTTGTCTTAAATTTACCTTAATAAAAAATTGAAAGAAATAAGATTCCTCTTATCTCTTTCAATTTTTTATTACATATACCTTTTTACTTGGCAACTCCAAACAATTTAGCTGACCACCATACACAGCCCCGCCATCAATTCCAATAATACGATTACTACCAAAATACACTCCGCAATCCTCACTACTATGAAGCGTTTTTGTTTCCGTATGCCCAAATACAACAACCTTTTCACCGCTATATCCATTATGAAATTCATTACGGATCCACATTAACGTATATGGTTCAGATTCAGAAACTCGTTTCATCGGCTCAACCCCAGCATGTACAAATATATACTCTTCTGTTTCAATGTAATGATCTAATTCTTGAATAAACTTTATATGTTCCTCTAATACAGAAGATTGTAAAATCGGTTTTTGGAAGTCTTTCTCATTAACCACAATATCTTCTTCTAGAAATCCATAACTATATAATGTCTTATCTCCACCATTTCTTTTTACCCAATGGTTCCATGAACGTTCCTCATTTGTCGTTAACGCCTTAATCATCATATCTTCATGATTTCCTTTTAAAATGAGAGCTCCCTCTTCTTTCAATTCTTTTACCTTTTCAATTACAGCACGCGCATTTGGACCACGATCTACATAATCTCCCAGTAAGATTAATTGATCCTGTTTCGCATCATATTGAGCTTCTTTCAACAACTGTTCGAACTTTTCTATTTCTCCATGAATATCACTAATAACAAGAATTCTTTTCATATTATCCCCCCTCTTTCTAATTATAGTTCAAAACAACGGAAAATTCCGAATCTTAACCTTGAATTAAATTTATCTCGCATTAACGGGCAGTAAGACCCCCACCTCAAAATTCAGCAGAAGCAAAGAAGTTAGGTGGGGGTAGGGCTGCCCGTAAAAGCCCGATTGGTGAGGGCTAATAATCATTGGGGGATGAAGAAAAGCCCCATTGATTAAAGTTTCACTTTATTACAAACTAAACTATTATCCTTACAACAATGTAAGTCTCTTGTCATCCAATTCGATAGTTGTAATTACTGTATCTCCTTATACTGAGAGTAAGAAATGAAACAAAAAACAAGGAGAGATGAGAGATGAAAAAAGTAATGGAAGTTGTAGTAGCGATAGTAGAGGTTTTCGTAAATGGTAAACAAGTCGCAATGGAGTTGAATAAATAATGAAAAGGACAACATTCACTCTAGACCCTTTACTCATATAAAAGAGATAAGACTTCATCATTTCTTTGATCCCTTATCTCCCTATAAAGAAAGCCGTATCCCTTTTAAGGATACGGCTTTCTCTTATTTTTGACTCGTACGAGCTGAAATGCTAATTGCTCTATCTGTTGCTTTGGCAGCTTCATCTAACGCCTCTTTACTATTCTTTCCGTCATACATTGCTTCCAATGCTTTTACAACTGCATCTCGTGATTCTGGGAATACACTAATTAAAGCACCTTGTGTTGCTGGAGATTGCTTCGTCGCTTGCAGTTGATCTACTGTTACTTTCAACTGTGGATATTTTTCATATTGCTCTTTTACTAACGGCTCATTATATGCATCTGGATTAATTGAGAAATAGCCTGTTGCCGTATGCCATTTCGCTTGTACGTCTGGCTTCGTTAAATATTTCATAAAGTCCCAAGCACCTTGTTGCGTTTCTTCTGAAACCATATTCGTCATCCATAATGATGCGCCTCCAATGACAACACCATTTTGTTTCGAATCCTCTGGATATGGAATATATGAAACACCTACATTAAACTTAGATGCATCAATTAAATCACGAACACCTGCTGAAGAATCTAAATACATAGCAACTTGTCCAGACTGGAACGCAGCACGAATATCATCCCAACTTGCTCCATACTTTCCAAGTGCGCCAGCTTTATTTAAATCATCTAACATTCCAAATACTTTCTGTCCTTCTTTACCGTTAAATACCGCCTTCTTTGCAGCATCTTTACGGCCGTTTTCGTTATTTACATATAAAGCACCTTGTGTCGCTAACAACTCTTCAAAGAACCAACCATAGTTAAGCATGGAGAATCCATATTGTTTTACATTTCCGCCTTCTTTAATCGTTAACTTTTTCGCTGCTTCTTGTAATTCCGCATATGTTTTTGGAGCTTTCTCTGGATCTAAGCCCGCCTTTGCGAAAGCATCTTTATTATAAATTAATACTGGTGTAGATGAATTAAATGGCATAGAATACATTTTTCCATCAACTGAATAATAATTTGTAATTGCTTTTTCTAATTTTGACGTATCGTACTTATCTTTTTTTATCCAGCTATCAATTGGTGTGATTTTTTTGCTATCAATCATATATTTCGTTGTAATTTCACTCGATTGAACAAGAGCTGGCGCTTCTTTCGTTGCAGACATCGTTCTAAATTTCGTTAAAGACTCTTCATATGTCCCTTGGAACTCTGCCTTTATCTCGTATTTATTTTGCGACTTATTATAGTCTGCAACAAGACCCTCTAGTACTCCTTGTGTTTTTCCACCCATCGCATGCCAGAAGCGAATTACTGTTTTATCACCATTTTTTTCAACTGGTGCTACTTTTGCCTGTGCTTCAGGTTTTCCCTCTGTTTTACTATTTGAACAAGCGACACTAGATAATGCCATTGTTGCTACCATTAATAGAGCAGCACCTTTTTTTACTAGATTCATTTAAATCTCACCTTCTCTTAATTATTTAATTGCACCTTTTGTTAATCCTTGTTGTAATTGCTTTTGCCCTAAAAATAGTAAAATCAATGTTGGAATAACGATAACCGTAACACCGGCCATTACGCTTCCCCAATCAGTTGCAACTTCTTGAGACTGAAGCTGCTTCACACCGATTTGCACTGTTCTTACTTTTTCATCAGTGGTCACTAAAAGTGGCCATAAATACATATTCCATGTTGTTAAAAAGCTATATACTCCAAGCGTAATAAAACTCGTTTTACAATACGGAATTACAACGCTGAATAAAAACCTTACATTTCCAATCCCTTCAATAAACGCAGCTTCTTTTAGTTCATTCGGAAGTGTCATAAAATGTTGACGTAACAAGAAAATACCGAAAGCTGTTGCAAAAAACGGCACTGTCATCCCGGCGAAACTATTGATCCAGCCAAAGTTTTGAATCGTTAAAAAGTTAGGCACCATCGTTGCTTCCCACGGAATCAGCATCGTTGAAATAAACAGGAAGAAAATTAAGTTTCTCCCTTTAAACTGAAGAAAAACAAAAGCATAAGCTGCTAAACTTGATACGATAAGTTGTCCAATCATAACGACTGTCGATACAATTAAACTGTTATATAAGTATGTAAAAAGTGGTACTTTTTGAAAAATATTAATGAAATTATCAAAAGTAAACTGGGTCGGAAATAACCTTCTCATTTGAATATCGTCTGGTGTCATAAAACTTATTAAAAATGCATACAGTACAGGAAAAAATACCATTACTGCACTAATAATGAGCAGCATGTATAATAGGAAATTTTGTTTCCACTGTTTAACAATCATTTATAATGCACCTTTCTCTCAGCAAACTTAAATTGAAGTAATGTAGCAACGAAAATGAAAACAAATAATACCATCGCTTGTGCACTTGCTGTTCCAAATTGATGATTCACAAACGCCTCTTTGTAAATCGAGTACACAATCAAATTCGTTGCATCATTCGGTCCACCGTGCGTTAAAATATCAATTTGTCCAAAACTTTGGAACGCACTAATTAACGTTACGGTTACAATAAAGAATAAAGTTGGCGATAGCATCGGTAATGTAACACGGCGAAGCTTATATAAATAACTAGCACCATCTATAGATGCACTCTCATATAAAGACGTATCGATATTTTGTAAACCACCTAATATAACTAAAAATGCAAACCCTGTATTCACCCAAACTGTTGTAACTGATACAGAGAATAGTGCCCAGTCCGGACTCGTTAACCATGCGATTGCAGGAAGATTCATAGCGGCTAATATATTATTAAATAATCCTACACTTGGATGAAATAAAAATAGCCAAATCACTGCACTAGCAGCTACTGATATTCCCATCGTCGAAGAAAACAGAACTCGGAATAACCCAATACCTCTTACCTTTCCATTTGCAATCAATGCAAGAAACAAAGCAAATATAATACTCGTAGGCACTGTATATAAAACAAATAGTAAAGTTGATTTTATACTTTTGTAGAAGGCTGGATCAGAGAATAAATATTGATAATTTTCTAAGCCAACGAAAAGATTAGCTTCTCCATGTATATCGGTTAAATAAAAACTATAGTAAATCGTCCTAAACAATGGATAGAACAGAAAAATCGAAAATAGCAAAATAGATGGCGCCAAAAACAATAATCCTATTCTTAAATCTTTCGTTCTCCCCCATAATTTTTTCTTTTTTGACACCTTTGTTTGAACTGGTAACTTACTTACTTCGATCATTATTTCGCCACCACTTTCAACTCTTCTTCAGCTACCACTTTTAAGCGTTCATTCGTGTTTTCGTTAAAGAAGCATAACTTTTCTTGCGAGAATAATAATTTTACTTTGTCACCTTTGTTCAAGAGTAACTGTCCGATGACTTTCGCACTCCAAATTGTTCCATTTACCGCAAAGTTTAATATAGATTCATTCCCTAATACTTCTACAGATTGCAGCGTCACTTCTTGTCCTTCCTCAGACAGTGCAATATGCTCAGGACGCATGCCTATACGAATTATTCCTTCTGGTAATTGCTTTAACTGTCCAATAGATAATGGAATTTGCAATTTCCCTATATGTAATACACCTTTTTCTTTATCCACTTCTCCATCATTTATATTCATAGAAGGAGAACCTATAAAGCTTGCAACAAATTCGTTTGCTGGTTCGTTATATATGTCAAGTGGTGTTCCAACTTGCTGTATACTTCCTTTATTTAAAACCATAATACGATCTCCCATAGTCATCGCTTCTATTTGATCGTGGGTAACGTAAATCATCGTAATTCCTAATCGCTGCTGAATTTCTCTAATTTCAATTCTCATTTGCGCACGTAATTTCGCATCTAAATTCGAAAGTGGTTCATCCATTAAACAGATTGGTGCTTGACTCACGATCGCCCTAGCAAGCGCAACACGCTGTCTTTGTCCGCCTGATAATTGGCCTGGTTTCATTTTCACATACTCTTTCAGTCCTACCATTTCAATAGCTTCCATTAATCGCTTTTGTCGCTCTTCTTTTTGTACTTTTCTTACCTTAAGTCCAAATAAAATATTTTCTTCTACAGATAAGTGTGGATATAATGCATAATTTTGAAATACCATTGATAGATTACGGTCTTTCGGCTCTAGATCATTTGCAACACGTTCATTAATAATTAAATCTCCCGAAGAAATCTCTTCTAAGCCAGCGATCATTCGTAATAATGTGCTTTTCCCGCATCCCGAAGGTCCAACTAAAACAAAAAATTCGCCCTTCTTAATATGAACCGATACGCCTTTAACCGCTGTCTCTTCTGCATTTTTATATACCTTTGAAACATTTTTCAATTCAATCACAAAGTTGCACTCCTTTTTTCTTCATGTATCCATACTTCATAATGACTTGTTGAAATCGCACTTGCTCCTGCACGAATTGCAATTTCCGCATCTTCTCGCGTTTGAATCAGCCCGCCTGCAATAATAGGAAACTCTATTTCCTCTGCTAGCTGTTTAATTATAGAAGGCATAATCCCCGGCATAATCTCTACTGCATTTGGTTTAGTCGTTTTACAATTTTCAATTGATTTAGTAAGGGATAAAGTATCTACAATAAAAATACGTTGAATTGTTTTCAATCCAATTTTATTAGCATTTCGAATTGTCGAACCCTTTGTTGAAATAATACCTTGTGCCCCGATAACATCTTCAATATACAAAAGTGCTTCCTCTGTATTCGTATTTAAGCCTTGTATAAAATCACAATGAAGAAATACATCATGTCCATGTTTCTGCAATTCATATACACGCTCTGGTAATTCCAGCATTGAACCAGTCATAAGAAAAACTGTTTTCGGCAATTTTTTGTATGCTTTGTATCCTTTCCAATCCTTTATCATCGCAATATAAGATTCTTTAAACATTCATTCCACCTAACTGTTCTATTTTTATCCAAACTAAAAACACCTACTTACATAGAACGCCTTTCTCCTTATTTGAACTCTAGAGAATAGAGCACACCTAAGAAAGTGGCACATTATATGTAAGTGGGTGTTCTCAAATGTTCTCTACCCTAGTTATTTTGTTACCTTTACTATATTACGCATTTATTAAGTCAGTTTTGATAGATTGTTAATTAGGTGTTAACCGAATGTTAATATTCACCATATCACTATTTACATTAATCTAGATATTAAAATATAAACAAATAGAACGAAACAATACTTAAAATTCAATCAATATGTAAATTCATTCCATAGTTAATTAGTTTTAGTTTTCTCGCAACTGCTTGTGAAGCATAATTATCCCAAGAAGTACTATAAAGTGGAATGCGTTTTTCTTCTTGTAATGATATCGCCCAGGCTGTAACAACATCAGTACCATATCCGTTCCCTTGAAACTCCGCTAAAGTTTCCACACTTGCCTCAGCAGCTACGGGCGTACTTCTGGCACTGCAACAAACAGAAACTACCTTTTCATTTTTTACAATTGCAAAATAAGGTTTCCTCCATTCCATCTGTTCTATTAGATTAGGAAAATTTTCTCGCAAAAGCTCTCTATTCTTCTCAGTTATTTGTATTGTTCTAGTCGGCTTATGTAAATTACTATGAAACATGAAAGCAGGACCCATCCAAATATTTTTCACTGTTCTTTCTTCATTTAATACATTAATAATCTTTGCTATCTCTATATGCTTTGAAGGTTCTTGAATTAACTTCTCAATCTTACTTACCGTTTCATCATCCACATTACAATGATATCTCGTTATACTCCCTTCACGAGTTCTGCCAAGAAAAAAACGTGGTGCTTTCGGATTTCCTTGTTCATTTACATATTTCATTTTTCCGACTTGATTATGAACAAACAAAACCTCTACCTGAATTACTATTAAATCAAGTTCTGAGAGCCTCATTTTTATCCTCCTTATTTACTCCATATACCATCCATTCATAATCTATTTTTCATGTTCAAAACAAAAATCCCATTCAAATACACATTACTGAATCCATCATACTAACTGATTTCTTCATTCTGTCTATCTAAATGGGATTATTTTTCGTTTTTTACTCTACTGGTTGTTGTGGCTGTACTACTTCATTTGCTCCAGCTACCCTCAACATATTTACAATATCTTTAAAACCTCTTTTTTCAGCGTATTGCAGTGGCGTCAGATGTTCCTTGTTAGCCATATTTACATCTGCACCGTGATCAATAAGCAATTGAATTACTTTCTTATGGTTTTCACTACCATTTCCTAATACAATTGCTTCTAATAGCGCTGTTCCACCACGTTCATTTTTATAATTCACATCAATATCTGTATGCTCTAATAATTCTTTAACAACCTCTACATGGCCACGCTCAGATGCAGAAATAAGTGCTGTTCCACCTGACTTAGTCGTTTCTTTCGTATTAACTCCTGCATTAATTAATACTTTTACAATATCCGTATATCCTTCTCTACTTGCATAAAGAAGTGGATTACTTTTTTTCTCATCTTTAATTTCAATATTAGCACCTGCACCAATTAATGCTTTAACTGTCTCTACATGATTTTGGTACGTCGCTGCAAGGACAGGCGTTTCTCCGTTGTCACCTTCTACGTTTATATTCGCTCCATCCTGAATCAACTTCATAGCTGTCTCTGTGTCTCCAAGAGTAGCTGAAAGTAACAACTGTTTGTCCATTAAATTTATACTTTTCTCTTCTTTAGATTCTTCCTGTTCTTTATGCTTCTCTTTTTTCTTTTCATTTTTCACATGAACCGGTTTCGATTCTGGTTCTTCTTGCTTATCGCAAGCCACTACCGTCATTAAAAGTCCTAATAAAATACATAATAAAATTTTTTGTTTTCTCACAACTACAGCTCCTATGAAAGATAATGTTTTCTTAACCATTCCTCCATCACATACAATAACTCTTCTTGAGTACATTTATCCATAAGCCCTTTAGATTCCTTCTTTAATCAGATTATCTTAAGCTTATACTATGTTTCTCAACCTATTGAAATGATACGCCTGATGGCCCCATCATTAACATTATGAAGCAATTAGTTTAGCACGTTTTTACCGCATTTGTATACATTTCTAAAAAGTACATAAAGTGAAACTTTAATTAGTGGGGGTTTTGTTCATCCACCACTAATTATTAGCCCACACCAATCGGGCTTTTACGGACAGTTGATCTCCACCTAAATTCTTTGCTTTCACTAAATTTTGAGGTGGGGATCTTACTGCCCGTTAATGCGGGATAAATGATTGCTTTAGGTTACTATATTCCATTGTAACCGTTCTTCTAAAAATTTTACACCTTTTCTATATTTGCACCTGAGTAATAATAGAAAAAGACAACTATATAGTTGTCTTTTTCTATTATTAATGATGTCCACCATGATTTCCTGCTTTCGGTTTCCCCATCATCTCTTTATTCATTTCCCATTTATGCTCTGCTAGCTCTTTATACGAAAGAACTTTCCCCTTATAGTTAGATACAAAGCTCTCTGCATCTTTTTTATTTTTAAATGAAATGACATTATAAGCCATCGGTGTCGTTATTGTTTTATCATATACGTAAGTAGCGTCTTCTAACGAAATCCAATCTTTCGAATCATAATCTCGAACAAATTTCTCTTTCGTCTTTTCATCTGAGTTGATCTCCATCCATTTATACATACAACCGATATCATCAAACTTTAACGCTTTTCCATTTTCTAAAATAATTTCTGTTGCAAATTGATTATCTGTTACCCCAATTTGACAAATATCACATTTATCATGTTTCTCATCAATGGCAACAGCTGCTGTTTCCTTTTTCCCACACCCGACTACTGTAAATATGAAACATAAACATATAGCAAGTACAACATATTTTACTTTCATCAATATTCCTCCCTAGAAACCGTATACTTCACGAAAAGAATACCAAAAGGTTGTGTGAGATTTGTGAAAAAACAATGTGCTTTTTGTAATATAGGAAACAAAAAAAGATGTGTAGTTATTTCTACACATCTCTCATCACTCGCAGCCTGTAATTAACAAATCATCTTCTAACTTAACTAATAATGTATCCGCACTAATTTCCTGTCCAACTTCTACATTTACCAATCTTATATTTCCACTAATCCCGACTGCAATTTTTTTTAGCTCACCGTCATTTTTTCGGATCATCAGTAATTTTTCCCATTCATATACGTAAGAAGATTCATTAATAAAAATCTCCTCTACTTTTCCTTCATAAGAGCTATAAATCTCTTCAATTCTCGTTTTCATATAACATCTACTCCCTATTTCACACTTCACTATTTTCATCTTATTCTACCATTCTTACGAGGAGCAGCTTACTTTTTAAAAATTCAAATTAACTACCGTGAACAAAATGAACAAAATAAAAATTATGCTTCTAATGATGTTATTTTTCAAATTATTTACCATTTGAATAGATGCTTTTATTATAAATAAAAAACCTTTTTCTGAATTTTTATTCTATTTTGAAAGCGCAATCATTCTTTTGAGGGGGAAATTACATGTTAGCACTACTTGGATTTGCGATGGTATTTGTCTTTATGTTTTTAATTATGACGAAACGTATGTCAGCGCTAGTAGCATTAATATTAATTCCGAGTGTTTTTGCATTAATTGGCGGATTCTATGCCAATATGGGGCCTATGATGTTAGAGGGAATTCAAAAATTAGCACCTACTGGTATTATGCTTATGTTCGCTATTTTATATTTTGGGATTATGATTGATAGCGGTTTATTTGATCCTGTCATTAGTAAGATTTTAAAATTTGTAAAAGGAGATCCTTTAAAAATCGTTGTCGGAACGGCTATATTGACTATTATCGTTTCTTTAGATGGTGATGGTACAACAACATACATGATTACAGTTTCTGCAATGTATCCACTATATAAGCGCCTTGGAATGAATCCACTCATATTAGCTGGAGTTGTTATGTTAGGAGCGGGAGTAACAAATCTTACACCTTGGGGTGGACCCACAGCTCGTGTTATGAGCGCACTTGGACTTGAGGCTTCCGAATTATTTACACCTCTTATTCCAGGAATGATTGCTGGTGCAATTTGGGTTGTTTTCGTTGCCTACTATCTTGGAAAAAAAGAAAGAAAACGTTTAGGAATTATGGATGTACAGTATTTAAAACAAATGCAAACAATGGATGAGCAAGCTGCAACTGTCGAAGCAGCAGTGCATAAACGCCCTAAACTTCTATGGATTAACTTTTTATTAACCGCCACATTACTTGTCTGTCTCATACTAGAAGTTATGCCGTTACCTGTTTTATTTACAGTCGCTTTTGCTATTGCTGTTATGATTAACTATCCAAACTTAGAGCAACAGAAAGAACGTATTGCTTCTCATGCAGGGAATGTATTAGCAGTTGTTTCTCTCGTATTTGCTGCCGGTATTTTCACTGGTATTTTATCTGGAACAAAAATGGTAGATGCAATGGCTAACAGTGTAGTAACTCTTATACCAGATGCACTTGGACCACAACTACCAATTATTACAGCACTTCTCAGTATGCCATTCACATTTTTCATGTCTAATGATGCATTTTACTTCGGGGTATTACCTATTTTGACGAAAGCTGCTGCTACTTACGGAATTAGTGCAGCTGAAATGGGACGCGCTTCCTTACTTGGGCAACCCGTTCACTTATTAAGTCCTCTTGTCGCTTCCACTTATTTATTGGTCGGAATGGCCAAAGTTGATTTCGGTGAACATCAACGCTTCACTTTATTGTGGGCCGTTGGAACGACAATGGTTATGTTAATTACCGGAATTGTAATTGGGATTATTCCAATATAAGATGCAAAAAAACAGTAGAAGAAATAAAATCCTCTACTGTTTTTTATTATGAAGAAGCAAGAAAATAACGTCTCTCCGGTCTCCCAACACTTCCATATATTAGCTCTGCGTGGACTTTCTTCCCAGATATCAAATACTCTAAATAGCGCCTTGCCGTTGATCGGCTTACTCCAATCATTGAGCTTAACATTTCTGCTGTAATCCCTTCTTCATTAACTGTTAACATATGCTTTTTTACTTTCGCTAAAGTATAAGGATCTATCCCTTTCGGGGCATATTCTATTTGATCTCCCTTCACACCTCTTTGAGACCATAAATATTCAATTTGTTCCGTAGATAATTGATTGTTCTTCTTTAACTGTATAATCTTTTTTTGATAGCCTTCTAGACTTGCTTTAAATCGATCAAACATTAGTGGCTTTACGATATAATCTGTTACTCCGCCCCGCAGGGCGTGCCTCACTACATCTGTTTCCGATGCCGCTGTAATCATAATGATATCTGTATCGTGCAAATGATTCCTAATATATGTGACAAGTTCCGTTCCCTGCATATCAGGTAAGTACACATCTAATAACACGAGCTGTGGCTTCACAAGCTCTAGCCATTCTTTCGCTTGTTCTCCAGTCGTTGCCGTTCCAATTACTTTAAATCCCTCAATTTTTTCAGTAAAACGACGATGAATGTCAGCAATCCGAATATCATCTTCTACAATTAATACTTCAATCTCCTCACCCATTACTATTCGCCTCTCTCTTTCGGTAGTGCAATAATAAATAATGCACCACCTAAATCCCCTTTTTCAATTGCAATACTTCCATTTAAATCTTCTACTAACTCTTTCACTTTTGCTAATCCATATCCTCGCTCTCCTCCTTCTTTCGTCGAAAAGCCTTTATAGAATATGCTAGTAATTATTTCATCATGAATCCCTTGCCCTGAATCTTCCACTTCAATTAATATTTCTTCTCCAATATCAGTTACAAACATCCTTACTTTCCTATCATTCTCTTCATTTTTTTCAATTGCTTCAAATGCATTCGTAATTAAATTCCCTAAAATAGAAACGACATAATTACTCTCAATATGTGGACTTAATTTGTCTAAACCACTTTCTCTATCTAGCATAAAATCAATCTTCAACTCTCGTGCTCTATTATAAAATCCAATTAAAATTCCACCTAGCCATGGATTTTGAATCCGCTTCATAATAAATTGAACAAAATCTTGATATACCGCTGTTTCCTTATGAATAAGCTCTAAAGCATCTTCATATGATTCTAATTGGATAAGACCCGAAAGCGTATACAATAAATTATTATATTCATGCGTTTGCGCCCGCAATGCCTCTGTATATTGCTTCGTCTGGGACAATTCTGCTGTTAACTGATCCATTTCAGATTTCAAACGTAAGCTCGATACAACGCCAGTTACTTTATTCTTTACTTTAATAGGTAGACGGTTCGCAATAACAGCCTGTCCTTTTATATTTAATTGGCGGTCAAACTGTTCTTCACCAGTTTGAAGTACATCTAGTATCGTTGAATTAGGAATTACATTTAAAATAAATTCCCCAATAATATTTTGTTGTTTATTTAGCGAAAGAATATCATAAGCTGCTTGATTGACTAAACTAATCATGCCATTTTTATCGATTACAATAATCCCTTCACGTACAGATTGAATCACTGTACTATGCTCTTCATATAAAGATGAAATTTCTTCTGGCTCCATCCCGAACATCATTCTTTTTATACTTCCCGCTAAATATATAGAGCCGATTACCCCAATTAAAAGACCTATTACTGTAATCCAAAATACACGCTTTCCATACACTTCTACTGCTCCATGAATATCAGCCATTGAAAACCCAACAGACACCACACCGATAATTTCATTTTCCTGGTTACGGATTGGGACTTTCCCACGCAATGAAGGGCCTAACGATCCATTAGCTTTCGAAACATAAGATTTCCCTTCTAATAAAACGCCTTTATTATCTCCGCCAACCATTTTTTCTCCTATTTTATCTCGCTCAGGATGCGCATAACGAATCCCCTCTTTGTTTCCAACTACAATAAAGTCAGCTTCTGTATCAATTCGAATTTTTTCTGCGATTGGCTGAATAATAGAAGCTGGATTTTCTTTTTGAAAAGCTTCCTGAATTTCTGGTATCGCAGCAACTGTTTTCGCAACATGCAAGGCCCTTTTACCAATTTGCTCTTCTACTGTTTCAGATAATATGTAAAAAAATAAATAACTTGTTAGCAAAAGTACAACAAGAATAAGTGTACTAATAGTTAATGTAATTCTCGGTTGTAGTTTTAATTTTTTCAATGTCAAAACCATTCCCCTAACATAATTAAAGATAGAATTTAAAGAAAATACAGTTTTTTATTATCATAACACGCTTACTATATATTTCTTTCTTTTTTATCTTCATAAAAAAAGAAACGAAGCATAAGCACTACTTCGTTTCTTAACAGTTTATTATTATATTTTAAACTTACCAATCATCTCTTGTAATTCTTCTGCCATTTGTGATAAATGAACTGCTGCTGCATTTATTTCATCTACTGAAGCTAATTGTTCCTCAGAGGAACCAGCAATATTTTGAACGCTTGCCGCATTTTCTTCAATCGTAGCTGCAATTTCATTAATAGATGCACTTACTTGCTTTGCATCTACCGTCATTTGTTTTGCTACATCTACCATGCTATCAATTTGTACAACTGTATCATTTGTAGACTTCAATATTTCGGCAAAGCTTTGCTTCGTTTCATTTGCAACTACAAGTCCTGATTGTACTTCTGTTCCAACTTGATTCATAGAGCTTACTGTTTCTTTTATATCAAATTGAATCTCTTTCACTAGTTTTCCAATTTCCGTAGAAGACTTTCCTGATTGTTCTGCTAGCTTTCGCACTTCATCTGCTACAATTGCAAATCCTCTTCCTTGCTCTCCAGCTCTCGCAGCCTCAATTGCCGCATTTAACGCTAATAAATTTGTCTGTTCTGCAATATGTTGAATCACTTCAAGAATTGCTCCAATTTGTTTCGACTTATCGTCTAACAAACCAATGATTTTGTCTGACTGTGAAACAGAATCATGAATTAATTGCATTTGATTCACAGTTTTTTCAACTAACGTCCCACCATTTTCAGCTTTTTTCTTCGTATACATAGAGGCTGTAGATACTAATGAAGAACTATCTGCAACACGCTGAATTCCTTCTGTAACTTCTTCTAACAATGTTGCTCCTTCTTCAACTTCTTTCGTTTGTATTTCTGCACCACTCGATACTTGCTCTATCGCCTGTGTAATTTGTTCCGTTGCTTCGCTTGTCTGCTTCATACTAGCTGTTAATTCTTCTGAAGATGCTGCTACATGACTTGCTGAAATGTTTATATTGGAAATGACACTATGTAACGATGTAGCCATCTCGTTAAAGCTTTCTCCTAGCTGTCCAATTTCATCTTTAGAATGAACTGTAATTGATTCTGTTAAATCGCCTTCACTAATCTTCTTCGATGATATAACAAGTTGTTTTAACGGTTTAATAATAGACGCAATAATGAAGTAAATTACAATCCCACCGATTAGTAGCGAAAATCCAAGAACAGTTATTGTTTTATAGAAAATAGGTTCAGCCGCTTCGATAATTTCTTTGGAAGGCATAATTCCTGCTATTTTCCATCCAGTTTTCTTATTCGTTTTAAAAGTGATATTACGATCTTCACCATCTAACGAATAATGAACATCCCCAGCTTCCTGTTTATACAATTCTTTACTAAGTTTCTCTTCTAATTTCTCTCCTGGCTTCAGTGTCGGGTGCGCTACTACATTTTTATCTTGATCAAATATTGCTACATACCCTTCCTTACCGATATTAACCATCTTGGAAGTAGTAACAATATCATTAATGATTAAGTCAATCCCAAGAACGCCACTTTTATCCTCATTTTGTTTTGCTAGTGTAATAACAATATTACCTGTCGTTTTTGACTTATATGGAGCAGTTACAATTACTTCTCCGCTTTTCTTCACTGCCTCTTTATACCAATCTCTTTCTGTAGGATTATATCCATCTGGCATCTGAATAGTTGGTGATTGAATAAACTGTCCATTACTAGATCCTGTATAGATTGCTTCCATTTCTGGATGCAGTTTATTGTATTCTTCTAGTTTATTTTGTATGTTTTGAATTTGATCTGCTTGGTAACTTGATTGTGTGAATAATTTTGTAAAATAAGTTGCATCTATTTTTTTACTATCCAATTCTTTATTAATTACATTATCCAAAATTTTTATATTATCTTTCGCCGAGTTCAAAATCGTTTCATTAAAATTCGTCTTCGCCTGTTGATAAGACGTCCAACCAATTACAATACTTGGAAGAATTAAAATAATAATAAATGATACAAGTAACTTTGTTTTTAAACTACTACTCCTTAATTTCCCTTGAAACATACTTCTACCCCTCCATACCGTTTTAAATGTAATTAATTAACATTTAATCTTTCTATAAAAATAATACAATTTAAATGTATCGATGAGACTCTCTATCTTTTTCTACATCATAAAGAATTGATACATACCTTTTTCATTCTATATAAATTAAATAATTAAAACAATATATAAAAATGTATATTATTCGAAATATTATAATTCACTGAAGAACCTCTAGTATCTCACTTACTAGAGGTTCCTCCCGCTTTACTATTCTTTATCTTTTTCTACTTCTTTTTTCGCATCTTCTACTACAGATACAACAGATTTATCGTTTGATAATTGTTGTACTGCTCCTTTTCCAGCAAATCCTTCTAATAACTCTTTTAAATCAATGCCAGAAGAAGCTTTTAATGTTTCTTGCATCGTTGCCATTAAATCAGTCGCATAACCTGCAACTTTTCCGGCGCCGCTATTTTTACCACCGCCACCTGTATCGACAACTGTAATTTTATCAATGTTGCTAAGTGGGCTTGCAACTTCCTTCGCATAACTTGGAAGCATGTTAAGAACCATATCCATAATCGCCGCTTGGCCATATAACTCAAATGCCTCTGCAATTTTTTGTTTCGCTTCCGCTTCTGCTAAACCTTTTAATCTGATAACATCTGCTTCCGCTGTACCTTGTGCTTTTTGTACTTCTGCTTTTGCTTGACCTTGCGCTTTTTCGATTTCCGCCTTCGCTAAACCTTCTACACGAACTTCTTCTGCACGTGCTCTTGCTTCCGCTTCAATTTTATATTGATCTGCATCTGCTTTTTTCATTTGTTTTACTTTTTCCGCTTCTGCTGATTGTTCAACAGCATAGCGATCTGCATCTGCCTTTTTCTTTACTTCTGCATCATATTGCTTTTCACGACGCGCAATCTCTTTTTCTTCTAATTCAATTTGCTTTTCACGTTCAATGATTTTAACGCGCATTTGCTCTTCTGTAACACCTTGTTGCGCTTTTGCTTGTTGTAATTCATAGGAAAGATCTGCATCTGCGCGAGCTTGTTCTTGATCTCTCTTATAAGATTGTACTTTTAACTCTTTATGTTTTTCAGCTTCAGCGATTTGTGCATCACGTTGATACTCAGCTTCTTTTGCTTCTTTCTCAGCACGAGCTTTTTCAATTCGTGCCTCTTTTTCACGCTCTGCATTTGCAACTGTTGCATCACGCTTAACCATCGCAATTTGTGGCTGACCAAGTGCATCTAAGTAACCGTTCTTATCCATGATTTCTTTAATTGTAAAGGAAACGATGCGAAGTCCCATCTTCTTTAAATCTGTAGAAGCTACTTCATGTACCTTTTGAGCGAATTGCTCTCTATTACTATAGGCATCTTCTACTGTCATAGAAGATAAAATAGCACGTAGATGACCTTCTAAAACTTCTTTTGCTTCTATTTTCAACTCTTCTGTTTCTTTTCCTAAATATTGTTCAGCTGCTGTAGAAACTTCTTCAATGGTAGATCCTACTTTAATAATAGAAACACCATTTACTGTAATCGGTACACCTTGTTTCGTATACGTATCACGTGTTCCCACTTCTAATTTGTAGTTTAATAGACTTAAAGGCTCTGCTCTTTGCATAATCGGAACTACAAAAGTACCGCCACCACGAATAATCTTAATCTTCTTTCCATCATCAGTGGTAACTACATTTTTCCCGCCACCAAGCCAGTTTCCAGTAACAATTAATGCTTCATCTGGTCCAACTGTTCGATACTTTGTAATGAATACTAAAATGAGTAGAATTAAAATTGCGAGTAATACTCCACCGATAATTAATGGAATCGTCATGTAAATTCCCCCTTATAATTTTGGTTTCTTTAAAGAATAAGCGATGTTCTGTACAAGTAAAACACCATCTTGGACTCCCTCGATAATAACCTCTGTTCCTTGCGAAATATCTTTCTTTCCAACTGTTTTAGCTAGGATTGCATTGTTTCCAAATTGGGAGGAAATTAATACTTCACCAAACCCTTCTGTAGGAATAGTCGTAATGACCTCTCCTTTGCAACCGATGAATTCATCCATACGTTGCACCGTGTTTTGTTCTGCTTCTGCAATCGGTTTTAAAATTAGTATTTTCATGATGAATACACCGATAAAAGATATAGCAAATGCAGCCCCAAAAATAAGAATACTATTAAAGGAAAATAAATATTCTCCTATATAACTAAGTCCACATAACATGGCGAAAAAACTAAGTAATAAAGTAACAACGGATACAGATCCGCCTCCAAAACTAAATATGGATTCAAATATATCTCCAAAAAAGATATAAATTACAGTGAGTATAGTAGCAATAATAAATCCATATAAATAAATTGTTTCAAGTGGATAACCAAACAAAGCCATTTCTTATCCCCCTCTCTTAAACAATCCCTTTTTTGTTATGTGTATGCCCCACCTCTTTCAAAGATTATCGTTCTAAATTTTCAGTTATTTACCCTTTAAAGAAAAGCCTGTAAGACAGGCCTCTAAAAAAGAACAGGAGAAACCTATTGTGACAGGCTCCTCCTAGAAAATAACCGATATATTATATATCTATATAATATACTATTTTCCACAAAAAGTAAAGTTAAACATACATTGGAAAAGTACTTATTTTACTGACAATTCGTATGTTCCATCGCCATTATCATATTTATATACATACAAGTAATACTTACCTGGTTTTGCATTAAATTTTGCTTCTATATGATTCCCATTAGCTTGACCGTAAGCCGCATAATTTTGCATATCTGATTCATGGTGAAGTACCCATGTCATCCCAATTCCATACTCATTTAAAACAGAAATGTCGATATCTTTCGCTGATGCTACATTAAATGTATAAACATCAGTGTGGTCCCCGCCAATAAGATTACCTTTTATCGTACTATTTAGCCGGATACGATTTGCTTCCTCTGGACGATTATTTGGTTCTGATTCTGTTAAACTTCCATCTTTAATCGTAACAGTTGTTTCGCTTCTGCTCTCTTTTCCTTTATCATCTTTTACTCTTAACGATACTTTATAAGAACCTTCTCTTTCATATACATGTACTGGATTCACTTCTGCACTTGTGCTTCCATCTCCAAATTCCCATAAATAAGAAACAATTTTTCCATCTTCATCGTTTGAGCCATCACTTTTAAATTGAATTCCCTCTTTTACAACTCCATTATAAGGCCCGTTTACATTAACCGTCGGAGCTTTATTTTCTCCATCATCTTTTGCGATTCCATGGAAGACTACATCATATTCAAATTCATTTGAGCTATTCACACGATAATTGACGAAGTATGCTGTAACAGTTTTGTAGCCACTCCATTCTTTTTGCGCCAATTGTTCTAAAGATTCATTTACTCTTTTACTCATTGCTTTCCAATCTTCTGATTCACCTTTTGTGACACTACCTGTATACGTACCTTCTAATGTAAATGTATTAAAGAATTGAGAATTATGTTTTGTCATTTTTGTATCTTTCATAGGCAACGTATCACTAATTTCTTTCTTCACCGCTGTTAACGACTTCGTTGCATGTTCAGCTAAATAATCATCTGCTACTTCCGGTACATTATATTTATCTTGATTATCAATTAACTGCTGCATATACTCTTGATACTCTTTATTTAACTTAGGATCTTTACTTAGATTTTCACGATATGCATCATAATTTTTCACGTCATTCGCACGAATTAAATCTTGAATTTTATCAAATGTTTCAAACTGATGCGTATATAAGTAAGACTGCAATGCGAACGAGTAATTATAGAAATCCCAAGAACCGTATTTAGCAAATAGTGTGCGCTCTGCAGTATAACGGCTTGCCGGATCAGATGATAATCCGCTAATTATACTCTTTCTTGGTACAACGTTATTCGTACGAGTAGAGCCTGCGAAAAACTCTGCATTTCCTTCTTGGAACCAAGTTAACCTTTCATTTTGATACATATCTCCTCTTCCAAATAAACCAGGAACTTCATATCTCCCTTGCAGATAATGAGTAAATTCATGACGGAATAACTCTTCTAAACTATAAATACTTTGCTCTGGTGTACGCTCATATGTAAAGAATGTTCCTGTTTCTTCGATATAAATTCCACCGTTGTTTGTTTCATACCCATACAATTGTCTATTTAACTGATATTCATCTGGACTATTATAAATTACGATTGTTAACACATCATCCGCATTTCCTGGCTCTAATGCTTTGTCATTTCCAATTACACGGTGATACTGTGCCTTTACTTCCTTCGCAGCCCAATATAATCTCTTAATTTTTTCTTCTGATACTTTATCTCCTGTTTTGAACACAATTGATCCATCATCGAATGTATACGTTTTTGGTAAGTACTGCTCTTTTCCTTCTTTACGTATTTTCTCTAAATCTACTGTATTCCCGCTATAATCTTTACCATTATAATTTGTTGTAATTTGTTCTATCGCAACAAAATATGGTTCACTTAAGTGTGGGTACATATGCATTGCTTGTGTAACAACCTCTAATCCTTTATTCGGATTGCTATGAAATTTCCCTAAACGGCTTGCAAAATAAATACCATTATTAACGAGCCATTTATTTTCTGACGTTACTTCATTTAAAAGAGCAATACGATTTATTTCATTAATAAACCCATCTACTTTTCCATACCACATCGTTTCATTCGCTTCTTTACGGGCCTCAACTAAATACGACTGTATATCATAGTCAATCCCTTGCATAATATCGTATATTGCTTGTCCCTTCATTCGATCATTTACATAAGTAGTAAAATTATCATTGTATTGCTTTAAAATATTTGATGCGTATTGAACTGTTTCAACATCACTTGATGCATTACTAATTAATTTTCCGTATGCAGATACGACTGTATCTTGTTCATCTGTACCAAGCTTAAAGTTTGGATTTTTTGCGATTGCTTTTAAAGCAGGTAAACATTTATCCTGGAAGCTTCTTTCATTTAATTCACTTAATTCGTTATTATAAAATGCCAGATAAAAAGCGGAACGCAACACTTCAGTAAACGTTTGAATTCCTTTTGAATCATCTTTCGTAAATGTACTACCTCTATGAGCTAATTCATCTATAATGACTTGCATTTTTCCTTTATCTTTATAAAAGGCCTTTGTGTCTTCATTAAACTGGAATAAATCTGTAATTTGGTGCCACTTAATACTGCCTAATGTTTCAACTAATTCTTGATCATTCATTTTGTTTAAATCAGCCATTGAATAGCTTTCTTTAACTTGCTTTACTGCCGTTTTCTTCGTAATAGATGCTGGTCGCTGTGAAAAATCGCCTACTTTTAAACGTTCTTGAAATGATAAGGTTTCATCAACTTTTGAAACATGCCCAACTTCATCTACTGGCTTTTCAATTCCAACCGGTTTCGTTTTTAGCACATTATACGGTACTTTTTCTTCCGCTACTGCATGAGTTTGAAGTGCCCCTAACGATAAAGCCATTGTACTAATGCTAAGCATCACTTTATTGATCTTTGATTTCTTGTTCATATCCTTGCCCCCTATTTTAATATTCCATTCAAGAATTTAACATAAAATCTGGATGTAACAATATAAAATGCAATATTTCATATTATTTCTTCCTATAATTTGTACATATCGTGAACACCCTTTCCTTTATCTAACCTCCGCTGATTATGAACTTATAACAATCAAAATTCCCTTTTACAAATATTAAAAAGAGAATTTTTTGACATTTCACCCTTTAATTGTTATGGTTAATATAATTGTTAACTTTATTAAATAAAGGTGGGATTCTATGATAAAAAAAGAGAACAGTGTATTTTATATCTCCATCTTGCTTACAACCTTATTTATTATATGGGGTGTCATACCAGCAAGCTGGATACAAGGCCATGATTTACAAAGTATCACATCTTCTTTAAACTCATTTATCCTCAATAAATTTGGATGGTTTTACTCTCTACTTATGACCACAATGCTTGTTTTAGCTACTTATTTAGCCTTTTCAAAATACGGTTCTATTCGTCTTGGTAAAGATGGAGAAAGACCAAAATACAGCTATTCATCTTGGTTATCCATGTTGTTTGGAGCAGGAATGGGGATTGGACTCCTCTTCTATGGAATCGCTGAACCGATTTCACATTTTACAGATCCATTAACAGGAAAAGCAGGTACAGAGGAAAGCGCCAAACTCGCTATGCAATATTCATTTTTCCACTGGGGACTCTTTCCGTGGTCACTATACGCGATGGTTGCTTTAACAATTGCATATTTCACATTCCGCAAACAAAAAGGTAGCACAATTGGGGCTACAGTTACTCCATTATTTAATCGATCGAAAAATTCTCCTATCGGAAAAACAGTCGATATTTTGGCTGTTTTAGCCACAGTATTTGGCATTGTGCCATCTGTTGGGATTGGTGCTCAACAAATTGCCGGAGGATTAAGCTATTTATTCCCTTCTATTCATAACACTTTACTTACTCAGCTCGTACTTATAGCTATCTTCGCTGTTTTATATTTAACAAGTGCGCAAACTGGCTTAGATCGTGGGATTAAATATTTGAGTAACTTGAATTTCTCTCTCGCAGGTATTTTACTCGTCTCCTTTTTAATTTTAGGACCAACTGTATTTATTATGAAATATTTCACATCTACACTCGGTTCTTATATCGGCGCTTTACCTAGTATGGGATTAAATTTAGGAGCATTTAGTGAAAAATCTTCTTCTTGGATTGAAAACTGGACTATTTTCTATTGGGGATGGTGGATCTCTTGGTCTCCATTCGTCGGTACATTCATTGCTCGTATTTCTAAAGGGCGCACAATAAAAGAATTTATTATTGGAGTTGTATTAGTCCCAACTCTTATCTGTACATTTTGGTTTGCAGTATTTGGCGGTACCGCTATCCATATGGAAATGTTCCAATCGCTTGGGATAGCTGATGAAATCGCAAAAAATGGTACAGAGATTGGATTATTTGCTGTTATTTCGCACCTACCATTCTCTACATTTTTAACGGTTATCGGGTTAATTTTAGTAGCCACATTTTTCGTTACTTCTGCCGACTCGGCAACATTTGTTGTTTCAATGCAAACGAGTAACGGAAGCTTATCACCGAAAAATAGTTTAAAACTTATATGGGGATTAACAATCGCGATCATTGCAGCACTTTTATTACAAGCTGGAGGATTAAATGCACTACAAATTGCAGCTATAATCGCAGCACTACCATTTTCTATCGTAGTCGTTCTTATGGTTGCTTCGCTATTTAAAGAGCTGCGAAAGGAAGATGTTAATTCGCAAACGAAAGAAGTTCCGCAAAAAATAAAAAAGATTATGTAACAATTGGCACCTCAAATTACTTCTGAATCCGTGATGACTGAGAGAAAAAAGAAAATTAACAAACCCCATTCGTATGAAATATAATTTTCATACGAATGGGGTTTTACTCTATCTATTACACAAAAGACAAACATTAATTATATACAATAATAAGATTAAACGTTATTTATTTCTTAAATAACCTCTTTCTAAATACGAACATACTTAGTGCGGAAAGAACAAGTGTTATTCCAGAAAGTAAAGTCGATGTGCTAGCTTCACCGCCTGTTGATGGTAAAGATTTCTTTCCTTCCTCCGTCTTATTAACATGTTGTGTATTTAAAGTATCTGCTGTTCTGCCTTCGTTTTCAACAACCTGATTATTTCCTTTTGGCTCTTTTACTTCCTCTTTCGCTTCTTCAACTTCTTTTGTTGGTTCTTTCACTTCTTCTTTTGACTCTTCCACTTCTTTCGTTGGTTCTTTTACTTCTTCTTTTGACTCTTCAACTTCTTTTGTTGGTTCTTTCACTTCTTCTTTTGACTCTTCAACTTCTTTCGTTGGTTCTTTTACTTCTTCTTTTGACTCTTCAACTTCTTTTGTTGGTTCTTTCACTTCTTCTTTTGACTCTTCCACTTCCTTTGTTGGTTCTTTCACTTCTTCTTTTGACTCTTCAACTTCCTTTGTTGGTTCTTTCACTTCTTCTTTTGTTTCTTCCACTTCTTCTTTTGACTCTTCCACTTCCTTTGTTGGTTCTTTCACTTCTTCTTTTGTTTCTTCCACTTCTTTTGTTGGTTCTTTCACTTCTTCTTTTGACTCTTCCACTTCCTTTGTTGGTTCTTTCACTTCTTCTTTTGGTATTAATTTTTCTACTATATTCTGCATTACAATGCCACTATATAATATGCCAGTCTCATAATGATCTGCATCTAAATCAAATTCATATATTTTTTCTCCTAAAGTACGCCAAATGATTCCCTCATCAGTAAGAGTTCCACCTTCACTCTTTAGTGTAATCTTTTCAATTGGCTCTCCCTCTAAATCATATACAGGTATTTTCACTTCTTTATTTATTTCTGCATCATCCAAAATGACCTTTTGCCTTCTAACATCAATTGTTACCCACTGACCTAATTGTATTAATGGCCTTACATCACGAATCTCATTTTCAGCTAATTTTAAACTAAGTAAGTCTAACATTGAGCCAAGAACCGTTACATCTGTAATACGATTCTCAGTAAGATTTAACCACTGTAAATTTTTCAATGAAGATAGCGGTGTTATATCTTCAATTTGATTATGAGATACATTCACATTATTCAATCGTTTCAAGTTTGAGATGAAATCAATATTTTTCAGGCCTACTCCTTCTAAAGTAAGGTTTTCTAAGTTCGTCATGTACTCTAAACCTGTTATATCTTTTATCTCATTTCCTTTTTCTTTAAGTATCTCTAATTTTTTAACCTGTAATAAATCTTCTTTTGTGATAGGAGCGTTTAAGTTCTCTCTACCTAAATTCTCTTTATTAATATGTTGTTGTAAAGTTTTATCGAGAATTACATTTGCACGTTCTTTTTGTTTTTCAACTATATTCTGTATAACCGTACCATTAAATCTTATTTTACTTTCAGTAGAATTAGTATCTAGTTTAAATTCATATATTTTTTCTCCAGGACTATTCCATTTTATAAATCCGTTATTCAGAGTAGCCCCCTCACTTTTTACATTAATATTTTGAAGTGGTTCTCCCTTAAGGTTGTATACTGGGATTTTTAATTCCTCATCTACGCTTGCTTCATTTAAAAAGATTTTTTGTCTTTGAATGTCAATTGAAATTCGCTTACCTAATTCCTCAACAGGCCTTACGTCAGAAATTTCATTTGCTCCAAGATTTATCTCATGTAAATTTGTTAAAGTGCTCAACGGCGATATATCAGAGATATAATTCTCTTCTAAATTCAGCACTTGTAAATTTCCTAATTGAGATAATGGTGATATATCTTTTATTTCACTATCAGCAATTTCTAGTTCAATAAGATTACTCATTTTACTAATAGATTCAACATTATTAATTTTATTGTTCCCTATCCATAATAGTTCCACATTATTTAATCGATCAATTCCATTAAGATCACTGATTTGATTATTTGCTAAGTATAATTGTTTCATAGTTGATAATGTAAATAATGGCTGGATATCTTTAATGTTATTACCGATTAAATCTAATGTTTTGATTTTTTTCATTTTACTTAATGGTGTAAGATCAGAAATTTTATTATCTCTTAAAAAAAGCATATTAATATTCTCTAATTGCCCAATTGGATGAATACTTTCAATTGAATTAGAAGTTAAATCAACGTACTTCAAACTTCTCAATTTCGAGATAGCTGATATATCTGTTACATTAGACTCTCGTAACGTCAACTTCTCTAAATTTGTCATATACTCTAAACCAGCTATTTCATTTATCCCTTTACCTGAATAAATGGATAATGTTTTAATTTGTAATAAATCTTTCTTTGTGATTGGCGCATCTACATTATCTCTATCTAAGTTATATTTATTAATATATTTTTGTAATTGCTTATCTAATATTACATTTCCGTTTTCATCTTGTTGCTCCTCTTTATTTTCCTTTTGTTTTTCTGAAACATTGTTTTCTAAATTTATAGCATTTACTTCAAACTGCACTTGATATTTATTATCATAGGCCATCGTTGGAATATAAATATGCATTTGCATATTGTATGTTTTTCCTAATTCTCCAACTTCAAATTGAATAACCTTCGTCCCATTTTTCTTTTTGTCTTCTGATAGGACCTTTACATCATGAAACACACCTGGCGTATGAATATCCTCTGTTTTCAAGTATTGGAAGAAATCACTATCACTTAACGTTGCTGTTACAATTTTCTTTCCATTCTCAATTGTTAATTTCGGATCCTTTATATAAACAGCTGCCATAGACTCTTCATTCGTTTTATCTTTATACGCTTTAATAACAGCATCATATGTACCATCTTCTAAACCTTGTCCCGTTTTATTCGCCTCAATTGCCACTGCCGCTAAAGCAGGTGTTGAATAAACAGCAAACGGAAGTGATAACGCCGCCGCTATAATCATTGCATTTATACGTTTTCTTTTATTTTGTTTCAACTTTACATCTCCTCCAAAATATATAATTCGAAATGTAATCATTTCTCGAATAAATGATAATGATTTTCATTATCATTGTCAACTAGGAAAATAAAAAGTTTACAAAAAAAGAACCTCTTTAAAAGAGGTTATGCCATTTTCTCACCTGATTCTTCTCTAAAAAAGCTTTTCATCGCATGAAATACGTCTGCTTTTTGCTTTAAAATATAGTATCTAAAGTTTTCATCTTTAATATTTTTATAGGCTGACATGAGTGTACTATGGCGATTATACTGATTCACTTCCCCATATCCAAACATATTACATTTCTTCATTAATTCTTCCACAAGCTTTACACACCTAGCGTTATCTGATGTTAAATTATCACCATCTGAAAAATGGAATGGATAAATATTATAGCGGTCTGGTGAATATTTATTATCAATCAGTTCTAATGCCTTTTTATATACGGAAGAACATATTGTTCCGCCACTTTCTCCTTTTGAGAAAAATTCTTCTTCTGTGACGACTTTCGCTTCTGTATGGTGAGCAATAAATTCAATATCAACTGTTTCATACTTTGTTCGTAAAAATCTTGTCATCCAGAAAAAGAAGCTACGTGCCATATACTTCTCCCACATTCCCATCGATCCACTCGTATCCATCATCGCTAACACAACAGCCTTTGAATCTGGCTTTAATACTTCATTCCAAGTGCGGAACTTTAAGTCTTCTTGATGAATTGGATGGAAAGATGCTTTACCACGCATCGCATTTCGTTTATATGCAGATATCATTGTTCGTTTCTTATCGATATTTCCCCATAATCCTGTTTTTCTAATGTCATTAAATTCAACATGTTCAATCCGATTTTCATCTATTTCTTTTCTCTTTAAATTAGGCAGCTCTAACTCTCTGAAAAACGCCTGCTCTAATTCTAAAATAGAGACTTCAGCTTCATAGTAATCTTCCCCAGCTGCATCTCCTGCTCCTTGCCCTTTTCCTGGCCCTTTTTGTTTTTGACCACCTGATCCATCTCTCGCAACGACATCACCAACTTTACTGTCACCGTTTCCTTGCCCAACATGTTTATTTTTATCATAATTGTATCTAATCTTATATTCATCTAGAGAACGAATTGGTATTTTTACAACATCTTTGCCATTAGACATAACTATACTTTCTTCTGTTACAAGATCGGGTAAATTATTCTTAATTGCCTCTTGTACTTTTTCTTGATGGCGTTGTTGGTCGTCATATCCTTTGCGATGGAGGGACCAGTTTTCCTGTGAAATCGTATAATTTGGTTGATTTTCTTCGCCCATTCCTTTCCCTCCTTACTGTAATTGTCTTCCTTTATGAACAGCAATCTATAAATTTTGTTCTGTACTGTGCAAGCTAGAATATTTGAAAGGTAACTGCCCACAGAAAATCATCCCATAAACATTTATAACGTTTTTCATACAATACCCGAGCATCCTAAACAAAATTTTGCCACTCACATAATAGAAAGAAATATTCAGCCACTGATAAGAAAGAAACACAATGCATTGTTGCACACATTTTTACTTTGCAACATATTGTATTGTGTTGGCTTTTTTCGTATGAATGGTTGGTTACTCTATCATATGCATATTGTAAAAATAATTGACAATAAATTCATGAAATTGCATCTTAATTTATTACATTTGGACAAGGTATGACACTTTATACACATATGAACGGATAATAAAACGCTGTCCCGCAAAATACAAGAGACAGCGTTTTGTTATCAAACTATCGGTTTAACAAGCTACCTACATAGCGTAATAATTCATTTGCTGAAGAAGAATTATAGCCATGCTCATCAATTAAACGCGCAACAACATCATTGATTTTCTTAAGCTGATTTTCGTCTGGCGTTTTCGTTGATGTTGTAATTTTCACTATATCTTTTAAATCAGCAAATAGTTTTTTCTGAATCGCTTCACGAAGACGTTCATGTGAATTATAATCAAAGCGTTTTCCTTTACGGGCATAAGCAGAAATGCGAATTAAAATCTCTTCACGGAACGCTTTCTTAGCATTTTCTGAAATCCCAATTTGCTCTTCAATTGAGCGCATTAATTTTTCATCTGGACTCATTTCTTCTCCTGTTAACGGATCACGTAATTTCGATTTATTGCAGTACGCCTCGACGTTATCTAAATAATTATCCATAAGTGTCTTAGCCGATTCTTCATATGAATAAACAAACGCCTTTTGTACTTCTTTCTTTGCGATTTCATCGTATTCTTTTCTCGCTAATGAGATGAAATTCATATAACGTTCACGGTCTTCATTACTAATCGATGGATGCTGATCCAGCCCATCTTTTAAAGATCTAAGTACATCTAACGCGTTAATAGATGGTACCTCTTTTCGAATGATTGTAGACGAAATTCGGTTAATGACATAACGAGGATCAATACCCTTCATACCTTCATCTTGATATTCTCGTTGTAGCTCCTCTACATCAATCGCATTATAACCTTCTACCGTTTCTCCATCATACAAACGCATCTTTTTAATTAAATCAATATCCGGACGCTTCGGATCTTTTAAACGAGTTAAAATAGTGAACATTGCTGCAACGCGAAGTGTGTGTGGTGCAATGTGAACATTCGACACATCACTTTCACGAATCATTTTTTCATAAATATGTTCTTCTTCACTTACTCGTAAATTATAAGGAACTGGCATTACAATAATTCTTGAGTGCAATGCCTCATTTTTCTTATTTGCTATAAATGAGCGATACTCTGTTTCATTCGTATGCGCTACAATTAATTCATCTGCTGAAATAAGCGCAAATCTTCCCGCTTTGAAATTCCCTTCTTGCGTAAGCGATAATAAGTGCCATAAAAACTTCTCATCACATTTTAACATCTCTTGGAACTCCATCATTCCTCGGTTCGCCTTATTTAATTCTCCATCAAATCGATACGCACGCGGGTCTGATTCTGAACCATATTCTGCAATCGTAGAAAAGTCCAGACTACCTGTTAAATCTGCAATATCCTGTGATTTTGGATCAGACGGGCTAAATGTACCAATCCCTGTACGGCGATCTTCAGAGAAGAAAATACGCTCTACAACTACATCCTCAATTCTTGATCCGTATTCTTGCTCTAAACGCATGACATTTAGTGGTGATAAATTCCCTTCAATTCTAACCCCATACTCATCAAAGAAATCATCTCGTAAATGATGTGGAATTAAATGCAGTGGATCCTCATGCATTGGGCATCCTTTAATTGCAAAAATTGCTCCACGATCTGTTCGTGAATATGTTTCTAATCCTCGTTTCAACATCGTAACTAACGTTGATTTCCCTCCACTAACAGGACCCATTAATAATAAAATTCTTTTTCTAACATCTAATCGTTTTGCGGATGGATGAAAATATTCCTCTACAAGACGTTCTAGAGCATCCTCTAATCCAAAGAGCTGATTACTAAAGAAGTTATACTTTCTTCTACCATCAACTTCTTCAATTCCAGCATCTTTTATCATATTGTAAATGCGAGAGTGTGCTGTTTGAGCCACCCATGGTCTTTCTTTCACAAGCTCCAAATACTCCGCAAACGTACCTTCCCATTGTAACCGTTCTTCTGCTGCTCGATGCTGTTCAATCTTTTTTAGAATATCCATTATAGCTCCTCCCCCATCTCCTTGTTCAATCGGATTATTATAAAAGGTATGCTAGGATGTCCTTAAACATTCTTTAAATCAAAACGAAATATATAATAGCACGCTAAAATTCTCTCCAAAATTCAAAGAAAATTCTGTATAATATAGGTATTAACGTTTTCACACTGCTATTCATTATAAATAAATTCTTTTCTTCTAAGAACCTTACATACATTTTGGGTAATAAATAGAACTCGTGAACCGAAAAAAGTAAGGAGGATATTAGTATGAAATTATTATTAATTTTAGGTGTATCACTCACATTTCTTACAGCTATTTTTACATCTGGTTACAATGACAAACCAGGTACACATAAAAAATGATGTGCTTTTAGCACATCATTTTTTTATACATTATTTATAATACATATTTTCCATATCATATTTGGATAATGGTCGACTATAATAATAACCTTGTACAAGCTTCACATTCTTTTCTTTCAAAAACTGTATTTGCTCCTTTTTTTCTACTCCCTCTGCAATTACATTCAGTTCTAAAGTATGAGCTAAATGAATAATTGCAGCTGTAATATTCGTATCACGTTCATCTATATGTATACCTTCCATAAAAGAACGATCAATTTTTAAAGTATCAATTGGATATGTTTTCAAGTAACTTAAAGATGAATAGCCTGTTCCAAAATCATCTAAATGAATCTTTAAATTTTGTTCTTTTAATTGTAGTAACACTCTCTTCGATATATCTTTATGTATAAGAGCTCCTTCTGTAACCTCTATCGCTAATAAATAAGCTGGTACATTGTACTTATTTAAAGCCCGTGTAATCATCTCTATTAATGTAATAGAGCGAAAGTGTCTAGCTGAAATATTAACTGCAATTGGGACCACTTCATATCCTTTATTTAACCATTCGCGCAGTTGCTGACACACTTGATTTACTACCCATTCATCGAGCTTAATAATAAATCCTGTTCTTTCTGCCAACGGAATAAATTGATTTGGAGAAACAAATCCTAATTCCTTATTCTCCCACCTTATTAAAGCTTCCATACTAGCTATTTTTTTCGTTTCAATATTAATTTGTGGCTGATAATATAAGAAAAACTCATTTTTTTCTATAGCACGATGTAACTGGTTTTCTATTATAAACCTTTGTTCACGCTCACAGTCTAATCCACTACAATAAAAATGATAATGTCCTTTTCCTTTTTCTTTTGCTTTTTCTAAAGCAGCATCGACCCTCTGAAATAGTATTTTTTCATCTTCTCCATCTGCTGGAGCCATTACAATTCCAATTGACGCACTTAAATATACATCTTCTTCCTCGATTACAAAATATTCACTAATATTTTTCAGTATGCCTTTTGCAATTTCCTCTACACATTCTTTTGTTATATTTTCTATTAACATAACAAATTGATCATCGTGTTCTCTAAATAAGTGCATACCTTCTATTTTTAGATTGCTTAAACATTCTGTAACTTTTTGTAATACTTTATCTCCCTCTTTATGACCAAATGTATCATTAATACGATGAAACTCATCTAAATCTATAAATACAAGCGCAAAATTTATACTCTCTTTTAAAAAAGTATTTAACTTATTTGTACATGAAATTCTATTCATTAATCCCGTTAACTGGTCATAGTAGGCTAAATATTCTGTTCGCATTTCGTTTAATACTTGCCTTGTAACATCTCTCGTAACAATATAAACTCCAACAATTTCACCGTTCACAATAATCGGGATAGTTCTCAAAGAAATATATAGCTCGTACCCTTCTTTATGAACATATTTCTTTGAAACAATTTGTTTTGCTCTTCCCTGCAGAGCTCCTTTAAATAGAATTTGAAAGTCTTTTTCATATTCTTTATTAATGAATTCAAAAATAAATTTATTATTTAACTCTTCATACCGGTATCCAAATATTTCATACGTTGCCGGGTTTGCATATGTAACTCTCCCTATAGAATCTATAGATATAATTGAGTCATTATTATATTCTAGTAACGACTTAAATAACATTTGTTTTTCCTCTATCTCTGTCTTCTCCTCAATTTGAGCTGTAATATCTCTTGTAATACAAATAACAAATTGACATATTCCTTCTTCATCGCAGACAGGATTAAGTGAAGATTCATAATGTATCTCACCTTTTTGTAATTTGACTACATCACAAAATGTGTGTGCTTTCGCTTCTCTCACTACTTTTTCATATTGCCTTTGCAATATCCCCGCTATATCTTTTGGTAATACTTCTGCAAAAGTTTTTCCATAGCACTCTTCGCTTAACCTAGCATAATCCATTCCTATTCTATTCACATACATATATTTAAACGTTTCATCATCAATAACTTTCAAAATAAATACTAAATCTTGAATAGCATGTAATAATCCTTGTCTAATTAAATCCATATCTATCATACTTAAAAAGGTATTTTGATTACTATATTCTTCCTTCATATTTATCTCAACCCGTCTTATCTATTTTTAATCATATATCCCATTCTATATGATTATGTCCTCTCTTTTAAATGTATGATTACATATTATTTTTATTTTATAAAAAAAAGTCGCCATATGGCGACTTTTAATAAACGATTTCTAAATCTAATCCAGGGTAATTTTGTTGACGGAACGCTTCATAAATTAAAATTGCTGCTGTATTAGATAAATTTAATGAACGTACTTTATCTGTCATTGGAATACGTAAACAATGATCAAAGTTTTCTTCGATTACATTAGCTGGTAAGCCGTTTGTTTCTCTTCCAAATACAAAATAGTAATCCTTCTCGCGCTTGCTATAGTCAAACGCTGTATGAGCTTTTTCGCCATACTTCGTTAAATAGAAGAATTCACCATCTTTATTTTTTTCATAAAATTCTTCAATTGAATCATAATACGTAATTTTCACGTGCTGCCAATAATCTAATCCGGCACGCTTTAACATTTTATCATCCGTTGAAAATCCAAGCGGTCTAATCAAATGTAATTCTGTTCCAGTTGCTGCACAAGTACGAGCAATATTCCCTGTATTTGCTGGAATTTCTGGCTGATATAAAACAACATGTACTCCCACGCGATATTCACCTCTGTTTTTTGTCTACTACGTATTATACCACTTGAGCGAAAAATCTCTACCCATTAATAATATGAAAGAATTTATATTTCATTTGTGGTGTATATTTACTAGAGTCTTCATAGTTCCAATAACGTCGACGGCTATTCGCTGAATGTGCATTTACAAGCGGCATACCATCTGCATCTTTTGCTACTACAATCGTCGTATGATTCCATCTTCCGTCATCCTCGAAATCATAAGCAATAACATCTCCAAGAATAAGTTCTTCTGGCCTCTCTACCGCCTCTGCTCGAAGTCCTGTTGTAGCACCTGACAAATACCAATAAAAAGAATGTGCAACAGCCCAGCTCCAACTCCACTGATTCTCCCTTTGCCACCATCCTTTACGAATATTAGGATATCCGTTCATAGGTACTTCTCCAGTATGAAGACATTGAGAAATAAAATTCGTACAATTATCAGGGAAATTACGATACATAGGATTTCGGTCATCCCACCAACGCTCTGCATATTTCACTGCCTCTAAACGATTATACTGATAAGAACCGTACTTCTCTTTCGTAATTTCCCTTTCTAATGTCTCACCCATTCTAATTTCTTCTGACACTTCAATATCATAATCGCCTATAATCCGACTATTATTTAAACAAACTCTTCGTTTTAATTGTTCCTCTTCAATATAAAATAATTCTTTATGCTTAATTAAATATTTAAAATGTATTTGATAATCAATTTCTTGATGGTCATTACTATTTAATTGTCTAATGAAAGAAACATCCGCAGTTGCTTTCACTATATGTGCACTACGCCTTTGAAACAATTGTTTCTTTCTCTGTGCCATTTGTAGTAAATCCTCAGCAATACCATCCACGTCTGTTCGTTTCTCTGTGATATATGCTAAAAACTGTTGTACTTGCTTTTCAATATTCATTTTTACAGCCATTTCGTTTCCCTCCCATATTACAATATGAAAAAGGGAAATATTATCTACTCTTTTTTCTGTGCTAACAATTCAAGCCCGCGCTTCATTTCATGAAGTACTTCTTCATCTTTCTCACGTTCCATCGCTTTCTCAATCGCTTCGCCTACTCCATCTCCCCCAATTTTCCCAAGTGCCCATGCTGCCGTTCCGCGCAATACCGGTCTTGGGTCATCTTTCATAACACCAATTAAATCAGGAATTGCCGATGCTTCTTTAAAATGTGCTAATGCTAAAATCGCATTTCTTTGCAGTGGCTTTTTCCCTCTCCATGACCCTGACATAATCCCATATTTCTCTTTAAAATCACGATTACTAATTGTTAAAAGTGGCGTTAATAATGGTTTAACTAGCTCAGGGTCCGGCTCCATCTCAGGATGATTATGAAAATCCATTCCTTTGTTTTTCGGGCAAACAGTCTGACACGTATCACATCCATATATACGATTTCCTATTTTATCGCGATATTCTTCAGGTAGGAATCCTTTCGTCTGTGTTAAAAAGGCAATACACTTCTTCGAATCTAACTGTCCCCCCTGTATTAAAGCACCTGTAGGACAAATATCGATACATTTCGTACAGCCCCCGCATTGATCTTCTATCGGCTTATCTGGCGGGAATGGAACATTTGTAATCATTTCCCCTAAGTATACGTACGAACCGAATTCAGGTGTAATAATAGCACAGTTTTTCCCACTCCAGCCAATGCCTGCACGCTCTGATACAGCTCGATCACTTAATTCACCTGTATCAACCATGGACTTCACTTCTATATCTGGAAGTTTTTCAATTAAATATGCTTCTAATTTTTGCAAACGATCTCGTAAAACAAGATGATAATCTTGTCCCCAAGAAGCACGGCAAAAAATTCCACGGCGTTCTCCACGCTTACTTAATGGTGCATTTTTTAATTTTGAAGGATATGCTAAAGCAATCGCAATAATTGATTTAGCACCCGGTAATAAAAGTTGCGGATTCGTTCTCTTCTCTATATCAGGCTCTTCAAATCCAGATTGATAATTTAATTGTTGTTGCTGGATTAAGCGCTGCTTTAATTCCTCAAAAGGAGAAGCACTCGCAAAGCCTATTTTATCTATGCCAATTGTTTTACTATACGCAATTACATCTTGCTTTAATTGTTCAAAATCCACTCTTAATCGCCTCCTCAGATGAATCCATCATCCCTTATGTAACGACTTTATTGGTTAGTAATTCACTTTTGGAATACTATTATTTACTTCTATTTTCGCATGTAATTATATTTTTCAAACATTAAAAAACGCAATGCCTCGTTTATCTCGGAAACGAAACACTGCGTTGATCACAATTTATAGAAAAACATTTAATAAAATTTGGAGCGGGTGAAGAGAATCGAACTCTCGACCAGAGCTTGGAAGGCTCTTGTTTTACCACTAAACTACACCCGCAAATATGAATTACATATAAGATATTAGAATAACTTATGTAAAGTAGTATAGCATGTTAAAAAAATAGAGGCAAGAATTTTATCGAAAAAAGTCGAAAAAGTGATGAGAGACCTCATCACTTTTTCAATTCTTTATCAATGGCCTTCTTCATACTATCGAAATCAGGGTTTGCAAGATTTCCGTTTACATATACTGAAGGAGCACCTTGAACTTTTAATTTTTGAGCACGATCTGAATCTTTACGTACTTTTTCTGTCATTTCTTTACTGTGTAAATCTTTCTTAAATTGCTCTACATCAACTTTTGGAAGTTTCTCTTTCACAATGCTAAGAAGCAAATCTTCTGTAATCCATTCTTCCGTATCTTTCTTTTGATTTTGATAAATCTCATCATAGAAAATCCAGAATGAATCTTTATCTTGTTTATAAATTGCTTCACCAGCTGCTGCACCTAAATCCGAGTCTTTTCCGATAAATGGGAAGTTAATAAAATATAACTGCACTTTGCCTTTATCAATATACTCTTCTTTTAATCGAGGTAATACTGTTACATCCCAAGTACGACAAGCAGGACATTTGAAGTCTCCAAATTCAACTACCTTAACTGGAGCATCATCTTTCCCTAAAGATTGTTGCGTGGAATAAGCAAACATCTCATTCCCTTTATCTTTTTTGTCATTTATGATGCTATACGCAATTGTTCCAATTACAATCAATACTGCGATAGAAAAAACTATACCAAGAGCCATGAGTTTATTTGATTTCATATACATTCCTCTTTAAATTCATATTCTGTATACAGCATTGTACACAATACACATAATATCAACACTTATATACGTCACGCAATGAACACGCTCACATAAATTACAAAAACACAATAATTGTGACGATATTGTGTCACAATTTGTCACAATTTATTCAAAAAAAGAAGCTCCTCTGTAGGAACTTCTCTTAACTTACTGCTTTTTTACGCGCGCTATTTAACATCGACTGCTCTATTTTTATATCATGACGAATTACCAATTTCTCACTAACTGCTTGAACATACTCATCATGGCTTATATAGCCTTCTTTCTCCATTAGTCTCAAAACGACATTTCGTCTCTCTACTGCTTTATCATAATTTTGGGCAGGTGAGTAATAAGCAGGTGCTTTTACTACAGCAGCCATCATTGCACTTTCAGCCAACGTTAATTGGTTCACCTTTTTACCGAAGTAAAGGTTTGCTGCTTTTTCAATTCCCCATGCTCCTTCTCCATAATAAATGTTACTTACATATAATTTTAAAATTTCATCCTTCGTAAATGTACGTTCAATTTTTTTCGTATAAAAAATCTCTTTCCACTTACGAGAAAATGTACGTTCATTCGTTAAAAAAGCATTTTTAGATAGCTGCTGTGTAATCGTGCTTCCTCCTTGTACGACACCACCAGCCTTTATATTCTCAACAGAGGCCCTAATAATTGCTATATAATCTAAACCGTTATGATGATAAAATCTTTTATCTTCTGTCGCAATAAATGCATGTGTTAATGATTCTGGTACCTCTAACTTAGCCGGCACATGTAATTTACTAATATCACTTTGCTCAATCATTACATTTCCAATGAATAATAACGTACAACTTAACAATAATAATAATATAATGGCTTTATAAAAAAGTTTAGTCATTGGATTTAATGCAACTTTTTGATGATAGTTCACCCTAGATAATACTCGTTCTTTCATCTTGAACACCTCTTTTCCGCACAGCATATAACTCTTACTTTAAGAATACATTGTTGTAAAAAAATATCCCATCGATTTCTCTTACACGTACCTTACATCATTGTAAGGTATAAAGTGAAACTTTAATAAGCCCTCATCAATCAGGCTTACTGCCCAGCAAATAGTCGGATAAAAAAGTATTGTATCACAGTCTTTTTTTATCTACTATTCATCTGAAATATTGAATATAGGTATGTTAAAGTACGAATAACCAATAAGAGAGTAACCCTTAAGACTATTATATTTTCACTTTACACTTTAATTATATCATCTACAAATATATGTACTTTTAACTATCTAGTAATCTAAATGTATATAACATATAAAGTGAAACTTTAATCAGTGGAGGTTTTGTTCATCCCCACTGATTATTAGCCCTCACCAATTGAGCTGCCCGGCAAATAGCGGGATAAATCCATTATACAGAACAAACGTTCTACAAATCAATACTAGCGCTATTATTATTTTGACCTTTTTCTTAAACAGTATACAAAAAAAAGAGTAGTGATTTGAATGTATCTCAAATCAGTCACTCTTTTCTTTACAATCTTCCTATTAAACTATACGGCTGTACTTCCCACGTTTCGTACGGAATATAATGTGTTGCTCTCATCGCATCAAGCGTTCTGGATTTCATATGAGGACGCGTTATATACTCATCTATATTCTCTTCATTTAAAGCAACAAATTTAGCCTCTTGTATTTCTTCAGGTTGAATTTTTATTTCACCGCTCACATATGCCACTTTAAAAACAACAGCTAAAATATGCATAGAAGCATTATAGTAAACACCTGTAACTCCAACCGGCTTCACAGTTAAACCGGTTTCCTCAAACATTTCCCTACAAACTGCTTGATCGAGCGCTTCTCCTTCTTCCACCTGTCCTCCTGGCAACTCCCACGTATCCGATCGCCAATGTACTTTAGCTAATAACACTTCATCTTTTTCATTTGTTAAATAACCTGCTACAGCAACGATATGCTTTGGTGTTTTATGTTCCATATTAAACCTCCTAGAAATAATGATTATTTCATATATCCCTATAAGCATATTCCCTGTCTACAACAAAATACCTTTACTAATTCATCAACTTAATTAACTTCATAAAAAAAGCCTCTATCCGTTAAACGGACAGGGCTTCTATCGTATTATTCTCCTAAGTCTACGTTGTGGTAAACTTGTTGCACATCTTCTAAATCTTCTAATGCATCAACCATTTTCTCAAATTGTACTTGAGCATCTTCGGGAAGTGTAACATCACTTTGTGCAAGCATTGTTAATTCTGCAACTGTAAATTCTTCAACACCAGCACCTTTAAGTGCAGATTGTACTGAATGGAATTGATCAGGTTCAGCATACACGATAACAGAATCTTCTTCTTCTAGAATGTCACGTGCATCAACATCTGCTTCCATTAAAATTTCAAGAACTTCATCTGATGTTTTACCTTCAAGGCCGATAACAGCTGTCGCATCAAACATGTAAGCTACAGAACCGTTTACACCCATGTTACCACTGTTTTTGCTAAATGCAGCTCGTACATCTGCTGCAGTACGGTTTACGTTATTTGTAAGTGTATCTACAATAACCATAGCTCCATTTGGTCCAAATCCTTCATAACGAAGCTCGTCATAATTTTCCTCTGAACCGCCTTTTGCCTTTTCAACTGCACGATCAATAATTGTTCTTGGTACATTGTATGTTTTCGCACGTTCTAATACGACTCTAAGCGCTTGGTTTGATTCTGGATCTGGCTCTCCTTGTTTTGCCGCCACATAAATTTCACGTCCAAATTTCGCGTATATACGGCTTGTATTTGCATCTTTCGATGCTTTTTTGTCTTTAATATTGTTCCATTTACGGCCCATACTTTCCACTCTCTTTCTCGTTTTAAATCTACATAAAAATATTAATATGAAATATAATGTGTGTTCAACACATTTTTAAAAGAAATATAAAAAGTTCATTTTTGATTCATATTACAGACATAATATAAATCACTATCATTTTGTTCTTTCGACAAGTTATATTATACATGAATTCCTAAGTTTATTACGAATTTTAGCATCACATAATATAATTTAACAAAAAAGACTCTAACATTTCTGTTAGAGTCTTTTTATATTGCCAATACCGATTTCCATAATATTCCCATAATTACTTTCTATTGCTGTACAATAAAAATAGGGAAAAATTTGAAGAAAAGGTGGAGGGAGAATTATGACACATTCAAATGAGAAAAAATCACATGCTTTTAAAGGAATAGGAGAGAAGTTAAACCCAACTATCTATCAAGTAAGATTCATGAAATTAGATGAACCAATCCAATTTGAGGCGTTTCCTGAATTGAAGGAATTAGGGGACTGGTTGAGTACTTCAACGCACATGTGGTCGTGCCACTCAACTATGTACAAATACAACAGAGAAAAGTTTGAAAAGAAGTTTTTAGAAATTACGAAATTAACAGCTGATCATGTACTAATATCTACTGGTGGTGTCGGATTTAACTTCATGTCACCGGGGTGGAGAAATTCTCTCTAGAGTGCTCGAAGGGAATATTATAGAATACCGCAATTAAAAGGATAAAATTGAATGTTTGTTTTTATCCTTTTAATGTTTCGCAGTTTACTCACCGTACACTTTTTGTGCTTATTTTGTCATGTAATGAAAAGAAAACAAAAAAAACTCTATACTAATTGTATAGAGTTTTTTTACGACGTTCATGATACCGATGGTCGGGGTCGAACCGACACTCCCGAAGGAACACGATTTTGAGTCGTGCGCGTCTGCCAATTCCGCCACATCGGCACAAAAGAAAAGGCGGCAACCGGATTTGAACCGGTGATAAAGGTTTTGCAGACCTCTGCCTTACCACTTGGCTATGCCGCCATATTAAATTTCATTGGAGCGGAAGACGGGATTCGAACCCGCGACCCCAACCTTGGCAAGGTTGTATTCTACCACTGAACTACTTCCGCAAAAATGGCTGGGCTAGCTGGATTCGAACCAGCGCATGACGGAGTCAAAGTCCGTTGCCTTACCGCTTGGCTATAGCCCATCGAATTCTTACTTAATTATATGTAAGTATCAATTAAATTATTTGTAATTTTAAAAATAAAAATGGGGCGACTGATGGGAATCGAACCCACGAATGCCGGAGCCACAATCCGGTGCGTTAACCACTTCGCCACAACCGCCATGTTGTGTAAATATATTTGGCAGGGGCAGTAGGAATCGAACCCACACTGGAGGTTTTGGAGACCTCAGTTCTACCTTTAAACTATGCCCCTATGTAAATGGTGGAGGGGGGCAGATTCGAACTGCCGAACCCGAAGGAGCGGATTTACAGTCCGCCGCGTTTAGCCACTTCGCTACCCCTCCGAAACTTACATGGTGCCGGCTAGAGGACTTGAACCCCCAACCTACTGATTACAAGTCAGTTGCTCTACCAATTGAGCTAAGCCGGCGTATTTTATTAAAATAAATGGTGGCTCGGGACGGAATCGAACCGCCGACACGAGGATTTTCAGTCCTCTGCTCTACCGACTGAGCTACCGAGCCTTATTAAAATGGCGGTCCCGACCGGGGTCGAACCGGCGATCTCCTGCGTGACAGGCAGGCATGTTAACCACTACACCACGGGACCATTTGGTTGCGGGGACAGGATTTGAACCTGCGACCTTCGGGTTATGAGCCCGACGAGCTACCGTACTGCTCCACCCCGCGATGATACTATTCATATAAAATTCATATGGTGGAGGATGACGGGATCGAACCGCCGACCCCCTGCTTGTAAGGCAGGTGCTCTCCCAGCTGAGCTAATCCTCCAAAGTGGTGACCCGTACGGGATTCGAACCCGTGTTACCGCCGTGAAAGGGCGGTGTCTTAACCACTTGACCAACGGGCCAAATATTATAAATCCTATGGCGGAGAGCAAGGGATTCGAACCCTTGATACGCTTGTGACGTATACACGATTTCCAATCGTGCTCCTTCGGCCAACTCGGACAGCTCTCCAATGGCTCCGCAGGTAGGAATCGAACCTACGACCGATCGGTTAACAGCCGATAGCTCTACCGCTGAGCTACTGCGGAATAATATTGCCTGGCAACGTCCTACTCTCACAGGGACAAGGTCCCAACTACCATCGGCGCTAGAGAGCTTAACTTCCGTGTTCGGTATGGGAACGGGTGTGACCTCTCTGCCATCATTACCAGACATTATTCTTTTGAGACAATCATTATTATAACTTATTCACTTTAAAAGTCAACAAATTTTTTATGTTCTCTCAAAACTAGATAACATTGCTACATATTATATGGTTAAGTCCTCGATCTATTAGTATTCGTCAGCTCCACATGTCACCATGCTTCCACCTCGAACCTATCAACCTGATCATCTTTCAGGGATCTTACTAGCTTACGCTATGGGAAATCTCATCTTGAGGGGGGCTTCATGCTTAGATGCTTTCAGCACTTATCCCTTCCGCACATAGCTACCCAGCTATGCCCTTGGCAGAACAACTGGTACACCAGCGGTGCGTCCATCCCGGTCCTCTCGTACTAAGGACAGCTCCTCTCAAATTTCCTACGCCCACGACGGATAGGGACCGAACTGTCTCACGACGTTCTGAACCCAGCTCGCGTACCGCTTTAATGGGCGAACAGCCCAACCCTTGGGACCGACTACAGCCCCAGGATGCGATGAGCCGACATCGAGGTGCCAAACCTCCCCGTCGATGTGGACTCTTGGGGGAGATAAGCCTGTTATCCCCGGGGTAGCTTTTATCCGTTGAGCGATGGCCCTTCCATGCGGAACCACCGGATCACTAAGCCCGACTTTCGTCCCTGCTCGACTTGTAGGTCTCGCAGTCAAGCTCCCTTATGCCTTTGCACTCTACGAATGATTTCCAACCATTCTGAGGGAACCTTTGGGCGCCTCCGTTACACTTTAGGAGGCGACCGCCCCAGTCAAACTGCCCACCTGACACTGTCTCCCGGGTCGATAAGACCCGTAGGTTAGAATTTCAATACAGTCAGGGCGGTATCCCACCAGCGCCTCCACCGAAGCTAGCGCTCCGGTTTCAATGGCTCCCGCCTATCCTGTACAAACTGTACCAAAATTCAATATCAGGCTACAGTAAAGCTCCACGGGGTCTTTCCGTCCTGTCGCGGGTAACCTGCATCTTCACAGGTACTATAATTTCACCGAGTCTCTGGTTGAGACAGTGCCCAAATCGTTACACCTTTCGTGCGGGTCGGAACTTACCCGACAAGGAATTTCGCTACCTTAGGACCGTTATAGTTACGGCCGCCGTTTACTGGGGCTTCAGTTCAGAGCTTCGCTTACGCTAACCCCTCTCCTTAACCTTCCAGCACCGGGCAGGTGTCACCCCCTATACTTCGCCTTACGGCTTCGCAGAGAGCTGTGTTTTTGCTAAACAGTCGCTTGGGCCTATTCACTGCGGCTTTCCGTTAAGAAAGCACCCCTTCTCCCGAAGTTACGGGGTCATTTTGCCGAGTTCCTTAACCAGAGTTCTCTCGCACACCTTAGGATTCTCTCCTCGCCTACCTGTGTCGGTTTGCGGTACAGGCACCTTTTATCTCGCTAGAAGCTTTTCTTGGCAGCGGGGAATCAAAGACTTCGCTCCATAAGGAGCTTCCCCATCACAGCTCAGCCTTCACGATAAGCGGATTTGCCTACTTATCAGCCTAACTGCTTGGACGTGCACAACCAATCGCACGCTTCTTCTATCCTTCTGCGTCCCTCCATTGCTCAAACGATAAAGAGGTGGTACAGGAATATCAACCTGTTGTCCATCGCCTACGCCTGTCGGCCTCGGCTTAGGTCCTGACTAACCCTGAGCGGACGAGCCTTCCTCAGGAAACCTTAGGCATTCGGTGGACGGGATTCTCACCCGTCTTTCGCTACTCATACCGGCATTCTCACTTCTAAGCGCTCCACCAGTCCTTCCGGTCTGACTTCACTGCACTTAGAACGCTCCCCTACCACTGATACCATTGGTATCAATTCGCAGCTTCGGTGGTGTATTTAGCCCCGGTACATTTTCGGCGCAGAGTCACTCGACTAGTGAGCTATTACGCACTCTTTAAATGGTGGCTGCTTCTAAGCCAACATCCTAGTTGTCTAAGCAACTCCACATCCTTTTCCACTTAATACACACTTTGGGACCTTAGCTGGCGATCTGGGCTGTTTCCCTCTTGACTACGGATCTTATCACTCGCAGTCTGACTCCTAAGGATAAGTCATTGGCATTCGGAGTTTGACTGAATTCGGTAATCCGATGAGGACCCCTAGTTCAATCAGTGCTCTACCTCCAAGACTCTTACACTTAAGGCTAGCCCTAAAGCTATTTCGGGGAGAACCAGCTATCTCCAGGTTCGATTGGAATTTCTCCGCTACCCACACCTCATCCCCGCACTTTTCAACGTGCGTGGGTTCGGGCCTCCATTCAGTGTTACCTGAACTTCACCCTGGACATGGGTAGATCACCTGGTTTCGGGTCTACGACCACGTACTAAACGCCCTATTCAGACTCGCTTTCGCTGCGGCTCCGCCTCTTCAGCTTAACCTTGCACGGGATCGTAACTCGCCGGTTCATTCTACAAAAGGCACGCCATCACCCATTAACGGGCTCTGACTATTTGTAGGCACACGGTTTCAGGATCTCTTTCACTCCCCTTCCGGGGTGCTTTTCACCTTTCCCTCACGGTACTGGTTCACTATCGATCACTAGGGAGTATTTAGCCTTGGGAGATGGTCCTCCCAGATTCCGACGGAATTTCACGTGTTCCGCCGTACTCAGGATACATTCAAGAGAGAACGAAGTTTCGACTACGGGGTTGTTACCCTCTACGACGGACCTTTCCAGGTCGCTTCGTCTACCTCGTTCCTTTGTAACTCCGTATAGAATGTCCTACAACCCCAAGAGGCAAGCCTCTTGGTTTGGGCTATGTTCCGTTTCGCTCGCCGCTACTCAGGAAATCGCATTTGCTTTCTCTTCCTCCAGGTACTTAGATGTTTCAGTTCCCTGGGTCTGTCTTCCATACCCTATGTATTCAGGTAAGGATACCATACCATTACGTATAGTGGGTTTCCCCATTCGGAAATCTTCGGATCAAAGCTTACTTACAGCTCCCCGAAGCATATCGGCGTTAGTCCCGTCCTTCATCGACTCCTAGTGTCAAGGCATCCACCGTGCGCCCTTTCTAACTTAACCAAACTAAAAATTAAAAAATATGAGCTACACTGTTATCTAGTTTTCAAAGAACATACATTTATATATGAGAGATAGTTCTCTCAAAACTGAACAAAACGAAACACGGAAACTTATATTGATGAACAGCGTTCATCAATTCTCCATAGAAAGGAGGTGATCCAGCCGCACCTTCCGATACGGCTACCTTGTTACGACTTCACCCCAATCATCTGTCCCACCTTAGGCGGCTGGCTCCAAAAAGGTTACCCCACCGACTTCGGGTGTTACAAACTCTCGTGGTGTGACGGGCGGTGTGTACAAGGCCCGGGAACGTATTCACCGCGGCATGCTGATCCGCGATTACTAGCGATTCCAGCTTCATGTAGGCGAGTTGCAGCCTACAATCCGAACTGAGAACGGTTTTATGAGATTAGCTCCACCTCGCGGTCTTGCAGCTCTTTGTACCGTCCATTGTAGCACGTGTGTAGCCCAGGTCATAAGGGGCATGATGATTTGACGTCATCCCCACCTTCCTCCGGTTTGTCACCGGCAGTCACCTTAGAGTGCCCAACTTAATGATGGCAACTAAGATCAAGGGTTGCGCTCGTTGCGGGACTTAACCCAACATCTCACGACACGAGCTGACGACAACCATGCACCACCTGTCACTCTGCTCCCGAAGGAGAAGCCCTATCTCTAGGGTTTTCAGAGGATGTCAAGACCTGGTAAGGTTCTTCGCGTTGCTTCGAATTAAACCACATGCTCCACCGCTTGTGCGGGCCCCCGTCAATTCCTTTGAGTTTCAGCCTTGCGGCCGTACTCCCCAGGCGGAGTGCTTAATGCGTTAACTTCAGCACTAAAGGGCGGAAACCCTCTAACACTTAGCACTCATCGTTTACGGCGTGGACTACCAGGGTATCTAATCCTGTTTGCTCCCCACGCTTTCGCGCCTCAGTGTCAGTTACAGACCAGAAAGTCGCCTTCGCCACTGGTGTTCCTCCATATCTCTACGCATTTCACCGCTACACATGGAATTCCACTTTCCTCTTCTGCACTCAAGTCTCCCAGTTTCCAATGACCCTCCACGGTTGAGCCGTGGGCTTTCACATCAGACTTAAGAAACCACCTGCGCGCGCTTTACGCCCAATAATTCCGGATAACGCTTGCCACCTACGTATTACCGCGGCTGCTGGCACGTAGTTAGCCGTGGCTTTCTGGTTAGGTACCGTCAAGGTGCCAGCTTATTCAACTAGCACTTGTTCTTCCCTAACAACAGAGTTTTACGACCCGAAAGCCTTCATCACTCACGCGGCGTTGCTCCGTCAGACTTTCGTCCATTGCGGAAGATTCCCTACTGCTGCCTCCCGTAGGAGTCTGGGCCGTGTCTCAGTCCCAGTGTGGCCGATCACCCTCTCAGGTCGGCTACGCATCGTTGCCTTGGTGAGCCGTTACCTCACCAACTAGCTAATGCGACGCGGGTCCATCCATAAGTGACAGCCGAAGCCGCCTTTCAATTTCGAACCATGCAGTTCAAAATGTTATCCGGTATTAGCCCCGGTTTCCCGGAGTTATCCCAGTCTTATGGGCAGGTTACCCACGTGTTACTCACCCGTCCGCCGCTAACTTCTTGAGAGCAAGCTCTCAATCCATTCGCTCGACTTGCATGTATTAGGCACGCCGCCAGCGTTCATCCTGAGCCAGGATCAAACTCTCCAATAAAGTTAGTTTGTCTAGCATCTAAAAATAAAAATTGACGTTTCACGTTGTTTGTTTCGTTCAGTTTTCAAAGAACTACTTGGTCGCTCATTTGCGACTTCCTTATGTTAACATCTTCATTTTTCAATGTCAACTAAGTTTTTCAATTTCTTTTTTGTCGTTTTCTGCGTTTCCGCATCAGCGACGGTTATTAATATATCATGCAGTATATACAGGGTCAATACTTTTTACAAAAAAATTTCACATCCCGTTAAAAACTTAAAAATCGCTGTAAAAATCATTATAGCACCCATTCATTCTTCATGGCTCCCCTCCTATCCATTTCATATCTTATCCCTTTATCAATTTACACGAGAGTGAAAATTCTAAATTTTATGTTATATTATTATTATAGGAGTGTGGTGAGAATGAGCATTAAGTATTCAAACAAAATCAATAAAATCCGGACCTTTGCATTAAGTTTAGTATTTATCGGCCTCTTCATTGCATACTTAGGTGTCTTTTTCCGCGAAAACATTATTGTTATGACAACGTTTATGATGGTTGGCTTTTTAGCTGTTATCGCTAGCACTGTCGTTTACTTTTGGATTGGTATGTTATCTACTAAGACTATCCAAATTATTTGTCCAAGCTGTGATAAGCCAACAAAAATGCTCGGCCTTGTCGATGCATGTATGCACTGCAATCAACCTTTAACACTAGATCGAGATCTAGAAGGAAAAGAATTTGATGAAAAGTATAATAAGAAGAGTTATAAATCATAAGTATCAAGGGAAATACGAGTTTGCAACACTACAAACGTTTCAACTCATTAAAAAGTTGATTTCTTAAGAAATCAACTTTTTAATTGTTTTATTAAATTTATTACACCTATTTTTTCGAAATAACAGTAAACATCCCTGTCATGTTAGGCGAATAATCTTTAAAATCATATTTTTCGTAGAATGACGTTTTACCTTGCGACGCAAACAAACCAATGAATGCTTTATCTGGAGCATTCTGATTTAAGTATTCTACTAAAGTATTCATTATTTTCTTTCCAATACCATTCTTTTGATACTCTGGATGAACCACTATATCTTGAATATAGAAATAGATAGCCCCATCACCAACAATTCTCCCCATGCCGATGATTTGATTATTATCCTTGACTGTTATACAGTAAATCGAATTTTGAAGTGATATTTCCGCCACCTCAAAGTTCATATAATTAGTCCATCCCACAGAATCACATAAATATTTATATTCTTCCAATGTTGGAATGTCACTTTTAATCTCATATTTCTTCAAAATGTCCCCTCCAAGAATTCATTTCCACCAATACAAAGTAAATTCGACAAACTTTTATCTAACCCTTCTTACTAACTTAGCACTGTAAATCCCGATTAACCTCACGCTAATCCTTATATAATAAAGAAAGAGGCTGACGTATAGCCGTCAGCCTCTTTCTTTATTATATATTACGCCTTATGACACTCTGGACAAACGCCATAAATTTCTAAGCGATGACTATTAATAACGAAGCCTGTCGTTTTTGCAGCTTCCTCTTCAAGTTGTTCCAAACCTCCATAAGGAAAATCAACAATCTTACCACATTTTTCACAAATCACATGATAATGTTGACTTGTAACATAATCAAATCTACTTGAAGCGTCTCCATAAGTTAATTCCTTTACAAGTCCAACCTCTTTAAATACACGTAAGTTATTATAGACAGTTGCAACACTCATATTTGGAAACTTACCTTCTAATGCTTTATAAATGTCATCCGCTGTTGGGTGCGTCATTGATTCCACAAGGTACTCTAAAATAGCATGACGCTGTGGAGTAATGCGTACACCCGTATTTTTCAGCATTTCTAGCGCTTCTTTTAATTCTTCTTTGACCACCGTCATGCACCCCGATTCTATACGGATTATTATTTTATAATTCTTATAAAGAGTGTACTCCTTTTCTTATAAATCGTCAATATTTCTACTATAAGTATGTGGTTTATTTTTATATTCAGGGCTTGTTTTTATGTATCTTTCCCTTTTTCTTCATATATTACATAGAAAAAGGTGCGACATAATCGCACTTGGAATACTATCATCTGAGGAGGTATGCCCTACACTTCCACTTTATGTAAGGCAGTAAAATATGTATAGACACTTGCCTTGTTTCTGCATATTTTATCTCCACTATAGATTTATTTTATATAAGAAAGAACATCCTCAATATGTCCTTTCACTTTCACTTTACGCCACTCTTTCACAAGTTCACCATCTTTATTAATAAGGAATGTAGAACGCTCGATTCCCATATACTCTTTCCCAAAGTTCTTTTTCAGCTTCCAAACATCATATAACTCTGCTACTTTATGATCTTCATCTACTAAAAGTGTAAATGGCAATTCATGTTTCTCAATGAATTTCAAATGTCTATTCGCTGAATCAGGACTTACTCCAAGAATAACCGTATCCTTCTCTTGAAATACTCCATACGCATCACGAAAATCACATGCTTCAGTTGTACATCCTGGCGTCATATCTTTCGGGTAAAAATAGAGAACTACATTTTTACCGCGGAAATCAGCTAGGCTAACTTCTTCTCCGTTACTTCCCTCTAATGTGAATTCTGGTGCCATTTCTCCTACTGTAATCATAGTTATCACTCCTACTCTTTTCCTTTACTATAACAAATGCTTCCTTATTTTTCATTGTCTATTACAGACCTCATCACAAAAGCAAAAGGGAGTGTATATCCAATTAGCGCTTCTGCAATTGCAATCCATCGCCCAATTCCAATCGGAGATATGTCACCATATCCAACAGACAATAAAGTAACTGCGCTAAAATATAAACAAACTTCAACGAGTTGAAAAGAATGAGCGTTCAAACTTTCTCCGTCCTCTTTCAAAACTGCGAAACCCATTTCCTCTAATACAACGTAACTTAATCCAAACGCGATCAGTACTGTTGTATAGATTAAAAATAATGTGGCCAAATTATACAGCGAAAAAAAACGCGTTGAATCTGAATAGGAACTCCATAATAATTGGACACTTTTCAAAATAGCGATTGCTGCAAGTAATAGAATAAATCCCCATAACATGTCCTCCACCTCATTTTATATGTATGAGACGACCATTGGATTTATCCCTTAGAAACAAACAAGCTTCTATAATTAATTCCCAGCACCACGGTACCTTTTTACCCCTTGATTCCAAAGAGTGATTGCAATCGTAAAACAGATAACACCAACAATTGGCGTCGCGAATGCATAACTATTCCATTCTGTTTTTCTTAAAAAGTATGCTGCTGGATATACTCCAACAAACGCAAACGGTAAAACAAACGTTAAAATGAAACGAATTACACGATTATAAATATTAACAGGATAGCGCCCGTAATTACCTATGTTATACATAAGGGGCATAATTGAACTTTTCGCATCTGACCAAAAACCAAGGCTCGCAAGCGTAACAAATATCCCTCCATATACAAGTGCGCCTCCTCCTACCATCAATATAAATAAGAAGAAATCATACCAGTAAAAAGATAATTGTAACTCTACAGCTGCATATCCCATTACAATCATTCCTGTAATGGCCCCAATTAAAGACTCAAGTTCCATTCTTTCTAATATAATTTGAAACAAGCTATGAATCGGTCTCGTTAATATACGATCCATCTCCCCTTTAATAATGTAACGATCATTAAAGTCCCATATGTTAAAGAAAGCTGAGAAAATGGCAAACGGCACTAAAAAGAAACCATAAATAAAGATTACTTCTTCTCTACTCCAGCCTTTTAATGCTTGTGTATGCCCAAACACAACGAGAATAAAGATTAAATTAACAGCCTGTAGTGATAAATCAGAAAGTAATCCAACGATAAAATCGCCCCGATACTCCAATTTTGTTTTTATATATTGGCTTGCATATTGCAAAAATAGTTTTATATATATCATCTCATCATCCCCCTTGTACAATTAGACGTTTTCTCGCCGTTCTCCACATAAGTACAATTGGAATAATAAGGACAATCGCCCAAATTACTTGGAATAATAATGCCTCATACAATTTATTTCCTTGTATACCTTCTGAAAAAATCATACTCGGAATATAACTAATGGCTTGAAACGGTAAAAACATCATTGCCTTTTGGGCCCATAACGGATAAAAACTAATCGGTAATAATAGACCAGAAAATAAATCAATAACAACGCGTTTTGCATACATAATTCCACTATTATTAAATAGGAAGAACGTGAGCATTCCCGTCATTAAATTAATTTGTGTATTAATAATAAAACTAAATATTAGAGACAAGAAGAAATATAACCACGTTTGAAAATTCGTTGTAATTTGCAATGAAAATAATAACGTAACGATAACCATACCTGGAATTGAAAAAAATGCAAAACGAAATATCCCTTCCCCAAGACCTTGCATCACTTTCATCCCTAAATAATTATATGGACGAATCAGTTCTACCGCTACACGTCCTTCTTGAATCTCCATCGCAATTTCCCTATCTATATTATTAAAATAAAAGGCACGTGCCATCCACGCAATTGCGATATACGTAGTCATTTGCGAAATAGATAAACTTTCAATGTTCTCTTTTCCGCTATAAATTGCTTGCCATAAAAAATAATACGCACCGATATTAATCGTATAAATTAAAATCCCGCTATAATAATTTGTGCGATACGCAAGCATCATTAAAAAGCGAATTCGAATCATTTCAATATACTTACCCATGTTTAATACCTTCTTCATAAATGTTACGAATAATTTCCTCTGTAGACACTTCATTAATTTTTAAATCTTTAATTTGAAAGGCTTGTACTACTTTAGAAATAAGCATTGAAATAATAACTTCTTCATTCGGTATTTTTGCAACCCACGCGTTTTCCTCTTTCGCTTTCGACCAAACGACATGACTATCTGGCATAACCATTGATAAAGCCTGATAGGAAACTGGTGCAATAAACTGAAAATGTATTTCCTTCTCTGCTCCCCACTGCGTACGAAGATTATTTAAAGAACCGTCATACATAATATTTCCTTCATCCAGCATGATAACACGCTCACATAATGCTTCAATATCAGTAATATCATGGGTTGTTAATAAAATTGTTGTTTTATAACGTTCATTCATTTCTTTTAAAAATTCACGTATTTTCAATTTCACAAGTACATCTAGCCCAATTGTTGGTTCATCTAAAAATAATAACGGTGGGTTATGAATTAATGCTGCCGCTAATTCACAACGCATTCTTTGACCTAGAGATAACTTTCGAACTGGCTTATCTAATAAAGGACCAATATCTAACGTTTCAATCACGTGTTCCATATGCTCTTTATACTGAGCGTCTGATACACCGTACACTTTTTTTAATAAACGAAAAGATTCTTGTACAGCAATATCCCACCAAAGTTGTGAACGTTGACCGAAAACAACACCAATGGTTCTTACAAATTCTTCTCTCTGCTTATGTGGGTTCATCCCATTTACTAAAATCTCTCCTGATGTCGGAGTCAAAATCCCCGTAAGCATTTTAATTGTTGTTGATTTACCAGCACCGTTCTCACCGATATAACCAACCATCTCACCTTGTTTTACAGTAAAAGATACATCATTTACTGCTGGTACTATTTTATAATTACGATTTAATAAATCGCGAAATGCACCCTTTAAACCCGGACGACTTGAATAGGCTGTAAATTCTTTACGTAACCCTTGTACCTCAATTACCGATTTCATAATCGGACCCCCCTCCTAAATGTCACAACGAATAGTTTACCCAACTGCCTTCTCTATCACAAACAATACGTCTTTTCGAAAAACATGTTAGAATAATACATAGATTTTTGTAAGGAGATGAATGGTAGTGAAATTCACAAAATCAGAAGCATTACATAAAGAAGCTTTAGAACATATCGTTGGCGGCGTTAATAGTCCTTCTCGTTCTTTTAAAGCAGTTGGCGGTGGCGCTCCTGTTGCTATGGAACGTGGAAAAGGTGCTTATTTCTGGGATGTAGACGGAAATAAATATATCGATTATTTAGCAGCATACGGTCCTATTATTACTGGACATGCTCACCCGCACATCACAAAAGCAATTACAACAGCTGCTGAAAATGGTGTACTTTACGGAACACCAACAGCGCTAGAAGTAAAATTTGCAAAAATGTTAAAAGAGGCAATGCCTGCTTTAGATAAAGTACGCTTTGTAAACTCTGGTACTGAAGCAGTAATGACGACAATTCGTGTTGCTCGTGCTTACACAGGCCGCACAAAAATCATGAAATTTGCTGGTTGTTACCACGGTCATTCTGATTTAGTACTTGTAGCAGCTGGATCTGGTCCTTCTACACTAGGAACACCTGACTCAGCCGGCGTACCACAAAGTATCGCTCAAGAAGTTATTACTGTTCCATTTAATAATGTAGAAACTTTAAAAGAAGCGTTAGATAAATGGGGACATGAAGTAGCGGCTATTCTTGTAGAACCGATTGTTGGAAACTTCGGTATTGTAGAGCCAAAATCTGGATTCCTTGAGAAAGTGAATGAACTTGTTCATGAAGCTGGCGCACTAGTAATTTATGATGAAGTTATTACCGCTTTCCGCTTCATGTACGGTGGTGCTCAAGATTTACTTGGCGTAACACCAGACTTAACAGCTCTTGGTAAAGTTATTGGCGGCGGACTTCCAATCGGTGCTTACGGTGGTAAGAAAGAAATTATGGAACAAGTTGCTCCGCTTGGCCCTGCATATCAAGCAGGTACAATGGCAGGAAATCCTGCTTCTATGGCATCTGGTATTGCTTGTCTAGAAGTTCTTCAACAAGAAGGACTTTATGAGAAATTAGATGAACTTGGTGCCATGCTTGAAAAAGGAATTTTAGAGCAAGCTGCAAAACATAATATCGATATTACATTAAACCGCCTAAAAGGCGCTTTAACTGTATACTTCACAACAAATACAATTGAAGATTACGATGCAGCACAAGATACAGACGGTGAAATGTTCGGTAAATTCTTCAAGCTAATGCTTCAAGAAGGAGTTAGCTTAGCACCTTCAAAATACGAGGCATGGTTCTTAACGACAGAACATACAAAAGAAGATATTGAATATACAATTGAAGCTGTAGGCAGAGCATTTGCTGCTTTAGCAGATAGCAAATAATCTCGTCATTAAAAGGAAAAAAGAAAGCACATCTTTCTTTTTTCCTTTTTTCTATTTCATAAATCCCACATTAATAGTATAATTATTCATAATTATCTGTTTTATATTCTTTTACATCATTACTATCTCTGTGTACAAGGTGATTCACACCTTAAATAGTAAGATTATTCTAACTTTTACAAGAGGGGGGATTGACGGATGCTCAATAAAACAAATACATGGACACCGTCTTTATTTCGAGATTATAGAAATGCAGAACATGATGCGTGTGGAATCGTTTCCGTTATGGAGAAACGAAAAATTCCTACAAAAGAAAACATTGACCTTTGCATACAATCACTCGTCAAAATGAATCATAGAGCTGGTTTCATTAATGGCGAGGGCGATGGCATCGGCATTCACATTGATGTACCAAAAACGCTTTGGAATGAAAAACTAAAAAGTAGTGGATATAATCCAACGATTGTGGATCATCCCCACTTTATCGTTGGACATTTTTTTCTAAATAAAAAAGAAAACATTACTGCCTTAAAAGATTATATTCGTACGCAATTAAACAACAAAAACTTTACTATCATTTTCGAAAGTGATGATGCAACAAACTCAGATGCGCTCGGTCCACTCGGTAAACAAGAAGAACCTTTATTTTGGCAAGTTGCCCTTATCGCAGAAAATGAAATTACAAATATTGAGCAAACATTATTTTCTGTCACAATAAAAATAGAGGAAAACGAAGCAATTCATGTTGCTTCATTAAGTCGTGATCATGTTGTATATAAAGTTCTAGGTGCTGGTGATACACTTGTTGCCTACTATAATGATTTACAACATCCACTTATCGCTTCAACTATGACATTAGGACATAACCGCTACTCTACTAATACATTATCTAATTTTTTTCGTGTACAACCATTTAGTATTCTCGGACATAATGGTGAAATTAACACAATCGCAAAATTACGCGATCAAGCTGAAATGATTGATGTACCACTTACTGCTGGAGGCAGTGACTCTCAAGATTTAAACCGCACCTTAGAAACCCTACTTGTTCAATACGACTACAGTTTATTTGAAGCAATGGAAATACTATTTCCACCAATTATTAATGAAATTAAACTTTATGAAACACCTTTACAAGATTTATATACGTATATACGTGAAGCATGGGGACATTTTGCACAAGGACCAGCTGGCATCATTTCCCGTTTTAAAGATGAAGCTGTTTTCAGCGTTGATTCCCTTGGATTACGCCCAGTATGGAAAGTAGAGACAGAAAGCTCTTATATTTTCTCTTCTGAACCTGGAGTTGTATCACCAACTAAATATGTAGCAGAACCAAAGCCACTCGCCCCTGGAGAAAAGGTCGGATTAAAATGGAATGAACAAGATGAACTTGTTCTTTATGAATATGACAAATATCAAATCCAAGTATATAACCGTTTTAAAAAGCGAATTGATACTACCAATTATCATTTAAATTTATCTATCCCTGAAACGCAAAAAATCCAAGGGCTATGTGATTTTGTTCAAGTTGAAACGAAACAATACGTCGCTTTCGGATGGGACCGAGAACATATTCAGCTTCTTGAACAGATGGCAACAAAAGGTGTTGAACCAATACGCTCACTTGGGCATGACTCACCACTTGCCGCACTTGATACTGATAGACGAAATATCGCTGACTTTATTAAAGAAAGTGTAGCTGTTGTTACAAACCCAGCAATTGACCGTGACCGTGAAATTGAACACTTCTCTACACGTACTGTACTTGGAGAGCGTCCAAGTTTATTAAGCGGCGCAAAACGGCCATTTGTAGTTGAAATGCTTTCACCAATTATTTTAGAAGGCAGCGTGGCACAACCTATTGCAGAGGAATTACACACAATTACGTACGAACAACTCACAGCGTTATTTAGGACTCATAACTCTATTGCCACAATCTCTGCTACATTCAGCTCGTCAGAAACCCTGCAATGTGCATTAAGCCGCATTAGTTCTGAAGCGATAGCTGCTGTTAACAATGGTGCTTCCCTACTAGTATTAGATGACGCAAAAGCCCATCTAAATGAACGCTTGTGGATTGATCCACATTTAGTTACCGCGAAAGTACATCAAGAATTAAGTGAAAATAAATTACGCCGCAATTGTTCTCTCGTTATACGTTCTGGTGCCCTTCGCTCCTTACATGACATTGTCACGCTATATGGATTAGGAGCAGATAGTATTAATCCATATTTATTATTCGCGACTGTAAGTGATGGAACAAAAATACCAATTACGAATCTGTATAATGCACTTAATAAAGGATTAGAAAAAGTCATTTCAACAATTGGAATTCATGAGTTACGTGGTTACGGACGTCTCTATTCATCTATTGGGTTACATGAGGGAATTGCAAATATATTACAAATCACAAATTTCTTCGGTTCAAATGATTTAGCTTTTTCACTTGAATCACTTGCTGAAGATGCAAAAATACGAGCAGAGGATTATAACAATCCTAAAATTAGAATGCGAAAATCATTTCATATATTCCCGCGAATTTGGAAAGCAATCGGCGATGTTGCAAAAGGAAATCCTTATGATGACTACCGTGACAAGTTAAGTGAACTAGAAGAGAATAATCCAATCGCAATCAGACACCTTGTTCAAACGAAACAAACAAAACATGTCGTTCCAACTGAAGAAGTATCTATCGGCATTCAAAATCATAATTTACCATTTATTATTAGTTCTATGTCATTTGGTTCTCAAAACGAAATTGCCTTTCGCGCATATGCAGAAGCGGCCGATCAGCTAAATATGATTAGCTTGAACGGTGAAGGCGGCGAAATTAAAGATATGATCGGGAAATACCCACATACACGCGGACAACAAGTGGCATCTGGGCGATTTGGAGTAAATGCCGAACTACTAAACTCATCGAATTTAATTGAAATCAAAATCGGTCAAGGCGCAAAGCCTGGTGAAGGTGGGCATTTACCTGGTTCAAAAGTGACAGCCAAAATCGCTGAAGCACGTAATGCGACAATCGGCTCAGATTTAATTTCACCTTCTAACAACCATGATATTTATTCAATTGAAGATTTAGCTCAAATGATTACCGAAATTAAAACAGCTAATCAACTTGCCAAAGTAGCCGTGAAAGTCCCTGTTGTTCCTAATATCGGAACAATTGCTGTCGGTATCGCCAAAGCTGGTGCTGATTTTATTAACATTAGCGGATTCGATGGTGGAACAGGTGCTGCACGTATTCACGCCTTGCAACATGTAGGTCTTCCTGTAGAAATTGGTGTTAAAGCCGCTCACAACGCTTTATTAGAAGCGAGCATGAGACATAAAGTAGAGATTTGGGCAGATGGTGGTATTCGAAGTGTAAATGATGCCTTGAAAATCATGCTCCTCGGAGCAAACCGTATTGGATTTGGCACACTGTCAATGATTGCAATCGGCTGTACTACTTGCCGTGGGTGCCATCTAGATACTTGCCATGTTGGAATTGCGACACAAATTGAGTCTGAAGCACAGGCAAAAGAACATGGATTACGCCGCTTCGTCCCACGCGAATTAGAAAGCGCAGTTGCTGGCCTGCTAAATTTATTCACCTCTTTCGGTGTAGAACTAAAACGATTAACAGGACAGCTTGGGTATACAAATTTACAAGCAATTGTCGGGCGTTCTGATTTATTAGAGCAAGTTCGGGGCGAAAATTTATTAAACTTATGTAATTTACTACAAATAATAGAACATCCATCTGTTACAACAACAAAAGACGTACCAGAAAAACAATTTAAAACAGTTCATTCCGCTGACTCAAAAGAATTAGTAGGCGTTGGTGTAGAGCAACGCGTTATGGGCGGTCTAGAATCATGTTATCGCGTTCGCAGTAAACTATATGAAGCTACTCAACTTGAACCACTTACATTAAAGTATACGAATGGTTCTATCCCTGGAAATGGGTTAGGTGCTTACAATAGTGAAAATTTATTTATACACGTAAATGGCGGCGCACAAGATGGCATTGGTAAAACTTCCTTTGGTGGTGGTATTTATATAACGAAATCAAAAGGAAAAGACGGAGTATATTATAACGGTTCTGTCGGAAAAGGATTTGGATATGGGGCACAAAAAGGGGCACTATACGTGCAAGGGAACGCTGATGCTCGTGCTGGCATTCGCCTTTCTGGGGCAGACATGATCATTGGAGGTAGAATAACAAAACCACTCCGTGAAAAAGAGCAAGGAAATATAGGTGCATACTCCAATATTAAAGGTTTTGCTTTTGAATATATGACAAATGGGCGAGCGCTTGTTTTAGGTGACCCTGGTCCATGGATTTGCGCTGGCATGACTGGCGGTGTTGTTTATTTGCGTCATGATTCAAACTTAGGCTTAACAGAACAGGCCTTAAAAAGAAGAATTGCAAAAGGGGCAAATGTTACATTACAATCAATTAGTAAAAATGGTTTGAAAGATGTAACTGAATTATTGCTAGACTATATTCGTGTACTAAACGAGCATGAGCAATATGAGGAAGTTGCTTTGTTAACCCCATTATTAGATGATATACAGAACCAGTTTTTTGAAATTATCCCGAAAAAAGAACAGGCAGATCCATCTATCTCAACAGAGTAACATGAGTAATTTTCATTATTAAGAAAAAATTGACGAAGTACACTTCTCATAGTAATCTATAGTAACAATTTGAGACCTGCTGAAATTCAGCAGGTCTTTTTACTAAAAACTGATGTTTAAAAGAAATTAGGAAAAATTATAAAGTGAAACTTTAATTAGCCTACAGCAATTGAGCGTTTACCGGCATCCAGCTACTGAATTTAGAGGCGGGAAACTTACTGTTCACAATTAGCCGGATAAAATGAATACTAATTTCTTTTAACGTCACTAAAATATCACTTGCTAACATATTGTAATGAATGTATAGTATCATGTTGTACATTCATTATGACAAGAGAAAGGATCTTATTAAGGGTATGAAACTTGGTGCTCGCATTTTAAAAACGGGTATTGCCATCACGTTAGCTTTATTTGCTTGTATTTTACTTCAATTACCGAGTCCGGTATTTGCGGGAATTTCAGCTATCTTTGCTGTTCAACCGTCTGTATACCGTTCTTATTTAACCGCACTTGAACAAATTCAAGCAAATGTAATCGGTGCGATATTTGCTATCGCATTTGCTACTGCTTTTGGACATAATCCTTTTATTATTGGATTAACATGTATATTAGTAATTGCTCTTACACTGCAATTACGATTAGAAAACACAATATCAATTGCTTTAGTAACAGTTATCGCCATTATGGAGTATCAAGGCGAAGACTTCTTTAGTTTTGCCTTACTTCGATTTGCGACAATTATGATTGGTATTATTGCGGCTTCACTTGTAAATTTAGTATTTATGCCGCCGAAATATGAAACAAAACTTTATCATCGTATCGTTGATAATACAGAAGAAATTGTAAAATGGATTCGAATGAATAGCAGGCAGGCTTCTGATTTTACAACGCTAAAAACTGATATTGATCGTATGAAAGAAAAAATGATCAAACTAAATCATTACTATTTGCTGTATAAAGAAGAAAGAAGCTACACGAAAAAAGTAAAGTTCGCAAAAATTCGTAAGCTCGTTTTATTCAGACAAATGTTAGCGACAACAAGCCGTGCTTTAAGTACGTTAAAATCATTACACCGTACTGAAAATGAACTACGCTACATGCCGGAAGAATTTCAGGAATCTATCCAAAACGAACTTGATTCATTAACGCATTATCATGAACAAGTTTTATTAAAATTCATTGGTAAAGCAAAAAAACAACAATCAGTTGAAATGCTTGATGAAGTTGAAACAGGTAAACAAGAATTAATTGATATCTTTATGGAATATCAAAACAAGGACGATGAAGAAGCATATAAAACATGGTTACATCTCTTCCCTCTTATTTCTTCCATCATTAACTATAGTGAAGAAGTAGAGCATTTAGATTTACTTGTAGATAGCTTCTACACATACCATAAACCAGAAAAAGAACTCCAAATCGATGATAAAAAAGAAGACGAATAAAAAAGCAGCTCCTTTTATGCTAAAGGAGCTGTTTCTGTTATATGTTGAAGTTGATATAAATTATAATAAAATCCTCTTTTTCGCATTAACTCTTCATGAGAACCGGTTTCTTTAATCTGACCGTCTTCAATGTAAATGATCGTATCAACATGCGTAATTGTCGCTAATCGATGTGCAATTATAATCGTTGTCCGGTCAGCAGCTAACGTCTGAAGCGCCTCTTGAATATACCTTTCATTTTCTAAATCTAAAGCCGAAGTTGCTTCATCCAATATAAGTACCGACGGATTCTTTAGAAATACGCGTGCAATTGCCACGCGTTGCCTTTGCCCACCCGATAGCTTCACACCACGTTCTCCAACGACAGTATTATAACCATCTGGTAAATCTATAATAAAATCATGAATTTGCGCAGCTTTGGCAGCTGCAATCACTTCTTTCTCTGTAGCTTTCGGATTTCCATATAAAATATTAGCTTCAATTGTATCGCTAAACAATAAATTATCTTGCAGTACAATTCCAATATTACTACGTAAATTTCTCATATTATACTTCCTTACATCTATGCCATCTACATAAACCGTGCCTTCAGAAACATCATAGAAACGCGGGATCAAACTAGCAAGAGATGACTTCCCTCCTCCACTCGCTCCTACAAGCGCTACTTTCTCTCCAGACTGCATAGTTAATGACAAGTTGTGTAATATCTCTTTTTCATCTGCATTATAACGAAAAGAAACATTATCAAATACAATTTCTCCATTTAATTTTTCCGTTTGTATCGCATTTGGCACATTAACAATATCGTATTTTTCATCTAACAGTTCAAACACACGATCCATCGATGCAAAAGATTGTGTCAATGTTGTAGATGAATTAACAAGGCGGCGAAGCGGACTATATAAACTATCCATATATCCAACAAAGGCTACCATCGTCCCTAGCGTTAACTGCCCCTGAATTACTTCATATGCTGCAAAACCAATCACAAGTAACGGACCTAAATCGGTTAACGTATTTACTGCCGAAAATGTTCTCGCCGTCCAACTTGTATGGTTTAATGCTTTCGTTAAAAATTCATTATTTCTTTTTTCAAACTGCTTCCCCTCATACTCTTCTAACGCAAAGCTACGTGTCACTTGCATTCCTTGAATACGTTCATGCAAATACCCTTGCATCGTCGCTAACGCTTGTGAACGCTCTTTCGTCAATTTCCGAAGACATCCGAAAAAATATTTCACTGCTATTACATAAATAGGTAAAATCAATAACGCAACAAATGTTAATTTTATATTCATAGAAAACATAACAATGATAGCGATAGCAATTGTTGCAGTATCTAACCAGACGTTCATCAAACCTGTAATTACAAAATCTTTCGTTTGTTCTACATCATGGATGACCCGTGAAATAATCTCCCCTGTTTTCGTATTCGAATAATAACGTAAGCTTAACTTTTGTAAGTGACCGAAAATATGCTTCCGCAAATCATACAGTATTGTATTTGCGATACGTTGCGCGAAATATTGACGATAATATTCAATCGGTGGTCTTAATACCGCAAAAATAAAAAAAGCAATTCCAATCGCTGTTATTAATTGAGATGTTTTATCTTGAAGTGAACCCGCCCCTTGAATTACATCATCGATAATATACTTTAATAACCACGGCATAATAAGTGGAATACCGAACTTAACTAGTCCAATAATAATTGTAATAGCAATAAGCCATCGATATGGTTTAACAAATTGTAAATATCTTTTTATGCCCTGCACATAATCCCCCCTCTAATAGGACAAACCTGCCGGGAAATTCCCTGCAGGTTTGTTTTAATTTCTGTACATTAAATATCGTTCATACCACATATCTACGAAATCTGGTGCGAATGGACCTTTTCTTTGATGAATCCACTGTGTTAAATGTGCTACATTTCGTTTTAAAATTGTATCTATAACAGGTGGATACTGCATAATTTGACTATGTTTTTCATACTCATCTTCATCTAGAAGCGTATATGTCATATCTGGATACACTTTAATATCTAAATCATAATCAATATACTTTAATGCTTCAGAATCATACGCAAAAGGTGAGCTTAAATTGCAATAATAATATACGCCATCCTCCCTAAGCATCCCAATCACATTAAACCAATAGTTAGCATGAAAATAACAAATTGCTGGTTCGCGCGTAATCCATGTTCGACCATCTGATTCTGTAACTACTGTACGATCATTCGCTCCGATCACAAGACTCTGTGTTCCTTTTAAAATTGTTGTTTCTTCCCACATTCTATGAATGGAGCCATTATGTTTATAACTATGTATTTGTACTTTTTCTCCTTCTTTGGGAAATCCCATATATGCTCCCTTCTTTCAACTGCAAATGCCCTTTGAACGGCATTCACTTTTTTTCTATTATAACTTTTTTGTCAAAATTTTAAAACTAAAGGGATAAGACTCTATTTTCCACACTGAATATGCAGGAGGTTTATCGTTGAATACAATAATCCCCAATCTTCTCAGGGAACAAGGATTGTATTGTATTATTTATAAAGTGAAACTTTAATCAGCCCTCACCTAACTTCTTTGCTTTCGCTGAATTTTGAGGTGGGGGTCTTACTGCCCGGCAAATAGCGGGATAAACGAGGACATGTAATAAAAAAAGCCCTTCTCTATTTGAAGGACTTTTCACCTGAGACAATGATATATCTTATCCTAAATTTGAAATCATTTTTTCAGTTGCAAAAGATTGGATTACACTATTTGTTTGTTCTTCAAATTTCTCATGTAACATCTTCAACGCTACTTCTGTTCTATATATTTCCTGACGGATAAAATGCAGTTCCTTTTTATCGCACATATCTTTTTCATTCATTTCAATTTGTTGATACTTCTCTAGATGTGCTTGTAACTTTAACAACTCATCCATCGTTTCTAATTGCTCCCCTACCAACTTATCAAAATCGTTCATTACTTACCCCCTTTGGACTTATTCATCAGTTATTATTCCTAATTACATATTTCTAATTGTTAACTTCCTTTTCCTTTGACTACATTTGTTGACTTATTAGAAGTTATGTCGTTCATTTTCTTTTCATTACAAAGATCCACACACAAAGAAAACACTTCTCTCGAATTGGAGAAGTGTTTTTCTTTCATTACTCGTTTGAACTAGAAGATTGTGATTGTTTTGCAGCTGACTTAGCATTTTGTTTTTTCACAGCATGCACGTCTGTTTCAGTTGCAAATTCTGTACCATAGCTAGCGTTTGCACTTTGTGCACCAGAAGCTTGTGCTTTCTTTGCTTCTGATTGTGCGTTTGCTTGTTTTACTGCTTGTACATTTGTTTCAGTCGCAAACTCTGTACCATAACTAGCATTTGTACTTTGAATGCTAGCACCAGAAGTTGCCTTGTTATAACCTTGTTGTTTTTTACTCATCTTTCTCACCTCCACAACCAATAATGTAACCAATTCACTTAGAGGCTATCCGTAATTTTATTTTGAATAATTTCCGCATATATCTTTTGTTACTTATTCAAACTATAAGAAATGGAGGTGGAAATATGTATATAGGACGCGATATGACTGAACTAACAATGGTTTCAAAACATGAATGGAAAGAAGATGAATTAGCTTATTTTCATCACTCACTACAACAGATTCTGCCTTATTTAAATGCAGAAGGTCAAAGTATTTACAAAGAAATTGTAGTAGAAATTGAATCAAGAGGCGGCTTACAAGAAGGTGAAGCTAGTTGGACTCATGGGACAAAAATTTCTTACGACTAAAAAAGTGTTCCCTAGATTGGGAACACTTTTTTATTTATTGTATTGTAATTTTCTCCACGCAATTTTCGTAAATAGTACGATGCGATTTCGAAAAAGGTAATTGCTCAAATGCTTCTTTCGATACAAATTTCAATGTATCTGTATCAACAATATTGCCAGTTACCTTTCCATAAAATACAAATATATCCCAAGTACGATGTGTAAACGTATGTTGTACATTCATTGCATATTCATCAATAGAAACCGCGAGTTCAAATTTTTCTTTCATATAATCTATAAGCTGTTCCTTCTGATTTCGAATACCTTCTCCAAGTTCAGCATTAGGAAACTCCCACATATTAGCTAACAAACCTGTACTTGGACGTTTATTAATAACGTAACGACCGTCTTCAGTTTGAAGTACTCCTGCAACAATAGGTACCATTTTAGGAGCTTTCGCTTTACTTTTTACTGGTAATTCTTTTTGAACACCTTCAGCATATCCTCTGCAATGCTCACGTACAGGACAAAGTAAGCACGATGGATTTTTAGGAATACAAATCAGTGCACCTAATTCCATCAATCCCTGATTAAAATAAGATGGGTTTTCTACTGAAATAATTTCACGCACAATCTCTTCAAAAACTTTTCGAGTCTTCGGTTTTGCAATATCATCCCATACTGATAAAATGCGAGATAATACACGCATAACATTTCCATCAACTGCCGGCTCTGGTATACCATATGCAATACTTAAAATAGCACCTTTTGTATATGGTCCGACTCCTTTTAACTTTTCAATTTTCTTTACATCACTTGGTACAACCCCGCCGTATACTTCTTTTACCTCTTTTACTGCCGCATGTAAATTACGTGCTCTAGAATAATATCCTAAACCTTCCCATGCTTTTAATACTTCTTCATCATCTGCGTTCGCTAACGCTTCAAGTGTAGGAAACTTCCCCATAAAATTTGCGTAATATGGTTTTACGGCTTCTACTCTTGTTTGCTGTAACATAATCTCAGAAACCCAAACGCGGTATGGATCTTTATTTTTTCTCCATGGTAAGTCGCGCTGCTCCTCTTCAAACCAACCAATTAAATCATTTTGAAACTGCTCTATATTAAATTTTTTTAGTATTTCAAGTGTCAAACTTGATCCCCCTCATTTTTTTGCATATAAGTACTATTATAAAGATTTTAGGAAAAAATTTAAGTAAGATGACATAGGAAATTGAAGGCAAAGGACTTGAGGTATCGAATAAAAAGAGTTACATTAATAAAAAACGGAGGTGGATTTTTATGGACACAGCCACTCACCTTGTTATGGGTATCACTTTAGGTAGCTTAGCAACATTAGATCCAGCCATAGCACAAAGTGATATTGGCCCACAAGCTGTTATGCTTGCTACAATTGCTGGTTCCAACATTCCTGACATTGACACAGTTTTAAAATTGCGTAATAACGCTAAATATATAAGAAATCATCGCGGAGTTACTCATTCCATTCCCGCGGTAATTCTTTGGTCATTTCTTATAAGTGGCATCTCTTTCGCCTTCTTTTCAGACGCTCCATATCTTCATCTACTACTTTGGTCATTTATTGCAGTCTTCCTTCACGTCTTTGTCGATATTTTTAACGCCTATGGTACACAAGCATTACGGCCTTTCACAAAAAAATGGGTCGCACTCGGCGTGATTAATACATTTGATACCGTAATTTTCTTTATCCATATACTTGCAATTGCTTGCATGCTCGTCGGTTCTCATAAAGGATACACAGCCTTAGCAGCATATATATTAATGATTATTTACTATATCGGACGGGTTATGATGCACCGAAATATAAGAAGCGTTGTACACAAACGTTTCAAAAATGTCGAAAAGATTATCATTTCTCCTTCTTACCGATTTTATCATTATCATTTAGCAGTCGTTACAGCTGATTATTACTACGTTGCGAGATGGCACCGTGGTAACATCATGATATATGACAAATTCGATCGGGTACCGTTCCCAGAAAATGATATTATGCGAGCAGCTAAACAAGATGAAAACATCTCGGCCTTCCTATCTTTCTCTCCTGTATATCGCTGGGATATTTTTGATCATGATCATTATTATGAAGTACGATTCATTGATTTACGGTATCGCAGTAAAGATTATTATCCATTTGTCGCGATTGTTCAGCTCGACCATAATTTAAATATTATTAGTTCCTATACAGGATGGATTTTTAGTGAAGAAAAACTTCGAAAAAAGCTGGAATTACTTCCACATTAAAAAAAGCGACTTAAGTCGCTTTTTTTAATGTTTCAAATGATCTTCTTGATTAAATAAATGGCTATACTTCGGATTATTTGTACGCATTTCATGAAGGCGTACACCATGATTATTAATCCATGATCGTACCACTTGCTCAGTCATTTCCTCACCTTGATAACGCCCTGATTTTGCATAAGTTGTTTGAAAATCTTCCCAAAGTAATTCAACCCACGCACGTGCTTGTCCGTAAGAAAGCTTGTCATTCTTATCTAATAATTCTTTCGTTAATGCTTCATAAATATCATTCATGTTCTAATCTCCTTTTCCCTATTTATCCCTTCATTTCTAAAGGATAGTTTCTTCTGTTTTGCACATTCTATAAGTGATACTTCTTAAAGAGGTATCAACTGATGATGAGGAGGGCGTTCGCAATGGGTAAACAAGCCGAATTTTGGTCTGAGTCAAAAAACAACAGCAAAATCGACGGTCAGCCGAAAGCGAAATCACGCTTCGCTTCGAAGCGACCTAACGGCACAATTAACACGCACCCACAAGAACGTATGCGTGCTGCAAATCAGCAGGAAGAGTAATACAGTTACAACCTAAAAAATTAACTTCCTACACGAGGTGATAAAGATGAGCTACCGTGATCGTTTAGATAGTCGTTCTGAATTATTTAACCATACGTGGACTCGTCCGAAACATGCGAAAGCGCAAGTTAACGGACAGACGCAGCAAACCCAGTCTCTCATTATATTGGCCAACGAATGTAAAAAACGCCAATTTTAGAATCTCCTATCTCCTTTAACGCCTACCAAAGATGAAAACCAGAGAGATATTTGCTCTCTGGTTTTTATTTTTCTTGCAATAAGGAAATTGGTATTCCAATCTCTTCATTATCATTTTGTTTATAACCCCAAGCGAATACCCCATTGAAGTAAGTAATTTTAAATAATATACCAGGTTCTTCTATTAATTCATATGTTTCACCAATATGGAATTTGTTTATATCAGTCATATAAGCGCGAGCCATTGCCATCTTTCTCATTAATACATCGAACTCATTTACAATTCCAAGCTGTTCAGCCTTTATTGCTTGCTCCTTCAAATCCCCAATTTCTTCTCTAAGCTCATGTGGTGTCATTTCACTGTAGCGTTTTGGCATATTCATCTCATTATTCCCCTCATCCCTCTTCACGTTTCATTTGTAAAAATATCTCTATCTCATCAATAGAGAATCCTTTTCGATATAACGCTTGTTTCATCTTGTTTTCAAATGTCCATCCATCATACTTCTTATATTTCTCATAATACTTATTCCCATGATAGTGTAACGCTTCTTGTTGCTTTTCGTCATCTCTTTCGTCTTTCAATTCTTCCAAACAAATTTGAATTACTTCTCTAGAATACCCTTTTCGAACAAGCATCTCATCCAACTTTAGCTTCATTTGTAAAAAAGAATGCTTTTGATAAGATTTTTTTTTCTTTTCTATGAGAAACAAGGCATTCTCAATTTGCTTTTCCTTCGGATATTCTTGTAAACTATGCATAATAATTAAATCCTGAACACCTTTATTTAACAACTCTCTTTTAATAACAGTTGGACCTTTTCGATTCACATTACTTTGCGTTCGCGTATATAAAACCGCGTACTCTTTATCATTAATATATCGGTCATGTAATAATTTCGAAACGACTTCAGAGATGATGGCCTGTCCCACTTCTTTTTTTCGTAAAAAATCTTCTATTTCTTGTTTTGTTCTCATTTGATAGGATAAATAGGAGATTGCTTGTAAATATGCTTTTTGTACCTCTTCATTGTACAAAATATTTCCTAACTCTATTTCATCAATTTCTAAGCCTTTTTGTAATCCATGTTTCATTAAGATTACTTGATCCACACTAAACCCGTACTCTTCACCTTGGCCTTTATCAATATAAATATTAAATCGTTCTTTCGATCGCTTTTGTACTTCTATTTTTGTAATGACAGCCATACTCTCACCTCCCTATTATTTTAACATAATCGAGGAACATTTTTTCTTTTCAAGAATATATATAATGAGGAGGAAATGATTATGAAAATCGCAATTTCTGGTGGCACTGGTTTTATTGGTAAATACCTCTCTACTTTTTTTATTCAAAAAGGATATATGGTCTACATTCTTACTCGAAAGAAAACTACTAGAACCTCAAACCATAACCTTCAATACGTACACTGGACACCAGATTTATCTACCTTTCCACTCTCCTCTATCGATGTAGTCATTAATCTAGCTGGAGAATCTATCAATAGTAGATGGACAAAAAAACAAAAAGAAACAATATTAAACAGTAGAATTCAAACAACAAAAGGACTTATTCAACAACTACAAGTAATGGAAACAAAACCACATACATTTATTAATGCAAGTGCTATTGGATACTACGGAACATCTGAAATAGAGTCTTTTACTGAGCAACAAGAAACTCCCGGAAATGATTTTTTAGCAGAAACAGTATTTTTATGGGAGCAAGAAGCAGCTAAAGCATGTTCTCTCGGAATAAGAACAATTTACACAAGATTTGGCGTTGTATTAGGTGCAGATGGCGGAGCCTTGCCAAAGATGTTACTTCCCTATCAATTCTATATCGGCGGCACCATTGGTTCTGGGAAGCAATGGTTATCATGGATTCATATAGACGATGTCGTTCGTATGATGGATTTCATCATACACAAAAAAGAAATTGATGGCCCTCTTAATATGACAGCACCAACACCTATAAGAATGAAGGAATTTGGAAAAACCATCGCTGTCGCAACGAGAAAACCACATTGGCTGCCTGTCCCTTCATTTATGCTTCACGCCTTATTAGGTGAGATGAGCATACTTGTACTAGAAGGGCAACATGTATTACCTATTAAAGCAATTAAACATGGATACCAATACACATTTCCGGCAATAGACCATGCATTACAAAATATACTTTCGCATACAATGTAGTACTTCTAAAACAAAATTTTACATGGGCCCTTTTAAAACTTTCATTTTCTAGGATCCGAAGCATTACCATACAAATAACCTTTCAGTTACTTTCCCTTAACTTCCATTAGCATTATAAAGTAACAGAAATGAGGTACCTATGAAAATATTGCTCAAACAAGCCATTGTATACCCTATTACATCTCCAAAGTTTCAAGGCGATGTACTCGTTACAGAAGAGCGAATTACCGAGGTCAAACCTTTTATTCAACCTACTCAAGATATGACCGTTATAGATGCACGGGCACTCCATCTCTTACCTGGCTTTATTGATGTCCATACTCACCTTGGTCTCTATGATGAAGGTACTGGTTGGGCTGGAAATGATGCCAATGAAACATCTGAAGTTTCAACACCACATATTCGTTCTTTAGATGGTATCCACCCTTTCGATATTGCCTTTCAAGACGCTGTGCAAAATGGAATTACAACCGTTCACGTTATGCCTGGTAGTCAAAATATTATCGGGGGTACTACTTGTGTAATAAAAACAGCTGGAACTTGTATTGATCATATGATTATTCAAGAACCTGCTGGTTTAAAGATTGCCTTTGGAGAAAATCCTAAAAAGGTCCATAGTAATGGAACGAAAGAATCCATAACACGTATGGGGATTATGGGGTTACTACGGGAATCATTCTATGAAGCACAACACTACGGGCACGAAGCTGATTTTCGAATGCTTCCTATTTTAAAAGCATTACGTCGTGAAATACCCGTACGTATCCACGCTCACCGAGCAGATGATATTAGTTCTGCGCTACGCTTTGCAACGGAATTCAACCTCGATCTACGTATTGAACATTGTACAGAAGGACACTTTCTTGTTGAAGAGCTTTCGAAACACAATTTAAAGGTTTCAGTTGGTCCCACTCTGACACGCCGTTCTAAAATCGAACTAAAAAACAAGACATGGGATACTTACCATATATTATCCAAAAATGGTGTGGAAGTTTCTATAACGACAGACCATCCTTATACACCCATTCAATATTTAAATATTTGTGCTGCTGTTGCAGTAAGAGAAGGGTTAGATGAGAAAACAGCACTAGAAGGAATCACCATATTCCCAGCGCGAAATTTGCGTTTAGAGGATAGAATTGGAAGTATCGAGGTTGGAAAAGACGCCGATCTCGTGTTATGGACTCATCATCCTTTTCATTATTTAGCCAAGCCTGTACTAACTATGATTGATGGAAAAATAATTTACAAAAAAAATAAAAAAAACTAGTTTATTTTTTTGACTAGATAAAGTATTATACGATTATAAACTGAATGAAACCATAATCAATTTGTGTCGTGATTATCATTTTCAAATTGATGAATGGGGAAGGCAAATGGTGCGCCACCAGCGTTAGAAACTGGTTCTAGTGGGTTCGATTCCCACCCCGAAATTTTTTAAAGATTGATATAAAAATTTCGAGGGTGGGGTGTTTTTTCGTCATGCTACCCTCGTGTGAGGAGGAGTTAGTATGTTGAAAAAACGCGACTTACACGACAGCCACGTTCTATACGAGTTAATGGTGGATCCAGCTGTCTTCCCTTTTGTGCGTCAAAAGGCTTATTCTTATGAAGAATATTTATTCTTAACGAAACAAACAATTGAAGCTGAAGAGCGTGGTGAATTAATTTCACGCACAATTTTAGATGAATGGGGTAACCCCATCGGAACAATTACTTTATTTGATGTGCAAGAAAAAGCTGGGTTTCTCGGGACATGGCTCGGCAAACCATATCATGGAAAAGGCTATAATAAATTAGCAAAAGATTCATTTTTTAGTGAACTTTTCTATGAATTAGATATTGAAACAATCTTCATGCGTATTCGTAAAATAAATATTCGTTCTATTAAAGCTGCAGAAAAACTGCAATATGTAAATCTAGCAAACGAAACAAGAAAAGCCGTATATGATGAAATTAACGCAAACGAAGAAGTATATAACTTATATGAAATTCCAAAAGATCAATACACACTTGCTACAATGCGAGATACAACCTTCCAAGATGCTCATCAATTAAAAGAAGCATAATCTAAATTTTCTGAAATGATAATCAATCATTAACATTTTCCATATGCGTATATCCCCTCATGTCTTTGGAAACGATAAATAGTAACTTTAAGACACGAGGTGATTTGTAATGGATAAAAAGAAACGTGATAAAGCAAAAAATACATTATCTAGTACACAAGAAGTTCTCTATCAACGAGAATTTCAAAAAGCAGATCGTGCAGCAGGATATCGCTCGAAAAGCATTTAAAGTGAAAATGAATAATTAGAAGTTTCCCCCCTAATTATTCATTTTCATTACATAATTTTCTCGACTGATAGAAGTAAGCAAAAAGGACCCTTATACATAAGGGTCCTTTTTGCTGTGGACAACTTTATCCACAAAACCAACGAAATTGTTAGTAATTTTCAAAAACATTTAATATTTTTCTATATTAAAGTATATATCAGCTGTTTTAATTGTGGATATTTTTCTAAAAATTGTGGGCAATGTGGATATAGTTGTTAATATTCCGACTTTACTGTTTAATGAAAGCGCAATCCTTTTGTGGATAACTAGCTGAATTTTCTTTGAAAATAATAAAGAACCCTCTTTACATATACAAAGAGGGTTTCATATTAAGTAAAAGATTGTGCAAGAGCAGGTGATTTAATAGGTATATGCCGCGGTTCTGCATGATTTTCTGCCAAAATTGCATCTACAATATGACCAGCTGGCTCTGGAAGATAGATGCTTTTCATTGCTTCTTTCATTTGAAGAAGCTTCACATCATCTTGTAATAATGCCTCTGTTTTTGCAAAAACCTCACTATCATCGCGAATGACAACTGCTGCTCCTTTTTTTTCAAAGTACATCGCATTTTCATTTTCTTGTCCTGGAACAGGTTTATATAAAATGACAGGTACTTGCAACGCTGCTGCTTCACTTAATGTTATTCCGCCTGGCTTCGTAATCATACACGAAGTAACTCGGAATAATTCATCAATATTTTCAACATACCCAAACACTTTTAATGCATCGGAATTTTGATTCTGTAAACTTAATAAATCCTGTTTTAAAGCTTCATTTTTCCCACAAACGACAACTACTTGTAAATTAGGCACTGACATAAATGATTGGCATAGTTCTTTTACATTTCCTAATACCCCATGAGCACCTGCTACAATTAGTAAAATCTTTTTATTCTTACATAACTGATATTTATTATATATGATGTCTGGATTTACCTTTAACTCAAAACTACTCCGAATTGGAATTCCTGTTTCAACAATTTGTTCCGCAGGTACACCGATATCAACCATCAATTCTTTCACGTGATCCGTTGCAACAAAATAACGATCTACTTCTCGATGAATCCATATTTTGTGCACGCAAAAATCAGTTAATACGTTATAGACAGGAATTGAAATCCCTGTTTGTTTCTTCAATTCTGGTACAGCGATAATTGGAAATGTATTAATTACAATATCTGGTTTCTCCACCTGTAACAGTGTTTTCAAACGTTTTCTTCCAAAGTTCGCATACCAAGATGCTATTTTCTTATCATAAATTTTTTCTACCCCGTAATAAAACAAACGATATAATTCTTTTCCTATTGTATAACTTTTTAAATATAAATATTTTGTAATGTCAGTTATAAATGGATGTGATTCTCCAAACAAGTCGCATACAATAACATCTTCAATTCCTTTTTGGCGAAATGTTTGTTCTAATGTTTTTGCTACTTGCACATGACCATTACCGTAATGTGCAGTTAATATTAAAACCTTGGGGTTTTTTATCAAACAAATCCACTCCTAGCTTTTTGTTTCTCCATATTGCATATACGACAATAGGAAAAACATTTTCCTTAAAAATTACATAAACAGATTCTAATAATTCCCTTTTCAGCTATGTACCTGTCGTGGATATGCAAAGCATATAAGATTGACCCCTTAATCCTATCTGTGCTCATATCTTTACATTATACTTTCCTATAAGAGCTTTCGCAATAACTTACAAATGTTCTCTATTCCATGATACTCACTCTTTTACTTCTTAATTCTTTTTACTATTTTGATTTCCCTTTACAATTATGTAAATTTCTCCACTTATTCCGTACAAAATTATGGATATTCTACTTTCAGTATACTCTTTTATCAATATATACTCTAGATTTTATTGTAAAGAAAGCAAAAAGCCTAATCCAATATTTGGATTAGACCGCTTGTAAAATATGTTTAGCATGTTCTACATTTTTCTCAGTAGGTGGTTCTACATTTGCGAGTGGATACTTATGTCCAAGCGCCTCCCATTTATATACACCAAGCTTGTGATATGGTAACACTTCAACTTTTTGAACATTAGACAGACTTTGAATAAAGCTAGATAGTTTTTGTAGATCCTCTTCATTATCCGTAACACCAGGAACTAATACGTGTCGTACCCAAATCGGTTTATCCTTATTCGATAAATAACGAGCGAATTGTAAAATATGTTCATTTGGTTTCCCTGTTAATTTACGATGCTTTTTGGAATCGATATGTTTCAAATCCAATAAAACTAAATCTGTATAATCCATTAAAATATCTAGCTTACTTTGGAATTCTGGTTCCTCAGAATAACAACCACCCGAAGAGTCGATTGTTGTATGGATACCAGCCTCTTTACACTTTTTAAACAACTCAATTAAAAAGTCTAGCTGTAATAATGGCTCTCCACCGCTAACTGTTATACCGCCTCCGGAGGCTTCAATAAATGGAAGGTAACATGTCACATCCTGCATCACTTCTTCAACTGTTATTTCTTTACCTTTACCGATTTCCCAAGTATCAGCATTATGACAATATTGACAACGTAATAAACACCCTTGTGTAAATATGACATAACGAATCCCTGGGCCATCAACAGTACCACAAGACTCTACAGAATGTATTCTTCCTTTTACCATGTTACTTCCTCCTTTATTGAAACAGCCTCCCTTCGCTATATATTAAGAGCGAAGGGACACTTTTTTCATTTACATGCTTTCATGCATTGTACGGTTAATTACATCAATTTGTTGTTCACGAGTTAATTTAATAAAGTTTACAGCGTAACCAGATACGCGAATTGTTAATTGTGGATATTTCTCAGGATGTTCCATTGCATCCATTAATGTTTCACGATTAAATACGTTAATATTTAAGTGATGGCCTTCTTTTACTGCATAGCCATCAAGCATAGATACTAAGTTACGTACTTGTACATCATCTTCTTTACCAAGTGCTTTTGGAATAATAGAGAATGTATTAGAAATACCATCTTGTGCATCTTCATATGGTAATTTAGCTACAGATAATAATGAAGCTAATGCACCTTTTGTATCACGTCCGTGCATTGGATTTGCACCTGGTGCAAATGGTTCTCCAGTACGGCGTCCATCTGGAGTGTTACCAGTTTTCTTACCGTATACAACGTTAGATGTAATAGTTAAAATTGACATTGTATGAACGGAATTACGATATGTTTTATGTTTACGAAGTTTATTCATAAATGTTTTCACGAGATTTACAGCGATTTCATCTACACGATCATCATTGTTACCGTATTTAGGGAAGTCTCCTTCAATTTCGAAGTCCACTGCAATACCGTTTTCATCCCGGATTGGTTTTACTTGTGCGTATTTAATTGCACTTAATGAGTCTGCTACTACAGATAGACCCGCGATACCTGTTGCCATTGTACGAAGAACATTCGTATCATGAAGTGCCATTTCAATACGTTCATAGCTATATTTATCATGCATGTAATGGATAACATTTAGTGTGTTTAAATATAGACCCGCTAACCATTCCATTGTCATATCAAACTTATGCATAACTTCTTCGTAATTTAATACTTCAGAAGTAATTGGTGCGTACTCAGGACCAACTTGTGCTTTTGATTTTTCATCTTTACCACCGTTAATCGCATATAATAATGCTTTCGCTAAGTTTGCACGAGCTCCGAAGAACTGCATTTGCTTACCGATTCTCATTGCAGATACACAACAAGCAATTCCGTAATCATCGCCGTAATCAGCACGCATAATGTCATCATTTTCATATTGAATTGCTGATGTTTTGATGGACATTTTCGCACAGTAGTTTTTAAAGTTCTCTGGTAATTGTTTAGACCAAAGAACTGTTAAATTCGGTTCTGGAGCTGGTCCTAAATTATCTAATGTATGCAAGAAACGGAATGAGTTCTTTGTTACTAATGGACGACCATCTAATGCAATACCACCGATAGATTCAGTTACCCAAGTTGGGTCACCAGAGAATAATTCATTATAATCAGGTGTTCTTGCGAATTTCACAAGACGTAATTTCATAATGAAGTGATCTACAATTTCTTGTACTTCTTCTTCTGTTAAAGTACCATTTGCTAAATCTCTTTCAATGTAAATATCTAAGAATGTAGAAGTACGTCCAAGACTCATTGCAGCTCCGTTTTGCTCTTTAATCGCCGCAAGATATGCGAAGTATAACCATTGGAACGCTTCTTGTGCATTTGTTGCTGGTTTAGAAATATCGAAACCATGAGAAGCAGCCATTTGTTTTAGTTCTTGAAGTGCACGCATTTGCTCAGATAATTCTTCGCGTAAACGCATTGTATCTTCGCTCATTACACCGCCAGTTAAATTTAAATCAGCTTTTTTCGCTTCAATTAAATGATCAATACCATATAATGCTACGCGTCGATAGTCACCGATAATGCGTCCACGACCGTATGCATCTGGAAGACCAGTAATAACGCCTGATTTACGTGCATTTCTCATTTCTGGTGTATAGGCATCGAATACACCTTGGTTATGAGTTTTTCTCCAATCTCTAAAAATACGACTAAGTTCTTTGTCCATTTCGTATCCATAAGATTCACAAGCTTGCTCCGCCATACGAATACCACCATATGGTTGTAAAGAACGTTTAAATGGTTTATCAGTTTGGAAACCGACTACCTTTTCAATATCTTTATTTAAGTATCCTGGGTCATGTGATGTAATAGAAGAAACAATTTTTGTATCCATATCAAGAACGCCACCGTTTTCACGTTCTTTTGTTGTTAAATCCATTACTTGATCCCAAAGTTGTTTCGTTGCTTCAGTTGCTTCTGCTAAGAAAGATTCGTCTCCTTCGAAAACGTTTACATTATTTAAAATGAAATCGCGAACATCAATCTCTGCTTTCCATTTTTCACCTTTAAAGTTTTCCCATGCGTTTTTAACATTTTCTAATACTTGAGTCATCCTAATCTCCTCCATTTTTGATTAGTACAGGACTAAGATTTTTTATATAACAGCTTACACACTTAGAATACTACTTTTTTAAGAAAGTGAACGAAATAGTTGTGACATGTTTGTGAAAAGTTGAGCAAACCACTATATATATAGTGGTAACTTCATTTAAAAGTCTTTAAAATTAACCCTTTCCTTAATTGTATTTTTTTGGTATTCTTATATACGAGTCCTATTTTGTAATATAAGAACAATACCCATTGTAGAGCTGTAATACTCTTATCTCCTAATCTGTTATAGTTTTTATAACAGAACAAAAAAGTGTACACATGTTGTACACTTTTTTGTTACTTCTATAAAACATCTCTTTTTCTATTGCCATCATAGAATCCGCCACGATTGTCTGTTAATGCAATTATTTGCTCTAGTCCCTCTATATGATCACCTATAATTCGAAGTACAGCTGGAGGATGACCTATTTTTGCAAAATGTTCACTGGGACGAATACGGTTCATCTTATCAACCTCAACACGATATACACACGCAATTTCAAATCCAGAAAGAAGAGCCTTCACTTGTGCTACACAAGGTGACAATAAAGATTTATACCCAATTGCTTTCAAACACTTGTGGCTAAATGCATTAGGTACCGCAATAAGTGATCCTACCCCTAAATCCTTTCTATCACAAGCTAAATTTAGTGCATACTTAAACGCAGTTACAAGATGAAGTGGTACTCTTAGATCTAAATAATGATTTAAATCATTTAATGCGACGTCCTTTCCATCTGCAATAGCTTTTGCAAAAGGATATAGCTCCCTAGCTGGAATAACAAAATCACCATCTATAAATAACACAATTTCTCCTTTTGCAAAATAAGTTCCAAGTGAACGCCCTACATCGTTTCCAAGGGCTTCTTTATATACAATTGTCGTTGCGCCCTTGTCTTTTGCAATCGTTGCTGTTTTATCTGACGAACCATTTACGACGACGATGATTTCAAAAGGTTCAATTTTACGAAGCTCTTCTATAACGTTTCCAATTGTTTTCTCTTCATCTTGTACAGGAATAACAACCGATAGTTGCTTTCCTTTATACAAATTGGATGTAACGCCCCATCCTTGATAAAAATCTTCGAAATTTAAAGTATGATAGACGCTATTCCTTTTCCTATTTCCATCATAATATCCCCCGCGTGTATCACTGCTTACTATCCGTTCCGCAACAGCTTCTATATGATCACCTATCATTCTTCTTTCAGATTGAGAAAGGCTCGTGCCATATGCAGCATGTTCAACCGGTCGAAATTTATTCGGCGTAATAACATCAATAGCACAATGACGGCTAATTCTCCATTTACTTTGTGCTATACGTAAATGAGCTACAATAGGATTAACTAAACATTCGTATCCAATACTCTGGACGACTTCTTTCGTCAACGCATGAGGTACAGATAATAAAGAATCTATTTTTAATTCTTCACGCTCTAACATTGCATTTAATATTTGACGCCACACTGTAACAGAATGGGGTTTTTGTTTCTTTAAAAACAATGCGTCCAAATTATTTAAAACGATGTCAGTCTGATCATGTAAAATCGGATTAAGAAACAATTGTAATTTTGAAGTTGGAATAGCAAAGTCCCCATCTATAAATAGTAATACATCACCTATCGCATATTTTGCGCCAACTGCACGTCCAACATCGTTTCCTAATAGTTCTGTATGCCTGATTACTTTACATCCTAACCGATTAGCAACCTCTTCTGTACCATCATTACAACCATTTGCTATTACAATAATCTCTACTGGATTTAACGGTTTTACCGATTGAATAACGTCTGAAATTGTATCCACTTCATTACTTGCAGGAATAATAACTGATAGCGACTTAGCCATTGTTTTCTTCATGAAACCACTTAATAGTTTCTTTCAATCCTTGTTCCCACGTTACTGTCGCTTGAAATTGAACAAGCTCTCTTAACTTCGTTACGTTCGGCCTTCTATTTGGAATTTCTTCAAAGCCATGTGGATATACTTCCTCAAAAGGAACTTGTATAATTTTTGAAGAAGATTTCGTTAGTTTTTTAATTGTTTCTGCTACTTCTTTTATACTCTTTTCGTTCTCGGAACCTATATTAATAATCTCACCATTTACCTTCTCATCCATTGCTCGAATCGTTGCCTCTACCGCATCACTTACATACGTAAAGCAACGTGTCTGCTTTCCATCTCCATATACGAGAATATCTTCTCCTTGCAGGGCCGCACTGATAAATCGCGGGATTACCCCTGCATACGGACCATCTTTCGCTCTTGGACCATAAATATTAAAATAACGAACAATTGTTACCGGTAAACCTTCTAATGCGTAGCCTAAACATAATGTTTCTTCTAATGTTTTACACACTGCATAACTCCAACGTATTTTAGAAGTTGCCCCGTACAATCGGTCCCCTTCTTCTGAGAAAGGCGGTTTGCCCTTGCCATATACTTCGGAAGTAGATGCAAAAACTACTTTCTTCTTTCCTTTTAATGCTGCTTGTAAAATGTTTCTCGTTCCATCAAAATTCGTTTCAATGAGCTCTATACTTTTTTCCATTGTCGTTTTAACACCTAAAATTGCTGCTAAATGAAACACTACATCATGTTGATTTACTAACTCATAAATAGAATTTTTGTCTAAAACACTTATTAGAATAACCCGCATCTCTCTCATTAGCTCATTATGATACTTATTTTTCCCTTTATAGAAGTTATCCACAATCGTGACTTCATAACCCCTTCTAACCAACTCTTCAGCTAAATGAGATCCAATAAATCCGGCCCCACCTGTAATTAAACATTTCTTACTCATACACTCACCTTCTTTATAATTCCCCTTGTATCTATTACTCGGTTCATTCCTTTAAAAAGCTTCCAATCGATATTAGAATGATCAGTTAAAATTAAAATACAACCTGCCTCTTTAACTGTTTGTTCATCCAAGGCAACGGATTGATACACCTTATCTCCAATTTCTGCAGAAGAAATATATGAATCATGGTATTTTATCTTGTATCCTTCTTTTATTAGTAATTGAATAATTGGCAAAGCCGGTGATTCCCTCAAATCATTTACATCTTTCTTATACGCGATTCCTACAATTAAAACTAGTCCGGGTGATTGCACCATGCCCTTTACTTTCCGGACAATTTTCTCTGGCATTTCTTCATTAATTACATGTGCCGCCTCAATTAATTGACTAATTGCCCCATTCTTTTTTATTCTCCATTGAAAATATAAAGGATCTACGGGAATACAGTGCCCCCCTATCCCTGGTCCTGGCCAATACGGAGTAAATCCAAACGGTTTTGTAGATGCCGCTTCAATAACCTCATAAAAATCAATCCCTAAACTTTCACATAGTGTGTTTAACTCATTTACTAAAGAAATGTTAACTAAGCGCTGAATATTTTCAAATAGCTTACACATCTCTGCTACTTTCGGAGAGCTAACAGGTACAACTAAGTCAAAAATGCTACTATATAAATCCTGTACTTTTTGTTTGCACTTTTCTGTTTGTCCACTAATAACTTTTGGAATAGCTTGAACTGAATATTGACTATTTGCTGGATCAATTCTCTCAGGAGAATATCCAATATAGAAATCTTCTCCTACCTTTTTGCCGGCTTGAGAAATAATAGGAATAATAACTTCCTCAAGTGTGCCTGGGTATGTGGAACTTTCAAAAATGAAGGTTTGTCCTTTTTGGAGATTTTGTTGTATATAATGCGAAGCTGAAATGAGGGCACTTAAATCTGGTTCTCTTCGTTCATTAATTGGAGTTGGAACAGTAACAATAACATAATCACTATTTTGGAAATCAGTAATACCTTTATCTGGTGTATTTACTATTAATTTATTTTTAGTCAATAAACTTTGTAACACTTTAGAAGAAACATCTGGAATATAACTTTCTCCTTTTATAATCGATTCTATTTTTCTAGTATCTTTATCTAATCCTAGTACGGTATATCCTCTTTCTGCAAAATGGACTGCTAAAGGAAGACCAACATACCCTAATCCAATAATAGCTACTTTACTACTAGCATTCATCTGTATTCTTTTCTTCCTTTCTCAATTGTTGAATAATGTCTCTATCGCGATCTCCATCCGTAAAACTCCCACGTTCGTCTGTATATTGTAATAGATAAGCAATCGCCTCAAGTTGATCACCGAAAATACGGTCAAATGCCGGAATACGTCCATTTACAAACCCATGTTGCTCCGGGCGTACCCGATTGGTTTTTATAACATCTACAAATTCTACTGCTGTAATAGAAAAAACCTCCAAAATAGCTTTCATTTGGGCTAATGGCGGAATAACAAGCGAGTCATATCCTATTTTCTCTATTACCCTTTTATGCATAGCATGTGGTACTGCCGTTAATGAGTTATTCCATAAATCCGGTCTTTTCGCTACTAAATTCACAAAATATTTCCCCATACTAATTGGATCTGCAGGATGAAACATATCTAATAAGCATTGTAAATCATTTAAAACCACGTCACTTCCATCTTCAACAGCTTGCAAAAATGGAGTGAGTTTTTTTGCTGGAATAACAATATCACCATCAACGAATAAACAAATATCTGCCGTAGCATGCATGGCACCTATCGCTCGTGCTACATTATGTCCAAGCGCCTTCGTAAATTCAACAACAATAACATTTTCTAGCTTTGCGTGTTTAACAGTCTCAAAATCTGCGCCATTCGCGACAACAATAATTTCATCTACCCCTGCTTTTTTCACTTCTTGTATAACAGATCTTATCGTCATTTTTTCTTCTGACACTGGTATAATCGCACTATATTTCGCTTTTTCCTTCTTTAATACAACGGGTTTATAGTTCCCTATAAACTCTCTATCCCTGTTTCCCTCCGAAAAACCGCCGCGTTTACCATATGTTTCGATTACGTATTGTAAAGCACGTAAATGATCACCCATAATACGGCTAGTCGCTTTCGGATAAGGAGAACCAGGTGATGTTCCCGTATGCACAGGACGAACCTTATTTGTGTGAATTACATCGACCGAAGCCGTATCAACAATATCTACTCCTCTAGACATCGCCATCGCTTGAAATAGTGCTGGATCTGCTAAATTCCACCACCCAAGTTTCTCGATAACTTTCCTGTTCATCGCATGTGGAATTGCGATTAAAGATCCAACAACAAGCTCCTTTTTATTCAAATAACGATTCAACATGAACTTTCCAACTGTCGTATAATGTGGTCTCATCTTTAAATAAACCGACCATGTTAAATTATTCACAACAATTTGATGCCCTTGTTGAATCCCTTTCACGAAACGTTGTAACTCTTTACTATCAATAACAATATCACCATCTAAAAACAAGACAATTTCACCTTTTGCTTCTCTAGCTCCAATAGCCCGTCCAACATCATTGCCAAGAGAATGTTTATAATAAATCATGTGACAATGATGTTGTAACGCTATTTCTTTCGTCCCATCTGTTGACCCATTATCTACCACGATAATTTCGTAAGGCTCGAGCTTCTCCACTTCTACTAAAACTTGCGATAAAGTACTCGCTTCATTGTGCGCTGGAATAACAACTGATACTCTCATACTTGTATCACGCTTACCCTTCCAATCGAACATAAGCAATAATAGGAGTACGCACAATTACATCTTCCGGTGGTCCATAAGAAGGAGAAGTACGCACAATTATCGCCCCATCTATCACAGATAAAAGAATGCCTGTAACAATTTCTACAGCTGTCACAACTTGCACTAGCTCACCAACATGGTTACGTAATTCATCAGTAAATAACATATATAACTCTCCTTTCTTACACTTCTTTAATTGATATAATGCTTGTAAATGGTAATAAAACTTCAGTTCCTATTCCTTCTTGCAATGTTAAGAAATCATCACCAACTGCTACAATAACGCCTGTTAATTGTCCAACCGTCACCGTAATTTCTACGTTTTTACCTAAATACTGCTTTGCAATTTCTTTAAAAGGTGATGTATTGCATTCTTTTAAAATATCACAAATAATAGATTGAAATTGACTTGATTTTATAAATTCTTCCGTAGCTTGCTTAGAGTTTCTTTGAATAAACCTTGCAAAGTTTTGCGAAAATAAAAGTCGTTCCACAGCAGGCAATAATTTGTCATCTAAAAAATAGCCTAATTGTCTATTAAATAATCTCGATAACTTATGCCAATATTTTCCGAACAGACACATACACTTCTCCTCCTATTATTTTTAGATTACAAAATTTTACATCCATACATCTTAATGTATACAAAACAGATATTTTTGTGATAGGTAAGACATACATTTTCTAAAAGAAATATTTGTTTAAGGGCATAAAAAAAACTATCCAAAAGGATAGTTTCTTACACTTCAATATTCCGCAACATTGTATAAATGTCGTTATTCACTTTACCAAACGATTTAATGTTGTTTTGGATGTTAGATAATAAAACGACATACACACTTCCGCTTTTACTAAATCCATTTAAGCAATTCCATCCTGGCATTACACCGTGATTCGAATAACTTCCTGGGTCTACGTACCATCCAAATCCGTAATCTTTTTTTCCGCCTGTAAACATTTGATCATAGCTCTCTTTTGAAATTAACTTTCCAGAGAAGAGTGCTTCGTTAAATAAATATAAATCATGTGCACTCGTATATATATCACCACAACCATATAGTTGTGACATGCTCGGAATATTAGGTGTTGTCATATTGTTATTTACTATTTTATAACCCGTTGATGGGAATCTTGTTTGTTCTAATTCTGTGCCAAAACCAGAATGTTTCATACCCACAGTAGCAAAAATATGTTGTTTAATATATTCTTCGAGCGGCTGTCCACTTACCTTCTCGGCAATGTATGCAAGTATAGAGTAGTTCGAATCGGAATACTTCCACTTCTCTCCTGGACCACCAATACGCTTTTGATTTCCTATTCGCTTTATCAGTTCTTCATGAGAAATATCTTCTTTTCCCTGCTCATATTCTGGAATCCCTGATGTATGTGTTAATAGATGTTTTAGCTGAATACTATTACCTTGTGGAAAATCTGGAATATACTTCGCAACAGTATCTTCTACTTGTAATTTTTTTTGATCTTTCAACTGCATAATAGCGGTTGCTACAAACGCCTTTGAAATAGAACCAATATAAAAAGTCGTCTCTGAATTATTGGGTACTTGCTGCTCTTTATTTGCCATACCGTACCCTTTATTCAGAAGAACTTTTCCGTTCTTCACAATAACAGCTGTCCCGCTAAATCCTGCGTTTTGTAAATACTGGTCCAATTGAGCGTTTTCATTAATTTCTTGAGGTGGTCCTTCAGTAGGCTGTTCCGCAGCTTGCGCTTGCTTCACTTGTTCTTCCTGCTCTTTTTGTTTTTGTTCTTCTTGCTTCTTTTTTTCTTCTTCTTTCTTTTTTAGCTCTTCTTGTTTCTTCATTTCTGCTGCCGCTTTTAAAGTTTCTTCTTTCTTATTATGCTCAACAATTTTTGTATACATGAAATATACAAGTGATAATAGTAAGACGAGAATGATTGTCCTTTTTATGTATACAATCGGCCGATGTGCTTTCCCATTCGCATTATTTTTTTCCTGATCCATAATTGCTTTTTTCCCCTTACTCACCAATAATTTAATTCCTCTACTAAAGATTTATTTTAGTAGATTATGGATAATCCATTCTATATCATCCCTACTTTATCACGCACTGCAGATATTACCAACCCATATGTACAAAAAAGAAAAAGAAAATTTACAAAAGTAAGATTCCCTTTAAATTATAAAAAAAAAAAGAGGATATCCTGTAAAAAATTGATGTTATCAATCTTTTTGGACATCCTCTTATCTCATTATTTATACGTGTTTTTTCATATCATCGGCAACAGATTCAACATTTGTACCTACGATAACTTGTACACTTGTGTCACTTAATTTCATAACGCCTTTTGCACCGGCACGTTTTAATGCTGCTTCGTTTACTTGACTAGCATCTTTTACTTGTAAGCGTAGACGTGTTGCACAGTTATCAATAACTGTTAAGTTTTCTTTTCCACCTAGAGCTGCTACGTAAGTTTCACCAATTGAACCTGCAACTGGTGCATCCACATCTTCAACTAACTCATCGTCATCTTCACGACCTGGAGTTTTTAAGTTGAACTTCTTAATTAAGAAGTAGAATACTGCAAAGTAAATTGCTGCATAAATTAAACCGATACCTGCTAATAATACAGGTTTTGTTGCAATACCAAAGTTAATAACATAATCAATAGCACCTGCGCTAAATGTGAAACCATCACGAATGCCAAGTGATGTTGTTATGAATAAAGAAAGACCTGTTAATACTGCATGCACACCATATAATACTGGTGATAAGAACATGAATGAGAATTCGATTGGCTCTGTAATACCAGTTAAGAATGAAGTTAATGCTAAACCAGCTAACATACCAGTAACTGCTTTGCGTTTTTCTGGTTTAGCAGCCGCAATCATTGCGAAACACGCTGCTGGTAAACCAAACATCATAACTGGGAAGAAACCAGTCATAAACATACCTGCTGATGGATCTTTTGCAAAGAAACGAGCAATATCACCATGAACAAGATCACCAGCTGCATTTGTAAAGTCACCAAGTACAAACCAGAAATAAGTGTTCATTACGTGATGTAAACCGATTGGAATTAATAAACGGTTTAATAATCCGAATAACCCTGCACCGATTGAACCTAGGTTTACAATACCGTGTGACACTGCATCAATACCAGTTTGGATTGTTGGCCAAATTTGACCAAATAATAATCCTAAAAGAAGCATTACAATAGACGTAATGATCGGTACGAAACGTTTTCCAGCGAAGAATCCTAACCATTCTGGTAGTTTAATCTTATGGAATTTGTTGTATAGTAATCCAGCGATAACCCCGGCAATAATACCACCGAGTATAGCCATATTTATTTTTGGTGTCAAAGCTGCTGCTTTAGAAACTTTATTCATCGTATCTGCTAATTTAGTTGGATCTACTGAACCGACTAAATCTTGAACACTTTTTAATTTATCATTTAATTCTGCTGTTGAGTAAGTAACACTTAAAGCATTAGTTGTATTCTTCATAACTAAATAACCAATTGCACCTGCAAGACCAGCTGCACCACTACCGTCAACAGATAAGCCGATTGCAACACCAATTGCAAAAATAAGTGCTAAATTATCAAAAATTGCTGCACCGGCCTGTGCCATAACAGGAATGTTTAATACGTCTTCTTGTCCTAGACGAAGCAATAATCCTGCTGCTGGTAGTACTGCGATCGGAAGCATTAAAGCTTTACCAATACGTTGTAAAAACTGCAACATTTTAATTCCCCCTAATTCAATTTATGAAATCGTTATCATTATAAGTACGCCTTAGAAAACGCTTTCTATTTACATAACCATAATAACATATAGTTGTATAGATGTGTAGTTTTTATTTTTGGATTTTTTATGGATAAATCTCCTATTTCCAAACTGTTATATAAAAGGGAAATTCTCCTTTTTTAATACAGAGGACGCGAAACGAACGACCTGCTATAGAACATGTAACTTTCGTTTTATCATTCCACTTTTTCATGTTATTATTTATTTCCGAGCATATCGGGAAAAGTAAACTTAGTTAATTCGAAATAGGAGCGTTGGTACTATGCAGTGCATTGAAACAAACAACTTACAACAGTTGTTAGAACAAGTAAAACCATATACAAAAAAAGGAAAACTTGCTACTTATATCCCCGAACTAGGAAATGCAAATCCAGACGATTTAGGGATTGCCATTTTCCATAAAGAATCAGAATATATCCATGCAGGCAACTCACAAACACTATTTACTCTTCAAAGTATTTCCAAAGTAATTACACTTGCCCTTGCCCTTTTAGACCGTGGCGAAGAATATGTATTTTCTAAAGTTGGAATGGAACCAACGGGTGACCCATTTAATTCTATTATTAAGTTAGAAACGACAAGTCCGTCCAAACCCCTTAATCCAATGATTAATGCAGGAGCATTAGCTATTACAAGCATGTTAGCAGGAAAAGATAACGAGGAAAAAACGGAGCGTATCCTTCATTTTGTACGTGAAATAACAGATAATCCTACTATTAATTATTCTTCTAAAGTTGCCAATTCAGAATTAGAGACAGCTTACTTAAATCGTTCACTTTGTTACTATATGAAACAAAACGGAATTATCGATTGTGACATCGAAGAACTTATGGATTTATACACTCGTCAATGTGCAGTTGAAGTAAACTGTATTGATTTAGCACGTATTGGCTTAATTTTTGCAATGGATGGATATGATCCATATAAAAAGAAACAGATTATCCCTAAACATATTACAAAAATTTGCAAAACATTTATGGTCACATGTGGTATGTATAACGAATCTGGTGAATTTGCAATCCGTGTTGGTATCCCTGCAAAAAGTGGTGTAGCCGGTGGCATTTTCGGCTGCGTAAAAGGTGAAATGGGAATCGGTATTTTCGGGCCAGCTTTAGATGCAAACGGAAATAGTATCGCTGGTTTTAAAATTCTTGAACTTCTTTCTGCTCAAGAAGGCTGGAGTATTTTTTAATGGAAAGTTATCCTGCTAGTATAGCGGGATTTTTTTATTTGATCTGTTATCAATATCCATACAAAAACGGTATTGAAAGTTTCTCTTTATTATGCATATTTGCTCCCCCCTCCCGAATAATATAGTACAACCTAGCGCTATATGTGGAGGTGTGAAAGATGAAACTAATATTTCAAATGGGAAAACAACCTGTTCTTGAAAAAACAATTCTTCTTTTTATATTGAGTATTGTAGAAAGCTTAAAGCTAAAAGTTGTTTCACTCGACGAAGCTCACCGATACATATTCAATTTAGAAGTACTTGAACTATTAATGGACCGGAACATCGATGATCAAGTACTTGAACTTATTCATTTCGGAATGGGACTTGAAGACATTCACCATGTGCTTCCTGAAGAACTTGAGCATACGATCGAAGAATTAAAGTGGCTTTGCATTCAAGTATTAAGTGAGTACAGTATGCATGAAGAATCCGAACAATTAATTGAAGATATACGGTAAAAAAAGCACCTATGTAGGTGCTTTTAATGTTTTTTCAAACTATTTTTATACGCCTCAATATTTACTGGTAGCTCTTCCTCTTCCAAAGTATGTTCATTTACATCTTTATGAATGAACGCACCTTTAGGTGGTTGATGATCATGCCCTTTTTTCTTATGATCAAATGCTTTCCCGCGTCCCATACAAATCCCCCTTTCTTAAAAGAAATCCGTATTAGTATGGAGAAAAGTACGTCGATATATGCAATCCCTTGCTGTATTTCCAAGGAAATACTCGAACCTTGTTTTCTACTCTCCTTACAACAACTGATCGATCCCAATAAGAATTAATAACACTCCTGCAATAACCGTCGCCCATTTCCCTAAGTATTCTGCTAAATATCGTTTTCCTACATACCCAAAACCACTTATGCAAATAAAACTAAACACCCCAGAAATAGTCGCTGTAAGCCAAAGGTTTAAATTTGTTACTCCAGCATCGAACCCACCTGCGATATTATTAATAGACAATGCAACCCCTAAAACAAGTGCTTCAGAAAAACTAATTGTTTTAGATCCATCGAAATCTGCTTTTTCTGGATCACGTAAAATTCCCATAAGTACATTATCATCTTTAGAACCTGCTGTATTTTTTTGACTCAAGAAAGGCTGGCATAAAATAAACACCCCGATTATCCCTAAAACGATTGCTCCAATCAAGTTTGCTGTAAACTCTGAAATAAATAACGCAATCCAGTTCCCAAAAAATCCCGCTAATAAAGTAAATAAAAATCCAAAGAATGCGATGATAAAATTGTTAAACCACGAAATACGAATTTTACGAATGCCATACGCAATTCCAACACCTGCATTATCTAAATTAGAAGCGATCCCGATTAAAAAAATTGAAAATAAGCCTGCCGTACTCATAAATAGTCACCCCTTTTTCTCACTTTTCAATGCATATTATGAAAATGTTGAGCAACTGTGCCTGTCTGTTTCATATACTTGTAATAAATGCTCAACATTTTTTCAACACTAAAAAAGGAGTGCCTACACTATGGCTAATGAAAACCCGAATGATCGGCTTGGTAAATTAATAAAAAAACTTTTAAAAGAACGCGCCCTATCTATGCGCCAACTAGGAATACTTACAAATATTGATCCTGCAACGGTCTCAAGAATTATTAATGGCAAACAACCGCCGAAACAAAAACATCTACAAAAATTTGCAGAATGTCTTCAAGTTCCACCCCAATTGTTATTTGATGAAATGTACCCTGATTCTCCTCACATAAATAAAGAAAAAACGGATATGTACACATCTCTTGATACCATTCAGCAAACTTTACAATCCTCTAACTTATTCGATTTCGATTACACTACAACTCGCGTAAAACAAGAACTCGAAAATTACGAACGCTATGCCCAGACAACAGAAGGCGAAAATCGTATTCGTGACAGTTTCGCAAGCAAATTAGAGCAAATTGATAGTGCTGGTCCTTTTATTGAACAATTAACAGATATGTATCAACAATTTTGCAATGAAACCATTTCAAAAGAAGAACGTGCAGTTCTTGGGAGCGCATTACTTTATTTCATTTTATCGACAGATATTATTCCCGACTATCTCTTTCCAATTGGCTATTTAGATGATGCGATTGCCGTTGAATTAGCAAAAGAGAAATTACTTGAAATGAAACGAAAGACATAGCAAAATAAAGAACTATTTCAGTTGTTTCTATTTAACTCTGAAATAGTTCACTAAAAAATAGTACAAGTATACATACCTGTACTATTTCAACATACTAATCTATTTTTTCATATGACACCATTCATATATAAATGCTGTTATTACTTTTGTAAATTCAATTAACTGCTCTACTTCTACTTTCTCATTTATTGAATGAGCTTCCTCTAATGTGCCTGGTCCGTAAATAACAGCCGGAATATGAAATTCACTAAACCAACCACCATCCGTTACCGTTGCAGACATATCTAAAATTGCGTTTTTAGAAAGAATTGATTCATGTACTGAGCTAAGCGTTTTTACAGCTGTATGTTCACTATCTATTTCTAAAGAAGGAAAAATTTCACCACGATCTACAATCATTGATTCTCCGCCCCACTTAAATTGTGGCGGATTTTCACTTAACCATGGATCGGCAGCTGCCACCTTTCCAATATACTCTTCAATTTCGTTTATTATTTGTTCATGTGTTTCATTCGGATAGAAGTGCACTGTTATCCACAATCGGCACTCATCCGCAATGAACGCCGCATGCCTTCCTCCCTCAATAACAGCTGGATTAATTGTTGTTGTTCCAGATGGATAGCCTTCATATGTTTTCATGACTGCCCAGTGGCGCTCTAATTCTTGTAAGCTTTGCACAATTTTCAGCATTTTTTCAATCGCACTCGCTCCAAATAAACGTCCTCCAGCATGGATCATTTGTCTACGCGTTGCATCATGAAACGTTTGCGGACTTTTCACTGTAATCCATCCAGTAATGACACCGCCTTGCCCTTGCATATGTAAATCACTCGTATCCACTACGACTGCAAAATCAGCATCGTAACCCCTTTTGCAGCATTGAAGTGTACCTGCTTCTCCAACTTCTTCTCCAATTACTGATTGAAAAGTTAAATCTCCAGGTAATTCAATACCAGCTTCTTGTAAAAGTTGAATGGCAAATAGCGCTCCAGCCAACCCACCTTTCATATCTGCTGCGCCACGTCCAACTAACCAGCCATCTTTTATAAATGGATTAAATGGATTTGTTTCCCACGCCTCATCTGCTGAAAATTCAGCTACATCCATATGCCCATTAATAATAAGACTTTTATATGAGTCACTTTTTATTCCTTTTTTTACTCCAACAACGTTCGGATCATTCCGATATACATCCCATTTATCAATACTAAAATTTCGTTTTCTTAAAAACTCTGCAATAAATTCTTGCGCTTCATTTGTATTTCTCGCTGGTGGTGCTGGTGTTTCAAAACGAATTAAAGTTTTTGTAAGTTCTAGTAATTCCTCTTTCCTTGAATCTATTTGTTTTAACAACTGCGAAACTTCTGGATTCATCGCTAATTCCCCTTTGCATACATAGTATGTTTCCAGCTTTATTTTCACAAAAAAAGAGACTGTTTACAATTTTACAGTCTCCTAATTAATCACTATTATAAATTCTCTACTTCCGTTGTATTTGTCTTTTCAATATGCTCCACATTACTTCCCTTATTTCTTGTAGCACGATAAAACAGTAAACAAACAATCATAAATGGAATACCACAATACAATGCCATTCTTTGTTCTGGAATAAAGGCCATGCCAACGATTACTGTTAAATTTAATACTAACGCAAGAAGTGGTACAAATGGATACAATGGTGTTTTAAATTTCAAGTCCTTAACATCCCCGCCCCGCTTCATGTATGACCTTCTAGCTAATAAATTTGATAAAGCAATAGATGCCCAAACTAGTATCGCTCCGAACCCAGCGATAGAAAGCAGCCATAAATAAACTGTATCTTCCGCATAAATACCTGATAGTAGTGAGAGACACCCTACAATTGTGCTTACGATTAATGCATAAATAGGAACACCGTTTTTAGATAACTTGCCAAAAATTGGACTAATCATTCCTTGATTAGACATAGACCATAGCATACGCGAAGTTGCATATAATCCTGAATTCGCAACGGATAGTACTGCTGTAATAATAACGAAATTTATAATATCTGCTGCATAAGGAATACCAATTTTATCAAATACAACTACGAATGGACTTTCTATTACTCCTGCTTGCTGCCAAGGGAATAGTCCAGCAAGAATAAAAATAGATAGTACAAAGAAAACAAGTATACGCCAAACTGTATTGTTAATTGCCTTCGGGATCGTTTTCTCTGGATTTTCACTCTCACCTGCTGCAATACCAACTAATTCTGTTCCTTGGAAAGAAAAATTAACTGCAATCATTGTAATTAAAATGGCTGATAATCCATTTGGAAACAATCCACCATAATCAGTAAAGCTAGAGAACATTGGCGCTGGTTCATTTCCTTTCATATCTAGAAAACCAAACATTGCTGCCCCGCCCAAAATAATAAATGCAATAATTGTAATTACTTTAATACTTGCAAACCAAAATTCCACTTCCGCAAAACTTCTTGAAGATAACGCATTAATAGCAAAGAGCAGTACTGCGAACACTACACACCAAATCCATGACGGTACATCGGGAAACCAGCGTTTCATCAAAATACTAACTGCAATTAATTCAATGCCTATCGTAGCAGACCAGTTTAACCACGACATCCATCCCACTACATAACCCGCTGCAGGGGAAATGTGCTTTGTCGCATACGTTTGATAAGACCCTGCGTCAGGCATCGCAACAGCTAATTCTCCTAAACAGAGCATCGTTAAATACATTACAAATCCACCGACAAGATACGCTACAATTGCTCCTCCAGGTCCAGCTTCATGAATCGTATAACCTGACCCTAAAAAAAGTCCTGTACCAATAACTCCACCGAGTGCAATCATAAATATGTGCCTGCTTTTCAATTCTCTTTTTAATCCTTGGTTTTGATCCATCATATAAATCCCCCTTTTCACTTTGCCAACCCATTTAATGTAAGCGTTTTTAAAATTATTCACCGTAAAAATAATGAGTTAAAAGAGCAAAATTACACGTCACTTACATTAATCACTGCCTGTTACTAAAAGGTCATCCCTTACTGTTATTAATAACTTTTGATCAGCAATAGCTTGTCCTTCTACTACTTCTAATGATTCAATATAACCACTGATCCCTATCTTAATTTCTACTTTCTGTTTATCTATTGTTTCAATTAACGCTAATTTCTCCCACTCGTATACGTAAGAACTTTCCGTAACAAATAACTTCTCTACTTTTCCATAACAAGGACTATACACACCTTCTATAACTGTCTTCACTTTATAAATTCCCCCTCTTATTAATTGACACCGCAACGTTGTATATCCTATAAAAATTCATATTCTCCCCTCTAGAGATTTCGAATATTATTTATGCAAAATACGTACCAAGTCTCTGATTCATATATTAAATGAGAGTTTCACACAAAAAAGCGTGCACAACCGCAAAATTTTTCTATCATTTGAGAAGTTTTAAAAGGAAAATAGCAAAAAAATTTTGCGGTTTTATAAGAATTTTAATAAAATTATAAAAAGTCAGTCTTCATAGGGTGAAATGAGGAGAAGATAATCTATGCGTACAGAAGACATTAATTTTAAACAGATCATTGAAATGAATATGCTATATGAAACTTTACTCAATGAACTCGATATCGGGATTCATATTATTAATGAGGAAAGTAAAACGATTGTCTATAACCGCAAAATGATGGAAATTGAATCAATGGATCGCTTAGATGTGCTATATAAAAGTCCTTTAGAGGTATTTGCATTTGAAGAAAATAAAAATAGTACTCTTATAGAGGCATTAAAATTTGGAAAAACAAAGAAAAATATAAAACAAACGTATTTTAACAATAAAGGACAAGAAATTACAACGATTAACGATACTTTCCCTATAATAGAAAATGGAAAAATTAAAGGTGCCATTGAAATATCAAAAGAGATCAGTCACTTAAAGCAAACAATAAGAATAGGCCCTTCTCGAAAACAAAGCACTAAATTTACCTTTGATCACATAATTGGTGATTCTGAAGCAATTCAATCCATCATTACAGAAGGAAAAAGAGTAATTCGTACATCTTCCTCCATACTTCTCGTAGGAGAAACAGGTACTGGTAAGGAACTATTTGCACAAAGCATCCATAATGAAAGTCAGCGTTCAACAAAACCTTTTATTTCACAAAACTGTGCCGCTATACCTGATACCTTAATGGAAAGCCTATTATTTGGTACAAATCGAGGTGCCTTTACAGGAGCAATAGATAAACCAGGTTTATTCGAAGAATCAAACGGAGGAACTTTGTTATTAGATGAAATCAATTCATTAAGCCCAATTCTTCAAGCTAAGTTGCTACGGGCTATACAAGAAAAAACAATAAGAAGAATCGGAGGTACACACGAAAAAGAAATTGATGTTCGTATTATAGCAACTATTAATGAAGATCCCTTCGAAGCCATCGCACATGATCGATTAAGAGAAGACTTATATTACCGATTAAGCGTCGTTACTTTATGTCTTCCGCCTTTACGGGAAAGAAAAGAAGATATTCCAGCTCTTGTTCAGCACTTTATTAAAAAATATAATACTCAATTCGTGCTCAACGTAACCGATGTAGATGTAAATGTAAGTGAATTTTTCTATGCATACGATTGGCCTGGAAACGTACGGGAATTGGAACATATAATTGAAGGTTCCATGAACTTGATAGAAGATGAAACCATCATTACAGCTTTTCATCTTCCTACTCGCTTTCGCGAACAAATAAAAAAAGAATTCAACATGCAGCATACACTAACTAATCACAATACTGATGCACCTAAAACTTTAAAACACACAATAGAAAAAATGGAAAAAAACTACATCAATCAAATTCTTAAAGAGAATCACGGTAACATCTCACAAGCTGCAAAATTTTTAGGATTAAGTAGACAAAATTTACAATATCGAATTAAAAAACTGCATTTACACATATGAAATGAACATTTCTCCAAATGCAAAAATAATTTGGTAAAACATGTTAAAATGAACATATAACATGCTAGAAAGGGGTTATATATATGAGTAATGATAAAAAATTAAAGTTATTACAATACTTATACTTTTTCCCTGCCATGCTCTGTATGATGTTATTCATTAATTCCGATGTAAGCAGCTCTCCTTATGCAAAGCTATTAGGAACAATTTCGGGCTCCTTTGCAGCTATTATGCTTGCTGCTTTTTGGAATTTGAAGCTACATATAAAAAACGAGAAATCTTCGTAATACTAAAAAAATCGAGCTACTTAGCCCGATTTTTTTATTTGCCATTAAAACTCAACATTCTCTAAATACAACCCACTTGCCTCAGCAAGACAATTAATTTGATTGCGCTGCTTTTCTTCTAAAATGTTTGGAATTGCTTCAGCATCTAATTGTCCTAATCCAACTTCAATTAATGCCCCAACAATTTTTCTTACCATGTTATGAAGGAATCCGTTCCCACTTACTCTAATTTGTACAAATCCTGCCTCTTCCATCACATCAAGTGTATATACTTCTCGAACCATAGATTTTTTCTTTGATTTCGCATTTGAAAAAGCAGTAAAGTCATGTGAACCAACTAAATGTTTTGCAGCTGCTTTCATGCTTTTCACATTTAATTTTTTATTCACATGCATGCTGTATTTACGCATAAATGGATTTGTATGCTCTTCATTCCAAATTTTATACAGATATGTTTTTGCTTTAGAATTGTAACGAGCATGGAAACGATCATGTACTTCTTCCACATTGGTAATGCTAATATCATTAGGTAAATATTGATTTAAATATTTTTTCACTTTATGTTCCACTAACTTCTCATCACTTTGAAAGTTAGCAACTTGATTCAAAGCATGTACACCAGCGTCTGTTCTACTACAACCGATAATTTCAATTTCTTTTCCGATCATTTCAGATATGACACTTTCGATTTTTCCTTGAATCGTATTATCGTTATTACCAAGACGTTGCCATCCTTTAAAACGTGCACCATCGTACTGAATCGTTAATTTATAATTATTCATCGTATTCTCCTTGTCTTAATGGGCTAAAAATATAATCCCTCATACAGCTTTTCCATATGAGGGAACTATAACATATTGTTACTTCATTCTAAAAGGAATAAAGTAATCTATTTACTAATTACGATTCGTTCGAATCCAGGAATCTCCTAAGTATGTTCTAATTTTTAACCAACCAAATGATGTTGTAGATTCTTCAACTACAAATACAGTTTGTGGTGCAAAAGTACCGATTGCTCTACCGAAAGGTTGATCAAATGCCGTAAATACATTTGGGACATGGTAATAAGATCCTTGTGGTGCAATCCATTTTTCTCCAACCTCAACCTTAATTTTCTTCCAACCATTTTCTCCTTGTTGAAGTACTCTTACAGATTGGGCTGAGAATTTCACACCGTGATGCATGTACTTAGGTTCATTGTATGCATAAAAATCACGATTAATATGTTCCACGTGTGGATAACGAACAATCCACTTTGGCCCTAAATACGTGTTAATTAAAGACCAACCGTTTTCTTTTGTCTGCAAAATATTAACCGTTTGTGGAGCGAACCAAGCATCTGGATTTTTAGCTTCAGGGCTACTGTATGCTGCAAAATTCTGCTTCATTATTTGTGGCATTCCATTTACACTTGTCCACTTCTGCCCCAAATATGTATCAATCAAAATTTCACCTCTTAGTGTACCATCACGTGCAATAACAGTTTGAGGACCAAATACGTACTTCGCACTGTCCATATTAATCCAATCAAAAGCTTCAAAAGTTCGATTAATTTCTACTTTAGCGCCCTCTGGTGCGATAAATCCACCACTTATCTTCCACCATCCACTAGGATGTTGATTTGTAACATAAACCCTTTCTCCTGGCTGCAGTTCTTTTTTCACAGGCGAATTAAAACTACGACTTTCATATACTTTTAATGTTTTTGTTGTTTCATATGATTCCGCATGTGCAGAAGTTGCAAATAAAGAAACCATCCCAAAAACAAACAATGCCAACCATTTTTTCATAAATCTTCTCCCTTTCAGCTTATTTTCTATAGCAAAATTGCTATGTTACATCCATATTGTAATTTATTAATACAAAGTGGTCTATACAATCTGAATACTGTATATTTTTACAAATTCTTTTCAAATGCAGAAAATAATTTCATATACTTCATACAGAAAGTATGTATATTGATTACGTAACGTGATTTAGCTGCCAGCATAACAAAAAATGTTGATGTAGTTAACTACATCAACATTTTTAATCCTTCTTATTTCAACTTTAATCTAACTACATTTTCTACATGCGCAGTATGCGGGAACATATCAACTGGTTGCACATACTCCACTTCATAACTCTTCATTAATGCTTGTACATCACGTGCTAATGAAGAAGGATTACAAGACACGTACACAACTTGTTTCGGTTTCACCTTTAAAATCGTTTCCAGTAATTTATCATCGCAACCTGTACGTGGTGGATCGACAACAATTACATCTGGACGCCATCCTTCTTTTACCCATTTCGGTAACCATTGTTCAGCTTTACCTGCTTCATATTTCGTATTTGTAAATCCGTGACGCTTCGCATTTTTTCTTGCATCTGCAATCGCTTCTGGAATTACATCCATACCACGTACTTCCGCTGCATCGTTCGCAAGCCAAAGTCCGATTGTACCAACACCACAATACGCATCTACAATTTTCTCATCGCCTGTTAACGCAGCTGCTTTTTTCGCTTCATCATATAAAACAATTGTTTGTTCTGGATTTAACTGGAAGAATGCACGTGCTGATAATTCAAATGATAAATCGCCAAGTGTTTCTTGAATTACTTCTTTTCCAGCTAATTTAAATGTTTTATCTCCAAAAATAACAGATGTTTTACGCCAGTTTACATTTTGCATAATTGATTTAACCGCTGGCATCTGTTTTTGTACTTCTGCAACAAATTGTTCTTTATTTGGTAATTCTTCTTTTGTTGTAATAAGTGTAACTTGTACTTCCCCTGTTTGAACTGCAGTACGTGTTACAATTGTGCGTACTAAACCTTTTTGTTTTTTCTCATTGTAAATAGAAACATTTAATTTTTCTAAAATACGTCTTACAACTTTTGTCGCTTCATTCGTTGCTTTATGTTGAATCATACAGTGAGCAATATCAATTAACTGATGTGAGTTTTGTTTATATAGCCCTGTAATAACCTTTTCGTCTTTACGCCCCACTTGTAATTGACTCTTATTACGGTAATGCCATGGATTTTCCATGCCAAGCGTTGGACGAATTTTCTCTTCCATACTGTTTTTCATGTACTTCTCAAATGCTTGTACAACGATATCACGCTTTTGATTCAATTGTTCTTTATAATCTAAATGTTGCAGCTGACAACCGCCACACTCCTCATATACTGGACACGGTGCTTTCACACGATGCGGTGAAGCTTTACGAACTTTTTTCACTTTCGCTTCAGCGAAGCCACGCTGAATTTTCGTTGTTTCTGCAACAACTTCTTCTCCTGGTAATGCCCCTGGAATGAAAACAACTTGTCTCTTAAAATAACCAACGCCTTCTCCGTTAATCCCAAGACGTTTAATTGTCACAGGAAACGTTTGACCAACTTCCAACTTACTCTCATGTTGCTTTTGTATCATTATTACACCTCTACTCTATACTTTTCCATAAATATAACGCTGCATAACTGCAGTATGGTTCACACTCTTGTTTCACTTTTTCTAAAAATGCATCATCAGGTTTATCATCTAATTGAAATATACCTTGCACTGCACGCTGAATCCCAATGTCCGCTTTCGGAAACATATTTTTCCGTCCAATCCCAAACATTAAAAAGTTTTGCACTGTCCATGCACCAATTCCCCTAATTGGCAACAATTGTGCTGAAACTTCTTCTTCCGTCCCAGTTTCTATACTCGCTAAATTTAATGTACCACTGACAATACTTCGACCTAATCCTACTATATATTCAGCCTTTCGCTGACTAAACTTCTGCTCTCTCAATTCTTCTATTGAAATATTTGCTACTATTTCCGGAGTGGGGAAAAAGAATACACCGTTCTTCTCTGTTCCATACCGTTTCACAAATTGTTCTGTTAACACAGTAGCAAATTTCAAATTTATTTGTTGGTGAATGATACAGCGAAGAAGACAAGCAAAATAATCAAATTCTAAAATAATTGGAGTATAAGCATATGTTTCAAATAGTGGACGTAATGATGTGTTTAAAAAATGATTTTGTATATCTTGAAACGGTTCATTCCAATGAAAAATGGCCCTCATTCGTTTCATGACTTTCTCCGGATCTCCTGTCTGACTAGAAATCCAAAACTGTGGATTTTGAACAGTACCAATCCCTTGTAAGCGAACAACAACCTGTTCCTCTTCTATGCAAAGCGGGATATAAATGACTTTCTCATCTAATTGAATGACGTTAAGAGGATCAAAAGATAAACGTTTTAATACTTCTTCAAAATGATACGGATACTCTAACGTAACATGTTCGCTCCACATACGTTTCCCCATCCTTTTTACACATCATTATAGCATGAGAAAACCGTAAGCATACATGCTTACGGTTGATTGCTTTTTACTAAGTCATCTAGACTTTTAAAATGATACCCTTTCTCGCGCAAATCATCAATGATTTTCGCAAGTGCTTCTGCATTATCTTTTGATATTGCATGAAGTAATAAAATAGATCCTGGGTGAATCATCGTCATAACATTATTATGCGCATATTGCCATCCTCTTTGCTGATCCACTTTCCAATCCAAAAATGCAAGTGACCAAAATACATTATAGTAGCCCATTTCTTTCGTAAGAGCTAACGTTCTTTCACTAAATACGCCGCGCGGAGGACGTACATATTTCACTTCTTTTTGCCCAGTTACTTTTTTAATTTCTTCCGTTACACTCGTTAATTCTTCACGAAGCTTCTCATCATTTACCGCTGTAAAATCAGGATGACTCCAAGAATGATTTCCAATAATGTGTCCTTCATCCTTCATTCTTAACAATAAATCTTTTTGTGTTTTAATGTAATGCCCCGTTACAAAGAAAGTTGCTGGTACTTTTTTCTCTTTTAATACATCTAAGATTTTCCCTGTGTATCCATTCTCATATCCATTATCAAATGTTAAATAAATATCTTTTTTCTTCGTATCTCCTAAATAAAACCCGCCATTTTTTTGCAGTAAATCCGTATATAACTTTCCTGCATCTGGTACTGTTTCATTTTTAGGACGCGGGATTCCCCAGTTATGTGGAGTATTTGTATAAGCCAATGTTGAAACTGGAACAAGTGCCATCATAATTGAAAAAATGAGACCGATATATAACCATTTATATTTCATAAATAGTCTCCTTTCCATATATAATCGTACCTGTAGTTTCTGTTTCCTTACTTACTTTCATGCTGTGCATGTTTTTCTATATATACCAAAAAATGCATCTCGAAAGATTCGAGATGCATTTTTGTTTATTTAAATACCGGCTCTTTAAAGCTCGCTAATTTTTCAAGTGATGTTTTATCAACATCTGCATGTAAACTATTACCATGAGAGTCCATCGTTACAACTGCTTTAAAACCTTCAATGCGTAAATGCCACATTGCTTCTGGAATACCAAATTGTAAGAAATCAACATCTTCCACTTCTTTAATACATTCAGCATAATATTGCGCGGCACCGCCGATTGCGTTTAAGTACACGCCACCGTGTTCTTCTAAAGCCGCTAATGTTTTCGCACCCATACCGCCTTTTCCAATAACAGCGCGAATACCAAATTTCTTCATAATATCGCCTTGGTACGGTTCTTCACGAATACTTGTCGTTGGACCTGCTGCTTTAATTTGCCAATTGTCATTGTCATCTTTCACAACAACTGGACCACAGTGGTAAATAATTTGTCCATTTAAATCTACTGGACAATCATTATCCATTAAATGCTTATGGATTGCGTCACGACCTGTATACATCATGCCATTAATTGTTACAACATCACCAACGCGAAGTCCACGAATTTGCTCTTCTGTAATTGGTGCTTGTAATACAATCTCACGTTGCTCTGTTTTTTCTTGTGCTTCATGCTGAAGTGTATCTTCACCTTCTTGATATAACCAATCCATAATTTCACCTGTTTCAGGATGGATTGTTACACCTAGGCGGCGATATGCCCAGCAATTATACGCCACAGATACGTAGAAGCTAGCTGGCAGGCGGTTATACACGCCAATTTTACAGCCCAGTAAAGTTGTTTCTCCACCAAATCCCATCGTACCAATGCCAAGCTTATTCGCATTTTCTAATACGTACTCTTCAAGTTGTTGTAACTCTGGTACTGGATTGACATCATCTAATGTACGGAATAATTGATTTTTTGCTAATTCATAACCTGATGTGCGGTCTCCCCCGATACCAACACCAATTACACCAGCACTACATCCTTGACCTTGTGCTTGGTATACTGCATGAAGAAGGCATTTACGAATTCCTTCTAAATCACGGCCAGCTCGTCCAAGTCCTTCTAGTTCACACGGTAAGCTATATTGAATATTTTTATTCTCACAGCCACCACCTTTTAGGATTAAACGTGCATCAATATAATCTTTTTCCCATTGTTCAAACTTAATAACCGGTGTACCTGGTCCTAAATTATTTCCACTATTGTCTCCAAAAAGAGAGTCAACAGAATTTGGACGAAGTTTACCATCTTTTGTCGCCCGCTCAAGCGCATTATAGATAGCTTCCTTCAACTTTAATTGATTCACACCAACTGGTGTATAAATTTTAAACGTTGGCATCCCTGTATCTTGGCAAATCGGTGAGATGTTATCATCAGCCATTTTAATATTATTTGTAATTGTGCCAAGTGCCATCGCAGAACGAGTCCCTGCATTTTCTCGCTCTTTCGCTTGTTGAATCGCACGACGAACATCTTTCGGTAAGTTCGTTGACGTTTCAACAATTAGTTGATACATGCTTTCTTGAAGCTTTTCCATTGTTACTTCCCCCTCAATTGTGAACGCTACCAAAACGTTATGAGCTGAAAATTCCATTGTTATGCTCTTTAGCTTTTTATTTGTTTCACGCTATTAAAGCATAAATGAAATTTTTCACAACTTGATTATACCTCTTTTTCTATCGTCCTTCTATTATCCGCACAGAAAAAGGCTACCAAATTGGAATTGGCAGCCTTTTTAATATATTATTCGTCTTTTTTAAATTGCTCACATTTTAATTCTAATTCATCTAACATTGCAAGAAGACGATCTACATCTTCTAATTCTACTTCTTCAGGTTCAATTGTATCAATTACTTCAATGAACATATTTAAACGCTCTTTTAAATATACTAATTGTGTATCTTTATCTTGAATTGCTTTTCCCATGAAGGCACTCTCCTTTTAATTCGAGTTGCTTTTATTATACCGCAAAAATGATTGCTATGGGCATGAAATTTCACCAATTTTGTCACAGTCATCCACTATAATGTAAGCCCTCTCTCTTTTCATGCTAAAAAGTTTCACTTTATAAAAAGCACATATTCTTCTATTATAGAGAATGGACAAATTGTTATTTCAATAGTCAAAGGAGTATTTCATATGACGATATCACAAAAAATGAAGCCGATTACTCCTTCTTACGATCCATGGGAAGCGTATATGGACCTTGAAGAGTACGGCAAACTACTATTAACAAATGTTGAATTTACAACGACGACGTTATGCAATATGCGCTGTGAGCATTGCGCTGTTGGTTACACGTTACAGCCGAAAGACCCAAATCCGCTTCCGATGGATCTTTTATTAAAACGATTAGATGAGATTCCTCATTTACGTTCTTTAAGTATTACTGGCGGAGAACCTATGCTTTCAAAAAAATCCGTCGACAACTATGTAACACCACTCTTAAAATACGCCCATGAACGAGGCGTTCGCACTCAAATCAACTCTAACTTAACTATAGATTTAGCACGTTACGAACAAATTATTCCTTATTTAGACGTGTTGCATATCTCTCATAACTGGGGAACAATTGATGACTTCGTTGAAGGCGGATTTGCAATGATGGAGCGTAAACCTACTTACGAACAACGTGCAAAATTATTCGAAAGAATGATTACAAATAGTAAGGCTCTATCAGATGCAGGTGTACTTGTATCTGCCGAAACAATGTTAAACAAAAGAACTCTACCACATATTGAACATATTCACCGCCAAATCGTCGAAGAGATGGGCTGTAAACGTCATGAAGTTCACCCAATGTATCCAAGTGACTTCGCGAGTAATCTAGAGATTTTAACAAAAGCTGAAATTCGTGATGCGATTGAGCATTTACTAGAAATTCGCGATGAAAATGTATGGATGTTATTTGGAACTTTACCTTTCTATGCTTGTAGCGATGACGAGCGAGACATTGCCACATTTAAAAAATTACAAGAGAGCAAAAATGTAACCGTTCGTAACGATCCAGATGGCCGTTCTCGTTTAAATGTAAATATTTTCGATGGAAATATTATTGTGACGGACTTTGGTGATGTTCCACTTCTAGGAAACATACAAACAAACACATTACAAGAAGCATATGACAAATGGAGTGCTTCAAAAACAGCAAAATCATTAAGCTGTCACTGTCCTGCAGTAAAATGTCTTGGACCAAATGTTCTTGTAAAAAACAGCTACTATCCGACAGAAGATTTCTTATCAAAAACAGCAAACATTACATTATAAAAAAACGTCAGCTTATAAGCTGACGTTTTTTTATGTTATTGCGAGTGGGAAGAAGAAATGAATTTAAAAAATAAATGATCATGAATTGGAATCGCCGCTCCAATTCCTTGAGAAGTAATATTTTTCACAACAAGTCTTTTTTGATTTCCCTTTAATACAAGATACACTTCTCCAAATGTTACTTTTCCCTTTTCATTTACTGCTGGTGTATAAGCGTATAAATATCCGAGTTGACTCGGACTAATATTATACACACGCTCATGTCCAGTACCATAACCAATAGTTGTTTTAAACGAAAGGGGCAATTGTACTTTTTCAAGCGCTTTGAGAAGCATCATTTTTTTCACGTCTGCAGCATCTTTCATATCTGCTGTTAAATCGCCTTCAACCGTCTTTTGTGTTTCTTGCTTATAGCGAAGTGGATATAAACGGTCTCCTCCGCGATTATCATACACATTTCGATTCACTTGTTTATATTCCCAATTAATCGATGTGTCTACTGATTCATAATGTAAAGCCCATTGACCTAAATAAATTTTTGCCCGGTACCCTACTGCAAGCGGCGCATTTGAAATTGTCGTTTCATTAAACATCCGAATTAAGTCTGGATTTTCAATTTTAATATTAGCTGTTTTCAATAGTTCTTGAGCAAACTTACTTGGCTGTAAACGTGGCAAATCTTGCGCATCATTTGGAAATGTATTGTCTTTTGAAATATTTAAAACAGATGAAGGCATTTTTGTTCCTACTGTTGTCTTTGCAAAACTCATGTTAGGAAATAATAAAATAAACGAGACCATAGTTGAAAGACATATGCTGTATACTCGTTTCACCTGTCTGGCTCCTTCCTATGTAAAGGTATATATACTACTTTGTTTATTGTTTTCTCTGAGCACAATTGTTATGCCTATTTTTCATAATAAATAAAAACCAATTCCCATAATGACATACGCCGCTAGTAAAGTGCCGCCTTCAAACCAGTTTGTATCTCCATCATTTGAAATCGCAATCGTTAAGAAAACGGCTGTAATCATAGATACAAGTTCTGGTATGGTAAATACTAAAGGCATCCTCTGCGCGAAGAACATAGATAGCAATACTAGTACAGGAGCAACAAACATGGCGATTTGTAATGTAGAACCTATTGCAATTTCGACTGCAATATTTACTTTATTTTTATAAGCCATAATAATTGCAGATGCATGTTCCGCTGCATTTCCAACAATTGCAACGATAATAACCCCTATAAATAATTCTGACCAACCAAATGATTTTGCAACAGTTTCAAAAGTATGCACGAGCGCCTCTGATACATAAGCTACCGCCAGTGTTGCTATCGCTAAAATAAGGAGTGCCTTCCCTTTCGACCACTCTGGCTCTTCTTCATGCGCTACTTCGTCACTTTTATGTTGATATACACCACGGTGCGTAACTAACTTAAATAGTAATGCAGCAATGTACATGATAATCATAATAATAGAAACACCTATACTTAATTGATACGTCTTGCCAGCGTCCATCTTCATTGAAAAAATCTCTGGAATAACAAAGGCCACGACAACAGCAAATATTAATAAAGCTGAATTATGCCTTGCATCGTAAACGTTAAAGCTTTGCCTTTTATATTTAAGTCCACCTACAAAGAAGGATAGTCCTCCTACTAATAATAAATTTCCAAGTACAGAACCCGTTAAAGAAGCTAACACCACTTCAATTAACCCTGCTTGAAGTGCAAAAATTGAAATGATAAGTTCAACAGCATTACCGAAAGTAGCATTTAATAATCCGCCTATTCTAGGACCAGATACAATTGCTAAACTCTCTGTTGCTCTCCCCATAAAACCAGCTAACGCGATAATCGTAATACAATACACAGCGAACATAATTGTTTCTGGCCAATGAAGTGTTTTTCCAAGTACAGATAGTGGTACACCTATAAGTGCTACTATAAGAAATATTTTATTAAACATGCTTTTCACCCTTCCATCGTATGTATTTCTCCTCAATATTATTATTATTCTTCTCCTAACTTGTCCGATTTCATCACAATTACGTTTAAAAAATCGACTTGAAGAAAACAGTATGAAAGATATTTAAATTATCTTGTTTAAACAGAGAAAATATAAATTAGGAAAAGAGGTAAAGAATATGCACTTAAAAGAGAAAATTGCAACTATTATTCAAGGACAACGTACCGGTGTATTATCCACAGTACGTAACGAGAAACCGCATAGTGCCTTTATGATGTTTTTCCATGAAGATTTTGTACTATATGTTGCAACAGATCGACAATCAAAAAAGATAACAGATATTGAACAAAATCCTAATGTCCATGTACTACTCGGACGAGAAGGAAAAAAATTAGATGAAGATTATATTGAAGTTGAAGGGTTAGCTTCAATCGAGGAAGACTCAACATTAAAAAACAAGTTTTGGAATAATAGCTTAAAACGTTGGTTACTCGGTCCTGAAGACCCTAATTACGTATTGATAAAAATCAATCCCGACACAATTTATTACATCGATGGTGCCGGTACGACGGAGCCTGAGTTTTTACGACTATAAAATAAAACAAGCCCCCTTTAGGTGGGCTTGTTTTGTCGAAAAGTTCTTTTGAAAAAAACAATAAAATAGGTGGAACTTTCTAAAGATTCTGTTATATAATAGCAGTAACTTAAATAAACTGTATTAAAACAGATTGAGAGGAGAAATAAAATTGATGAAGAGAGAAGAACGCAAAAATATGATTGAGTTTATTGAAAAGAAGAAAGGGATTGAGCGTGACGAATTACTGTTTATGACAGACGATGAAGTAGAGCATATTTATAATGTAACGTACTTTTTATATGAGGAAATTGCAGAGTAGCATAATAATCCCACCTTATTAAAAATATAAGGTGGGGATTATTTCGTTATTTAGCCCACTATTTGCGGGCAGTAAAACTCCCACCTTAAAATTCAAGTGGAGCAAGAAGTTAAGTTGGAGTCATGCTTCCTATAAACCTTAATTACTTCAACTTTATACATGAGAATCATTTTCATGTATAATACTGTAAGATTGGAGGGATTTTACTATGAGTTCGTGGCTCTTATTTGCACTATTATCAGCAATTGCTGCTGCCCTTGTATCGATTTTTGGAAAGTTTGGTTTAGACGGAATCGATGCAAACGTTGCAACAACAATTCGATCTATTATTATGGCATTATTTATGATAGGCGTTATTATCATACAAGGTAAATTTCAAAATATCGGCGACGTACTGCTAAATAAAAAAGCACTGCTATTTATCACATTAAGTGGGATTGCAGGTGCTTCTTCATGGCTATTTTATTTTCTTGCCCTCAAAACAGGAAAGGTTTCACAAGTAGCTCCTGTCGATAAATTAAGCGTCGTATTTTCTATCATTCTCGCTATGATTATCCTCGGTGAAAAGTTAAACTTTATGACCGGTGTTGGTGTAGTCTTTATTACAGCTGGTGTATTATTTATTGCTTTCAGCTAAAAAAACCGCTATTAGCGGTTTTTCTTTTTCTTTATGTAAAACCATACAACACATGTAACAACTGCTGAAATTAATAAAATCCATATTCCATAATGATGTAAACTATACTCAACGAAGCGCCACTTCTCGCCTAACTTCCAGCCAAGCCCAATAAAAACACTTATCCAAATGAGCGCACCACCGTAAGCGTACAAACAAAAACGCCAAAGTGTCAAATTTGATACCCCAGCAAAATATGCCGTTAAATGACGTACTCCCGGTATAAAATAACCAATCATTAAAAGAAATGGCCCATATTTTTCAAATAAAATATGTGTTTTTTCAATGTGATGTTCTTTAATTCTAATTTTCGGCCCATATTTCTTTAAAACAGGGAGCCCAAGTTTTAAACCTAATATGTAGCTTAACGTAATCCCTAACATCGCACCAGCCATCCCACTTAAAAAAGCAGCAGTTCCTGACATAACTCCTTTTGAAACATTATAACCAATAAAGGTCAATAAAAACTCGTCTGGTATCGGTAATCCGACAATCCCACCAGCCAAAGCTATAACAATTCCAAAATAGCCATAATGCGCGATTAACTCGCCAATATGTTGTTCCATTCGGAAGACACATCCTATGCACGATCGTTATTCCACATTGTACCCTTTCTATCTTTAAGGCAAACATGGTATACATATTCACTATACATTGTTTTTATAATGAACTCTACTTCTATTCTTTCCTTTAACAGAGATAAAGTGAAACTTTAATCAGTGGGGCTTTTCTTCATCCTCTACTAATTATTAATCTACGCCAATCTTGCTTCTACAGACATCCCGACTCCCACATAACTCACTTACATTCACCAATTTTGAGAGTAGATTCTTACTGCCCGCAAATGACCCGATAAAAAATAAAAATTCATATGCGTGTTTTTTTGTTACAATAAAGGAAAGTTACTTTTCGCAACGGTTTAACTCTCAAGAAAAATGATATATCTAGCAAAAACATAGTTTGGTCTATATAATGCAACTTCTACCTATTAAAAGAACATGAACCCTTTTACATACAACATCATTTTTCTAAATTATACAGGGGGGAACGAACATGACCATTGAAAATCAATTTATTCAAAAAGTTTACTATAAAACATTTTTAACAGAAGAAACTTCTACTCCTGCATCGGAAGTACTCGGTGAAGCATATATAAATGAATCTAAAAATGAATTCTCCAACATTTCTAATATTCGATTTGCTCAAGGTGAATTTTATTATCAAAATAAAGATTTTGAAGCAGCTATATTTAAATGGGAAAAAGTAAATAATGCTCTTGCACTTTGGGCAACAAAAAATATTGCAGATGCTTATTTTGAACTAGGATTTTTACCAAAGGCAGAAGAAATTTATCAATCCATTCAAACAGAAGATACAACTCTTACGATGGAGGTTTCCTTACAACTTCTTTCTCTTTATATCGAACAAGATCGTTTAGGACTTGCTTTTAAGACGATTAGTGAAGCTGTTGCATTCCAACCGGATTACCCAAATATTACTGCAATTGCACGTTCTTTCTATGAAAAACAAGAAGATTGGAACAACGCTATCGAACTAGCTGTTCAAGAAGGTATTCGAACACAATCTTTACACTGGTTTGATACGTTAATAAATTACATAAATAAAGGATTTACAAAAAATATTAAGCCTGAATATTTCTATGAGTCTTTAAAAGCTCTATATGCTGTTGATCAAGCTCAATTTAAAGAACTTGTTATTGCTCTTTGGAATAGCTATCAACATGAATCCTTATACCTTCCTTGGATTCAAAGTATTAATCATTTATTCTTGCATATTGAAACAGACAATAATGACGATTGGAATGAAATTTCTACTCGCTATCAAGAAACATACTTTGCATTAATTACCGGAAATCATTTTATGCATGAATTAAACGGACTTGTACCAAATTTATTAACAAATTGGTTCAGTTTAACGAAAGCAAAAGATTCTCTAGTTGTCTCTGCAGCAGTGTTAGCATGGAATGAAGTCTCACCTACAACTTTAGAATCATTACTCGTAAAAAGTGCTGGATCCTTACTTTCTAATACATCTGCTGAAGCAGATGTAAATATGGAAACAGTTTCTCATTTATTCGAAACAATCGCTGTGTGGGCTGAGAAAAATGATGTAGATTTAAGTCATCAATTTACGCTACTCGTCCATGAACTATGCGATTTAAATGTCACGCCACTACTAATAGCTGGAACTAGTGACCATGATAAAACATCATTTGTTAATTCAATATTAGGAGAGAACATCTTAAATGAAACTTTAACAACTCCTATTCTATTTAAAGACGCTAGTCAAACTGAAATAACAGAATTTACCGCGTTAGATATACGAAGTATCCCTAACCTTAATGAATTCCATCAAATAACGGCTACATCTGCTCAGTCGGAACTTGAGAAAAGATGTATAGAAATTAAGCTACCAAGTAGGTTTTTAAGAAAAAATAAGTTTACATTTCTTATTACACCATCCATTCAAGGACAATTGGATAAAAACAATGCATACTTTGAATACTTACAAGCAGCAGATAGTCTTGTTTACGTATTAAATTCTTCTTCACCATTGCATAGTGAAGAAATTGATACGTTAATTTATTTACGTGAACAAGTATCAAACTTACAAATTCACTTCGTATTACACACAAATAATACGACTACTAATGAAAAACTAATTAGTAAACTTAAAGTGCATTTTCCAGATGCACAATTCTTCCCATACTCTCCTTCGCAAGAGAGTAGCCAGCAACTTGGAGATGTAACAGAATCTATTCTCTCTAATCTTGCAAAACGCGATATAGAAAAAGAACGTATAGAAAAGCTAATATGGTTTACGCAAAAGACGATTGCTTATCTCATAAACGAACGTGTGGAATTAGAAAATACATTAGTAAAATCCGTACGCTGGAATAAACACATCTCAGTGAAACTTACTGGATTTATTAATAACCTTACTGCTCTTGAAAAAGATAAAATTCGCTCTATTACCGAATCCTATCTTTTAACGAAAGAAGAAATTACACGAGATATACATTCTCAAATTCCTGAATTATTACAGAGCTGCTCTGATCTTGTTCAAGAAGATAGTGATTTCAAACTAGTTCATGAAGAATTAAATGCTGCAATGAATGAACGAGTTCAAAAGCATGTACAACAGGTACTTCTTCCTAAATTTACTGGGTCTATTCAAGAATGGATTGAAACAGCACATAATGAATTTATTCAAGCTCAAGCTTATTTAGATGAAATGAGTGAAACATTTAATAAATTATATAAAGAAGAACGTATGAAACTTCCTTGCGATTTCAAATTATTAGATGATTGGAATCGAGATGTTGTACGAATGACAAATCGAATTACAGTAACAAACATCAATATTTTATTACGCTTTACACCGACACAGTTTTTCTTAAAAAGTGCCGGAAAATTATTTGGTAATATGCAAAAAAACCAATCTATGCTCGCCAACAAATATAAACAATATATTGAAACAGAAGACTATACAGAAATTGCTCACACAATTTCAAAACAATTCTTCCTACAATTTGAAGTATTTGAAGGGGCATTAGAACGCGATATCATGATGTTCTTTAAAGATCCACTTAGCATATTGAAACAAAATGTGGATGCAGCTCAACTTGAGATACAGGAAGATGAACAAACATTAGCAACGCTAAGAAGCAATCCAGAAACATATCATGATCCTTTAGCGTTATTTAAACTACAATTGCTACAACATAAATTCGTTTTAAGTACTACAAAGAAACATGAAGATATCTTTGTATCTAACGAATCTCCTACTGTTTAACAGAAAAACCAAGCAAACTAAAATTTGCTTGGTTTTTTTACTTTATTATTTTCATATGTTCAAACGGATAATAAATGCCTGCTAACTTTCCTAACACATCTTCTCTATCAATAAAACCTAAACCATTTCTACTATCTTTACTTATTAAGCGATTATCTCCCATAACAAAAATCTTATTTTTAGGAATTGTAATCGGTCCAAAGTCCTCTGTTAAATTCATAAGTTTTTTTTCTGCTTGTTTTTTATTACTATCCAAATACTCTTCATCTTTCACTTCAGAATTTACATATAATTGATTATTTCTCATCTCAATAATATCTCCTGGCAATCCAATCACTCTTTTGACATAAAAATTATCTGTTTTCACAACAATAATGTCTTCTCTCCCATAGCTTTCAAATTGTTTTGCTAACTTATTAACAATCACCTTATCTCCATCTTGCAACGTCGGCCTCATGGATGCTCCTTTTACAGTCGTAGGGAAAAACACAAAAATTTTCGCCAAAAACACCAATAAACATGCAATTGCAATCGTTCCAAAAAATTCACGCCAACATTTTTTCCTTTGCATCATTTCACCATCTCATCATCTTTTTACTTTTATTATAAATAATACGACTGATATTTTTCTACAAAATTCTGAATTATTAAATTATAATATTAGAAATTTCAAAATAACAATACTAATCAAATTAAACAAGCAAAAAAGATACTCTCAAAATAGTCTATCCACTATTTTTGAGAGTATCTTTTTATAATCCCACATATACAATACACATTTGAGCAGCTACATATGTAAACCAAATCCAAAGTGGCTCATACTTCAATTTGCGCCCTCCGATATCTGTCACGCCAATAATAAAATCAGAAATCACAAACAGTAAACCACCAAACGCTGGTATCCACCATATTCCTGTATTTTCATAATATAAGGCGAATGCAAAGCACGCCATTCCCCCAACCCACAATCCATAAATTAGAGCTCCTATCGTAAACAATTTATCCTGTTTATCATTTCGGATAAAGAAGAACCATCCTACAATTAGAAAGAGCCCATATACAAGTAAGCCAATCCAAAAACCATTCCATGAAATTCCTGTTTGCAAAAATGCTTTTACATAAAAACAATGAGCAAGGGCGAAAGTAACCATCCCACCAATTAATCGATGACCAATTGGAATCAACCCAGCCATAAACAAATCTCCCACAGTCGATAAAGTCATACCAAGTGCAACCCACGTACTATACTCTACAGATGGATCTTGTAACCATATCCAAATTGCACTACCTGTTAAAGAAAAACTAAGAATAAGACGGATTGCTAAAGGTAACGGCATATTAACTTTCGTTCTTTTTGTCTGCCCTATTGCATAAATTGCACCAATAAAAAAAAGAAGTATTTGCCCAATTAACACCACGTAAAGTAGATTCATAATATGTTCTCCTCAATAAATGCTTTTTGTATCTTTTTTCGTTACACTTAGTCTATTATCCTTTTTCTAAAAAAGAAGAACAGCACTGTTCTTCCATTGTAATCGCTTTTCTGCTCTCTATGCCACTTGTTTTTCTTGCTCTATTTTTTGCTTAGCTGGCGTCCGATTTACCACAATAATTCCCGCGGCTACACATGCTAAACCAAGTAGCACAAATGAATGAATTGCTTCACCTAAAATCATGCTCGATAATAACACACCAAATACGGGTATAAAGAACATATACATAGATACTTTTCCAACCTTGTTGTATTTCATAATTGTATTCCAAATGCAAAAACCAGCTGCAGATAAGAAAGATAAATAAATCAGCATAAGTAGTGCGTGTAGACTAAATGTAAATGGCATTACTCCAACTTGTAAAGCCCCTATACATAATAATCCTATAGAACCAAAAATCATTTGGTATGCTGTCATATAGCCAACATCTAATGTTTTACTACCTTCTTTTGCTAATATGTTTCCATATGAATACAGCATTGCTGCACTAAGAAGTAATAAGCTTCCGATTCCAAAATGAAATGATAAGCTACCATCACTCGGCACATTTACTAAAATGACGCCACAAAAACCAATCGATACCCCAATTAATTTTCTCATATTGAGAGCATCATCTTTATATACAAAATGGGCGAGTAAAATTTGAAAGAATGATGATGTCCCTGAAATGATAGCTCCTTCAATCCCCGAACTATAACTCATTCCAATATAAAAACAGATATATTGAAGAAACGTTTGGAATAAACCAATTTGTATTAACTGTTTCCCCGTTCCTTTTTTGAAGCTCATATTTTTCCCTAACACTTTAAAAAAGAATAAAAGCATTACCCCAGATAACAAGAAACGATAACCAGCAAATAATATTTGCTCTCCAACTTCTTGTGGTTGAATTCCAAGTTCAACATAACTTAATTTAATAAAAGGAAATGCGCTTCCCCATAAAAAAGTTGCTACTATTGCAGCAATAAATACGCCAATCGGATGGGTAAAAAATTTCTCTGTCTTCACTTGTTGTCTTCCTTTCCGATCTTTTATGAACAATATTCATATATACCAGAGGAATTGCGAAAACACAAGTTTTCCGTTTATACTTGAAACAAAACCGTACCATCTCATAAAAACATATGATATACTATAGAATAATTACAATATAATAACGATTAAAAACAGATTCAACAGAAATGCTGCTATCCATTATGGATGGCAGCTTTCGTCGTTTTATAGGGGTTTCGATTTTGATTATTTTTCTCAATAAGAATTCGGAAGGAGCGAGTAGTAATGAACTCAGAAGTAAAAACGTTACAGGCAAAAGAAGCAATTTCCCATCCCTCTTTATGGGACACATTAAAAAAACATTATGAACTTGTATTTGCAGTAGCATCTGGTATTTTTATTTTAGTTGGCTGGTTATTCACAAAGAACGATGCAATGAATGTAGGTATTACTTGCTATATCCTTGCTTATATAGTTGGTGGATATGCAAAAGCGAAAGAAGGCATTGAAGATACGATTGAAGAAAAAGAGCTAAATGTTGAAATGCTAATGCTCTTTGCAGCTATTGGTGCTGCAATTATTGGCTACTGGGCAGAAGGGGCTATCTTAATCTTTATCTTTGCGCTCAGCGGTGCTATGGAATCTTATACGTTAAGTAAAAGCCAAAAAGAAATTTCCGCTCTTCTTGACTTACAACCTGAAGAAGCATTACGTATTTCCAACGGAACTGAAGAACGTGTTCCTGTTGGAGAGTTACAAATTAACGACATTATTTTAATTAAACCTGGTGAACGTGTTCCTGCTGACGGTACGATTCATAACGGTGAAACAAATATCGATGAGGCAGCAATCACAGGAGAACCTATTCCAAATGAGAAAAGACATGGCGATGAAGTATTTGCCGGTACTGTAAATTTACGTGGTGCTATCGAAGTTAAAATTACGAAGCCGAGCGATCAAACATTATTCCAAAAAATTATCCGTCTCGTCCAAAGTGCACAAAGTGAAAAATCACCATCACAACTATTCATCGAAAAGTTTGAAGGAACATACGTAAAAGGTGTACTACTCGTTGTTGCGCTTATGATGTTCGTTCCTCATTTCTTACTTGACTGGAGCTGGAATGAAACGTTTTATCGCGCTATGATCTTACTTGTAGTCGCATCTCCTTGTGCGCTCGTAGCTGCCATTACACCAGCTACGTTATCAGCCATTTCTAACGGAGCGAGAAACGGTATTCTCTTTAAAGGCGGTATACATTTAGAACGCCTTGCTTCTGTGAAAGCAATCGCGTTTGATAAAACAGGAACATTAACAGAAGGTAAACCTACCGTAACAGATGTATATGTTCGAGAAAATATAACAGAAAAAGAAGTACTTTCTATTACAGCATCAATTGAAAGTCACTCTACACATCCTTTAGCTGAATCCATTGTTAAATATGCACAACATGCGTACGACATTACATTAAAAAAACCAGAAAAGGTTGAAGATGTAACTGGTTTTGGTCTAAAAGGAAGATTGGAAAACATCGCTTATAAAATAGGTAAAGCTGACTTTATCGGTGAAGAAACAAAGACATTTCATAATGGTATTTCTGCCTCACTTGAAAAAGAAGGTAAAACTGTCGTTTATATTAGTGATGAGGGAGGCATTCTTGGACTTATCGCTTTAAAAGATACGCTTCGCCAAGAAACAATAGCTGCTATTCGTGATTTACAAAGCATTGGTGTCGAAGCAATTATGATTACTGGAGATAATGAAGAAACGGCAAAAGCAATTGCCTCTGAAAGTAATATAAAGGAATATTACGCATCATGCTTACCAGAAACAAAAGTTGAAACGATTAAAAAGTTAAAAGAAAAATACGGTACAGTAGCAATGGTCGGAGACGGTATAAATGATGCCCCTGCACTAGCTACTGCTAGCATTGGTGTCGCAATGGGAGAAGGAACAGATGTAGCTTTAGAAACTGCAGATGTTGTACTGATGAAGAACGAACTATCTCGCCTTTCCCAAGCAATTCGTTTATCAAAACGAATGAACCGTATTGTGAAGCAAAACGTAATCTTTTCGCTAGCCGTTATTGCCATGCTAACTTGTTCAAACTTCTTGCAATTTTTAGCTCTTCCATTCGGTGTTATTGGCCATGAAGGAAGTACGATTCTTGTCATTTTGAATGGCTTACGATTACTAAAAGGAAGCAAATAAAACGGGTCCCTCATAGAGGACCCGTTTTTTTTTAATGATAGCTATTATGACCGTTCGCACTGCTACTCGTTTTATGCTTTGGATGCGAACTGCTCTTTTGTTTATTATTACTTTTATTATTATGGTTCTTTTTATTATTACTCATGAAATATCCCCCCTGTTCCTTTTTATTATGGAACAAGAGCTCATTATTCATTACGGGAATTATTGTCACCGGTTCTATAATGGTGGAGTAAACCATTAATTTCACCGCCAAGTAAAATTACCCATCCAGTTAAATAAAACCATAACATTAAAATAATGATACCACCGAGACCACCATATGTATTGGCGTAATTCGCAAACTTATCTACATAATAAGCAAATGAGTAAGACACCACAATCCATCCTACAGTAGCAAATAACGCCCCTGAAATAACTTCTCTTCTTTTTAACTTTCGATCTGGTGCAAATGTATATAAGAAACTAAACAAAGCAAATAGTACGAAGAAACTCGCTACTAATCGTGTAATGCTCCATACGAAAGAAAAACTATCTGATAAACCGAGTGCTTTAAACACTGCTGCTCCAATAACTTGTCCGAATACCGGAACAATTAACGCAAAGACAATCATAAAAATAATAGCTAATGTAAACACAATTGATAACGCTCTTGTTGTAATAAAAGAACGTGTTTCCTTCACGTCATAAGCTCGGTTAAAAGCATTCATAACCGCATTAACACCATTTGAGGCAAACCATAACATGGATAATAAACCAAATGATAATAAACCACCATTTTGCTGGTTTACAACTTTATCTACATTTACCTCAATTAAGTTCATTGCATCATCTGGTACATAAACCTCTAATAAACTAAGCACATCCTCTGTTTGAATGGGAATAAATCCAAGAAGCGTAATTAAGAAAACGAGCCCAGGAAAAATTGCAAGCAAGAAGAAATAAGCGAGCTGTGCTGCCAAGCCCGCTACATCATCGCGCATCGTCCGGTCATATAAATCTTTACCAAACGAATAAGTACGATTTCTTCTCACCTTTTCTAAAATTTTTCTCATATATGTTTAAACGCTTTTCTTCTCTTCTTTATCTTGCTTTAACTCAATGTACGCTTCAGTTTTTTTTTCCACTGCATTTGAGTCTTTTATAAATAATTCACGCGCTTCTTTCATACCACCATCTTCAGCAACTACTGGCTCTTCTTCTGCTTTCAGCTCATCTACCTTTGGAGATACAGCTTGAATTTCAATCGTTTCTGGCTTTTCTTCTGGCTCAACTTTTTTCTTACTAAAAATTTCTTTCGTTTCTTTTAACGTCTCTACAACAGATGGCGTTAATTTTTTAATTTCTGCTACTTTCGCTTTTACCACATTGAAATCAGCAAGTTCGCGTCCTTTATCTGTAACAGTTTGCACTTTTTCTTTGATCTTTGCATTTTCACCAATTTCAATCATCTTTGTTTTTGCTTTTTCTGCTGTATTTTTTACTTTTTCACGGTTTTCTTTCTTTAACATGGATACAGCTACACCTGCCGCTACACCAATCGCAATGTTTCGAGCAATATTATTTTTCTTTGCCATATTCCTTCACCCTTTCATTTCTTATGTTAGAAAGTATTTCTTTCTAAGCTTCCTCATATTCCTTGTTCATTTCGAATGAAAGCTAATAGCTTTGCACACCCTTCTGTTACAAGGTCATATACTTCTTGGAAATTCCCTGTATAGTAAGGGTCAGGAACGTCTGTCCAGCCACCGTCTGGAACAAAGTCGGACAGTCTACCAATATAGCCTCCAGTTTTACCTAAACTTTTTAAATCTGCTATATTCTTGTTGTCCATGGCAATAATATAATCAAACTTTGTTAAGTCTTCTTTTTCTACTTGCCTTGCTTTAATTCCTTCAAAAGTGACTGCATTTTCTTTTAAAATTTTTTGTGTTCCTTTATGTGGCGGATGGCCAACATGCCAATCTCCAGTTCCTGCAGAATCAATGACAATTTTCTCTTCGAGTCCCTCTTTTACGACAAGATCTCGAAAAATCGCTTCTGCCATTGGAGAACGGCAAATGTTCCCAAGACAAACAAACAATACTTGAACCATGTTTTTGTTTCTTCCCTTCTTGGTGCATTTCTTCATATATACTTATAGTATAAACAACCAATTATTAAATATAAAGGAAATCCCTACTAATTTAATAGGATTGAAAAGATTCATTAACGAAAATGATAAAAAATGTTAAGATAGCCTTATGTTATTTTAAAGGGGGACACTTCGGTGGATTTATCCGTAAAGTCAGAAGAAAACGTTGAATATATGGTCGAAGCTATTAAAGAAAAATTACGTATGGTTAATGCTGGAGCGATGAGAGCTGCTAGTTTTAACGAAGAAATGTACGAAGATTTACGTGACATTTATGATCATGTTATGAAACGTGAAACTTTCAGCATTAGTGAAATGCAAGCTATTACAGAAGAATTAGGTACATTAATTAAAAAGTAAAAAAGCCTCTCTTATATGAGGCTCTTTTTTATTTCCAACAAATTCATGACAACTCTTCTCTTTCCCTCAACCAACTGTAAAATATTGTACAATAGAAGTAGAACCTCATCTTAGATTTTTTCTCCATACATACTACTCACAAATAATAGCAACACTACCATTGCTAACTGTTTTTACTGGAGGTGCTTACTTATGAGCAATTGGTACAGTAAGACGAAAGATCAAACATTAATTGACCTAGAAACAAACGAACAACACGGTTTAACAGATGAGATTGTAAGTGACCGTTTAAAGCAATACGGTTCTAATGAATTAGCTACAAAACAAAAACGCACTTTATGGCAGCGTATTTTCGCCCAAATTAATGACGTCCTCGTATATGTCCTTATTATTGCTGCCCTTATTTCTGCCTTTGTAGGTGAATGGGCGGATGCCAGTATTATCGCGCTTGTTGTAGTTTTAAATGCTGTTATCGGTGTTGTCCAAGAATCGAAAGCAGAACAAGCTTTAGAGGCATTGAAAAAGATGGCAACACCTAAAGCTATCGTCAAGAGAAATGGTGAACTAAAAGAAATTCCATCTGAGCACGTCGTTCCAGGGGATATCGTTATGCTCGACGCCGGACGATATATCCCATGCGATTTACGCCTTATTGAAACCGCAAATTTAAAAGTTGAAGAATCTGCTCTAACTGGTGAATCTGTCCCTGTTGATAAAGATGCAATCTACCACCCTTCCATGCAAAGTGATGAGCAAGTACCACTCGGCGATCAAGAAAACATGGCATTTATGTCCACTCTTGTAACATACGGAAGAGGCGTCGGTGTTGCTGTTGAAACTGGAATGAACTCACAAATTGGTAAGATTGCTACCCTTTTACATGAAGCAGACGATGATATGACACCACTTCAAAAAAGCTTAGCACAAGTCGGAAAATATTTAGGCTTTGTCGCTGTAGCTATTTGTATCGTTATGTTCCTCATCGGTTTTTTACAAGGCCGGGATACGTTAGAAATGTTTATGACTGCTATTAGTTTAGCCGTTGCAGCTATTCCAGAAGGCTTGCCAGCTATTGTTTCCATCGTTCTTGCAATTGGTGTGCAACGTATGATTAAACAAAACGTTATCATTCGGAAACTACCAGCTGTTGAAGCCCTCGGTTCTGTCACAATTATTTGTTCAGATAAAACAGGTACGTTAACGCAAAATAAAATGACCGTTACTCACTTTTATAGTGATAACACATACGATCGCTTAGAACATTTGAATGTAAATAATGATACGCAACGTCTATTGTTAGAGAATATGGTGCTATGTAATGATGCGTCTTACAATAACGAATCACAAACCGGGGACCCGACTGAAATTGCTCTTCTGGTGGCCGGAAACACTTTTAACATGCAAAAAGATCATTTAGAAAAAATACATGAACGTGTTAACGAGCTACCTTTCGACTCAGATCGTAAAATGATGTCAACCGTGCATACATACGATGAAAACTGCTATAGCATGACGAAAGGTGCTATCGATAAGCTCTTACCTCGATGTAACCATATTTTTAAAAACGGGAAAATCGAGATTTTAACTGATTCTGATAAAAATCAAATATTAGAATCTGCCGGAGCAATGTCTCAAGAAGCTTTAAGAGTACTTTCATTCGCATTTAAAAAATACAATTCAAACGATGTGGATATAAATCATCTTGAAGAAAATCTTATCTTTATCGGTCTTGTCGGTATGATTGATCCACCGCGAACTGAAGTGAAAGATTCAATTACAGAATGTAAAAAAGCCGGTATTCGCACAGTTATGATTACCGGTGACCATAAAGATACCGCCTTTGCAATTGCCAAAGAACTTGGCATTGCTGAAGAAATATCTGAAATTATGATTGGAACTGAATTAAATAACATTTCAGATACAGAACTAGCTAGCAAAATTAATCATTTAAATGTATTCGCTAGAGTCTCTCCAGAGCATAAAGTGAAAATTGTAAAGGCATTACGCGCAAAAGGAAATATCGTTTCTATGACTGGTGATGGTGTCAATGATGCACCGTCTTTAAAGCAAGCTGATGTTGGCGTAGCGATGGGCATTACAGGAACAGATGTCGCAAAAGGAGCAGCTGATGTCGTGTTAACAGATGATAATTTCTCATCTATCGTGAAAGCTGTTGAGGAAGGTAGAAATATTTATCGTAACATAAAAAAATCAATTCTCTTCCTACTCTCTTGTAACTTTGGAGAAATTATCGCTTTATTTTTAGCGATTTTACTTGGCTGGGCAACACCCCTACGACCTATTCATATTTTGTGGGTAAATTTAATTACAGATACACTGCCTGCATTATCACTTGGGATTGATCCTGAAGATCCAGATGTGATGAAGGAAAAACCACGACATGCGAAAGAAAGCCTATTTAGTGGTAGCGTTCCTTTTCTTATTTTCAATGGGGCTGTCATTGGGATTTTAACGTTAATAGCCTTTATCGCCGGAGCAAAATTCTATACTGGAGATACAAATTTATTCCCTCTTTTCCCAGAGCGAATTGATGAGGATGCTCTATTACATGCCCAAACGATGGCATTTGTCGTTCTTAGTTTTTCTCAGCTTGTTCATTCATTTAACTTGCGTTCAAGAACGAAATCGATTTTTTCAATTGGGATCTTTACAAATAAATATTTAGTCTTCTCCCTTCTTATCGGTGTTCTTATGCAAGTTTGTATCATCTCCATCCCGCCCCTTGCAAATATATTCGGTGTACATGCATTAACGATGCGAGATTGGGGATTTGTTCTCTTAATAAGTATCATTCCACTTGTTGTGAATGAAATTATTAAATTAGTGAAGAGAAACTAAAAGGCAATGAGGACTATTCCTCATTGCCTTTTCATTTATCCTTGTAATTCTTTTTTGATATTCTCTGTTAATGTAGCCATACGCTTGCGACTTTCTTCACGCTCACGTTTATTTTGTTCTTCAATTTGTTGTGTTTCTTGCATACCTCTTGAAATAATGTTCCAAGTTTCCTCAAGTGTTTCCATTTTAATACTAGAAGAACCTGATAATCTCGCTACTTCTACACTTTGCGTTGCGATATTTTGTGCATTTTTCTTAAGTAATTCATTTGTACGGCGATCAAGTTCAGCCATAGAATCTGCAACAAGCTTTTGACGTTTCGCATTTACTGCTTGAATGATACCATTTTTAAAGATAGGAATCGTCGTAATAAATGCTGTATTGATTTTACCAATTAATTTATTATTACCACGTTGAATCATGCGAATTTGTGGTGCTGTAAGTAGCGCAACCATACGAGCTTTTTCTAAATCATCAATACGTTGCTCTAAAATTTCAACCGAGTTTTTAAGCGACTCTAATTCAATACCTGCTAATTGATCATTATTACGCACGCGCTCTTCATACATCGGAACTAATTCTGTATTTAAACGCTCTAATAACATTTCTCCTGCTACTACATACTTCTCTAAGTCTAAATAATATTTTAAGTTTTGCTCATACAAGCCATCTAACGTACCAATTGATTTTTTCATCTCATCTTGGTACTTCGTAATTTCCACATAAACTTTATCAATTTCGCGGCCCATCGTTTGATATTTACTAAAGATTTGTTCTATCATTTTATCCGCTTTTTTGAACATGCGCGAGAAGAAACCACTTTTTTCTTCCGCAAAGTCTTTACTATCAAATCTGTCCATAATTTTACCAAGTTGCTTTAACAATTCACCAGAATCTTCTATCTTTGATAGAGACATTGTATGTAAAATTTGATCAGCGAAACGTGAAATTTCCATAGAAGGTTCTTTTCCAAGTTCAATTAATTCCAGTTGATCTTTAATATCTACTGCGTTATAAATACGTTGCACATCTGCATCTTGTCTAAGTTGCAAGCGAACATCTTGTGCGGTTTGCTCATTCAATTCAGTTTTCGAATCTAGTACGACTGGGTTATTCATATGGTATTCTCCCTTTCCTTATAAAAATGGACGAAATAGTCCTTTTATTGTTTGTGATAAATTTTTATAGGCTGATGAACCATGAAACTCAAGATCGAAATTAACTTCTTCAAGCCAATGGGAATCGAATGCTCCTGCTTCAACATACGGTTCAATATCGTTTCTGCCCGTGGGATTGAAATGGAATACATCTACTCCAATTTGATTCAAAAATAGTAATAAAACAGCGTCAGAACGAGTTAATTCTCCACTCTTCTCATTATTAAATATAACAATTTTCGGTACATCTTGTGAATAATCAAATTTCTCAAGCTGTTCTAAAATATTAGGTGGTATTTGAGAAAGTTGTGCGAAAACATACAGTGCTACATCTTGTTTCGTTTCTTTCGCAATTGGTTTGCATATTTCACTTTCGCACGTATGGATAATCGCCTCTGCAATCCCATGTTGTAAACCTTCCGGTAAACGCTTATGCGGCCACCAATGGCTATTCATAATTAGATCAGGATGTAATTTCCCAGCTCGGTCCAATGCATCTCGATAATGATATTGGAAATTTGCTTTTTGCTCTTTCGTAAATGGGAATGTATTAATTAATAAACTGTTATCAAATGATGTAACAACCTTTAATCGTTGAAAATATTCTTTATCATTCTTTGAAACGCCTGATATTTTCGCAAATAAAGAAGGAATATAAATATGTTTATTTTCAACAAAGAATGTTGGACGTACAAATGCCTTTTCTTTCGTAATTAAAAAGAGTTCATCATATGTCGTTTTTAACGTACGTGCTACAGGTGTATACGAACGAAATTGCCACGGTTTATATAATAGTGAATTATCGTGGTGAAGTACTTGTTCAATTTCTTTCGAAGCTTGATACGCTACTGTTGCAACACGCTCACGTCGACGATCAGGGAATGGTTCAAGCGAAATGCGACCCGGATGAGATACAACAAAAGTTCTTCCCTCTTCATCAATATTTTCAAATCCATCTTTTCCTTCGGGGTGATAATAAAGCACATCACAACCGAGCATAATAAGAAAATATAAGAAATATATACGGCTTTCCTGTGCATCACCATACCAAACGATACGCGGCATTTGTTTCTTATAATTAATCGTAGAGAACCACTTCGCTACGTAATTTTCGCTTAGTTTAATTATGTCGATTAAGAAACGACGGAAACCTTCTGTCTTTAACGACTGATTATGTTGTTTCTCATATAATTTCAATACTGAAATGAACGTCGCATGTATGTAATGCTGTAAATCAGGATTGTCTACTTTCGGTAAAAGTTGTTTCCCAGATAAATGTGCAACTAGCCTATTTACTGTCAGACCATTTGGTGCTTCTTGATGTAATCCGAACACTTCTTGAATATGACGAAGCTTTTCCGAATCAATCACTTTGTTTAAATTTTGTTCGTGTAAAACTTCGATTCCTTTCGCTTCACTATAATCAAACAGTTCATTAAAATATTCATCTACATCATTAGGAACGCCAAGGATTCGACATGCTATATAACTAAATTTCATTTCATTCTCTGTCAGCTCATATTGTGGGCGTTTTTCTAAAAGTGTTTCAAATTGCTTTAAATCTGATTCATCTTTTAATGCATATGGTTGAAGTGTAAAACGTGAAAACACAACAGTTCACCTCCAAAAACATTTACGTTTTTTCTAAATCTTTCTTCTATTATAAACTATTTTTGGTTATAAAAAATGGGCGCTCGTAAAACGAGCAAACCCATTTCAATTATTTATTGTCTTCTTTAGTAGCTGCAACTTCTTCTTTAGCTTGTCCAGAATTCTTCATGTAGTGAATTATAAATGTTGCTCCAAATGCTACAACTAAAATAATGAAGAACAGTGTATGACTAATATGAATATCAATTAGAGACAATAGCATTTTCGATGCGATAATTAAGATTAAAATATATGCTGTCGTTTCAAGCTCTGGAATACGCTCTAACAATTTTAAGAATACACCAGCGATACCACGCATCATTAAAATACCGAGCATTCCGCCTAATAATAAAATCCAAACTTCATTAGATACACCAAATGCAGCAAGTACGCTATCTACAGAGAACGCGATATCCATTAATTCAACCATCGCAACTGTTCCCCAGAAGACACCGAACATTCTAAAGAAAATACTGTTTTGATTCATACCGTGAGCTTCGTCTTCTTCACTTGCACCTTTACGCTTATCAATAAAGTATTTTACTGATAACCAAGCAAGGTAAAGTGCACCAAGAAGTTTTACCCACCATAATTTAATTAAGAACATTCCAATTCCAATCGCAATAAAGCGGAACACATAAGCTCCAATAAGTCCATAGAATAATGCTTTTTTACGTTTTTCTTCCGGAAGGTGTTTTACCATTACTGCTAACACAAGTGCGTTATCGGCAGATAACAAACCTTCAAGTACAACAAGTGTACCTATTAATCCCCAAGATACTGGATCTTGCAACACTTTAATCCACATGTCCAAGTCGAAAAACTGAGCATACGTATCAAGGATTCCTTGCAAAATACTCATCTTACCTTTATCCCCTATTCTTTGCTAGATTTATAGAAAGGTCAAAAAAAGGAAACGAATATCGTTTCCTTTCTATGCATCCAAGCCATACGCTCTTACAAGCGCACCTAAACCACCTTGGAATCCACTTCCTACTGCATTAAACTTCCACTGTCCATTATGACGGTATAATTCACAAAAGACAACTGCTGTTTCGATGGAGAAATCTTCCCCTAAATCAAAACGAAGAACTTCTTCATTCGTCTCTTCATTTGCTAAACGAACAAACGCATTTCCTACTTGTCCAAAGTTTTGACTACGGCCTTCTGCATCATAAATCGTAACTGTAATAGCAATTCTGTGCACATCTGCTGGAACTTTCTTTAAGTCCACAACAAGTTGCTCATCGTCACCTTCACCTTCACCTGTACGGTTATCTCCTGTATGTAAAACAGATCCACAAGGAGACTGTAAATTATTATAGAAGATAAAATCAGTTTCCTTCGTACATTTTCCGTTTGCATCTAATAAAAAGGCAGATGCATCTAAATCGAAATCTGATCCACCGTCATAAGATTTAATATCCCATCCAAGACCAATTACTGCTTTTGTTAAACCAGGGCTTGTCTTACCCAAATCAATTTTCTGTCCTTTTTGTAATTGAATAACCATCTATATTCACCTCTATATTTTTATCTTTAAAAATATATCCATCGGTAAACATACATTTCACCGATGGATATATAAATTAAATCTATTACTCTACGTCTAAACCAAAGTTATTACATAGAGACGCTAATCCACCTTGGAATCCACTTCCGATTGCATTGAATTTCCAGTCACCTGCATGACGGTATAATTCACCTACTACTACGGCTGTTTCAATAGAGAAATCTTCTCCTAAATCGTAACGAATTAATTCTGCATTCTTTTCTTCATCTAAAATACGTACGAAAGAGTTAGAAACTTGTCCGAAGTTTTGGCTACGACCTTCTCCATCGTAGATTGTAATTGTGAAACAAATACGTTCGATATGTGCAGGTACATTTTTCAAATCTACTTTGATCGATTCGTCATCGCCTTCACCTTCGCCAGTTCGGTTATCTCCTAAATGCTCGACAGCACCATTCGCACCTTTTGGGTTATTATAGAAGACGAAATCCTCTGCACCTGAAACTTTACCGTTAGCGCCTACTAAGAAAATACTAACATCTAAATCGAAATCGTTTTGTCCGTCATAACGATTCGTATCCCAACCTAGTCCTACAAGAACTTTTGAAAGACCCGGATTCGTTTTTGTTAAGTCTACCTTTTGTCCTTTTTTCAATGAAATTGATGCCATATTCAATTCCTCCTCGGTTTATTTTATTGATAACGTGATACAATCTCACTTAAGTTTTTATCTTGTGTGCCTTCTCCAACAGCTGAAAACTTCCATTCACTTCCGTGACGATACATTTCACCTGCAATTAGAGTCGTTTTGCCAGCATAATTATCCGATAAATTATAGCGTGCTAATTCTTCACCAGTTTGCGGGTTTTGAATACGAATATATGCATTACGAATCATCCCGAAATCTTGACGACGATTTACACAGTCATAAATATTTACAACGAATACTAAACGATTAATACGGCTCGGAACTTTATGTAATTCTACGAAAATTGTTTCGTCATCACCAGCGCCTTCACCTGTTAAATTATCTCCTGAATGAATAATACTACCACAAGTAGAAAGTTTATTTCCGAAGTAAACTAAATCATTTTTGTTTAAAAAACGATCTCCTTCTAACATAACAACAGATGCATCACAATCTACATTTGGTTTACTTCCAAATAATGAAGACAGAAATCCACCTGATTGCCCAATTGGATCCCAGCCTAAGCCAACCTGTAGTTTTGCTACTTTTGGTTGTCCTTTCGTTAAATCGATCTTTTGACCTTTTTCTAAAATAATAGGCATGAAGTTTCTCCCTTTCTACAAAGCATTTTCCAAATCGGAAAATATTGTATTCTTCTCTTATATTGTAGCATTATTTACCTAGCGATAAAAAGGATAAATTCTCAGTTATATGAAAACATTCATATAATTTACTTATGATGATGTAAGAAGTGGTAAATAGCACCAATCATTCCTGCACAATTACCGTTTTGTGCAAGTTCAATCTCACAATTATTATAAATCTCTTGATTTAAGTATTTACTGACCTCTTCTTTTACTTCTTTTAAAAACTCATTTCCTCTATCGGTAATTCCTCCACCAATAATAATCTTTTCTGGATTGAAAATATAAGCAAGATTACTAATTCCGATTGCCAAATGTTTAAAGAAGATCCTAACTGCTTGAGCAACTTCCCGATCTCCTTTATCATACAACTCGAAAATTAATCTCCCATTCCACTCACCTTTGCCTTTATATTTTCTGACAAGACGAATTAATCCTGAAATCGAGGCAACCTCTTCAAACGGTTTTCCTTCTATTAACATATTCCCCCATTCACCAGCACTAAATGAATGCCCTCGGTACAATTCTCCGTCTATAAAAATCGCTCCCCCAATCCCTGTTCCAAGGGTGAGCATAATAAAGTTCTCTTTCTCTCTTCCACTACCATTCCATTTTTCTCCAAACGCTGCACAATTCACATCATTGTCAATCGATACTGGAACTTTTAATATCTCTTGCAATCTATCAATAATAGGAATAGTACGATATCCCGGAATATGCTCCGCACCTCCCGTCACAATTCCTTTACTAATATCAACAATCCCCGTGGTGCTAATACCAATTCCTGCAATAGTATGTTCATTCATTATTTTTTTTGATACATATATAAGTTTTTGAATAGTTTGTTCTCCGCCTAAATGAATTTCTGTTGCAACTGTTTTACGCTTTAATACTCTCCCTATTTCTGAAACAATGCCATACTTAATTTGCGTACCGCCAATATCAAACGCTATATACTCTTTCATCTACTGCCACTTCCTCTACCGTTCTGAATGTAAATTCTCCGCCTCTACTATTTGTAGGAAATCTACATTAACTCTTTTCTGCTTTGAGAAATACACCACCTTTTTCTATATATAGTTTTTTTTGCATAAAACTCTTTTTCCTAAGAAATATTACAAAGGGATGTATTTTAGATGGAATATTAATTTCTTAGGAGGAAAACCATGACGAAAATCTTCATTTTAGCATCAACACTCTCTTTATCTTTTTTTAGCGGTTTAAATATTGGTAATGCTGCAACTGAAAACTTCCGCCCATTAACAAACGCTATTGTACAAAATAGTGATCATTTTGCAGAAGGAAACTCAAAGGATAATAATAAACCTCCAGGAAATAACGGTTCTCAGAACGATAGTGGTTCTGGTGACAACGGTTCTGGCGGCAATGGTTCTGGTGGCAGTGGCTCTGGCGACAACGGCTCTGGTGGCAGTGGCTCTGGCGACAATGGTTCCGGCGGTAACGGCTCTGGCGGCAATGGTTCCGGCGGTAACGGTTCTGGTGGCAGTGGCTCTGGTGGCAATGGTTCCGGCGGTAACGGCTCTGGTGGCAGTAGCTCTGGTGACAACGGTTCTGGTGGCAACAGCTCTGGTGGCAGTGGCTCTGGCGACAACGGTTCCGGCGGTAACGGCTCTGGTGGTAACGGTTCTGGCGGCAATGGTTCCGGCGGTAACGGTTCTGGTGGCAGTAGCTCTGGTGACAACGGTTCTGGCGGCAACGGTTCTGGTGGCAGTAGCTCTGGTGACAACGGTTCTGGCGGCAACGGCTCTGGTGGCAACGGCTCTGGTGGCAATGGCTCTGGTGGCAATGGCTCTGGTGGCAATGGCTCTGGTGGCAATGGCTCTGGTGGCAATGGCTCTGGTGGCAATGGCTCTGGTGGCAATGGCTCTGGTGGCAATGGCTCTGGTGGCAATGGCTCTGGTGGCAATGGCTCTGGTGGCAATGGCTCTGGTGGCAATGGCTCTGGTGGCAATGGCTCTAAAGGCGGTAATCGTGTTAAAGGCGATAGCAGTTCTCAAGGTGGTAATGGCTCTCAGGGCGGTAACCGTGTTAAAGGCGATAGCAGTGGAAACGGCTCTCAAGGTGGCAATGTAAAAGATAATGCGAAAAAACAAGGCGATAAGTTACCGAATACGGCAACACATTATCCTGCATCTATTTTAATGGGGCTTTCAACATTCCTAATTGGTATGTTACTATTTATTCGCCGTAAAAACGCAAAATAAAACACATCCTTCCATCTAAAAAATACATGAAATAAATTGTAAAAACTAAAAGGACTTTAGGTTGCATTTTATTATGCAGCCTAAAGTCCTTTTTATCACCTATCAGAAGGATTATTAATACGCTTTTCCCCAATACACCATTTGTTTAGCTTCTTTACCACAACAAATACATTCGTCAGCTAAATGCTCTTGCTCAAAAGGCATACAACGTGAAGATACTCCAACTTCTTCTTTTAGTTTCTCTTCACAAGCTAATTCTCCGCACCACATTGCCTTAATAAATCCTTGCTTTTCATCAGCTACTTGTTTCATCTCTTCAAAATTCGTCGCACTATACGTATTCTCATCGCGAAATACTTTTGCCTTATTAAATAAAGAGTCATGAATTTCCTCAAGTAGTGCTGGAATACGTTCTTCTAATTGATCCATTGATATAAATTCTTTTTCTTTCGTATCTCTTCTTACAAGTACAACTTGATTCTTTTCAATATCTTTAGGCCCAACTTCTAATCGAATTGGAATGCCCTTCATTTCATACTCATTAAATTTCCAGCCCGGTGTTTTATTACTAGCATCTATTTTCACGCGTGCAACTTTTTGAATATGTCCTTGTAACTCTGTTGCTTTCGCTAAAACTCCTTCTTTATGCTGAGCAATTGGTACGATAACAACTTGCACTGGAGCAACTTTTGGTGGCATTACAAGTCCATTATTATCGCTATGAACCATAATTAGCCCACCTATCATTCTTGTTGATACACCCCAAGATGTTTGGTGTACATATTGCCACTTACCGTTACGATCTAAAAATTTAATATCAAATGCTTCAGAGAAATTCGTTCCAAAGTTATGGGATGTTCCTGTTTGAAGTGCTTTCCCATCATGCATTAAGCTTTCAATTGTATAAGTTGCCTTTGCTCCAGCAAACTTCTCTTTTTCTGTTTTTTGTCCTTTAATAACTGGTATCGCTAAATAATCCTCACAGAAAGAAGCATATAAGTTTAAAATACTTAATGTTTCAGCCTGCGATTCTTCTGCCGTTTCATGGATTGTATGACCCTCTTGCCATAAAAATTCAGTCGTACGAAGGAATGGTCTAGTTGTCTTCTCCCAACGAACTACTGAACACCACTGGTTGTATAATTTTGGCAAATCATTATAGGATTGCACAATTTTTGAAAAATGCTCACAGAATAAAGTTTCAGATGTAGGACGTACACAAAGTCTTTCCGCTAACTTTTCATCTCCGCCATGCGTAACCCATGCTACTTCAGGAGCAAACCCTTCAACATGATCCTTCTCTTTTTGCAATAAACTCTCTGGGATAAACATTGGCATATATACATTTTCATGGCCAGTTTCTTTTAGCTTCTCATCCATCACCTTCTGCATATTCTCCCATAAGGCATAACCATATGGACGTAAAATCATGCACCCTTTTACACTTGAATAATCAACCAGTTCGGCTTTTTTTACAATATCGGTATACCACTGCGCAAAGTCCTCTTCCATCTTCGTAATGGCTTGCACTTGTTCTTTTGCCATAGTCAGTCTTCCTCCTTCTTCTAGAAAATACAAAAAAGCCCGCGTCCCTAAATAGGGACCGAGCTTTGCCGGCGTTACCACCCTGATTCATACACAAAAATTGTATATGCTCTCTTCTTGATAACGGGAAATTCCCGCTGCATATGCAGAACTCAAAGGCAGGTTCCATATTGCCTTTTTAAGAATCTTTCAGCCTGGCGGATTCTCTCTCTGCTAAAAAGGTTGAACATGTACTAGTCCTTTTTCATCGTTATAATGAAATAAATTTGTTGATTATCATAATACAAATTCTTTTTTAAAACAATAGCTAATTTTCTTATTATTATATATTCTTTTCGTTTTTTACAGTTTTATACGTAGCTTTTTCGAGAGATTTTTACAAGTTGATGTGCAATCATACCAATAAGTGTACCTAGTAGAACGAAGAAACCAATAAATCCATATCCCATTCCTTCCCACCCACCAATAACCATCATGGTAACAGGAAATGATGCTAAGCAAAGAAGTATTACAATCAGTGCAAATATAATATCAAACTGTTTGTCTGGAAAACGTTTCTTTAGTAAATATGAAATAGCAAATACAAGGAGAATTGTGATGCCACCAATGATGTAAAATATACCGAATCCATCTAACCAGTCCATACTATTCCCTCCGTCCGTAGATTCCCTTATACTTATTATATGTTTAATTTTTCTGAAAATAAACAATAAATTTTATTCGAAAACATATTTTTATTACTAGGTATTAATAGTAATATATAAGAATAGGTTTTATATAATTAGGAGGATTACTTTATGGATAAAGCATTAACGAATCGTGTCATTATTTTATCATTCGACTGTTTATCAGCTTTAGATTTTCCTATACTACAAAAACTACCTCATTTCCAATCTCTAATAAAAAAGGGCACGGTTGTCGAAAAAGTAGAACCAATTTATCCTTCTGTAACATATCCAAGCCACTCAACAATCGTAACCGGTAATTATCCTAACAAGCACGGTGTTGTTAGTAATACGTTACTTCAACCAGGACGTGAATCACCTGATTGGCATTGGTACCGAAAATCGATAAAAGGAACAACATTGTATGATGAAGCGCGTAAAGCAAATTTAACGACAGCTGCCCTTCTATGGCCTGTTACTGGGAGAGCAAACATTGATTACAATTTACCAGAAATTTTCCCCAATAGACCGTGGCAAAATCAAGTGTTAGTTTCCTTATTTAGCGGTAGCCCACTATACCAATTAGATTTAAATCGTCGTTTCGGCCATATAAGAAATGGTTTATCACAACCAGAGCTGGATGATTTCGTCCTCGCCTCTGCTGTACACACCATTCAGACGAAAAAGCCTAATGTTATGTTCGTACATTTCACTGATTTAGACACGCAAAGACATTATCATGGCTTTGAATCTAACGAAACAATAGCTGCAATTCATAGACATGATGAGCGGCTAGGGAAAATTATTCAAACTTTAAAAGACAGTGATCTATACGAAGAAAGTACAATTATTGCCCTTGGTGATCATAGCGCTTTAAGTGAAAACAAATCCATCCAATTAAATGTGCTATTCCATCAAAGAGGACTTATATCTCTTAATAAAAAAGGCAAATTAGTAGACTGGAAAGCCTATTGCCAAAGTTGTGATGGCTCTGCCTATGTATATGTGAAAGACAAAAATGATACGGATACAATTCGAGAAGTACAACTACTCCTTGAAGAACTGCTGCAAAATAAACAGAATGGAATTGAATTTATACTTCATGATGAAGCTGCGAAAGACCGCGGTGCAGATGGTAATTGTTTATTTATGTTAGAAGCACAAGAGGGTTATTATTTCACTGAAAACTATACAGGAGATTTTATAAAAGAAATTACTGAAAAAGATGTTACGCCTAGTAAAAAATATACATTTGGTACGCATGGATACTCTCCAACAAAACCTAACTATGAAACAATTTTTATCGCTGCTGGGAAAGGAATAAAAAGCGGCGTTACCGTCCCGTACATGAGGCTTATTGATGAAGGTCCAACTATCGCTAGACTACTCGGTTTACACTTAGGTGAAACAGACGGAGCAATTGTAGAGGATTTACTCCAATTGTAAAGAACTGTGTATATATGTAAAAGTTATGTAAAATTCATCACTGTTTCTCTTTTTATAATTTTTATTTTTGTACACTGTTAGTAAAACAAATTTAAGGGGGAACATTATATGAAAAAAATGTCCAGACAAGAAAAAAGCTGGATATTATACGATTGGGCGAACTCGGTATATTCGCTCGTCATTACAACTGCATTATTTCCAATTTACTTTAAAGCAGCTGCAAAAGAAGCTGGACTATCCGGGGCAACTTCAACAGCATATTGGGGATATGCAAACTCGTTCGCTACACTTTTAATTTCTATACTTGCTCCTATTCTCGGCACAGTTGCTGATTATAAAGGATTTAAAAAACGATTTTTCACATTCTTCTTTGGACTCGGTATCGTATTTACAAGTATGTTAGCAGTCGTTCCAACATCTCAGTGGTACTTATTATTAGGATGCTATATGCTCGCCTTAGTCGGTTTTGCTGGAGCAAACATTTTTTATGATGCATTTTTAGTAGATGTCACTTCTGAAGATAGAATGGACCGAATTTCTACGCGAGGTTTCGCATTAGGCTATATTGGGAGTACTATTCCTTTCATCGGTTGTATCGCTCTTATTATTCTTTCTCAAAAAGGAACTATCCCTTTATCTGTTGGTATTGCTAGTCAAATTTCATTTGCGATAACAGCTCTTTGGTGGGGGTTATTTACGATTCCAATGCTAAAAAACGTAGAGCAAAAGCACTATATTGAACGTCACCCTAGACCAATTACAATGAGCTTCAAACGCCTTGCTGCTACTTTTAAAAATATTAAAGAATATAAAACTGTATTCATGTTCCTAATCGCTTACTTTTTCTATATTGATGGGGTCGATACAATTATTACCATGTCCACCGCTTACGGAACAGATCTCGGTATCAGTGCAACGAATCTATTAATCATATTATTTGTAACACAAATTGTCGCTTGTCCATTTGCTTTATTATATGGAAAATTATCAGCAACATTTACAGGTAAAAAAATGCTATATGTCGGTATCATTATTTATATCATCATTTGCATATATGCTTATTTCTTAAAAACGACACTTGATTTTTGGATTTTAGCAATGTTAGTTGCTACATCTCAAGGTGGTATTCAAGCACTAAGTCGTTCATACTTTGCAAAACTAGTACCAAAAGAATCTGCTAATGAATTCTTCGGATTTTATAATATCTTTGGTAAGTTCGCCGCAATTATGGGCCCGGTATTAGTCGGTGTTACAACGCAATTAACAGGAAAAACAAACGCTGGTGTTCTTAGTATTATTGTTCTGTTTATTATCGGTGGATTCTTATTAACTAGAGTTCCAGAAAATAATACATCCGTTACACCAACTAGTCCAAAGACTAAAACACTATAAGAAAAGATCCTCTTCTCATGAGAAGAGGATCTTTTTTATTTTTAACGGTGCGCCTTATAATAAACGACTCTACTGCTTGTACAAAAATAATTTATCAACAGTTGTTCCTAATACTTCAGCTAAACGGAATGCTAACGCTAAGCTTGGATCATATTTATTATTCTCAATTGCATTTATCGTCTGTCTAGAAACCTTGCATTTATCAGCTAATGCGCCTTGTGAAATATTATTTTCAGTGCGTAATTCATAGATTTGATTTTTCACACCATTGCTCCTAACCTGTAAAATCGTTTTTACAACATCAGTATATAATTGGCTCATATAGTTGTCAAAAGTTCCTCAAAGAAAAAGGGAGCAATTTTGCTCCCTTAAAATAGTTATTTCGAAGCTAACGAATTTGTTAGTTTCTCTTTATTAACGACATCTTCTTTCTTTATTTGCATGCGTAGAACTGGCCCTATCGCTAATAAAACAAGTGCCATTGCTATACAAAACACAATAACTAGTGAAGTTAGTTCCTTTAATCCTCCAGCTAGTGAAGTTCCAATTAGCATTGCCCCCATAAACAGTGGTAAAATCGTCCCGTTTACTCTTCCAACCATATTTTCTGGTACAAGTTGAATCATAAGCGTACCGACAACGATATTAACACAAGCTAAACAAATACCTGTTCCAAATCTCATGAAACTAGTAATCCAAAATGATGTAGATAGCCCTTCTACTAAAAATGACATCGCTAATATGCTCATACCGAATACGAACATCTTTTTCGGATTCACTTTTGAAGCGAAAACTGCAGCAACAATACCACCGATTAACATACCTATTCCATCAGCTGCTGCTAAATATTGAACAGCTTCTTTTTCCATGCCTAAACGTTCAATTACAAGGAATACTTCTAATGGATTCGTTAATCCAACAGCTAAACCCATAATAGTAAAAGTGATCGTAATCATACGTAAATTTTTCGTGTGAAGAACGTATTTCCATCCTTCTTTTATATCATTTTTTAATGAATCTCTTGCCACTTTCTCTTTTTCAACCCATTTTGGTAAAAATGAAAGGGCGATAGCAGATAACAAAAATAAAATGATTAAGCTATATAGTGACGTAAATAAACCAAGTTGTGTATACACAAGCGATCCTACCACTGGCCCAAAAATTAGAAATAATGACTGTAATGTTTGGTTAAATGCAATCGCATTTGCTACCTCTTCTTCTTTTACATAGCGCTTAAATATACGCGAAGATGAGGGCTGAGAAAACTGACCTACAATCGCGGAAATGAGTGTTGCAAAAAATATAGCCTGCCAATAATCCAGCTTTAACAACAGGACAATTCCTATAATAGACAGTACACTCAACACATCTCCAGCGACCATTGTTCTTTTCGGATTCCAGCGATCTGCTAATGCACCACCAATGAACGAGAAAATAAAGATAGGTGCATACTCCATGACAGATAATAGAGACACTGAAACTGGATCATTATTTGTCCGCTCCATTATGAAATATAAAAGAGCCATATTTCTGATCCAAATTGCAAATTGTTGTAAAATATCAGATGCCATAACGAGCATAAATGCTCGGTTTTTAAATAAAGCTTTCACTTTCATTCCCCTTCCATAAACCGACCGTTCGGTCTAATTTGTTTTGTAAGAAAAGCAACTGACTTATTATTCAGCTGCCATTCCTTTTAACAATACATCTATTGCCTTTTTATAAATACGTTTCAGCTCTTTATAATCTAACTCGTAGTAAAGTACTCCAAGCCCTGATAATAATCCGTTCACAATATACATAAGATCACGAGTATTATCTTCACGGAACTCTCCAGACTGTATACCTGCTTCAATTAATTTCTCAAACATAACATATGATTCTCTAGTTAAAGCTAACAGTTCATCCAGAATCTCTTTACTTACAACTTGGCTCATAGAGAATTCCTCTATTGCATTTGAAATTGGTTGCTGTATGTCCTCTACATGATATTCCGCGAGACCATATAGTTTTTCAGTACTAGTACTATACAACTTCTCTTTTTCATTCCATTTTTCAACCCAATCATACGTATGCTGTTTCACTACAAATAAAAATAATTCTTCTTTACTTTTAAAGTGATAATAAATACTTCCTTTACTTCGCTCTGTAATTTCACAAATCTCTTCCATAGATGTAGCTGCGTAGCCCTTCTGTGAAAATAGACTTTCTGCTTTATATGCAATTTCTTTCTTTATCTCTTCTGCGCTTCTTCTCATATTCACACCTCTTTAAACCGACCGTTCAGTCTAATAATAACAAATCAAAAACCTCTATCGCAAGAGGCTATATTCCTTATTTAAGAAAATGTACTTTCAAACCAAGTTCGAATCATATGTATTGTTCCAAATTTAAATGTTAATTTAACAAGAAATACGCCTCCCACAGCTAATAAAAATAACACTACTTTCCCCTTATTTTTCACTCTCGGTTCCCTTTTCATTTCCATTCCCCTTAGTATGTTAAAAATATTAATCAAACGTTTGTTTAACTGTGTTTATGCATATGTAAGCCAACTAATCAAACGTTTGTTTAAAAAGAAATACGCCTATATAAGGCGCATTTTCATCAATCACCACCACCGCAGCTTCCTCCGCTATCTCCCCCAAAAGACCCTCCACAATCATGTGAGCCACCATCATGCGAGCTATCATTATCAGATCCAGCAAAGAAAAATAATGGTGATGAGCTGTTAGATGAATTATGAATGTTATTTTGTTTTGTAAGATTTACCTTCTTTTTGTTCGATCGAACTGCTGTTACGATTATTCCAACTACAACAAATAATAGTATGACGATAATAAATTCCATATAAAAGCCTCCCTTATTCCTCGAATAATTGAATGGTTCTCTCTAGATTTTCAAGTGAAATGAAGCGCGATTCTCGAAGGATCTCTTTTCCATTATAAAATAATAAAATTGTCGGTCCTGTAAATACGGCATATCGCCCCGCAATCTCTTGCATGTCTTGTAGTAATATCTCTATTTTCTCTACGTAATCATAATTCTCTAATACGCAATTTACTTTTCTTAGCATAACATCACAAACACCACAATTTTCCGTTTTAATAAACAGAAGTACCAATTGTTGTTCTTCGATATAGGTCGCTATTTCTTCTATCGTTTTAAATGTAGTCATCTTATCCCTCTTAGCGTAATTTACGAAATACTTTGTCTTGATACATACGAAAAGCTGAACTATCTTTAATCTTTCTCTTTTCCATTACCTGCTGAAAACGTAACGTTTTTATTGTTAACTCTTCTCGTAATTTCTTTCTCTCTTCTTCATCATAACAGCAGGCAATTAGATCCTCTATTTTTAATATATCTTTTTGTAGTTCCATCTCTGGTGGAATCATTCCCGCATTTTTTAAAATTTTATAACTCATTCTAAGTTCTGGAGGTACCATTGAAAAATCTTCTAATTGTAGTGGTTTTCCTTTTCCCGGAAGATAATCAAGATCACCATTCCGTATTGCTTGGCGAATTTTTTCTTCAGCAATGTTCAAAAACACATCCACACTATTCCCTCCTTTACATATTTTTACTATTATTTTACATGATATTTCCTTATCTTTCTACGTCTTTAATAATTGGCTCCATACAATTTTTTCTCAAATTTATTTATAATGAGCTATTTCCTCCCATACCGACCTTTCGTTTTCATATATAGTTTGTATTCAAGCCTTTTTGTATTGAGAAAGTCTTTTTCAACTTAATAAAGCGTTTACACTAAATCTTACATTTGTTACGATTTAATCACCCCCAGCTCCCTTGTATAGACTTCGTGATGTCTGATCATTTTATCTAGACGTTTCATACGTCTAGATTCATTTTGATTTATTGGCGTATGCCTTTAAATATATCTTTTATTTTGAAAGGAGAAATGGCTATGAGGTCTCAAAAATTCACACTGCTATTACTATCTCTACTACTTTTCTTACCTCTTTTTCTCACAAATTTTATTACTCCAAATCTCGCATTAGCAGATTCACCAAAGCAAAGTCAAAAAATTGTTGGGTACTTTCCTTCGTGGGGCGTTTACGGACGTAATTATCAAGTTGCTGACATTGATGCATCAAAACTTACTCACCTTAACTATGCTTTCGCGGATATTTGTTGGAATGGAAAACATGGAAATCCTTCTACCCATCCGGATAATCCAAATAAACAAACGTGGAACTGTAAAGAATCTGGTGTACCATTGCAAAATAAAGAGGTTCCTAATGGTACTCTCGTACTCGGTGAACCATGGGCTGATGTTACCAAATCGTATCCTGGCTCAGGTACAACTTGGGAAGATTGCGATAAATATGCCCGTTGCGGAAATTTCGGAGAACTAAAACGATTAAAAGCTAAATATCCTCATTTAAAAACAATAATTTCCGTTGGTGGCTGGACTTGGTCTAACCGCTTTTCTGATATGGCCGCTGATGAAAAGACAAGAAAAGTATTTGCCGAATCTACAGTAGCTTTTCTTCGCGCATATGGATTTGATGGCGTAGATTTAGACTGGGAATATCCGGGCGTTGAAACAATTCCTGGTGGTAGTTATCGTCCTGAAGATAAACAAAATTTCACTCTTCTTCTTCAAGACGTCCGAAATGCTTTGAATAAAGCAGGTGCTGAAGATGGCAAACAATATTTACTAACAATCGCGTCAGGTGCAAGTCAACGCTACGCTGATCATACAGAGCTAAAGAAAATTTCTCAAATACTCGATTGGATTAATATTATGACATATGATTTCCACGGTGGATGGGAAGCTACTTCTAATCATAATGCAGCTCTATACAAGGATCCAAATGACCCAGCAGCAAATACGAATTTTTACGTAGATGGTGCTATAGACGTTTATACCAATGAAGGTGTTCCAGTGGATAAACTAGTATTAGGCGTACCTTTTTACGGACGTGGCTGGAAAAGTTGTGGAAAAGAAAATAACGGACAATATCAACCTTGCAAACCAGGTAGTGATGGGAAACTTGCTTCTAAAGGTACTTGGGATGATTATTCTACCGGTGACACAGGTGTGTATGATTACGGTGATTTAGCAGCCAATTACGTTAATAAAAATGGTTTTGTACGCTACTGGAATGACACAGCTAAAGTACCTTACTTATATAATGCGACTACAGGCACATTTATTAGCTACGATGACAATGAATCTATGAAATATAAAACAGACTATATAAAGACGAAGGGTTTAAGTGGAGCAATGTTTTGGGAACTAAGCGGGGATTGCCGTACAAGTCCAAAATATAGTTGTAGTGGTCCAAAATTACTTGATACGCTAGTAAAAGAATTACTTGGTGGACCTATTAGTCAAAAAGATACTGAGCCACCAACAAATGTTAAAAATATTGTAGTTACGAATAAAAATTCAAGCTCAGTTCAATTAAGTTGGACTGCATCCACTGATAACGTAGGCGTTACTGAATACGAAATTACTGCCGGAGAAGAAAAATGGAGTGCAACAACAAATAGCATTACAATTAAAAACTTAAAACCTAATACGGAATACACATTTTCAGTAATTGCCAAAGATGCTACTGGAAATAAATCACAACCTACCGCTCTTACTGTCAAAACAGATGAAGCTAATACGACACCTCCTGATGGAAATGGCACTACTACATTTTCAGTCACTTCGAATTGGGGCAGCGGTTATAACTTCTCGATTATAATCAAAAATAATGGAACGACCCCTATTAAAAATTGGAAATTAGAATTTGATTATAGCGGCAATTTAACACAAGTTTGGGATTCTAAAATTAATAGTAAAACAAATAATCATTATGTAATTACGAACGCAGGATGGAATGGCGAAATTCCTCCTGGCGGATCTATTACAATTGGTGGTGCAGGAACAGGTAATCCTGCCGAACTTTTAAATGCCGTCATTAGCGAAAACTAGACGTAATATCCATTAATTATTTCACTAAAGTTTGAATTTAGGTTTGAGCAATACCTCCTAAATTCAAACTTTTAATTTTATGAAAAATAAAAAGCATCACAATAACCTATTATAATTAATTTCTACTATGAAGTTGATATGAAGTTAATTTGAATTTTACATGAATTTCCTTTAATTTCTATTGTCTTCCTATAATATCCACATTATTCTTTACATATAGGAATTATTTTCATTCCACTTTGAACTATCTATATATATAAAGAAAGATAGTCACCTGTTAGGGAAAGGCTTTCGTATTATTATAAATATAACAAAAGAAAAAGCACGCTTATAAGCGCACCATAAGAGTGCTTCTTCATACAATTCTCATGTAAGAGTTCTCGAAAATCATGTTAATCACAAAGAAAAGACATTAGCTCATAAAAGCTAATGTCTTTTCTTTATTCATATTGTTCAGCATTCCACTCTTCTATATTCCATACTTTTGTTATCCACGATTCATAGAAAGAAGGTTCATGTGAGACAATTAAAACCGTTCCTTTATATTGTTGTAACGCTTCTTTTAAAGCCATCTTAGTTTCTACATCCAAATGATTAGTCGGTTCGTCTAAAATTAAAACATTGCTTTTCGTTGCGATGAGTTCACATAAACGCACTTTCGTTTGCTCTCCACCGCTTAATAAATGAATAGGTTTTAATACATGTTCTTCTTTCAATCCACACTTCGCTAATGCTTGGCGCACTTCTTTCTTTGTCATATCTGGTCGCTCTGCCCAAACTTTCTCTAATGGTGTTATTTCTGAAGCAAACTCTTCCTGTGCAAAATAAGCAGGATTTACTCGTTCCCCAACAAAAATTGAACCGCTTAGCGGCTTTATTTGACCTAATAACGTCTTTAACATTGTCGTTTTTCCAATACCGTTATGACCAACAACAGCTATCTTTTCTCCTTTTTTCACTTGTAAATTCAAGCCTGGAAATAACGGCTCACTATAACCCACTCTTAGTTTCTCAGCCTGTAATATACGACTTACTGGTTCATTATAAACAGTAAAAGCAAAACGGGACCGAGGTATATTATTAACCTTTTCAACCCTTTGCATTTTCTCCAATACTTTCTCTCGACTTTTTGCCTGTTTTGCTTTTCGAATCTTATTTTTTTGAATAAATGTTTCTAACTGAGCAATTTCTTTTTGTTGTTTCACATACGCCGATTGTAATTGTTTCCTTTGTACTTGGTAACTTTGTAAAAACTTTTCATAATCCCCTACATATCGCTTAACTTTTCGTTCTTCTAGATGGTAAATGACATTCGTAATATTGTTCAAAAATACTTCATCATGCGAAATGATAATATAAGCTTTTTCGTACAGTTTCAAGTACGATTGCAACCATTCTATATGTGCTGTATCTAAATAGTTCGTTGGTTCATCTAGCAATAAAACATCAGCTTTTTCTAGAAGAAGCTTTCCTAGTAATAACTTTGTCCGCTGTCCTCCACTTAACTTTGAAACATCCTTTTCCAATCCTATTTCAAACAGCCCTAAACCAATTGCCACTTCTTCAATTTCTGTATGAATTTGATAGAAATTAGAGTTTTCCAATATAGTTTGTAACTCTCCATACCTTACTAACAATTTTTCTACTTCTACTGCTTCAGCCATCTCTTCTGCAATTTTTAACATTTCATATTCAATCGCATACAAGTTAGAAAATGCACTTTGCAAGTATCCTGCAATTGTTATTCCTTCTTGTAAATCTATATGCTGCTGCAAAAATCCAACCTTTACATGTGGAAACCATTCAATGTTCCCATCATCATGTATAAGTTCTCCTGTTAAAATTCTTAGCAGTGTTGATTTTCCAATCCCATTTTTCCCTACTAACCCAACATGCTCCCCCTTTAATAATCGAAAGCATGCATTATATAAGATGGTTTTCTCACCATACGAATGACTTAAATTTTCTACTGTTAATATACTCATTTTTTTCTCTCCTTTACTTATCGTCCATAAGCTAAATAGAGAGACCAACAGTATGAATCCTTATTTAATTATGCATATAAAAATGGGTAAGGTGAATACACCTTACCCATTACATATTATCGTAAAAAAGGATTAAGGTTCTTTACCTGCTGTCTTCAATTTAGCTTAATCTTAAAAAATGGGCAGACTTCTCCCATATCAAGCTAAAACCATTTGAAGAACAGTTGATAAAGTCATTTTATCCTTTCACTCCTTTAACATTTGTTATATTAAGAGTATAAACTACTCTGTTATATTCTATTCTCTATTTTCCCTTTTGTTCCTTCTCCATCTTTTCATATTCTAAAAAAAGCCTCTTAACAGTAATTATACTAACAACTGTTAAAAGGCTTTTTCTATTTTTTCATATAAGGAGCTAACACACTTAAAATCTCTTCTTTATCCTTTTTTAATTCGAGTGATGTTAACATATCCATCGTTCTCGGTCTAGGTAATTTCACTTGTACCTCGCCAACAATTGACGCTGGTCTTTGAGATAAAATAAATACGCGATCTGAAAGCAAGATTGCCTCATCTAAGTCATGTGTAACCATAACGATTGTTTGCTTCTCTTGATGCCAAGAGTTTAAAAGCCAGCTATGTACTTCCATTTTTGTAAATGCATCTAACTTTCCAAAAGGCTCATCAAGCAGCATAATTGGCTTTTCACATAAATATGTGCGCAGAAAACTAATTCTTTGACGCATACCACCAGACAATTCATCTGGATAATGGTCTGCATATTCATCTAGTTCGAACTGCTTTAATGCTTCCATTCCTTCTGTCAGCCTTTGTTTTTTCGGCTTTCCTTCAATTTCTAACGGAAGAACGATATTTTGCAAAGCTGATCGCCACGGTAGTAATAAATCTTGTTGTGGCATATAACTAACAACATCTTGCTCTTGTACTTGCTTATCTTTATACATTACGTTCCCGCTTGTTGGTTTTTCAACATTTGCAATCATGTTTAATAATGTGCTTTTCCCGCAACCACTCGGTCCTACAAAGGAAACAAACTCTCCCTCTTGTATAGAGGCACTAATATTCTCTAATACATTCTTTCCGTCGAAAGATTTCACTATATTTTTTATTTGTAATCCGCTCATTTTTCACTTGGAAGGAATTCATTTGTAAAAGCATCTTTTACATCGATTTTCTTTTTAATAACTTTGTTGTCATATAAGAAATTCATGTAATTCGTCCAAATTTCTTCCTTCTGTACTCCCCATGCTTTCGCATCATCTTGATACTTCGTACTTAACCATTTCTGGCTTTCTTGAACTAAATCTTTATTTACATCTGGAACAGCTTTAATTAGAATATCAGCAGCTTCTTTCGGTTCCTTAATTGCAAAATTATAACCTTCTGTTGTTGCACTCATAAACTTTTTCACAAAGTCTTTATCTTGCTTCGTATGTTTTTCACTCGTAATAATAACAGGACTATAGAAATCAAGCGCTGGATCTAAGTCCTTCACCATAATCGTATTTAACTCTTTTCCTTGGCGCTTCGCTTCAATACCATCCCAACCGTAATAAATCCATTCGAAATCTGCATCACGACCGATTGATTTAAAGAAATCTGTTTGTCCTAAGATGATTTTTTCAACTTTATTAAAATCAGCTTGATGCTTATCCATAATCGTCTTTAATGTCGCTTCTTCCGCTGGTCCTCCCCAGCCGCCATAACGTTTACCTTCAAAATCTTTCGGTGACGTCATATTATCTTTCTTAAGCGATGCAAACGCTGAAGTGTTATGCTGAATAATCGCTCCTACAGATACAACAGGAATTCCTTCCACACGAGCTAACGTTACATTTTCTTGTGCGCTTATTGCGAAGTCTGCTTTTCCTGATGCTATCATTTGCTCTGCTGTTACATTGTCACCCGGTTGAATAATTTCTACATCTAATCCTTGCTTTTTGTAATAATCTTTCGTTTGTGCTACATATAAGCCAGTATGATTCGTATTTGGAAACCAATCTAATACTACTTTTACTTTTTGATCTTTACTTGCACTTTCTTCTTTCTTCGCCGGATTACATCCAGCCACACCTACCGCTAATAAGGCAGCTAACATAACTTTCAAACCTTTTTTCATTTTCTGCCGTCCTTTCTATATATCCATGGTGCTGTTATTCTTGCCATAAACTCTACGATAAAATACAGGCACAATGTCACCATAACGATGATTGCTGCAACACCAAATACTCGAGCAGTCAAAAATGATTTTGTAGCCCTCGTAAGCATAACGCCTAATCCTTCACTTGCACCGAGCCATTCTCCGATAATTGCCCCCATTACGCTATATGTAACTGCAATTTTTAAGCCTGAGAAAAAGTATGGAAGCACTGCTGGAAATTTTACTTTCTGGTAAACTTGCCATTTCGTCGCCTTCATTGTTTGTAACAGCTTCAACATGTTTTTATCTACTGTTTGAAAACCTTCTAAAATACTAAGCGCAATTGGGAAGAAACAAACGAGTATTACGACCATTACTTTCGGCAACATCCCATATCCAAACCAAATAATAAATAGTGGTGCAAGTACAACAATTGGAATTGTTTGCGAAATAACGAGCAATGGATTTATTAAAATACGAAATAACGGTATAACGTCCATAATAATTGCGATGCTCGTCCCCAATAAAATTGCAAAGAATAGTCCAATTATAACTTCCTGCAGTGTTTGCATCGTATTTGGTAATAGTAAATCTTTCATCCCAATTAATTCTTGAACAATGGCAGAAGGCTTTGGTAAAATCCACGGTTCGATTTTAAATAATGAAACAGATCCTTCCCATATCGCAATGAGAAGGATAAGCCAAATAGTTGTAATAAGTTTAGATTGCTTCTGGTTTTGCATATTCATCACGGTACTTCCAAACCTTTTCATCTATCGTTACACCAGTGCTTGGACGATAATGGATTTTAATAGAAGTAATCACTTCTTCTGCTCCAGCATCGACGCAAGCTTGTTGTGCACGTTTAACGACATCAAGAAGTACATCTAATTCTCCTTCCAAAGTTGTTTCCATTGCCCCTACTTCATAACGAACTCCCGATTGTTGCACAACTTCAATTGCTTTATCGACAACAGAATATACATCTTTCGTTTTCGCTTGTGGTACTACTGAAAATGACATTGTAACTTGTTGTGACATAATAAAATCCCCCTTATAAAATTAAATTTCAAAAATAAGAAAAGGCTTTCCTACTGCGTAGGAAAGCCTTGTATGCAAGTTATTATAGAATAACATATGCTACATCACTTTAAGTAACTCCCTACGCTGGCATTATCCAGATCAGGTTGAGGGTCGATGTTTACTTACATCCTCTCAGCCAATTGGCTCCCCGGTCCTTAATTCGTTTTCATTGTAGCATGATTTATTTTATTGAACAAACAAAAGCATGCATAATCATTTCATTATTTTTGGAAAATAACCAACTTTTTCACCATGAGCTAATAACTGCTGTATAAATTCTTTATTAATTGCTGGTACTTTCAATTCTTTTTTCTTAATCCATTCATTCGTTCTACGCGTACCCATTACAATTTCAGATTGCTGCGCTCCATCTCCTGCAACTTGAGAAGCAATTAACTCTGCTATTACTTCATTTCCCTTTGCTAATTCAAGTCCGGCATTTTCATATTCTGAAAGTGTAACCAGTTCAAGATTGTATCCACACTCTCCAATTAGCTGTATAAATTGTTCAAACTCAATTTGATGTGGATGACAGATGTGCAATGTTTCTCCATCTATTTGTGAATCTTGTACATACGTTACAATTGATTTACTAGCAAAATCAATTGGTGTGAAATCAACTTTCCACTTCACATTTGGTGCTTTTCCAATTAATAGCATTGTTTTAATAAGACGATAAAATGCGTTTCCTTCAATATTTTGTTGGAACGAACCTGTTTCTGAATGACATGCTAAATTACCTGCACGATAAATATTTCCACGCAAACCATTTTTCATTGCTTCACGAACAATGTTTTCCGCTTGTAGTTTACTATTTGAATATACATTCTCTAAGTCTACACTGTAATTAAAATCACCAGTTTTCATGTATGTATCCCATTGATCTACTGCTAATTCTAACGGGATACCAATCGTAGAAATAAAATGGAATGTAGCATCTTTTTCCACTAATGCTAGCATACGGCTAGTTCCTTGGACATTTATATTTTCAAATTGTTTTACATCTCCAAAATGTCTTACATCTGCACCGCAATGAATTATCGTATCCATCTTAGAACTGATGAACATAAATTCTTCTTCGCTCATCCCAAGATACTCTTCTCCCAGATCACCAGCTACGGCCTGTATACGCTGTAACCATTCTTCACATATATCATTAAAGTAAGCTGTTAATGTATCTATAATTCTTTGCTGCACATCTTTGGTTGGTCTTACTAAACAATAAATAGTAGCAGATGTATCTCTCAGCAATTCATATAATATGTGTGATCCTAAATAACCAGTAGCTCCTGTTAAAAAGACATTTGAAATCTGGGTTTCTTCCAAAACGTTTGCATACGTAATAGTATCCGGTTCGTGAATCACTTTATATTCACGAAATACTTCTTCTTTCTCTACTTTTACTTCTCGCTCAATTCGAGCTAATCCATATATCGTTCTTTCTTTAAAGAAATCTTGAATTGTTAAATGTGAGAAATCTTCTTTTAACAATGTTAAGACTCGTAATACTTTCAATGAATGTCCACCAATTGTAAAGAAATCATCATGCACTCCAACTTTTGAAATTCCTAATACTTCCGCCCAAGCGCGCGCTATTTGTTTTTCTGCTTTATTAGAAGGTGCAACATATTCTTGTAGACGAACCGGTTCATACTTTTCTTCTAACTGAGCTAACTTCTTAACATCAATCTTTTTATTAGGTGTAAGTGGTAATTCATTAATATAAATTAGTTTAGATGGCACCATATAATCTGGTAATTGCTCTTGTAACTGATAAACTAATTCTGGTATTTCTTTTTTATTTAAAGTTGTATAGAACGCGATTAAATATTGGCTACCTTCCTTACTCTTCTTAGCAAAAACAGCATTTTCTTTTATATTATGATTTTGAGAAATTTTACTTTGGATTTCTCCTAGTTCAATACGATGTCCTCTAATTTTTACTTGATCATCTTTCCGATGTAAAAATTCTATATTTCCATCCTCTAACAACTTAACAATATCACCTGTTTTATATATATTAACTATAGGATTAAAAGGGTTCGGAATAAAAGCTTCAATTGTTTTATTAGGTTTATTAAAATACCCTTTTGCTAATCCTACTGAATCTATATATAATTCACCAGGTACACCAATTGGACAAAGATTCATATTCTCATCCAAAATCATAACTTGATAATTAGAACATGGTTTACCAATGGGAATACTCGCAACATCCTCATTTAACTGACTAGGTATTTTATAAGTTGTCGTCACTACTGTACATTCTGTCGGTCCGTATACATTATGAATTTCAACATTTGTACCTATTCTTTCTCTCCACAATTTAATAACCTCTACAGGCAACATTTCACCGCCAATCGCAATTCTTTTTAGGGAAGCTAGCTTATATATATCTTCTTCTGCTAAATAAGTTGCTACTTGTCGAACAAAAATTGTTGCTAATGCCAAGATCGAAGTTGCTTTCACTTTATAGATTGCATGTGCAAATGCTTCTACAGACAATCGCTCTTCCTCTAATAATACATACAAGTTTCCTCCACAGAATAAAGAAGCAAATGACTCCCATACAGAAGCATCGAAACTAAAGGAAGGAAATTGGGCAAATACATCCTCTTCTGTCAATTCATATTGCTTTTGCATCCAAATGTACAGATTAACAACGCCTCTATGTGCTAACATCGTTCCCTTTGGATTCCCTGTTGAACCAGATGTATAAATCATATAAGCTACATCATCACAATGAATAGACAACTTTACATCTATATCTTCACAAGTTTCACTATCATACATTGAAACTGTTTGAACCCCATCACATGTTATAGGCGTCTCTTTCATCAATATAACTTTCGCTTGGCTATCTTGAATAATGTACTGTATTCTACTTTCCGGATAATCTGGATCAATCGGAACATACGCTGCACCAGCTTTTAATATAGCTACCATACTTACTACTGTGTCTATGCTACGTTTCATAAATATTCCAACATAGTCTCCTAATTGGACGCCGTTTTTAATTAACATATGAGCTATTTGATTACTTTTTTTATTTAGCTCCTCATAAGTTAAAGTACCTTCCCTTGAAGATAAAGCTATGCGATTTGGAAATTGAGTAACAGTATTATAGAACATATCGACGATACTTTTCTCAGGATATACTGCTGTCGTATCATTCACTTGACTATAAAGTGCCATCTCGGCCTCTGTAATAACATTAAAATCATTTATATAATTATTATTATTTTGTAATGTATTGATTAAAACACCTTGTATTTGTTGTGCATAACGAGTAATCGTTGTCTCTTTCCAATTAACACTATTAAATATTATTTCTACGCTTTGCATATTTTTACTGAATACAAATTGTAATGTATTCGTGTCTTGTAGCTCATAATATGTTTCACCAATAATAATAGGTGACATTTCATATAATGTATTACCGTTTTGAAACTCTTCTATTTCTTCCTCATTCATTTCTTTAATTTGTTCCAGTTGCTCTTCAATCTGTAAATTCAAACTTTCATAGGAGAGAAAATTAGAAATTTCAATAGTAATCGGAAATAAACTTCCTCTTACATGATAAAGCACGACAATATGTTTTTCTTTAGAAATATGATATAACCACGTTGCAGTCGCTCCTATTAAATCTACAATGTGAGTCAAATTTGGAAATAGTTCAGTTTTTCTTTTTACCCCAAATTCTGTTCCTTGAACATCTTTAGGTATTTTAATACTTCCTTCTACTTTTCCTAAAAATTCTTTTACCATCTCATTATAAGAAATTGCTAATTTCATATTTATGTAAATTCCTCTCTCAAATATAATAAAGGTGTGAAAATTCACACCTTTTTCATCCCTTATTAACGGGCAAATTAGTTCAATTCATAATCAAAGGGGGATCCCCCTTCGATTAGAATTGATCTTTCTTCTTATTCACTTTTAAACTCACCAATTAGCTCTTGTAATTCCTGAGAAAGCCAACTTAAAGAAGTCGCTAATTCTGCAATATCTTGTACTGATATTTCTTGCTCTTTCATGCTTTCTTCAACATTACTACTGCTGTTGGCATAAGTATTTGCAATATGTGATAATTCATTTACGACTTGAACAATATTCTGGCTATTTTGTAAAATGTCACTCGAATTACCAGAGACAGCTTTTACTTGATCTGTAACAGATTGCGCTGATTTTGAAATTTTTTCAAAGAAATCTCCACTACTTTGAACAAGTGAAATTCCAGTTTCTACTTCTTTTGAACCTTTTTGCATTGAAACTACAGCATCTTCTGTCTCAGCTTGTGTTTCACCAATTAATTTCGCTATATCTTTTGCAGACGCTTCAGTTTGTTCTGCTAATTTTCGTACTTCATCAGCAACAACTGCAAACCCTCTTCCAGCTGCTCCAGCACGTGAAGCCTCAATAGAAGCATTTAAAGCTAATAAATTTGTTTGATTTGAAATACCTGTAATTACAGTTACGATATCACTAATTTCTTTTGACCTTGTTTCTAACGAATAAATGATGGAAGATAAATCCTGTACTGCATTTTGGATTAAACTCATTTGATTAATAATTTGTCCAATCACTTCATTACCTTCAATTGAATGTTGCTCCATACCTTCAGAAGCAACCGCAACTTGTTTTGCAGCCCCAGTTATCTCTTCTACCTTATCTTCCATTCCATGTACAATTCCTAAACATTGTTGTACTGAAGTTTTTTGAGACTGTGCCCCTACTCTTAAACCTTCAATAGAACTTGCAATCTCTTGAACTGCCATACTGTTTTCCTCTGTACTCGCCGACAATTCTTGTGAAGAAGAAGAAACTTGCTCAGCAGTTTGCCTTACTTTATCTATAATCCCTTTAAATTTTTCAATCGTGTTATTGAAATAAACATTAATAATTCCAATATCATCTGGTCTTTCTTTTAATTTAATACTTAAATCACCTTCACCAATTTTACGTAATCCTTCTCGTAAATCTTTTAATGGAGCTAGCGAGTGACGCACGATAAAGAATTGAGTAATAGTCGCAATTGCTAATGAAATAATGATAAAGAGTAAGCCCTGTATCATAAACTTCTCTTTTGTAATAGGAACAATGGAAGCATCTAAGTCAGCCGCAATAATTGCAACAATATTGTTTTCTCCATCTGTAATTGGTTCTAATATTGTCACCCACGAACCTATTTCATCTTCATATACTTCTGTCATTTGGGCCTTTTTCGTATCAATGACCTTATCGTACGCCTTCATCCAATGAGCGGGTTGTTCATAATAATCTCCCGGCTTTATAGGGAATGCATTTGTTAACTCTGTAGTCAAACCAACGAGTTGTAATTCTCGCTTTTCATTCGGCTTTGCTCCTGTAACATACGTTTGTCCAACACTTTTCAATTCTTTTGACACTTCATCTAATTTCTCTGTTAACTTTTCTTTTTTCACTTTTTCGGCTGTAGGATCTTTCGCCATGTCTCTAACTAATTCTACATCCAATTTTTTCAACACTATTTCTCCTGTTTCAATAGACTGTCTTTCAAATAAAGACATCATACTATTTTGAAACATGTTGAAACTTAACGCGCCCATACTTCCAACAAGTGTCAAAATAACTAATACGGTTAATAAGACGTTCTTTTGAAGGAACGATAACTTATGCCAATATTTTTTCATTAATATCCACCTTCCTTAATGATTCTAAACAAAAAAACAAAATATATGAATATTTTGTTTAAAGATGTTTCTCAATATGTTCGAGAATAAAAAAAAGCCAATGTAAAAGCATTGGCCAAGACCAACCCTATCCGTCCGGTAACTGGCTAGCATAGCCTTTCGACCTTAGCTCCTGTAGTTTTGCGTCCTCATGTTTCCATCAGTTTGCCTTTCTCGCTGAACGAGTTGAACGATATGGGAGTTCTATGAGAATCATATATTCTCTATCAAAGGTTACAACATATAAATCAAAATGTCTACTTATTTAGAGATATAAATACAAATTTTTAACGAATTGCTTTTTCGAAATAATTTCAAAAAGTACGTGAATGTTACTTTTTTTGTGTTATATAATAAAAAATGTATAAATAACAAGGATTTCTTCGGGTATTTATTTAATTTTCATTCAAATTAAACTATTCGAATATATCTTAACTAATGAATTTCGGAGGTAGTTTATCATGTTTTGGCTACAATTTCTTACCTTGTTACTCTGTATTTTTATTGGTGCACGCCTAGGCGGAGTTGGTTTAGGAGTAATGGGTGGAGTTGGTATGGCAATACTCGTTTTTGTCTTCCACTTACAACCGACCGCGCCTCCTATCGATGTAATGCTTATGATTTTGGCAGTAATTACAGCCGCTGGTGCTTTGCAAGCTGCTGGAGGAATGGACTATCTTGTTCACCTAGCTGAAAAAGCATTACGAAAAAATCCAAAGCGTATTACTTTTTTTGCTCCAATTGTTACTTATTTATTCACACTATGTGCAGGTACTGGTCACGTTGCCTATTCTGTACTTCCTGTTATTGCAGAAGTCTCTCGTGAATCAGGGGTTAGACCGGAACGCCCAATGTCGATTGCCGTAATCGCTTCTCAACAAGCAATTACAGCTAGCCCAATTTCAGCTGCCACAGTTGCTCTTTTAGCAATGTTAGCTGACTATAAAATCACTTTATTAGATATTTTAAAAGTGAGTATTCCTTCTACTTTCATTGCTTGTATGTTAGCAGCATTCGTTGCTAGTAAGATGGGAAAAGAATTAAATGAAGACCCTGAATACTTAAAACGATTAAAAGAAGGAATGATTCCTAAGCTTGAAGAGAAAAAAGAATTTGTAGGTGTAAAGGGCGCCAAATTATCAGTTATCCTTTTCCTTGTAGGAACCTTCCTTGTTGTACTTCTTGGTTCATTTGAAGCACTTCGTCCAGGATGGATAGTTGATGGGAAGTTAGCCCGTCTTTCCATGCCGAACACAATTGAGATGGTTATGTTAACTATCGCGGCTCTTATTATTATTTTCTGTAAACCAAATGTAGAAAGCATTGTGTCTGGTAACGTCTTTAAAGCAGGAGCAACAGCAGTTGTTGCTATTTTCGGTATCGCTTGGATGGGAGATACTTTCTTTAATGGAAACTTAAATATGATTCAAGGATCTATTCAGCATTTAGTAACAAGTGCACCTTGGCTATTTGCCATCGCACTATTCATTCTATCTATTTTACTGTACAGCCAAGCAGCAACAGTACGTGCCTTAATGCCACTTGGACTATCCCTTGGTATTCCACCAGCACTACTGATTGCGATGTTCCCTGCAGTAAACGGATATTTCTTCATTCCAAACTACGGGACAATCGTTGCTGCCATTAACTTTGACCGTACTGGTACAACAGGTATCGGTAAATACGTATTAAATCATAGCTTTATGATTCCAGGCTTAATTGCAACATTTACTTCTATCGGAATTGGAATGCTTTTAATTTCTATTATGTTTTAAAGAAAAAGCACAAACCCTTATTTAAAAAGGTTTGTGCTTTTTTAATAAGGGTTTGTTTAAATTTTTTGGGCAGTCTACTTCTCGATGTAGCACTTAAAATACTACATGTCCTTTTCTACAAACTTCTCTTTACTTCTTCAGCTAATTTTCTCGTACTTTCATACGCAGATTCAGCTAAACTAATTGCTGAAATAACTGAAACACCGTCCGCACCCGCTTCTATAACTGCCGCTGTATTTTCAATTGTAATCCCACCAATACCAACGATTGGCACTGTAATTCCTTGTTCTCTAAAATAAGCTAATCCTTTCGTTCCTTGAACCGCTTTCGTATCTTTTTTCGTACTCGTTGGGAAAATAGGTCCAACACCTAAATAATCTGCTCCATTTTCGATTGCAAAGCGTGCTTCTTCAATTGTATGAGCAGATACGCCGATAATTTTATCTCCCATTTTTTCACGAACAGATGTAATCCCTTCATCATTTTGTCCTACATGAACACCATCTGCATCTAATTCAATGGCTAATTCTACATCATCATTTACAATGAAAGGAACACTATATTCCTTACAAAGCGTCTGCAATTCTTTTGCAAAGCGCACTCTATCTCCTCCGATTAAAGAACCTTCCCCCTTCTCGCGAAACTGAAAAAGTGTCACTCCACCATCTAACGCTTCTTTCAATACAGCTAAAGGATCCCTCGTGCAGTTATTACTTCCCATAATAAAATACACTTGTAATAACTTAGACATTTTCTTTGTTTCAATGCGCATCGTATGTTTCATCCCCCTTACTCTAACTCCTCAATCTTCCCATACTTCTCAATATCAGCTGAAGTTGTATTCGCTAATTGATTTAAAAATTCAATTTGGAAACTACCCGGCCCTTTTTCTACTGTTTTAACAGCTGCCAGTTCCGCAGCTACACCATAAAACGTTAATGCGGCTACTACTGCTTTTACATAATCTTTTTCTACTGCTACAAATGCTCCTATTACCGAAGTTAGTAAACACCCTGTTCCCGTAACCTTTGTTAAAATAGGATGACCATTTCGAATAAGAACAGTTCGCTCTCCATCTGTAACAACATCTTCTTTTCCAGTAATGACAGCAACTGTATTTAGTTCATCTGCTGCCTGCCTTGCAATACTTACAACATTGCCATTTCCAGTACCAGCGTCTACCCCTTTAATTTCCCATTTCTCATTAATAACGTTTGCTATTTCAGCCGCATTGCCGCGGATAATTGCTAAATCTATTTCGGCTGGAATATGTCTCGCAACTTCTGTTCGATACGAAGTTGCTCCTGCACCAACTGGATCAAATAGTACTGGCACATTGTTCACATTTGCTGATTTACCAGCAAGTAACATCGCTTCTACTTCCTCAGGACGAAGTGTTCCCATATTTAATACTAACGCTCCAGCAATGCTAGCCATTTCTGCTACTTCTTCTTTTGCATACGCCATTACAGGCGATGCCCCAAGTGCCAACAAACCGTTAGCAGTAAAATTTGTTACAACAACATTTGTAATATTATGAACGAGCGGATTAGATTCTCTCACCAAATCCACTACTTTACTAATTTCTTTCATATTCATCCTTTTCATCTCCTAACTATAATGATGGGAGATACACAAAAAGGCACTTCGCGCGTACGCAAAGTGCCTGAACATGTGCTTTTACACTCTCCCTACGCTGGCATTATCCAACAGGTTCAAATGGTCAATGACGGACTAGTAGCCATACTCTCAGTTTGTATCCACAAACTCCCATGTGTTTCTTATTCATCTACTTCAAAGTCTACTCTTATTCTAGTAAAATAACAAGTTCTTTACTTTTCTATATAAAGTGAAACTTTAATCAGTGAGGATTTTGTTCATTCCACTAAAAACAGCTCAAATATGAAGCGAAACTGAATCTCAAGAAGATGTATGCTATATTTAACTTATGGAAATTTGAAAGGATGTTTTTAATATGTCAAAAAGCGTTGTAATCGCTGAAAAGCCTTCCGTTGCACGAGATATTGCTCGTGTACTGAAGTGTGATAAAAAAGGAAACGGCTATCTTGAGGGTAGTAAATATATTGTAACTTGGGCTTTAGGTCATCTCGTTACATTAGCAGATCCAGAAAGCTATGATGTGAAATATAAACAGTGGAATTTAGAAGATTTACCGATGCTACCAGAGCGTTTGAAATTAACGGTTATTAAACAAACTGGTAAACAGTTTAATGCTGTAAAGAGTCAGCTACTTAGAAAAGATGTAAATGAAATTATTGTAGCAACAGACGCTGGACGTGAAGGGGAATTAGTCGCACGCTGGATCATCGATAAAGTTAAGCTAAACAAACCAATCAAACGTTTATGGATTTCTTCTGTAACCGATAAAGCAATTAAAGATGGTTTTGCAAATTTAAAACCAGGTAAAGCCTATGACAATTTATACGCTTCAGCAGTTGCACGTTCAGAAGCTGACTGGTATATCGGTCTTAATGCAACTCGCGCTTTAACGACTCGCTTTAATGCTCAGTTAAATTGCGGTCGTGTACAAACGCCTACTGTCGCTATGATTGCTAGTCGTGAAGATGAAATCAAGAACTTCAAAGCACAAACTTACTACGGCATCGAAGCTCAAACGATGGAGAAACTCAAACTTACTTGGCAAGATGCAAATGGCAATAGCCGTAGTTTTAATAAAGAAAAAATTGATGGTATTGTAAAAGGTTTAGATAAACAACATGCTACTGTTGTGGAAATTGATAAAAAACAGAAGAAGTCATTCTCTCCTGGTCTTTACGATTTAACTGAATTACAACGTGATGCAAATAAAAAGTTCGGTTACTCTGCGAAAGAAACATTAAACATTATGCAGAAGTTATATGAACAACATAAAGTGCTAACGTACCCTCGTACAGATTCACGCTACATTTCATCTGATATCGTTGAAACACTTCCAGAACGTTTAAAAGCATGTGGCATTGGAGAGTACCGTCCTTTAGCACATAAAGTATTACAAAAGCCTATCAAGGCTAATAAATCATTTGTTGATGATAGTAAAGTAAGCGATCATCATGCGATTATTCCAACAGAAGGATACGTTAACTTCTCAGCATTCACAGATAAAGAACGTAAAATTTATGATTTAGTTGTAAAACGTTTCTTAGCTGTTTTATTCCCAGCATTCGAATACGAGCAACTAACATTACGTACCAAAGTTGGTAGTGAAACGTTCATTGCACGCGGAAAAACAATTTTACATGCTGGTTGGAAGGAAGTATACGAAAATCGATTTGAAGACGATGATGTAACTGATGACGTAAAAGAGCAGCTTCTACCCCACATCGAAAAGGGCGATACATTAACTGTAAAGTTAATTATGCAAACATCAGGTCAAACGAAAGCACCTGCACGCTTTAATGAAGCAACTTTACTTTCAGCAATGGAGAATCCTACAAAATATATGGATACGCAAAATAAACAACTTGCTGATACGTTAAAATCGACTGGTGGATTAGGTACTGTAGCGACACGTGCAGATATTATCGACAAACTTTTCAACTCTTTCTTAATTGAAAAACGTGGTAAAGATATTCACATTACATCAAAAGGTCGTCAATTACTTGATTTAGTACCAGAAGAGTTAAAATCCCCTACACTAACTGGTGAATGGGAACAAAAACTTGAGGCTATCGCAAAAGGTAAGCTGAAAAAAGAAGTATTCATTTCTGAAATGAAGAACTATACGAAAGAAATTGTTTCTGAAATTAAATCGAGTGATAAAAAATATAAACATGACAACATTTCAACGAAGTCTTGTCCAGACTGCGGTAAACCAATGCTAGAAGTAAACGGCAAAAAGGGAAAAATGCTCGTATGCCAAGATCGTGAATGTGGTCATCGTAAAAATGTATCTCGTACAACAAACGCTCGCTGTCCGCAATGTAAGAAGAAACTAGAATTACGTGGTGAAGGTGCAGGTCAAATCTTTGCATGTAAATGTGGCTATCGCGAGAAATTATCAACATTCCAAGAGCGACGTAAAAAAGAATCTGGAAACAAAGCTGATAAACGTGACGTTCAAAAATATATGAAACAACAGAAAAAAGAAGAAGAACCATTAAACAACCCGTTCGCAGACGCATTAAAAAAACTAAAGTTCGATTAAACAAAAAGGTTCCTACCGCTCTCGGTAGGAACCTTTTCTTAATGAATGATTTTACTTCCTTTTGCATTCTCAACAAATTTTTCACTTGATTTGTTAATTGGTGTTTTCAGTAATAACGCAGCAACAATCATAACTACTACGAAAACACTTAACACAAGTAAATCTCGTGTTACGATATCCCAAAGCATTCCGCCAACTGTTTCACGAATTGCACTAATTGCATACGTGAACGGTAAGAACGGATAAATTGCTTGGAAGAACGCTGGTGTCATTTGAATTGGGAATGTTCCGCCCGATCCTGCTACTTGCAGTACAAGTAAAATGATCGCCATCGATTTCCCAACGTTTCCGAAAATAGAAACGAGTGAGTATACGATACAAACGAAGACTCCACCAATAAATAAACTAAATAACACAAACCAGAACTTATCGACTACGTACGTACCGAGTAAGAATATATCTCCCATCGATACGATAAACGCTTGTGAAAGACCTATCGTTAAGAATGTTAATAAACGTCCGAAGTAAATTTCATGGCTCTTATAATTCGCGCCCTCTTCGTGTACTTCTACCGTTAATAATGAAACCATTAATAATGCGCCTACCCATAATGCAAGCACTGTATAGAATGGTGACATCGCTGAACCGTAGTTCGGCATCGCAAATAATTTATTTTCTTTTAAATTTACTGGATTCGCAAAGTAATCACTTTGCTTCTCAACATCGTTTTTCAATAAGCGTATGATGTCTTTTAAATCCTCTTCAGATTCAAAATCACGAATTTTATTTGCTAAATCTTTAATCTTTTTCTCAGTCTCCGGCATTTCAGCTTTAATGTCTACTAATTTCTTTCTACCGTCTACCAAGCCTTTTGATGAATCTTCTAGTAACTTTTTAACATCTGGAAGCTTTTTGTCTGCATCGTTTAAAATTTGAGTTGTATTTTTCGACATCTCTTTTGTACGAGCAATTGCTGTATTGAAGTTAGGTACAATCTCTGAATCATACGTCGATAATACATCTGTTAATTGAGCTGATCCGCCCTTCGCAGCATTGTTAATACTTTCAATTACATCTTTTGTAGGTTTCTGTCCATTGTTAAGAAGTGTAATCCCCTTATTCGTTGCATCTACACCTTTTTGCAGACTACTTTTCGCTTTATTTAATTTTGCGATTCCATTATTAAGGTTTTTATCACTATTTACATCCGCTAAAACCTTATTTGTACTTTCTAGAACTGGAATCATATCATCAATTAAACCGATTCCAGATTGGAATTGGCCATTTAAGCTTTTCAAGGCTTCCTTCGAACCTTCTAAACCATTAATACCTTTGTTTTGTACATCCTCTAGTGCTTTTTGGACACTAGATTTAGTACTTTCTAGACCATTTTTCGCTTTATCATAATCAGCTTTTGCATTATCGTATATTTCATTCGCATTAGCTTTAGCTTGATCTACTGTGCTAACTGCTTTTTTATAATCTGCTACAAACGTTTCATTATAATCTTTTTCAGCTTGATCAATTAATGCATTTGCTGCATCTAATTTTTGATTTGCTACATCTGTTACATCTTTCTTTACTTCTTGTCCTGTACCGATAACATTTACAATATCTTTAATACCGTTGTTTGCATTTTCCATACCACTTTTCAGCTTAGTTAGGCGATCCACTCGCCCTTGGAAAAAGCTTTTTCCAAAATCAGTCGTCGCTGAGTTTTGAAGTTCAGTAAATACATTAATAAGATACGAAATACCTTCTGTACGAGCTTGCAATTGATTTGATACTGCATTTAAATCTTTCTTTGCTTGTTCTGGATCAAACTGACCATTTTGCAATCCATTTAAAACACTTTTCCCATAAGCTGTTCCTGCACGTGATGAGCTTAAAACATTATTTACTGTTTGATTAATATTTTGCGCTATACTTTTATATCCGTCATTATTCAACTTAGAAAGGTCCGGTCTTGCAGGGAATTCAGGTAATCCATTCATTCCAGAGAAATCAGGAATATTTAAATCCACACCTGGATTCATTAAAAAGTTAGTAAATACAGCTGCACTATCCATAACGCCTTTTGCTACTACTAAATCATTTCTTATCGTTCCTGGAGCGTTTTTTAATGTTTGATCTTGTCTTGCAAAGAACTTATCTAAATTCGCCAATGCTTCCTGCCCATCATTTATTACACTCTCTACAACAGGTAAATCTTTTTGCGCCACTTTCACAATATCTTCTGCTCGAGTCGCATCATCTAACGCCTTATCCATGAGTGTATTCATTTCTGGGAACTGCGCTTCTAACTTAAATACAAGATCTTTTACTTTTTCGATACTTGGTAAGTTTGTTTCTAAATCGATTCCAAGGTCATTGAAAATTTTAAAAATCTCACCGTTTGCTGTTTTTACAAAGTTTTTACTAATTTCTTCTGTAATACCTGATGCACCTTTTGCTGTAATCTTCGGTGCAATCGCGTTTACTTTTTCATTCACATAATAATCCAGTTCTGGTTTTTTCGGATTTTCATCCAGAACAGTTGCAATTTTTTCAGAGAAGTCTTTTGGAATCGTAATACTTGCATAATAATCCCCACGCTCAACTCCGTAAATTGCTTGTTTTTCATCTACAAATTTCCAGCCAAGATTTTTGTTTTTCTTAAGGGAGTCTACAATCTCTTTCCCGATATTAATGTCTTTCCCTCTTAAATTAGAACCTGCATCTTGGTTAGAAACTGCAATGGGAACCTCTTTTGTATTTCCATACGGATCCCAAGAAGCTTTAATGTTAAACCATGCATATAACGATGGTAAAATCATTAATCCTAAAACAATAACAATTGCAGCCCAATGTTTGGCTACATTCCGTAAATCTGTCTTATAAATACGCCAAATCTGTTTCATAGAAGTTATCACCTAATTATATATTTTTCCTTCTTTAGAAAATGATACATACATTTTGCAATTATATCACTTTCTACATCGTGTATTAACCAAAAACGTACTATTTTTTCCCATTAACTTTCACTTACTTCATTATATAACGAAGTGAGTGAAAGTATGAATACAAAATGACCAAATCGGTTTTACATTCAATAATAACAAATATATATGAAATGTCATAAAAAATACAAGTATTTTCTCTTGGAAATACTTGTATTCCTAAAAAAAATCCTCACAGCTTTTATTCTCTGTGAGGATTTCTTCTATTATATATCCAATTGAACCTCTACACCGAAATGATCTGAAATTACATTTCTGTTTGTACCATTAAAAATAACTTTTGAAGAATGAACCTTTTTACTTTGGTTACACAATATTAGATCGATTCGCAAACTATGTTTATTTTCATCCCAACCAGCAATCTCGCCTTGGACAGTCGTTCCTTCATCCTTCTCTATTGCTAATTCATATGTGTCATACAACCCTTTTTGCATCATATACTCATAACCTTCGCCTTTCAATCGAGCATTGTTATTAAAATCTCCCATTAAGAAGGCGAGCTTATTGCTATCTACACGCTCCATCAAACGATCGACTTGACCTTTGAATGACTCTTCTTCATCATTCCACCAACCGAGATGGCAAGAGTAAAACGTTACATCCTTACCATTATAAGCAAGTGTTGTACTTACAATTTTACGCGTTTTCCAATACGTTGTATCCTCGTTTTCTGAAATAAAGAACGTATCTTCTTTTATAATATTATGCTTCGTTATAATCGCTAATCCTTCTTCATACACGTCATAACCAATATGAGAGAAATCCCAAGTAATATTGTAATCTTTTACATGTAGCGCTTTTAACTCTTCTAATAGTAAAAGTCCAAAATTATCTTCTTTCTTGTTACCGCATACATTTTCAGCTTGTATGGACTGACTTACTTCTTGCAATGCGATGACATCGTACTCTTCTTCTTGAATTACTTTAGCAAGGTATTGTATCTTTTCTATTTGATTCTCTTCTTGCCAAGAATGACAGTTTAAAGTTAGCAATTTCATATTATTACGCACCTAACATATCTTGAATGTCTGACTTTAATACGTCAGCTTTCGGACCATATACCGCTTGTACACCTTTATCTTTTACAATAAGCCCTAAAGCACCATTTTGTTTCCACTGTGCTTCTGGTGCAACAACATCTAAGTCTTTTACTGTTACACGTAAGCGTGTCATACAAGCATCTACGTCAGCAATATTTTCTTTTCCACCTAATAAATCGATAACTTTTGTTGCTAATGAACCGTCTTGTACATTTCCTGTTCCTTCTGATGCCTCATCTTCATTATCAATATAGTTACCTGCACGCCCTGGTGTTGGTAAATTGAATTTTTTAATTAAGAAATTAAATAGTGTAAAGTTAAGACCGAAGAACACTAATGAAACAATAACAAAGTTGATTAAGTCTCTTGTTAAACCTGCATTAACCATCATTGGTGTACGAGTAATTAACTCAATAAATCCAAATGCATGAACACGTAAGTTAATTAAATCAGCTAGCGCGAATGCAAGTCCTGTTGTAATAGCATATACAACATATAATACTGGAGCAATAAACATGAACATGAATTCAATTGGTTCTGTTACACCTGTTAAGAATACTGCTAATGCTGCTGATAAAAACATTGGTTTATATTTTGCACGCTTTTCTTTATCAACGTTACGGAACATCGCAAATGCAATCCCCATTAACGCTGCTGTTGAGCCGATAACTTGTCCAGCTTTGAAACGAGCTGGTACAACGTTATTTAATAAATCGTTATATGCCTTCGTATCTCCATTTGCTAATAAATTATTTAAATCTGTAATCCATGCAAGCCATAATGGATCTTGTCCTGCTACAACTTGTCCAACTTTTGAACCAGTTAGCATCGTATATGTTCCGCCTAGCTCTGTATAGTTCATCGGAATCGTTAACATATGGTGTAAACCAAATGGTAATAATAAACGCTCTAACGTTCCATATACAAACGGTGCAACAACTGGTGCACTATCTTTTGAAGCTGCAATCCAGCGACCAAATTCATTTAACCCACTTTGGATGAATGGCCATAGAAGTGATAATACAATCGCAGTAACTGTAGACCAAAGAATTACAACGAATGGCACAAATCGTTTTCCATTAAAGAATGCTAATGCCTGTGGCAGTTTATTATAGTTATAATATTTGTTATATAGATTAGCTCCTAAGAAACCTGTGATAATCCCCACGAAAACTCCCATGTTTAATGCTGGTGCACCAAGTACAGAAGTAAAATAATCTTTTACAAGTAAATCTCCTGCTATTACTGAAGAAACTGTCGCTTTTGAATCCGCTAACATTTGAGCGTTTACGCCAAATATAGCTCCTGTAATTCGGTTTGTTAAGACGAATGCTAATAGTGCTGCAAATGCACCGCCTGCACGATCCTTCGCCCAAGATCCCCCAATTGCTACTGCGAATAAAATGTGTAGATTTGTAATGATTGCCCAACCGATGTCTTCCATTACGCGAGCAATTGTATGAACTGCGTTAACATCCCCAGCAGACATCCCAATTAACTTACCGATGGAAATCATTAAACCGGCTGCTGGCATTACAGCTACAACAACTAATAACGCTTTCCCGAACTTTTGCCAAAAATCAAAAGACGTAATTTTCATCTGTTCTTCCTCCCCTTTATTTATAACAACATAATGATTTAAATTATAATTTCTGTTCCCTTTATGAAAACGATTCCTTATATTACTTTATTTTTATCTTTACGCAACCGTTTTCATAAATCTATTTTAATAAAAGCGTTTTCACTTTGCAATAGAAATTTATTTTTTTTCATAAAAAAAGATGCTCAAAGAGCATCCTTTTTTATTATGAAATGCGATAAACCCTTGTTTCATAAGGTTTTAAAGCAATTGTTGTTACTTCTTCATGTTCCGCAACTTCATAGTTATTTAAAAGCAAACGTTTGCGTTCTAGTGCAAATGAACCCTCATTATACACAGCTTCCTCTTTTGAGATATTACTAATTACAATGACTTTTTCATCCTGTAACGTACGTGTATATGCATAAATTTGTGGATCGTCTTCTAAAAGTAAATCGTACGTACCATAGTTCAGTACATCGTGCTCTTTTTTCAGGGCAATCATTTTCTTATAGAAATTGAAAATAGACTTTTCTTCATTTTTTTGCTTTTCAACATTAATTTCTTTGTAATTTGGATTCATGCTAAACCAAGGTGTACTTGTTGTGAAACCAGCATTCATCTCATCATTCCACTGCATAGGTGTACGTGAATTATCGCGGCAAGAAGCCCATATAATCTCCATCATATCTTGATGTGGTACGCCCTCTGCAATTTTCTCGCGATATAAATTTTTAATTGCTACATCATCGTAATCTTCAATATTTGGTAACTGAACATTTGTCATACCAATTTCTTGGCCTTGATAAATAAACGGTGTACCGTGCATAAAGAAATACATCGCCCCTAGAGCTGTTGCACTTTCACGCCAATATTGTTTGTCATCTCCCCATGTTGAAACGATACGTGGTTTATCGTGATTCTCAATATATAAAGCGTTCCATCCTTTATTTTCTAATCCTTTTTGCCATTTCGTTAATACTTTTTTCAATCCTACAACATCAAGGTCTTTCTTCTTCTCTGCATCCCATAAACTTAAATGTTCAAACTGGAATACCATATTGAACTTACCTTGCTCTTCTCCAACCCAAAGCTCAGCATCTTCAATCTTAACGCCATTTGCTTCACCAACAGTCATAATATCGTACTTAGAGAATGTATTTTCTTTTAGCTCTTCTAATAAAGGTTGAATACCTTTCACATTCATATGTTTATCAAAAGATGGCACATATTTTAACTCTTTTGGATTTGGCATATCCTTAAAGCCTTCTTCTTTTTTAATATGACTGATTGCATCAACGCGGAAACCATCAATACCTTTATCAAGCCACCAATTAACCGTATCATATAGTACTTCGCGAACTTCTTTATTCTCCCAGTTCAAATCTGGTTGTTTACGTGAGAATAGATGTAAATAATATTGTTCTGTTTCTTCATCATATTCCCATGCCGAACCATTAAAAATACTTTCCCAGTTGTTTGGCTCCGCACCATCTTTACCATCATGCCAAATATACCAATCACGCTTCAGATTATCTTTAGATGAACGTGATTCAATAAACCATGGATGTTCATCACTCGTATGATTAATAACTAAATCAATAATAAGCTTCATATCACGCTTATGAACTTCATCTAGTAAAGCATCAAAGTCTGCCATTGTACCAAACTCATCCATAATATCTTGATAATCACTAATATCATAACCATTATCATCATTAGGCGACTTATACATTGGACAAATCCAAATTACATCTATACCTAAGTCTTTTAAATAATCCAGTTTTGCAATAATACCTTGTAAATCTCCAATACCATCACCATTTGAATCCATAAAGCTTCGTGGATAAATTTGATAAGCAACTGCTTCTTTCCACCATGTCTTATTCATAGTCCTTCTCTCCTTTTGCATCCCATCAGAATTTTATGCAAACGTTTTCGTAACACTATCATAACAAAATATGAACAGTTTGCAACTGTTTTCATTGAACTCTATGTAGATTCTTTATTCTTATGCTTTATTTATTTCTCACAAAGGTAAATCTCATTCTCCACCTCTCCTTGTCCACGCGTATTACAGACATTTTTCATATATTAATAAAAAGCTCTGATTATTTTGGAAAGGAGTAAGAAATTGAAGCAAACAAAATTAACAGGTCGTATCGTTGTTCCCACAGATCCTGACTACAATGTAGCCCGAATGAATTTAAATTTAAGTATTCCAAAACTCCCTTGTATTATTGTTTTTTGTCAAAATAACAAGGATATCTGTAACGCCTTAAAATGGGCACGTGAACGTCATATACCATTTCGGTTAAGAAGTGGACGTCATAGCTATGAAAATTTTTCTCTTTTAAATAGAGGACTTATTATTGATGTGAGTGAAATGCATCGCATTACTGTTAATACAGAGAAATTAACAGCAACAATTGAGGCTGGTGCAAATCTTGGCACTGTTTATAAAGAACTTTGGAATTACGGTGTTACAATTCCTGCTGGTACAAGTGCAAGCGTTGGAATTGTTGGATTAGCACTTGGCGGTGGTATTGGTATGCTTTCACGCTTATTTGGATTAACATGTGATCAATTAATGGAAGTGGAAATGGTACAAGCGTGTGGAAAATTTGGTGCAAAACCCATTCGTGCAAATGAACAAGAAAACTCTAACCTTTTTTGGGCATGCCGTGGTGGCGGTGGTGGAAACTTCGGAATTATCACTTCCTTAACTTTTCGAGTCCACCCCGTAAAAAATGTATCAATTTTCTCAATTACATGGGAATGGGAAGACTTTATTGCTGCATTTCAAGCGTGGCAAAACTGGGCACCTTATATAGATGAACGTCTCACTTCATCGATCGAATTATTCGCCAAGCAACGAAATAAAATCGAAGCACAAGGCGAGTTTGTCGGTTCTCCCTCTGAACTCCATTCCCTATTATCCCCTCTTCTTGAAACTGGCAGCCCCTCTCTCTTTATAGAAGAAGTTCCTTATATAAAGGCTGTCGAATTTTTTAATGGCGGTAACATCCCTGAAAATTTCAAGCGCTCTGGTTCCTATGTCTATAAACCTATTCCCCTTAAAGGCATTCAACTCATGCAATACTTTCTTTCTCATGCCCCAAATAAAGATGCTAGTATTTGGCATCAATCGCTCATAGGTGCTGTTGAAAATATTTCGCCGAATGAAACGGCTTATTTTCATCGTAAAGCAATTATTGCCCAAGAATACATTACCTCTTGGAAATGCGATGATGAAGAAAATCGAAATATACGCTGGGTTAAAGATTTACGAGAAAGCTTAGATCCTTATACACTAGGTGACTATGTGAACTGGCCCGATATCGACATTAAAAATTGGCAAACTAGTTATTATGGCTCTAACTTTCACAGATTGCGTAAAGTAAAAACTATGTATGATCCTTGTGATGTTTTTCATTTCCAACAAAGTATTCCTCCTTTTCATACGTGAAAAAGAGGATAACATAAAAAAATCATCCAATATACCGTTACCTCACAGTATGTTGGATGATTCAAGTTGATTTTCTATATCGTTTCAAATTCTTGCTCCTACTCATAAACTTTTACTTACAGATTAATTGTATTTCGTATCATTTTCATGCAATGAATGTAATTTAATATTTGGTACTTTATCTTTTTCCATACCTCTATTATAAGAAACAGGAACTTGAAATTCGAATTGCTTTGTCTCATGTTTTTGTAAATAGACTGGTTTCGGTACTGGATAGCTTTTTGAATTCTCGTTTGCATTATCATATAAAACAACTTTTAATGCTTGTGAATGATTACGATAATTTTTTAAAGTAACAATGCACTTCGGTTGGATATTATCTCCATTTTTCTCCATTCTACACTGGCTATCTTCTTTTTTATATTCTATTGCTTCTACCCCTGTTTTTCCTGCATAGTACCATGTTTTATTCAATGTCTGGAGGATTGTATTTAAAATAAACGGCATCATTACAATAAAAATACTAATGCCTACTACTTTTATCTTATTCATTTTTCTAAATGTACTAGACTCCTTTTTTCCTAGCCATTTTAAAAATAATATAAATGCAATTACATGTAGTATGAAAGAAACAATCAATATATTTGAGACTTTATAATCCATATAAACATACGTATGTATCGGAACCTTATAGACATTGAATAGTTTTTCCCCAATTAATTCATTATCATTTGGAATTTTTAATAATAACAAAACCCCTATACTGTAACAAATAGCTACTAATCGATCATACTCAATACGAATCATTCTTTCTCCCCTTCACTTTGTTTTTTATTATCGATTTTAGCTATTATTACCATACTATACAATCTTTTTATAGAGGATAACGTAAAAAAGTTCCTTATAAATATATAAAGAACCTTATTAATATACATTATGAATTAAAAAATCAATATACAATTTTCACATTGAGATTTCTTCAAAATATGTTGGATTGTGTATTGTAATTTTTTTATCTAAAATTGTAACAATGCTATCATTTTTTAATTGTTTTAATACGCTGCTAACTGTCTCTCGAGATGTTCCAGATATTTTGGATATTTCAATTGTTGTAAGTGGACATGAAATTACAATCTTTTCCCCACTCTGTTCTCCTAAATCCTGCATTAAATAATTTAACGTTTGGATAACACGATCTTGTGCATTAGGAATTGTAATATTTTGCACTCGATTTTCATTCAATTTTAATATAGATGATAATTGCTGAACAACGTACATCAATTGCGTTCTGCTGGATTTTACCATATCTTCAAAGATTACCGTTGGAATATAATATACCTCCACATCCGTCATTGCTTCTGCTGTATAGTTATATCCTCTGTCTGTAAACATACCACCATAAGGAAAAATAGAATACCGCTTTACATAGTCATCGTATAATAAGTTCCCATTTTGATTAACCCGCTCTAACTTTACAAAACCATCTAACATGAAGTAAATTCTTTCCCTTGAATCCCCTTCTAAAAATAAAAATTGACCTTTTTTATAAGTTCGCCAATAAACAAACTCTGTTAAGCCTTTCAATTTTTTTTCTGTTAAATGAGCAAATAATTCGAACTGCTTTAAGTCTTTCACTACGTTCCGTCTATTCATAAAATTCCCTCTCTCTTGCTGTATGTTGGAGCGAAAAATCAAGAAAGCGTATTCAATTTGAATTTTATCATAATTAACTTATATATTCAGATTTCATCATGAAAACTTTATGAACAATGAGTACAAAAAATATTAATAAATAAAAAGAATGAAGTTATTAACCTCATTCTTTTTTTTACTACTAAGTAGCGTACATAATAATTTAAACATACATGCATACATTCTGTTTTGAAATAATAGTACCAGCTTTTTCTTCTAGTGCTTCATATACTTTTTCTAAAGACGTAATAATTGTTTTTCTTTTTGGATTTGTATTAACAAAATTAATAGCAGCTTCAATTTTTGGAAGCATGCTTCCCGCAGCAAATTGTTGTTCTTCAATATATTCTTCTAATTGATTCACTGTGACATGCTCTAATTTTTTTTGATTCGATTGATTATAATTTACATACACATGATCAACTGCAGTTAAAATAACGAGCGTATCGGCATCTACTAATTCTGCTAATTTCTGCGCAGCGAAATCTTTATCGATAACCGCTTCAGTTCCTTTTAACCCTTCTTCGGAATCAATTACTGGAATTCCACCCCCGCCAACAGCTATCACTATGTTTCCATCTTCCACCAAAGAATTAATCACTTTATGTTCATGAATACTTACAGGCTTCGGTGATGGAACAACACGTCTCCATCCTCTACCAGCATCTTCTTTAAACACTGCTTTTGTTTCATCCATTAATCTTCTGGCCTCTTCTTCTGTATAAAAAGGACCAATTGGTTTAGTTGGATTTTTAAATGCCTCATCTTTTTTGTCCACAACAACGCGCGTTATAACCGTTGCTACATCTTTTTGTATATTCCGTTTTTTTAATGCCTTTTCAATCGCATTTTCCATCCAATATCCAATCATCCCTTGGCTCATTGCCCCACAAGTATCTAATGGCATTGCAGGTGTCTTTTCCGTTTCTGCAGCTTTTTGCTGTAATAAAATATTCCCCACTTGTGGGCCATTTCCATGCGCAATTACTATATCCACATCATTTTCCATTATTTTCACAAGTTGTTCCGCCGTTTTTTCCAACGCTTCTTGCTGCGCTCCCGCAGTAGCTTCTCCAGACTGTATCGCATTTCCCCCTAGTGCAACTACAATTTTTCTTCGTGCCATATTTCAGCCCTCCAGTTCATTTCGCTTTCACAGCGCTTTATAAAGTAATACTGCCTGTAATTAATCCATAAATCGCAAAGAATGCTAAAGCACCAATTGCTACGGATGATGCTAATTCCACTCGAGTAAATATTTGCTTCGAACTCTTTTGCTTTTGAACATTGTAAAAAATAAAAATACCTGGCGCATATAAAGTCATTGTTAATAATAAATACTCTAAACCAGCTGCATAAACTAACCACACACCATAAATACTTGCTATCAAACCAATTATTATATTTTTATTTCGATCTACTTCTTCAGATTTTAAGCTATGCTTCAGTTGATAAAATGCTGAAAAAGCATATGGAATTAAAATGGCTGAAGATGCTAAAGAGAATGCAAAGTTATACGCCTGATCAGAAACGACGAATGTTAACAAGAATATTTGAATTAAACCATTTGTTATCCATAATGAATTTACTGGAGCCTTATTTTTATTTTCTTTTGCGAACCATTTTGGAAATACTCCATCTTTAGCCGCTAAATATGGAATTTCAGAAGCGAGCAAAGTCCAACCTAACCAAGCACCTAATACAGAGATGACCAAACCTAAATTTATAAAGATAGCACCCCATTTTCCAACAACACTTTCAAATAAATAAGCCATAGCTGGATTTTTCAAACCAGCAATATCTGCTTGCTGCATAAGTCCAAGAGACAATAATGTGATTAAAATGTAAATGATGAGTGTACCAATTAAGCCAATAACCGTTGCTTTCCCTACATCACTTCTATTTTTTGCTCGACTGGATAAAACAACCGCCCCTTCTACCCCAATAAATACCCATAGAGTTACAAGCATTGTACTTTTAACTTGGCTGCCAACTGCTCCCCATGAAAAAGAACCAGTTTGCCCCCAAAATCCATCTAAGAATGTATCAATATGAAACGCGAAGATTCCTATGACAATAAATACAAATACAGGTACTAATTTTGCGATTGTAGTTACTAAATTCACAAGTGCTGCTGATTGAACTCCACGTAAAATTAACATGTGAACACACCACAATAATACGCTTGCACCAATAATGGATTCTACATTTTGACCGCCTTCAAAGATCGGGAAGAAATATCCTAATGAAGAAAATAATAATGTACCGTAAGCTACATTCCCAAGCCAAGCAGATAGCCAGTATCCCCACGCACTATTAAATCCCATAAAATTACCAAATCCTGCTTTTGCATAGCTAAAAATACCACCATCTAAATCTGGCCGTTTTACAGTTAGATTTTGAAAAGATAATCCAAGTGCAATCATCCCAATTCCTGTTATAACCCAGCCAATAATAATGGCTCCAGCACCAGCACCTTTTGCCATATCACTCGCTAAATTAAAGGCTCCACCGCCAATCATAGACCCAACTACAAGAGCCGTTAGTGTAAACAACCCTAATTTCTTATCTTCACCCATTCCACTCACCTCTCTTTAATTGCAATAACAATACAAAAGCAATAGTGAATGATAGTGTCTAAAGGAGGAGAAAGAAGAAAGGAAGACTCCCTTTCTTCTTTACTCCATGTTTCCTAAAGTAGCTGCCATAACCGCTTTAATTGTATGCATTCTATTTTCAGCTTGATCAAATACTTTTGAATGTTTACTGCGGAATACTTCGTCAGTTACCTCCATTTCTTTCAACCCATATTTCTCGTAAACTTCTTCGCCATACATCGTTTCAACATCATGAAATGCAGGTAAACAATGTAAGAAAATCACGTTTTCATTCCCTGTTTCTTTAATCATTTTCATATTTACTTGATAAGGTCTCAATAACTCGACACGTTCAGCAAATTTTTCTTCTTCCCCCATAGACACCCATACATCTGTATAAATTACATCTGCATTCGCAACAGCTTCTTCCACATTACTTGTTATCATTACCTGTTCATTATATTTTTTTGCTAAATCAATTACTTCTTGTGCAGGCCATAAAGATTCTGGTGTGCAAATACGTACATCCATTCCAACGATTGCTCCACCAACTAGTAAGCTATTAGCAACATTATTTCGTCCATCTCCAACGTAAACGAGCTTCACATTTTTCAACTTCCCTACATGTTCTCTAATTGTTAATAAATCTGCTAGTGTTTGTGTTGGATGCCACATGTCTGTTAATCCATTCCAAACTGGCACACCAGAATTTTGTGCTAAAGATTCTACAGTCTCATGATTAAATCCACGAAACTCAATTCCGTCAAACATACGCCCTAACACTTTTGCTGTATCCTCTACGGATTCTTTTTTCCCAAGCTGAATATCACCTTTCCCTAAATATTCAGGATTCGCCCCTAAATCTGTACTTGCTACTGTAAATGCACAGCGCGTACGAGTGGAGGTTTTTTCAAATAAGAGCGCTACATTCTTATCTTCTAAATAATGATGCGGGATACCATTTTTCTTTTTCTCTTTTAATTCTGCTGCCAAATCTAGAAAATATAACAATTCTTCTTGTGTAAAATCTTTTTCTGCTAGAAAGCTTCTTCCTTTTAAATTTGGTCTAGTCATTAACATACTTCATCCCTACTTTCTCCGTTATTTATACTAAATATCTTTACGAACAATTGGCATACTCATGCAACGTGGACCCCCACGACCACGAGATAATTCCGAACTTAGCACTTCAATTACTTCTATACCGTGCTCCCGTAATAACGTATTGGATACATAGTTGCGATCATATGTAACAACTACACCTGGTGCGATTGCTAATGTGTTCGAGCCATCATTCCATTGTTCACGAGCAGAAGCAATTACATCTCCTCCTCCACATGGAATAAGAACTAATTCACTTAAGCCTAATACCTCTTTTAATGCTTCCATTAAAGAAGTACGATGTGTAATTTTAAGAGTTTCCTCATCTGATCCTTTTTCTAAAATATAAATATTCATATTCCCTTTTGGCCCTTGAATGGCTGGATGAATTGTAAACTTGTCATAATCAACCATTGTAAATACTGTATCTAAATGCATAAATGCTCGGCATTTTGGAATTTCTATTGCTAACACTTTCTTAATTTTATTTTGTCGGCTAAAGAGATTTTTAGCTAAACGTTCAATTGCTTTAGCTGAAGTACGAGCAGACACTCCAATCGCAATTGTTTCTTCATTTAAAATTAGCTCGTCGCCACCTTCAATTGGAAATTTATAATCACGATCTAACCAGATTGGTACATTATGTTTTGCAAATCTTGGGTGATATTTAATGATGTACTCCATGAATAATGATTCACGTCTACGCGCTGGTTCTCTCATCTTATTTATCGTTAAGCCATCGCCCACGCTAGCTGCTGGATCACGAGTAAAATATAAATTAGGCATTGGATCTAAGTAAAACGGATAATGATCTTCCATTAATTCATATAAATGTGTCTTCTTACTTGTTTCAATTTCGTTTTTCCGTACACCGCCCATAATTTTTTGAATTAATTCTTCATTTGAAAAGGAAAGTAAATATTCTTTTAAAGTTTGATGTGCAACATTTACGTCAGCCTGTCCTTCTTTTAAAATACGATCAACAAATTCTTCTCGAAGTTTTTTATCTACTAACGCCTCAGCGGCTAGTTTTTCTAAATAAAGAACTTCAACACCCCGATTGCGTAACGTTTGTGCAAAATAATCATGCTCTTTTTGAATAATTGGTAAGTATGGAATATCATCAAATAATAATTGCTGCAAATAATCTGGCGTCAAGTTTTCCACTTCTTTACCCGGTCGTTTTAATAAAACCGTTTGTAATTCCCCAATTTCTGAAGTAACATGTATCGGATGTTTCATTTGTTGTACCTCCTTTTAAATATGTTTGATGTCTTACAAGTACATAATAAATGCTCTGCACTTTCATCTTTGTGAAAGCATCCACATTATCATTGTGAAATATTAAACAAGTTATTTTTTTAAAATCATACGAATTTGTATTTTTATAACAAACTCTCTCGCTTTTTCAATAAAAAACACATATATTACGCATATATGTTGAATATTCAACTTCCGTATTTAAACAAAAATCCTGTTTTTAATTTTATTAAAAACAGGATTTTTACATCTAAATAATTAAATTTAATCTTTCTTCTATAATCTCCCTATCTGATTTCGACTGTGAAATTATAAGGCATGTATCATTTCCACATATACATCCTATTTTTTCTTTCCAATCTAACTCATCAAATAAAACACCAATAACATGTGCATTACCAGGTAATGTTTTAATAACCATTAATTGATCTACACAATCAATTTTCACAACAACTTCTCGTAATTTTTTCTTTAACTTTATATCAGTTTGTAAATGCTCTTCTGAGAAAACTTTATATATCATTAATCCTTCTTGAGAAGGTACCTTCGTTAAGTTTAACTCACGAATATCGCGAGAAACCGTAGCTTGTGTTACTAATACATCTTTTTTTGCTAACAATTCTACTAATCTTTCTTGCTTATCTATTTCATACTCCTTTACAAATTGTTTAATTAACCGTTGTCTTTTTTCTTTTTTCATAAAAGACACCCCTTTTAATATTATAGCTCGCTATAATTTTCATCCGAAAGGGAGAGAAAAGAATGTTGCGGAAACGTTCATAGTTTAACTGTAAATATTAAATCAAACTAAATAAAAAAGAGAAGAACAGCATTCTGTTCTTCCTTTTACATTGAAAATCGTTCAATTGTTTGTTTCAAATCAGTTGCTTGCTTCTCTAAATCTTTTAATAATTGATCGATTACTATCATATTTTTAGACTGTTGTAGCGTCACACGCGCCACTTCTTGCGAACCAGCTGACGTTTCTTCAGCAATTGCTGCTACAGCTTTTGTTTGTGCTCCTGTTTGATGAATGTGGCTCACTTGTTCATTCATATAACTACTAATTTGCTGAGTTGCATCGGCTACTTCCATAACACTTGATGACATTTCTTTTAAAATTAATTCCGTAGCTTCCCCACGTTTCGCCTCTTCTTTAGCTATTTTCACTTGTTCTGTCATTTTCATTGCAACTTGTTGTACTTCATCTTGCATATTCCGTAATAACTGAGATATGTTTCTTGCAGAATGATCACTTTCATCAGCAAGTTTACGTACTTCTTCCGCAACAACCGCAAAACCTCTTCCATGCTCTCCTGCGCGAGCTGCCTCAATAGAAGCATTTAGTGCTAATAAATTCGTTTGGCTAGCAATCGCACTCACAACAGACACAATATGTTCTACTTGTTTCATTCGTTCTTCTAACTTCTGTACATTTTGCATTGAATCTTCATTTTCTTTTGCCAATGTTTGAATACCTTGAATTAAAGACGTAAAGACACGAGTACTATGCCCTAAAGCTTGAACCATTTCTGAAGACAACGTATCAGACTGCTTCGCTTTTTCTTCTACTTCACTTGCAATAGACGTCGTTGTATCAACAGCAGAAACAATTGCTTGAATTGATGCTGCTGATTGCTCAGCGCCTGAAGAAATCTCTGCAAGAGTCTCAGATACACCTTGCGCTTGTCTCGTTGCTTCTCCTGTTTGTTTTCTAATCTGCTGTACTTGATTGTTTGTATAAGAAAATGTTGTATCAATATTTTTTACCATGCCCCTTAAGTTTCCTAACATCATATTAAATGCAACACTTAAAGATTTAATTTCATCATCTGTCTTCGGTAATGGAACATCTTCACGAATATCACCCTCAGCTGCTTTTCTTGCCGCTTCCTCTAACTTGCGAAGTGGTTTAATTAAAAATACGGCTGCTCCATATGCTAAAATTCCAGACCATACTACCCCTAATAACATAACGATAATATTATATACAGTTTGACTTACATAACTTTGAAAATAATCGTATATCACGTAAATAAAAAATATACTTGTTGAATATGTAATAAAAGCTAAAACTGTAGTGAATAGCATAAGTTGTGTACGTAATCCAAAAGAAAATGTTTTTCTTTCTTTTTCCATCTTCCCTTTCCCCCTTTTTATAAGCAATATAAATACTACCTATATATTATTATCCATATTTTCATTATAGAAGGATATAGAGATTTTAAAAATCATTATTTCTTTGAATATCAAATTGCACGAAAAAAATAAAGGATTCTGACAATTTATGACTAATAACAGAAATACGGGGCAACATTTGTAAAATATATTTTTAACTGGGGGTTTTGTATGATTCAAGTTCGAAATCTAGTAAAATCATTCGGTTCACTTGATGTGTTAAAAGGAATTGATTTAGAAGTAAAAGAAAAAGAAGTTGTTGTTTTAATTGGTGCCAGTGGTTCTGGTAAAAGTACATTACTTCGCTGTCTTAACTTTTTAGAAATGTACGATGAAGGCGAAATTCACTTACAAGGTGAGCGAATTGATCCAAAGCATTCAAATTTAAATAAAGTCCGTGAAAATGTCGGTATGGTTTTTCAGCACTTTAACCTCTTTCCTCATATGACCTCACTAGAAAACATCATAGAAGCACCTATTCATGTAAAAAAATTAGAGAAAGCAAATGCACAGGATATTGGAAATCAACTTCTCCAAAAAGTCGGCCTTCAAGATAAAGCGGATGTAACTCCTCATCTTCTTTCAGGTGGTCAAAAACAGCGCATTGCCATTGCACGAGCTCTTGCAATGAGCCCTAAGATTATGCTATTTGATGAGCCTACCTCAGCTTTAGACCCTGAACTTGTTGGAGAAGTATTGCAAGTTATGAAAGAACTTGCTGAAGAAGGGATGACAATGGTTATTGTTACTCATGAAATGAATTTCGCAAAAGATGTAGCTGATCGCGTCATCTTTATGGACGATGGAAAGATTGTAGAAGATGCTCCGCCAGCACAATTCTTTTCAGCTCCATCACATGAACGAGCAAAACAATTTTTACGTAACGTTTTATAATGTAACTTCTGTTTCAAACGAAAAGGAATACATTCATACGGTGCACAACTAATCATCCAAATAAAATATTTCAATAACATACTGAAAAACATCCGTATGATCAATATATAGGAGGGGTTTTATGAAAAGAAAACTATTAACCATTGTTGCGAGCATTACACTATGTACATCCTTCATACTAGGAGCTTGTAGCAAAGAAAGTTCTACTACTTCATCAAATGGTGAAAAAGAATTTCGCTATGCGATGAGTGGATTATACAAACCTTTTAACTATAAAGAAAATGACGGCAAACTTGTCGGTTTTGATGTAGAAATCGGTGAAGCTCTTGCTAAAAAGATGAACATGAAGGCTACGCCAGTTACAAACCCATGGGAAACGCTAATTCAAGGTCTTCAAGCGAAGAAATATGATGTAATACTGGGTAGTATGGCAATTACAGAGGAGCGCTTAAAAGCTGTTAGTTTCTCAAATCCGTACTATCGCTCTGGCGCCCAAATTTTTGTAGCTAAAAAGAATACCGCTATCTCTTCTCCAGAAGATTTAAAAGGTAAGAAAATTGGTGTTGTAAAAGCTAGTACCTTTAAAAATCTTGTTGCAAAATATACAGATCAAATCACAGAATATGACAGTGATATTACTGCTCTTATGGATTTAGAGCCTGGGCGTGTTGACGCAGTAATTACGGATCAAATGGTTGGTCTACGTATGATAAAAGAAGGAAAATCGAATATAAAAGAAGCCGGAAAACCATTAAATCTTGATGAAATGGGAATTGCTATTCGCAAAGATAATAAAGAAATGGTTGAGAAAGTAAATAAAGCGTTAGATGAAATCATTAAAGATGGTACGTATGATAAGATCAGTAAAAAATGGTTCGGACGTAATATTCTTGGTGAAGAGGAAAAAACGAAGTAAGTAAGTTAGCCATTCAAAAGATTCATAAACAGTGCCCCACTGATTAAGTGTTCATTTTATGCGGGGCATTTCATTCTCTACTAAAATCTATACAATATGAGGTGAAACGCATGTTTGAAATTTTTATCTCTTCCTATCCCACACTCTTAAAAGCTACTATTGTCACATTACAATTAACATTAACTTCCCTAGTACTCGGTTCATTAATTGGATTATTATTCGCTTTCTTTCGAATCTCTAACAATAAAGTTTTAAATAGTATCGCTCATGTCTACATTGCTATTATTCGTGGTACACCTTTAATTGTTCAAATTGCCATTCTCTATTTTGGAATTACATCTGTTGTTGTTTTCACCCCTTTTTGGGCAGGAGCAATCGCTTTAGCAATTCATAACGGTGCATATATTACGGAAATTTTCCGTGGATCTATTCAATCCGTTGACCGAGGACAATTAGAAGCAGCTCGCTCTTTAGGCATGCCTTATCCTTTAGCTATGCGACGAATTATATTACCACAAGCATTTCGTCTGTCTCTTCCTCCTCTAGGAAACCAATTTATTATCGGATTAAAAGATTCTTCACTTGTTGCTTATGTAGGAATGTCCGAATTATGGGGATCGGGTTTATCAATTGCAGCAGGTAACTTCCAACAATTAGATACTTACATAATCGTTGGTGCATACTATCTCGTACTTGTTCTTCTATTTACTTATTTTGTTAATCTTTTAGAAAAACGATTACAACGAAAAGAAACTAACTCCTTCCAAGTCAATAAAAAGAACAAAAAGGAAGTTTCTTTATAAGAAAAAGCAAGCCTGAGATGGCTTGCTTTTTCACTGCAAAAATATATTAATTTTTACTGATTTATTTTTTTAATACTCTCTTTTTCTTCTATATGTTCCTCACGATATGAAATATTATGAGGGTCTAAGCCATTTCCTAAAGAACCGTAGAAATGCTCTCTATGCGGATCAACTAATTCACTTCCGTGATAATACACACGTGGTGTATTCCAAAGTGCTGCCAATGCTTTTGTCATCGGCATTTCGTGATAACGTTCCGGCCACATTTCTTTAATCTTCTCTTTTACTAACGGATAGTATTTAGAGCTCATAGCAGGGAACAGATGATGTTCTGTATGATATGAGAAATTGAAATGCAAAACGTCTACCCAGCGCGGCACTGTTACTGATAAGCAGTTTGCTAACGGATCATTTACTGGAACAATTGGATTTAAGCGGTGATTTGTTGCGATATATGCCATTACAATAAAGTTAGCAATTAACAACGGAATGACATATGCAAATAACCATTTTCCAGGTCCCATAATAAACAATAAACTAATCCAAACTGTCCAAGGCAAAAGAAGTTGAAGCCATACAGATTTTTGATTGGATGACTTGAACTCTTTTATAAAATGAAAGAACATTCGAGTCGAATGCAATGTAAATTGAATTGTTAGTGACAGAAAACTAAAGAATGAACGTACATGTAGAGGCATACGATATACCCAACTCAAAAACTTACTCTTCTTAAGTTTCTCAAGTGTCGGCCATGCATCCGGATCATTCTCTTCATGCTGTGTATGAACATGATGCGTTGCATTATGCCACTTTCTCCAAAGCTTTGGCCCTGTTGATAATGGCATAAATGCAATCGCTCCTAAGAAGTCACGAAGCCATGCCTTTCTTACAACAGTTCCATGTAAAATTTCATGCCCTAAAAATCCTAGTGAAGCAAAACATAATCCAAGAACAATCGCAATTCCTAGATTCGCCCACACATTCAATTCAAATACACCAATCGATATTAATCCCGACAATGCCACAAGCAAATAAGCCAATCCACCAAATAAACGAGTAGGCACTGGTTTAAATGCTTTTTTCGGCAAATGTGGTGATACACGTGCTGCATACCACCCAAATGTATGAAGCTCCTTCATCCTTTTGCCCCTTTCTTATGCCGCGCCTTGCGCAACTTACATATATCAATTCTTGCTTCCAGATTGATTTTACTAAATGATCCAAAAAGCATGTATTATAAGGAAAATATACTCACTCTATCGTCACTTATTTTTCGCTTTTATTATCAATGAAAAACATTTCTCTTTTTACTCTCTATCAACCTTTCCACATGATGAATCATAACAATAGAATTTCTATATTGTCAACAACTTTTATGACCTAGTAATAAAAGTTGGTTATATTTTTATAATCATACTTTATTTCACTAAAGAAAATGTATATATTACATAAGGATTTATCCACTATCTATAGACATTTTCTTAAACGCCATAGACCCTATCTCATTCAATAAATCTCTATGTAATCAACAAACAGAATCACTTGAATTTAGTTTTATATAAATCCTACTTCTTCATAATGCCCCACCTAATTAATTATATCAAAATAATTTATAACCTCTTTTAATAAAAATAGACTTCTTCTAAAACAACACACATGAATTTCATATAATATGGAAATATTAAAAGGAAAATTGTTCTAAAATCAGGAGGTTTCAGCAATGACAAGTGATACATTTCCACAACTGCCGCTATCTTATTGGATTGAATCTACTCAGTTTCCTACTTTCCCTCGTTTATCCGAAAATATAAAGGCGAAAGTTGCTATTATCGGTGCTGGTATTACAGGTATTACTACTGCCTATTTACTTGCAAAAGAAGGCATCGATGTTGTTTTAATTGATTCTGGTCGTATTTTAAACGGGACGACTGGGCATACAACAGCGAAAGTAACAGCACAACATGATCTTATTTATGATGAATTAATAAATCACTTCGGTGTAGAAAAGGCCGGGCTTTACTATGAATCAAATAATCAGGCTCTACAATTCATAAACGAAACTGTTCAAACATATAAAATCGACTGTAATTTCTCAAATGAAGATTCATATTTATATACAACTACTGATAACGGATTAAGAAATTTATCGAAAGAATATGAAGCTTATCAAAAATTAAATATACCTTGTGATTATGTTCAATCTCTATCGATTCCTATTCCAGTACAATCTGCACTTGTCATGAAAAATCAAGCACAATTCCATCCCCTTCTTTATTTAAAAACACTTTTAGAAAAGTTTGTGGAGATGGGTGGAAAGGTCTACGAACAAACAACAGCTATGGATGTGGAAAAGGGAGATTATCCACAAATAATTACAAAAGAGGGCCATCATATCACTTGTGAATATGTTGTCTCTTGTTCACATTTTCCTTTTTATGATGCGAATAGCTTTTTCTTTACGCGAATGTACGCAGAACGCTCCTACGCTCTTGCAATAAAAGCCAAAACAGATTATCCAGGTGGCATGTATTTAAGTATTGATGATCCAAAGCGCTCCTTACGCTATATAACAAACAATGGAGAGAAATTAATTTTAATTGGCGGAGAAAGTCATAAAACAGGACAAGGAATAAATACGATGCTTCATTATGAAGCACTCTATTCTTTTGCTGAAGCAACTTTTGGAATAGACGAGGTTCCTTATAGATGGTCAGCACAAGATTTAATCACTCTAGATAAGCTTCCTTATATCGGACATATTAACGAAAGAAATCCAAATATATTTGTTGCAACTGGATATCGCAAATGGGGAATGACAACTGGAACTGCTGCCGCTCAGCTACTGAAGGACTCCATCCTAAAAGTCCACAGTCCCTATAAAGAACTGTATGCACCATCACGCTTCCATGCAAATCCAGATATAAAAACGTTCCTCTCCCAGAACATTGATGTTGCGAAACATTTAATTGAAGGAAAGATCGAAACCGCATTACGTAAGCCAGAAGATCTCGAAGTTGGTGAAGGATCTGTCGTACATGTTAACGGTAAACGAGCAGGTGCTTATAAGGACAAAGAAGGAAAATTACATATCGTCGATACAACTTGTACACATCTCGGCTGTGAAGTTGAATGGAATAATGGTGATTGTACCTGGGATTGTCCTTGCCATGGTTCTCGTTTTTCAATTGAAGGAGACGTTCTTGAAGGTCCAGCAGATCAACCGTTAAAACGAGTTGATAATGAGTGAACAAATAAAGAAGTTCAACATAATTACTGTTGAACTTCTTTATTTGTTATAAAACCTTTTCAGATAAATTTCAACACAGGGAGGAAAATATTAACATTAAATGAAATAATATATTCATCTACAAATTAAAAAGGGGGGGAATATTATGCAACCTTCAGCTCCACCTCATCTAGAATCTACAGAAACTATCTTTTCAAGCTCTATTACAAAACTTGTTGTTTTTATTTGTTGGCTAGCCATTTTAGCTGATGGATATGATTTAGGTATTTACGGTGCCGTTCTACCAAAGCTCCTAGAAGACAAAAGCTGGGCGCTATCACCATCGCACGCTGGCACAATTGCAAGCTATGCTTTATTTGGGATGTTTATTGGGGCTATTCTAGTTGGAACGATTACAGATCTAATTGGACGTAAATGGACGCTTATATGCTGTTTAGCACTTTTTTCTATCACAATGGGTTTAGCGGCTATCGCTCCTTCTCCTGAGTTATTTGGATTATCTCGATTTATAGGAGGAATCGGATTAGGCGGTGTTATCCCAACAGCTTCAGCACTTACTGTTGAATATTCACCCAAAAAAAGGCAATCTTTTATTTATGCTCTTATGTTTACTGGCTATCCTTTAGGTATCGTGTTAGGTGCTATTTTGTCTATATTTATGTTAGAAGATTTCGGATGGAGAATTATGTTTGGTATCGGAATGATTCCACTACTCCTCATTCCTTTCATTATTCGCTATTTACCTGAGTCCATTCAATTTTTATTATCACGTAATCGCCAAGAAGAAGTGAACCAAATTCTTAATCGTTTTCCAATTGAATTTCATGTGAAAAATAAAACTCATCAAGCTCCATCTACTATACAAAAGAAAAATGGATTTACTACGTTATTCTCAAAAGAATACATAAAAGCAACGCTACTTTTTTGGATCACTTATATAATGGGAATGTTTTTAATATACGGTTTAAACACTTGGTTACCACAGATGATGCGCCAGGCAGGATATCCTCTTGGGTCTAGTCTGTCATTTCTACTTATGCTAAATATTACCGCAGCTATCGGCGCATTATTCGCTGGAGCAATTGCTGATCGTATAGGAGCAAAAATTGTTATTAGCATCTCTTATCTTATGGCAGCTATATGTATCGGACTATTAACAATCAAACCATCTGTTACAATCATTTATCTTTTAATTGGCCTTGCTGGTATTGGATCAGTCGGTATTACTCAAATATTAAATGCATATGTAACACAATACTTCCCATCACATATCCGAGCTACCTCCTTAGGCTGGGGACTGGGGCTTGGCCGAGTTGGTGCAATTGCTGGCCCAATTCTTGTCGGTATTATTATGACAATGCAATATGACTTAGCATGGAATTTTTACTTATTCTCCTTTGCAGGTCTTATCGCAGCTATATCTGTTTTCTTCATTCCTACAAAATAAAAAGGGCACAAACTTACTTGTGCTCTTTTTCATATGCTTCAAACAACATATCTCGAAACAATGTATTTAAACTCTCAATATCGATTCCTGATCCCTTTTCAATTCCTTTTACATATTCCTGATAGTAATGAATTTGTTCTTCTAAAAATTGATTTAGCACCTTAATTTTCAATCCAACATCTAATTCAGTACCTGCTTTTTTCTTTATTAACAACTTTTCAATTTCATCTAATACGCTACGTTCTAATGATAATTCTGTAATCAATCGGTCAAATTCTACAGGAGGTAAAGTCGTTTTCTCTTCTAGCCACTTACAAGCTAAAATGGGACGTAATACATAAAAGTACTTTTTCAGCTTTACATTCTCACCTTGCAAAAATTCACGATAATTTTTCGACGCCATATGTAAATAATGATATATCGTTGCTTTTGGATCAAAATTCTTCTCACTCATCTGTTGAAGTAGTTCTGGAAAATTAGAGTTTTTCGAATAAAAAATTGGTGATCGAATCCACTCAAGTAAAGCAGGATTCGACTTCGCGAATAGTTGCAATGCCTTTTTAATATCCCAACCACTTATATCTAAATCATCGCTAATTGGATATTCAATTACATCTCGTTTATCATGAATTGATAAATACCATTCTACTGGATGTATATAAATAAACCTAACATCATAATCGCTATCTTTCGATGGAAACCCCCAAGCACGACTCCCTGATTCCACCGCAAATAAAATTTTCACATCATTCTCTTTTTCAATTCTTTCTAACTCCAACTCGATTTTCTCTCTCATTTCATAACAACTCCATTTTTTGATTATTTCCTTGGAAATTCGACAATACACTATTAATTTTACTACATACTAAAAAAACTGTCAGAAATTACTGACAGCCTAATGAAACGTCTATTGTTGCTTTTCAATTACAGTAGCAGCAATTCGTTCAAACTCTTTTTGAATCTCCTCTTTATATGCATCTACTATTGAAAAATCCATAGCAGCAATATAAATTCGTTCTAATTTATCACGAACCGATTTTGCTTTCGCTAAGAAAGACATCGCCTCATTCATTTTTGCTTTATATTGAATGGAGACATCACGAATTTCCTTCGCATATTTCTCATCCGTCCCTGGCGTAACAATAAGGGCATACATATCAATAATTTCATCACCCTCGCGACTTGGAAAATATTCATGTGGTGCGGTGCTATCAAAAATTGCAAATCCTAATTCTCTTACGATAACCATATCAAGACTATTCGGGTCAAATCCGCAATGATATACTTCAACTTCAAACCCTTTTTCCTCAGCTGCCTTAGCTAACTTTTTGAGCATCGTTGATTTTCCAGAGCCTGGGCGCCCTTTTATAAAATAACGATGTGGTAACCCTTCTGTTAAATTAGGAACAAAATCAACTGCTCCTTTCGGTGTAGCAGCTCCTAAAAAACGATGTTTTACAAGCGATTGTCTCCCGCTTTTATCTGCAAATAATTTCTGGATTAGCTGATTGGTTAGTTCATTTGCTTTATTAAAATCTATATTATCAATATATATCTTCTCCCACTCATCATGTATAACCAATGCCTCTTTAAAACGTGCGTAAGCAGACTGAAAAGCTTTGCTTGCTTCTGAAACAAATCTTTCAATTTCTAACTTCTGCTTTCTTAGTTTATCTGAGTCCCAAGCAATTCCTAAATTTATATACTCTTCAACAACTCCTGGCATTTTTGGCTCAATAACATGCGGCGATGTCCCATCAACAATTCCTACTTTTAATTTTGGGATAATTACACCATCAACCGATTTATTATCAGAAGAACAATGTAACAATTCAATATCATATCCTTTTTCAATCCATTCACGACCTATTGCCTTTATTAAAGAAGATTTTCCCGTTCCTGGGCCACCCTTTAAGATAAATAATCTGTCTAATCCTTTTAAATTCTCTTCGTATAAATTGTGAAATCCCCTAGCTGTATTACCACCAGCATAATAATTTAATACATTTCCTGTCACTGCACTCACTCCTTCGCAGCATTCTATTTACATAACCTACAATATGCGAGCAGCTTTATTTGGGTGAATACCTATTTTGTATTGCACGAAAAAAGGAAATGAATTACAATTTAACTATCGGAAAATTCCGTTTTCAAAAAAACTGAATACTTCTTTATCAAGAGAGGCAGAGGGACCGGCCCTTTGAAGCCCAGCAACCTCAGTTTATACAAACTGAATAGGTGCTAATTCCTGCAAAATGCATTGCATTTTGGAAGATAAAACTCAACTAGCATGTAAAGCTCACCTTTCTTGATATTGAAGGGTGAGCTTTTTATTATTTGAAAAATATATATTGGAGGTATGTAAAATGAAAGTAATTGATTTATCGCAAACATTTGAAAATAATATGTCTCAATTTCCTGGAACACCTAAAATACAACTAGAAGCTGTTACAAGTGTTGAAGAATCAGGCTATCAAGTTACAGATTTTCATTCTGTCGTTCATGTTGGCACGCATTGTGATGCTCCTGCGCATTTTATTTCAGGCGCAACGACCATCGATCAATTACCGCTGGATCAATTTGTAGGTGAAGCTGTTCTTATAGATGTAACACATATTCAAGAGCGAAAATTACCTAAGGCAGTATTGCATAATACTGACATAAAAGAAGGTGATATTGTTATTTTTCATTCTAATCTATCCACCAAATGGAATACAGAAGCTTATGAGAAAGAAGCATTTTATCTTTCTGAAGAATTAGCTGAAGAATTAGTTCAATTAAAAGTAAAATCTATCGGTTTAGATTTCATTTCTCCTGATGAAGTCACAACAGAAACATCACCGATTCATCACATATTACTAGGGAATAATATTTACTTAATTGAAAACTTAACAAATCTAGATGCTATCGAAACAAAACGTTTCTTTTTCTCAGCCGCACCTTTAAAAATTAAAAATAGTGACGGTGCTTTCGCAAGAGCATTTGCTGTTATATTTTAAACACAACCTATAAAGTGAACCTTTAATCAGTGGGGGTTTTGTTCATCCCACACCTAACTTCTTTGCTTCCGCTGAATTTTAAGGTGGGGGTCTTACTGCCCGGCAAATAGCGGGATTAAAAAAAGCAAAGGCCACTACTGGTCTTTGCTTCTATATTTTCTATTTAAATTAAGAAAGAATTGTTCCACACGGGGACGCACCCAAGCTAAACAATCTATCTCTTTCTTCTTTGTGCAAGCTATCTCTTCTCCATCTACCATTTCAACAAGTTCTAGTTCTAACAGTTGCCTCGTGAATGCTAACATATTCACTTCTTCAGATGGATACTCTTCTTTTAATTTCTCCTCAATTTCTCCCAATAAAAAACCGTCACGCATCATTGCCAATGCATCAATCCAAAGTGGCGGCATTTCATATTTTTCTCCTGTAATTGTATCTTTTACAATATAATTCTTTTGCTCTTTTCGAAATTGAATCGTGTGTAAACATACAGTCGAATTTAATGTTAATTCCATCATACCACCTCTTTCATAATATCTGCATAGAAAAAAGGATGCGCGTGCACCCCTTCTTATCTTTTCATAACACTACTGAACCGTTACATGAGTAATCAATCTCATGTCGATATTTTCCTCCATTATAAACGAAGTATTTTATAAAAAAAACCCTTCTTGAAACATTTTATAAAATGTTTATATTTACACAACAAGAACACTTTTCTGAAAAATCTTTTCTCCCAATACATTAAACGGTCGGCAGAAAAATTTCTACTTTCGTTCCTACTCCTAGACTACTTTGGATTGTGATACTCCCTTGATGTTCCTTAATAATTTTATATGTAATCATTAATCCAAGTCCTGTACCAGTCTCCTTTGTTGTGTAAAATGCCTTGCCGATTTTTTCCAACTTTTCATTCTCTATACCAAATCCTTGGTCTTCAACAGAAATACACAAATGTCCTTGCGTTTTTTGATATGCACGGATATGAATTTCTCCGCCCTCTGGCATTGATTCTATTCCATTTTTAATGATATTTAATAACACTTGTTTTAATTGCTTATCATCACCGTTTATAGCCGGTAAATTCCCATCTACTTGTAAATGACATTTAACTCTATATTGCATTGCATAACTTTCCATTAGATGCACAACATATAGAAGGATGTCTCGTATATTACACCTTTCATAATTTGTTGGCTTTGGTTTTCCTAACAACATCAATTCACTAACAAATCCATTAACCCTTTCAATTTCTTGTAACATAATGTCGTAGCTCATCGTATCAGCTGGATTTCTTTCTTTTTGCATTTGCGTAAACCCTTTTAACGCTGTTAACGGATTTCGAATTTCATGGGCAATTGTTGTAGACATAGTTCCAATCACAGCTAAATTTTCCGTCTCTTTCATATTGTTCATCATTTCAACCACTGTTCTTACATAAGATTGAAATCGTTTTAATAAAGAATGTGAAATAATGAAATAGAATACACATAAAACAAGTGGAATTACCACTTTTAAATCTTGTAATAGCAATGTGAAAAATACGTACTTTCCAATTACACTAAAGGAAACTAAATAAAAGTATTTTCTATTCACGAAAACTGGGGCAAATAAAATTAATAACATTTCTACCATACTACCATGTTCAAAAGGTCTATCCGTTCGCAAATAAATCATTAAATTATTAACAAGATTGATAAACATGTACCCAAATAAAAATAAATATTTTACAGAATATACATACCCTCTTTTTTGAAGGTATATAGAAATAGGAAATATTGCTATTACAAATATAGGCACACCTATCCCAAGACTACCTTCTGGCCAACCTACCGCTGTTCCACTAATATTCATAGCAGGATACACAAAATAATATATAGCGTCATATAAAAAGAATATAATATAGAATAATAATATAAATACCTTTAAGGCTCTTCTTTCTTCATAAATCAAGCTCTTGTATTTGTTCATATAAAAACTCCCCTTGATCGATACAAAAAACTTTCATTGTTATCTCCTTAAAGTATAAGTATGAAATTGCTTTCAGGGCAATATTTAACCTTATAATACTAAAAGGAAGGAGATCTCTCCTTCCTTTTGGTAACAAATTACACCCATCTTACCCTGTCATGTAACAATCCATCAGTAAAATTATTATGCCCCATTACAAAATCCTTCATATATAAATTTAAATACTCACCGTACTTACTTTCTGTATTTAATAACAACTCCTCGACGTAATAAGCACCTTGTTCAAAGCGATCTAAAAGTAAACTGGACAAGCCCGCATAAATCCCGCACCCTACCTGAAAATACGTTGCATTCGTTTTATATTTACGAAAAACTTGGCTACTATTCATCACATTATACATATATGTCTCACTATTTTCATAAACGAGTAACACACCGACCAAGTCCTCTCCAGCAACCTCTTCTTCCGCTGGATTAAACACTTTACGATTCCAGTTCCATAAATCTTCTACTTGGTCTAAATTCTGTCTAATTATATTTGTTGTATACTCATTAATTCGGTAAAGAAAACCAACTTCCATATTAAAGTTTTTCCCTAAAATTAATACTTCCTCATGTGGCATTAAACAACCATAGAATTCTTTTTCTCCCAACTTCACTTTATACTCTGAAGCATATACATCTTCATAAAAGTAAAGAGGACGATGTTGACTCATATACATCGGATAACTCCAGATTGCTTCATCTAAAAATCGCTCTACTGCCCATGAAGCATAAAGTGTATGTGGCTTTATAAGCGCTATATCATTCAAAAACGACGTGTCATGTTCTACAATATAACATGCTCTTGGCCTTTCATTTGGTCGTTCCTTCATAAGTTCAACAACCATCCATTGAACAACACCTGGATTCATACCTGAACCTATAATCGCTTTTGTATTTGTAAATTTCTCTTTCTCCTTCTCAAACCTTGTATATCTTTCCGTAAGCTGAAAGCCGATTAAGCTATCGTCCTGATCTACGGCCTCATTTTCCAAGGCTGAATTAATATAACAAATTCCTAGTTCATTACAGCAGCTTAATACTCTAATTGTATCTGCTCCTGAAACATCAATCACAACACTCGTTCTTTTTTCTTTTAAATGTTGTTTAAATTCCACTACATTTTGAAGGTTTATTTCATATAAATATAAGCGACCTTTCAAATTCGAAAACAACTCATCATAATAAGTCCTATCTTTTTGTTTTATATCCACCAAATGAAATTTGGCATTCTTTAATACTTCATAAATTGGATCTTTTTCATTTGCTATCGCTTGATTTAAAATTGCTAAAACTGCTTTTGCTGCTCCACCAGCACTACCAAGCAATGTAATTGATAACGAATTCGGAAACTGCTCCACAAACAAAACCCCTTTAATAAATTAGTTGAGCAGCTCCTCCTCAAAAAATAAATTGAATACATAAAAAGATAGCTCGTACATATTTCTTTATAAAGTAGTGCAAAATTATTTTTAAAAGATCACACTATAATATATTTATATTCAATTCATTTTTCCCCTCATATCCAAATTAAACTAAATAAATAGGCTCGACCTTTTCTTCTGCATATAAAAGAAAAAGCCAGCCCTTCCAACTAATCTACGGACAATGGACGGATTTTACATGTTGAATATTCACATACATTTTTGCATCACGTGCTTTTGATATTTCAATATGACCTTCATCAATTTTCGCCATTTTTCCAATTTTATTGGACTCCTCACCTAAATCGAACACCATAATTTTCCCTGTCATTTTAATAAGCTGTTCTTCAAACGTTCTAGCTAACGTAATATTTAACGGATTTACGGGGAGTTCATTTTTATTGAGGGCATACGGTACTTGGTTTTCTTTATACGGAATTAACCATTTTAAATGCTTTAAAGATATATATACCGTTTTATAAACCGGACTATAAAAAACAATATAATCGTTCATCACACTTGTAACATAACCATGTATTGGAGCATTTCCTGCTACATAAACTTCTGTAAAAATACCTTTAGAAGTACTTAATACTTTTCTCAAAGAAATTGAAGGGGATTCCCTCTTAATTACAGAATCAACATCTGGTTTTGATATTTCTTCGTCATATGGTCTTAAAAATTTATAGTATTGTACATGATATAAAGATATATATACGTAATCTTGTCCATTGTAAAGAACAACGATATCATTTCCTACATCAATTAATACACCTTTAAATCTTTTTTCACCGATTAATTTAACATATATATTTTCTCCAATACTTTTATTCAACTCATTCATCTATATCCTCCTTCCTATGAATATCAGCTTTCCTATCTTCCGTTTCAAAAAAAATAATCAGGGCAATGTTTTGTCTTAATAGTAAGTAATTCCTTTTCATACTATCGAAATAAGAAATTGTTCTTCTCTTTCCCTCATAATGCCCCTCTTATTTATTAAACATTATTCATCTTCATTCTTTTTACATTTCACTACTTGACTCACACTCTTAATATGATAATTAATGATATAAATGACTTCATCGCAGTTTACTAGTGTAATACATTCTTCATGCACTTCACTTAATAATCCTTCCACACATTCTGGACCGCCACGATTAATCTTTACCCACTTATACTTCAAGTCACGTAATACATCGACAAAAGTATCATCATCAGAGCAGAAACATGAAACATAGGAATCGCCACATTTACTTTCTTTCACTTTCTTAGCTAGACTCTTCACATGTTTCAATTGGTAATATACTAATTCACCAAGAGGAAGTTGTAATGTAAGGTAATCTCTCCCTAACGATACAAGTACCCCCACTCGACTCTCTGGTCCACGAAGATTTACTTTTACAGTCTCACCGACTAAGCATTTAATTTGCTCACAGCATAATATACTTTCCAAATTTGTATCCTCCTTTCTTATTATCTTCCTCTACTTGACTGTCTTTGTGCGCGAGCTCGACCTGAATTATCGCTACTACTTTCCTTACTATTACTATCTTCGCTCTCATCGCTCTCTCCGCATGCTAATGCATTATAGTTAACACTTTTAATATGCTTTATTGCAATTAATATAACTTCTTCTTTTACAATTAATGTAACGAAGTCACAAGAAACATCTTGTAAAATGCCTTCCACTTTCTCTGGACCACCGCGATTAATTTTCACCCAGCAATATTTGAAGCTTAGAAGTAGTGCTTCAAAGTCGTCTGCACATTCGCAATCTTCCCAATCACAATCACTTGATCCACAGTCTTTTGCATTTTTCGTAATACTTTTCAGATGGCTAAGTTGATAGTAATAAAGCTCACCTTTTTCATTCTTCAATACGAAGTAGTCCGGACATACTGATATTATTGTTCCTTTTTGAGATTCTGGACCACCCCTGTTTACTCTCACAAAAGATCCAATTAAGTCTTTCAGAAAATCACAATGAAATAAACTCACGAGAAAACCCCTTCCATTAATTTATAAGCTTTTGCACTGATAGTATATGTATCTGTACAGGTTACGTTCTCTATGTTTGTCCTAGCTAGAAAAAAATATGCTTTTAACATGGTAGACTACTACCTATCAAAAATATAAGAAATTCTGCGTGCCCATTAGGATTTTGATACATTTAAACAAAAATCCCGTATGAAGATACATTTCTGCATATCTTCATACGGGATTTCCCAAAGTTTAGTCTTCGTCTTTAACATCCATATCTTCTGAAATTGGTTCATTTAATATTTCTTCCACTAACTGCTTATATTTCTCCATTTGTTCTAAATGTGTATTGAATTGTTCTTTATTTACTAAATATTGCTCTCCATCGAATAGCGCACGAATTTTCTTTTGCTGAATTAACTCTTCAATATACGATTTCGGTAAATTCAAATACTCCGCAGTCTCTTCTACTGTTATATACAATGCGTTCATTCCTTTATTATTTTTTCATCTATACTGTATCTTACTTTACTTTATTTTTGTAAACAAATAAAAAAGATTTTGTAAATGCAGTTCAAAAAGCAGGTAGATGCATTCCATATATTGTATAGTATTATATAGTAAGAATTTTTTAAATATAGAATGGTATTACCCATTTACACAAAGGAGAGTTAACATATGGCTACTCGTCACATCATTACAATGTTAGAAAAAACACTACAAGTTGAAACAGAAAACACAATTTCTCATTTGAATGTATCTTTATCTGATCGTTTTCTTTCTCAAAGCACAGCAATACATGAAAACAATTGTTATCATACAATTGGTGAATGGTACAAAAATCATTTCTTATTCCAACAAGATGATTTCCTTTGGGCTAAATATGCTTTCTATGACGCATATTGTGAAGCCATCAAAAAACAAGGCCATCTTACAAAACGCGTCCGTCAAATATTAGAATCATTGGCTCGAAAACATGGAAAACAATATATTGCTTCTATACTAAATATGCCATTTCCTAATGAACGCGCTAAAGGGACAGCGTAATTTAGCCATGTTCTGCGTAAGCAAAACATAGCTAAATTGTTTTCTAGGATGCTTTACCAATAAAATGTTCATATCATATGAACTGATGAAACCGGTGTCATTATAATGATTGAAAATATAGTAAACAGGAAAACCCCCACGTACATCTCTCATCCATTTGAATAGAGAAGTATGTGGGGGTATACTTGTTCCTTATTATTTCATCATCTGTTTAATCAGTTCTCGATTTCTCTTCTTAAATACTTCATTATGAGAAGAAACCATTCCGTACTCACTTGCATCTGGTTGGATAAATTGCTTTGCTTTATTCACAGCATTTCCAGCATCTTGGAATGCACCTGCAATTAAGTGTAGTTTCCCTTCGTGCTTTAAAATATCTCCAGCAGCATATAATCCATCTACTGAAGACTCACTATTTGCATTACCTGCAATATAATAATTATCTATAATCGCAACGTCTAACTCACTATTTTCTAATAATGTAATGTCACGTTCATATCCATGATTAATAATAACTTCATCAATAGGTAAATGAGAAACCTCACCTGTTTCATGATTTGTCAATTCTACATATTCGATCGCTTCATGATTATCACCAGCAATGAGTTTTGTAATCGATGTATTAAAGAAACACTCCGCCGAGCTGTTCAGCAGTTGTTTTACTTGTGCTTCATGACCAGATAATTCTTCTTTTCTATATGTTACATACACTTTTTTCGCAATTGGTTCTAATTCATTTGCCCAATCAACCGCAGAATTTCCTCCGCCGGAAATAATGACCGTCTTACCTTTGAAACGCTTTAAAGATTTCACTGTATAATTTAAATTAGATACTTCAAATCGCTCAGCACCTTCAATTGATAGCTTTTGAGGTTTCAATATACCACTTCCAGTTGCGACGATAACTGTTTTTGAAAAATGTTCTTCGCCATTGCTTGCTTTTAACGTAAAAGTGCCATCTTCGTTACGAATAATCGATTCTACTTTTGTATTTAATACCACTTCTGGCTTAAATGTTAGCCCTTGCTGTACAAGTTGTTCAATTAATTTATCACCTGTAACTGGCAGCAGCCCTCCTACATCCCAAATCATCTTCTCTGGATAAACATGTATTTTTCCACCTAACTGTGGTTGAAATTCTATTATTTTCGTTTTCATCTCTCTGAGTCCACTATAAAAAGCTGAATAAAGCCCTGCAGGTCCTCCGCCTATCACAGTTACATCAAACAATTCTTCTTGATTCATTCGTGTCACTCCTCAGCTACTAGTCATTGATTATCATTCTCAATAAAATATAACCTGTTTCCGCAAAATTTACAATCAAAATTACTATTGACAATACACCTATATAAAATTATATTATTTAAAGAATCAATAGTGATAATCATTATCAATTTGTTAATAATTAGCAAATTGAGATTACATCTTCTTTCATTAATATGGTTAATACTATATTATAAAATCTCATATTCAAGATTTTTAATAAATTATTTTGCATTACCACTACTCTTTCAAAAAGATTACAGTTAAACAAATTATTGTATACACATATCATCTATGTTAAAGGAGAAAGACGATGAAAAAGTTATTTATTTCACTAACAGTTCTTTTCGTTCTTGTTATGAGTGCTTGTAGCAATGGCTCTACAGACAAAAAGAACGATGCAAAAGGTAGTAAATCAGAAACAATTACATACCAATCTGAAAATGGTAAAGTAGAAGTTCCTGCAAATCCAAAACGCGTTGTTGTATTATCATCATTCGCTGGTAACGTAATGTCATTAGATGTAAATCTTGTTGGGGTAGATTCATGGTCTAAACAAAACCCACGTTTTGATAGCAAACTTAAAGATGTTGCTGAAGTATCAGATGAAAATGTTGAAAAAATCGCTGAACTAAATCCAGATTTAATCATCGGTTTATCAAATATTAAAAATGTCGATAAGTTAAAGAAAATCGCTCCTACTGTAACATACACTTACGGAAAAGTTGATTACTTAACACAGCATTTAGAAATTGGTAAGTTATTAAACAAAGAAAAAGAAGCAAAAACTTGGGTTGATGACTTCAAGAAACGTGCACAAGAAGCTGGTAAAGAAATTAAAGCAAAAATCGGTGAAGATGCAACAGTTTCTGTTGTAGAAAACTTCAACAAACAGCTTTATGTATACGGCGAGAACTGGGGCCGCGGAACAGAAATCCTGTACCAAGAAATGAAATTAAAAATGCCTGAAAAAGTAAAAGAAAAAGCATTAAAAGAAGGTTACTACGCATTATCTACTGAGGTATTACCGGAATTTGCTGGTGATTACTTAATCGTAAGTAAAAATAAAGAGACTGATAACTCATTCCAAGAGACAGAATCATATAAAAACATCCCAGCAGTAAAAAATAATCGCGTATATGAAGCAAACATGATGGAATTCTATTTCAATGATCCACTTACATTAGATTTCCAACTAGACTTCTTCAAGAAGAACTTTCTTGGTAAATAATACAAACATGAGGAATTCTTAATTTAAGAATTCCTCTTCCTTTATTCTATGAACAGAAAAGATGTGAAACGAATGACAAAAGATCATGAAAATCCACGTTCTATAGCTTTTACATACAAACTAATTTTAAGCTTAATTGCATTCTTTCTTATTTTTATGGTTGCAATGGTATTAGGTGCTGCAGATACTTCGATAAAAGATGTATGGTTAGCACTCACTTCCTCCGCTAAAGGAGACAAAATATCTATTATTCGAGAAATACGTTTACCACGTGAAGTTGCTGCTATTTTTGTAGGAGCTGGATTAGCCGTTTCTGGAGCGATTATGCAAGGATTAACACGAAATCCACTTGCAGATCCTGGTTTATTAGGGCTATCTGGTGGAGCAAATGCTGCGCTTGCACTGACACTTGCTTTCAATCCTTCCATCAGCTATCTTTACTTAACATTAGCTTGCTTTATCGGTGCGGCAATTGGCGCAATCATGGTATTTGGAATTGGTATGGTGAAAAAAGGCGGCCTTTCTCCTCTTCGAATTGTATTAGCGGGCGCTGCAGTTTCCGCATTTCTACTCGCAATTTCAGAAGGAATCGGCATTTATTTTAAAATTTCACAAGATGTATCACTTTGGACTGCTGGGGGCGTAATTGGAACAACTTGGAGCCAATTAAAAATTATTATTCCAGTCATTTCAATTAGTATCTTTATCGCTATCTTACTAGCAAAAAAATTAACAGTTCTTAGTTTCAGTGAGGAAGTGGCTATTGGACTTGGTCAAAAAATTATTGTTATTAAAACTATTTTATTTATCATTATTATCTTACTTGCAGGTGCATCTGTAGCGCTTGTTGGAAATATGGCATTTATCGGTTTAATGGTACCTCACATGGTACGCCCAATTGTCGGTCCAGATTACCGATTTGTTATACCGATGTCAGCAATTGCTGGAGCTTCCTTTATGCTACTTGCAGATACAATCGGACGTACTATTAACGCTCCGTACGAAACACCAGTTGCGGCAATTGTCGCGATTGTAGGGTTACCATTCTTCCTATTCATTGTACGTAAAGGAGGAAAAACATTCTCATGATGCAATCTATTCTAAGAAAACAACGTCTTATTATACTCGCTTTACTAATACTGACCATCACCACCATTGTAGTTGGAATGGGACTTGGTTCAGCATCTTTATCTTATGATCGACTACTCCCAACATTAATGGGACAAGGGACTTTTAAAGAGGAGTTTGTTTTATACTCTTTAAGACTACCTAGAATTGTGATTACATTATTAGCTGGTATGGCTCTCGCTTTATCAGGGGCTATATTCCAAGGAATTACTCGAAATGATTTAGCTGAACCTGGTATTCTCGGGATCAACTCTGGGGCCGGTGTTGCTGTTGCTATTTTCTTTTTATACTTTCCAATAGATGTAGGTTCATTTCTTTACTTACTACCAGTCGTTGGATTTATCGGGGCTTTTCTGACAGCTGTTCTAATTTACGTATTTTCATATAGTAAATCAACTGGGCTTCAGCCAATCCGACTAACATTAACCGGTATTGGTTTTTCATTTGCACTATCTGGAATGATGATTGTCCTTATTTCATCCGCTGATCGTATGAAAGTGGACTTTATCGCCAAGTGGATTGCCGGAAACATTTGGGGAGATGACTGGGTCTTCGTTTTAGCAATGCTCCCATGGTTAATCGTATTAATTCCGTTCGTTTTCTATAAAGCAAATCGATTAAACATTCTAGCATTAAACGAGCCAGTCGCAATCGGTGTTGGAATTGAAATTGAAAAAGAACGCAGATACTTATTAGTTGCAGCCGTTGCGCTTGCAGCTGCAGCTGTTTCCGTAACAGGAGGAATTAGCTTTATCGGACTAATGGCTCCTCATATCGCGAAATCTTTAGTAGGTCCAAGACATCAAATTTTCATGCCTATTGCCGTTTTAATCGGCGGATGGCTATTGCTATTAGCAGATACAATTGGCCGAAACATCGTTGAACCTAACGGCATCCCAGCAGGTATTGTCGTTGCTTTAATTGGGGCTCCTTACTTTATGTATTTGTTGCTTAAGAAAGCGTAAAAAACACCCTCAAGATCTTTTCTTGAGGGTGTTTTTGTTTCATTCTACTGCTGCCCATACCCTTCAAACTTCTTCGCCAAATTCTCCATCTCATCTTCTGGCAAAAGCTTCGGTTCTCCGACGCTTTTCGTTTGATAATAAATTTGAGCACAAAACTCAATCTCTTCTGCAACAGTAAACGCCATTTTTATATTATTTGCACCAGCAATTAAACCGTGATTTGCAAGTAGCACAGCACGACGATCAATCATGCCTTCAAAAGCAGCATCCGCTAATTGCTTCGTACCAAATGTTTCATACGGTGCACAGCGAACATTCGGGCCTGCGAAAGCAATTAAATATGAAACAGCAGGAAGCTCCCATCCTAATGACGCAATCGTCTTTGCGTAAGGAGAATGTGTATGCACAAGCGCATTTATATCTTCACGATTTCTATAATAAATAAGATGCATATCTAGTTCGCTTGATGGCTTTCTCTCTCCCTCTACCACTTCACCATCTAAGTTTAATATAACTACATCTTCAGGTTTTGTTTCATAATACTCTAAACCACTTGGACTAATCGCAACAAGACCTTGTTCGCGATTGAAAATACTAATATTACCCCCAGTCCCCTTTGTTAAACCACTAGAGATCATTTTCTTTCCATACGCTACAATTTCTTCTCTTTCTTTTTGTAATAACATATACATCCCCCTAAGTATGAAGCTTATGATGACTGACTTTTATATTTATCTATTTATTGAAATAGCTTTTTTAAATTCTCCGTAAACGGTGCCTTTACAATCCCTTTTTCTGTAATAATCGCTGTTACATTTTCATATGGAGTAACATCAAATGCTGGATTATATACTTTACTTTCTTTCGGAGCTGAATATTGTCCGAAACGATTAATCACTTCAGAAGCATCCCTTTCTTCAATCGGAATTTCTTTTCCTGTCGGTGTTTTTAAGTCGATTGTTGGTGTTGGCGCTGCTACATAAAACGGAATGTTGTAGTATTTAGCTAAAATAGATACGCCTAATGTGCCAATTTTATTTGCTACATCACCGTTTGCTGCCACGCGGTCACATCCAACGATTACAGCATCGATTTTTCCTTGTGACATGACCATAGCTGCCATATTATCCGTAATGACAGTAACATCAATTCCCGCTCGCTGTAGTTCTAATGCTGTTAACGTTGAACCTTGTAACCTAGGACGAGTTTCATCTGAATAGATTTTTAAGTCCCATCCTTTTTCTTTCGCTAAGTACATTGGTGCTGTCGCAGTACCATACTTAGTCGTCGCTAACGCACCAGCATTGCAATGTGTTAATACTCCCATTTCATCATGGAATAATGTTAATGCATGCTCTCCAATTTGACGATTAATTTCTTCATCTTCTCTATGAATCTCTTTTGCCTCTTCTAGTAATCTGTCTTTCAACTGGACGATTGATAAGTGCGCGTTCTCTGTCGCTACCGCTTCCATTCTTTCAAGTGCCCAGAATAAGTTTACTGCCGTTGGCCTTGATGTTGCCAAATATGCACATACCTTTTTGACTTCCTCTATAAAGTCTTCCATCTTACTTTGAATAACTTCCTTTGTTCCTAAATACACACCGTACGCTGCCGAAACACCAATTGCTGGTGCTCCTCGTACTTTCATTACTTGAATGGCATCCCACACACTTTCAGCTGTCTTGAAAGATTCATAGACAACCTCATTCGGTAATAATGTTTGATCTAATAAAACTAAAGCATCATCTTTCCACTGAATGGGTATTAATTGCTCTTCCATCATATTCTCCCCTTACTTCGCGTAGTGCATTGACTGTTCTTTTAACGTTTCTACAAAACGTGTACCCGTTCTATATTGATTCGCTCGTAAAATAAAACTCTTCGCTACTTGAAGACAAATTCGCTCCGCTCTAGCACGTGCTTCCTCATTCTCAATACAAGTAATATCTTTTACTTTCGCTAATCCAACAATACGGCGAATTAATTCCAGACCTGTCACTGCAGCCGTATCCTCTAATACAGATTGTAAATATACTTCGCTAAAGCCTTCTTCCTTCGCCATAATCTCGGTCACATGAATATCCCAAGCATCTAAAAACTTCTTCTTAAATAAATCAATTACCTCTACCATCGTAGTTTGTAACCAATCCATATACGTATCTTTCTCCGCTCCAGGTGGCATCGTTGCATCTGCATTCACCCAAGCAAACATTAAATTCGCCATTACATTCCCAACGTCATATCCCATAGGTCCATAAAAAGCAAACTCAGGATCAATAACCTTTGTAGAATCATCTCTTACAAAAACAGAACCAGTATGTAAATCACCATGAAGTAATGCCTGTGCATTCGTCATAAAAGAAAATTTACGTTTCGCTACTTCCATACGAAGCTCTTTATCACTATAAATATGTTCCCTAATCCATCCCTCATTTAACGGAAATAACTCATTACGCTTATTATGATTGGTAAATGGTTCTGAATATACGAGGTCCTCTGTAATCTCACATAATTCAGGATTTATATAATTCTTCACAAGTTCCTTCTTCTCTTTATGATTCATTACAACATCCGATGTTAATAAAAGTGTATTTACCATAAAAGTAGTTAAATCATCCGCAAGCCACGGAAATATTTGATGATTTATAAGTGCTGTACGTAATATTGTGTGATCCGATAAATCTTCCATTACGCAACAATTCATCACACTATCAAATAAATACACCTTAGGAACAAGTCCGGGTGCTAACTCATCCTCTAACTGCAAAACATCTGATTCTATACGAATACGGTTTGTCGACAACTTAAACTCATCTGAAATGCGAGCTGTATCCCCAGCTTGCTTTACGATGACTGACATGTTCTCTTTTTCATCCCAAACGCGGAACACATAATTTAAATTGCCATCACCTATTTCTTTACACTGTAACTCCTTTGCATGTTCAAACTTAGACAATTTCTCTTTCACATATGCAATCACATCTTTAGCTTCCATTAAAAAATACTTCGTGAACTTAGACATGGTTTCCCCTCCACACTAATTGTAAGCGTTTTCTAAAAGCTATAAAAAATAATAGGTTGAATTTTTTCATCCTATAAATATGTATTCTTCTTTTTGAAAGATATATCTAGGTTTTATTATATCTTGTTAGCACTTTGAGTCAATGTTTCTAACTATCATCTTAATATACTTCCTAATTATATATTTGAGATGACAAAAATTGTTCAAAAAATTTCCGATTCATTTTATTTTATTTATCACAAAATTCTTTGTAAAATAGAAGTAAGCAGTTCCTTTTCAAAACCACAACTTCTAAGAAATATTTCCTTCCTAAAAAATTAAACTTACACACTATCTCTAACATACACACTAAACTTTTCAAACACTCATCTAAAATTTATAGACTTAAAATTACCTTTCTATTCCCTGATAGCCTTAATTGAGAATAAATATTAATTAAATTGGAATAAAGTTGGTTTATTCGCTTGACAAAATAACCAATTCTATATGATAATTAATATCGAATTAGAATTATTATAGTTAATTAAAAAATATATTTTATGAGCACACTATTTTTTGATGCTCAAACCAACATTTAGGAGGAATTTTAACATGTTATTAATCGGCACAGAAGTAAAACCGTTTAAAGCTAATGCTTACCATAATGGAGAATTTATCCAAGTTACTGACGAAAGTTTAAAAGGAAAATGGAGTGTAGTTTGTTTCTACCCAGCTGACTTCACATTCGTTTGCCCAACTGAACTTGAAGACTTACAAAACCAATATGCAACTCTAAAAGACTTAGGCGTTGAAGTATACTCTGTATCTACAGACACTCACTTCACTCACAAAGCATGGCATGATAGCTCAGAAACTATCGGCAAAATCGAGTACATCATGATCGGTGACCCAACTCGAACAATCACTACAAACTTCAACGTTTTAATGGAAGAAGAAGGTCTTGCTGCTCGTGGTACATTCATCATCGATCCAGACGGCGTTATCCAATCTATGGAAATCAATGCTGACGGTATCGGCCGTGACGCAAGCATTCTTGTTAACAAAATTAAAGCTGCTCAATACGTACGTAACAACCCAGGTGAAGTTTGCCCAGCTAAATGGCAAGAGGGTTCTGCAACACTTAAACCAAGCCTTGACCTTGTAGGCAAAATCTAAGGAGTTCGATCAAAATGATACTAGATGCAGATATAAAAACACAACTATCCCAATACCTTCAGTTAATGGAGAACGATATTTTACTTAAAGTAAGCGCAGGAGACGATAACGTATCTAAAGATATGTTAGCTCTAGTAGACGAATTAGCTACTATGTCATCTAAGATTACAGTAGAAAAAGTTGAATTAGAGAGAACACCAAGCTTTAGCGTAAACCGCCCTGGTGAAGACACTGGTGTCGTATTCGCTGGTATTCCATTAGGACACGAATTTACATCATTAGTGTTAGCTTTACTACAAGTAAGTGGACGCGCTCCAAAAGTTGAACAGAAATTAATCGATCAAATTAAAAACATTCAAGGCGAATATCATTTTGAATCTTATATCAGCCTAAGTTGTCATAACTGTCCTGATGTTGTACAAGCTCTTAACGTAATGAGCGTTCTTAACTCTAGTATTACACATACTATGATTGATGGCGCTGCATTCAAAGAGGAAGTAGAAAGCAAAGACATCATGGCAGTACCAACTGTTTACCTAAACGGCGAATCTTTCGGAAGCGGTCGTATGACACTTGAAGAAATTTTAGCTAAAATGGGTAACGGTCCAGATGCATCAGAGCTTTCTGATAAAGATCCATACGATGTTCTTGTTGTTGGTGGCGGCCCTGCTGGTGCAAGTGCAGCAATTTACGCAGCACGTAAAGGCATCCGCACTGGTATCGTTGCTGAGCGCTTCGGTGGTCAAGTAATGGATACTATGGGCATTGAGAACTTCATCAGCGTAAAAAAGACTGAAGGTCCTAAGCTAGTAGCAAGTCTTGAAGAGCACGTAAAAGAATACGATATCGATGTAATGAATCTACAACGTGCGAAACGTTTAGAGAAAAAAGAACTTATTGAAGTGGAACTTGAAAACGGCGCTATTCTGAAAAGTAAGAGCGTAATCGTTTCAACAGGTGCTCGCTGGCGTAACGTTGGCGTACCGGGTGAAGCTGAGTTCAAAAATAAAGGTGTAGCATACTGCCCACACTGTGACGGTCCATTATTCACTGGAAAAGACGTAGCAGTTATCGGCGGAGGTAACTCTGGTATTGAAGCAGCTATCGACTTAGCAGGTATTGTTAAGCACGTAACTGTTCTTGAATTCATGCCAGAATTAAAAGCTGATGCTGTATTACAAGAGCGTCTTAACAGCTTACCAAACGTAACTGTTCTGAAAAACGTTCAAACGAAAGAAATTACTGGTACTGATAAAGTAAACGGTATTTCTTACATCGATCGTGAAACTGAAGAAGTTCATCACGTTGAATTACAAGGTGTATTCGTACAAATCGGTCTTGTGCCAAACACAGACTGGTTAGGCGAAACAGTTGAACGCGCTCGCGGTGAAATCGTAACAGACAAGCACGGCGCTACAAACGTACCAGGAGTGTTTGCTGCAGGTGACTGTACAAATAATCCGTACAAACAAATCATCATCTCTATGGGTTCAGGTGCAAACGCAGCTTTAGGTGCATTTGATTACTTAATTCGTAACTAATAAAAAAACAGGTGCCTTAGCACCTGTTTTTTTTACCTTAATGTATAAACTAAAAACCTCTCATTCCCATTCTTCTCATAAGCACCTGGCAATCTAACTTCTTTCTTCAGCTCAAACGCAGTCTGATTTTCTAAGAAGAAAATATAGTCCTCAGAAGGATAATATAAAATAATATCCACTTCTCTCCCCGTTTCTTCTACCGAAAGCAAAATGTTATTTACTACATTCATAAACACTTGTACAGAAAATGGATTAAAAAAATAAAACCTATTATCATGCGGATCAATCTCATATTCCTGCGCTAAACAACATTGGAACTGGATTTTCCCCTTACTGTTTCGTGTCTTTCGTGCATAACGATCTCGATTATCCATCGCTTCTTTATAAAACTCTTCATTCATTTCAATTCCAACTGCTGATGCACCACATTTATGATGCATATAAAAGTTTAATCTTCCTTTTCCGCACCCAAAGTCTACAATTCGGTCGCTACTTCGTATTTCATATTGATTCAGTAACTCATCTAATCCGCTATAGGGCGTCGGTTCATAGCGGTGATAATGCATAGACTTGTTAAACCCCTTTTGCTCACCGACTGTTTTTATATGTAAAACTGCATCGTAATATTGTTCGTTCATTCGTTTTCTCCTATTAAAAAATGGTACTTATTATTATACACCATGTACTGGAGATTCATTTTTAATCAAATTAATAGGTACGTGAAATTATATTAACGATTTTCTTAATATATCTATCGTAACTTCAAATATATCAACGATTTTTCAAATATATCGATTTACCGACAATCCACGACAAAAAAACAGGAGCTCTCTAGCCCCTGTCTTCTAACACTTTCAATACAGTTTGTTTCAATATTTCTACTCCATCCATAATACAACTATGATCAAACCTCATATACGGATGGTGTAATCCAGGTTGTAGGTCTGCTCCTAGTCCAAGCATGACAGCTTTTAAATGTGGTCTTTTCACTGTGTAATAATGGAAATCATCGCTTCCTGTCGTATAGAGAGGTCCCGTACATCTCTCTTCCCCATACACTTCGATAATACCTTTACGCATAAAGCGCTCTGCTTCTTCGGAAACCTCTGCTCCTGGTGCAAGATCCATCCATTCATATGAAGTTTTCGACCCCATCGATGCAGCTGATTCTATTACATGCTCAATCTTTTCCTTTAATTCTTCTAATAGTATATTACTCTCTGCTCTTACATCTAAACTGAAATGACCATTTCCCGGAATGATATTTAAATTATCGCCACCAGCTTGGCATCTCGTCATTTTTACTGAATAGGAACTTTGCGGTGGCAACCAAATATTTTTCAAACCGATATTAATCATGGAAATGACATCAATTGCATTCACACCTTGGTGTGGTCTCGCCCCGTGTGCATCCTCCCCATGAATCATCCCCTCTAAAAATCCAGCTGCTCCATGGCGAATAGATGAGGCTCCTTGTTTCAAAGATAGTTCTTCAATCGGTCTTAGATGGACACCAAATAAGAAATCAGCATCATCTACAGCACCTTTCTCCACCATCTTCAAAGCACCATTACCCTTCTCTTCTGCCGGCTGAAAAATAAACCTAACCGTACCACTTTTCCATCTCATATTTTTCAATTGTAAAATAACTCCCATTACAATGGTCATATGAGCATCATGACCACATGAATGGTTCGCTTTAAATTCTCCATCTACTTCTTGCCAAAGTGCATCCATATCAGCACGAATCGCAATAACTGGATTCCCGCCTCCAATCTCAGCAATTACACCTGGACAATCATCAAATGTTCTATATGAAATTCCTTCTTCTTTTAAAAAGTCAGTAATATACGCTGTCGTTTCATATTCTTTCCAACTTACTTCAGGGTTTTCGTGTAAATGCTGAAAAATCTCCGTTAAGCGCTCTTGTAGTTCTAATGTTTTCAACGTTCCAGTCTCCTTCCCAAATTATAAACCATCAGGTTAATTATACTTATGAAAAACAGATGTTTTTATGAACATATTGAATTTTAAGAAAAAAGTCAATTGTTTATTTTTAAATACGATCGACAACTCACTTCATAACGATAGAACATTCCTTATTTTCTGTTTTTATGTTGACGCTTACATAAACTTTTAGTTATCATAACCTAATAAACGTCTATTTTACGACAATTCTAAAAATACAAACAAACATACGTAACAAGGAGGAACTTTATGAAAAAAGAAATACCTTTTGGAATAGCGATTATCCCTATTATCATTACCGTTGCAGTTATGATGGTTACAATTGTTGTATTAAAACAAAGCCCTCACGTTCCACTTATTATCGGTACAACCGTTGCTTCTATTGTCGCTTGGCGTTACGGTTACAAATGGAATGATCTTGAAGAAGCAATGTATAAAGGGATTCGTCTTGCATTACCCGCTATCGTCATTATTATTCTTGTTGGCTTAACAATTGGTGCTTGGATTGGCGGTGGAATTGTCGCAACGATGATTTATTACGGTTTAAAACTTTTAACTCCATCACTATTTTTAGTTTCCATTACTGTCATTTGTTCTATCGTTGCATTAGCGATTGGTAGCTCTTGGTCTACAATGGGTACAATTGGTGTTGCTGGAATGGGAATTGGCCTAAGTATGGGAATTCCAGCTCCAATGGTTGCTGGTGCCATTATTTCAGGCTCTTATTTTGGCGATAAAATGTCACCGCTTTCAGATACAACTAACTTAGCCGCAGGATTAACAAATACAGATTTATTCGCACACATTCGTCATATGTTATTTACTACAGTTCCCGGTTTAATTATTACTCTTATCGTATACGCGGTCTTAGGAAGAAGCTTCGGCGCTAACAATATTGATGCGAAGAGCATCGATCAAACGTTACAAGTATTGCAACAAAACTTTGTTATCTCACCTTTCCTACTCATTATACCCGTAGCCGTTATGGTATTGGTCGCTAAAAAGGTTCCTGCCATACCAGCCATTCTCGTCGGTATTATTTTAGGATTCTTATCACAAGTCTTTATTCAAGGTGGTTCTGTCTCAGCATCTGTCGGTGCACTCCAAGCTGGATTTGTTATAGACACTGGAAACAAGCTAGTAGACGAACTATTTAACCGCGGTGGCTTAGATTCGATGATGAATACAGTCTCTATGACAATTGTCGCTATGACTTTCGGAGGAGTATTAGAACATACAGGTATTCTTCGCTCAATTGTAAATCAAATTTTAAAGTTAGCGAAATCAGCAAAAGGGCTTATCGCTTCTACTATCGCATCTTGTTTTGCAACAAACCTTACTTGCTCTGAACAATATATTTCAATTGTTGTCCCTTCAAGAATGTACGCAAATGCATACACAGAAAAAGGACTACATTCAAAAAACTTATCCAGAGCATTAGAAGATGGCGGAACATTAACTTCTGTCTTCGTTCCTTGGAATACGTGCGGTGTATTTATTCTCGCTACACTTGGCGTAGGTGCATTTGAATATGCTCCTTATGCTATTTTGAATTTCATCGTACCTATTATCTCAATCATTTATGGTATAACAGGTTTCACAATTGTAAAACTATCAGACATTGAAAAAGCAGAACTGCTAAAGAAACAAAAAGCTCAACTAGAAGCTTAAAAATAGCGGTAAATTCAGTTCATATAGTGCGCGAGGTCGCCCTTGTTGATAGGGCATTTCCTCGCCGCAAATATGAGCATACCCGTAATCAACTAATTTCTTTAACAACCTTTCTGTCGATCTTCGAGTCACTTGTAAGTACTCAGAAAGGTCAGCTGCTGTAAATTTCAATGACGGATGCGATTGACTAAATTGAATAATTTTTGACAAGTTGGCCGGACTAAGCTTCGTTTCCTTCGCTATTTTCATTAGTTCCGGATTATCATTTTTCAAACTTTGTACTCTCTGTTCTCTCGGGAATGGACCAAACAAATCTTTATCACTTGTTAGTATATAAAAACAACGATCTATTGGATTATTCTTTGCAAAACTTTGAGCAATTTTTGCATTTTGCTCCGCTTCTTTCACGGTTTTTCCATAACCAAATCCAATAGCTATCGTTCCTTCTACACTCGCAAACAAGTTATCTATCGCATTTGTTTTAATAATTGATTCGATATCACCACGAGTTGTATACAAAATGCATGTCATTTCATCCACTTGTTTAAATGAACCACGTAGTTCTTTTGAAATGACATCTAGTTTTTCAAGCAAACTCGTTCGTAATTCTAAGGACGAAATAATACAAGTACCAACAGTAGCTGAATAGCTTTTTGCTAACTCAGCTTTTATTTTTGCATCTTTTAGCCCATGTATAATGGATTGTGTTGGATCAATCATACGCTCTGAAGGAACACCCATTTTTTGAAGCTCGTCGTAAACAGCGTGAATACTAGTTAAAGCTAAATGAGCTTCTCCAGATTGATATTTAGCTACATGAAAATCGATAACTCTATTTATTTCATCTTTACTCCACAGCATATTTTCATAATCCAACACTTGCGGACTTTCTTTTATACCGATATCATGGAACACATTTGTAATAAACGAGCGGTCTACTAAATCGATGGAAATGTTATGTGGTTGAATACTTTGATGATACATGATAGAAAGAATGGAAGATGCGACAGTTGTCTCGTCTTGCTGTAAGTATGTACTTGGAATTCGTAATTGTTCTCTTACTTCTTTTGCCATATAATAAGGTAAAGCACCTGAGAAAAAGATGACATCACAAGGCTTTAGACACTTTAATAGTTCAGAAGATTCTGCCGGATGAAGGTAAATATAGGAATCAATTTCTATTCCTTCTAATTTTTGAGCAATAGGAAAAAGGTTATCCATAAACTCCTTTGAACCGACAACTGCAATTTTTATCATCATTTTCTCTAACTCCTTATCATTAATTAACGACTATTTAACGTCAACTATATCAAATGTATAAAACTATTGTAAAACAGGAAGGAGTTTCTATTCAATGAAAATTACAGCTATTCATCTTTACGCAATTCGTTTACCGCTTCGCAGTCCGTTTGTTATTAGTTATGGCTCTTATTCTGATATGCCCTCTATTATCGTCAAAATGGAAACAGATGAAGGTATTATCGGTTACGGTGAAGGCGTTGCTGATGATCACGTCACAGGTGAATCATGGGAAAGTACTTTCCATACTTTAAAACATACGCTAACCCCTGCTCTAATCGGGAAAAATCCAATGAATATCGAAAAAATACACGACATGATGGACAATACAATTTACGGTGTTCCAACAGCGAAAGCCGCAATTGATATTGCTTGTTTTGATATAATGGGCAAAAAACTAAATCAACCTGTATATCAATTAATTGGTGGGCGCTATCATGAAGAATTCCCTGTCACTCACGTTTTAAGTATTGCCGATCCTGAAGATATGGCTGAAGAAGCTGCTTCTATGATTCAAAAAGGTTACCAATCTTTCAAAATGAAAGTTGGTACGAATGTAAAAGAAGATGTGAAACGTATTGAAGCTGTACGAGAACGTGTAGGAAATGACATCGCTATTCGCATTGATGTAAACCAAGGCTGGAAAAATAGCGCGAACACATTAACAGCACTGCGTTCATTAGGACATTTAAACATTGACTGGATTGAACAACCTGTTATCGCGGACGATATTGATGCCATGGCTCATATTCGTTCTAAAACAGATCTCCCGCTTATGATTGATGAAGGACTAAAAAGTTCTCGTGAAATGCGCCAAATTATTAAATTAGAAGCTGCCGATAAAGTGAATATAAAACTAATGAAATGCGGCGGCATATATCCAGCTGTAAAGCTCGCTCATCAAGCTGAAATGGCCGGCATTGAATGCCAAGTGGGATCAATGGTCGAATCCTCTGTTGCCTCTTCCGCAGGATTCCATGTCGCTTTCTCAAAGAAAATCATTACGAGCGTAGAGCTAACAGGACCATTAAAATTCACGAAAGACATTGGAAACTTACATTACGATGTACCATTCATTCGCTTAAACGAAAAGCCGGGACTCGGCATTGAAATAAACGAAGATACACTACAAGAACTAACCGTCTTTCAAGACGTTGTACGCTAAAGGAGGACTATCATATGACGGTTCTATACGAAGGAACATTAAAACAAAATAACGAATCATTTCACGTTACATTACTATCACTAGAGCACATCGAACAAATTTTATCACTACAAAACATTGTAGTTGAAGCACTAGAAGATAAAAATCGTTTACAACCACTCTCACAAGAAGAATTTCAATACATTCTAAAAGGAAACGGCATGATGATCGGTGCTTTTATCGAAAACGAACTCATCGCATTTCGCGCTCTACTCGTCCCGCCTATCGATGATGAACATTTAGGGCTTGATATTGGTTTGCCAGAAAGTGAACTACACCGCGTCATCTATCAAGAAATCTCAAACGTTCATCCGAACTGCCGAGGAAATGGTATGCAAAAAATATTAGCAAACGTCATCATGGACGAATTGCAAAAAGAAGATAGCAAATATGATTATGTATGCTGCACCGTTGCTCCTTTTAACATCCCGAGTTTGAAGGATAAATTTGCGCAAGGGATGGAGATTGCTGTGTTGAAGGAAAAGTATGGTGGTAGTCTGCGGTATGTTTTTGTGAAGAAATTGCGCGGAGATAATGAAAGAGATTGGACGGATATTCAAAGTATTCTAATGAGTGATGCTAGTGGACAGCAGGCTTTGCTTTTGGAGGGGTATCGTGGGTATGAGATGGAGAAAGTTGATGAAGAATTTGTTGTGAAGTTTGGACGATAATCTATATACTCGAAAAGAGGAGATGTCCCTTGTGGCATCTCCTCTTTTCGATTTGTTGAACAATCCTGTAGTAAATGAAATTATATCAACGATTTTTCGAATATATCTATCAAAACTCACAATATATCAACGATTTTTAAAATATATCTATCAAAACTTACAATATATCAACGATTCGACAAGAAATATCGATTTACCGACAAAAATTGATATCCCTTCCTAAACCGTCATCTTCCAACTAGATAAAGCTAACCAGTTCTCCATTTCCTTATAATCAGGCATTATCTTCCCGACAAGACGCCAAAAAGAGCGATCATGATTTAAATGAACCATATGACACATTTCATGAACGACTACATAGTCAATTACTCGCTGTGGTGCCATTGCTAGCTTCCAATTGAATGTTAGTTGTAAATTCGAATCGCAAGTACCCCAAGTACGACTACTATCTGTAATACGAATAGAACGTGGTTTTGTTTTGAAATTACTTTGATGCGCTTTAATACTCTTCTCTACTAAAGATTTACACTGCTTATAGTAAAATCGTTTTAAAGCTTGCTGTATTTTCTCATCCTTTAGCTCTTTTACATAAATATGTAACTTATCCCCTTCAAAAATCGCATTGTCTTGCTCAATGCTTGCATCTTGGGAAATCTGTATCGGATACGTATTCCCTAAATACAAAAAGCCCTCTCCTTGATCATAATCCTTTTCCTGTGGTCCATGCGCTCGCTCCGCCATTTCCTTACGAGTTGTCTGAATCCAATCCCACTTCTCCTCTAGCAACTGGACTAAGTATTCAACAGGTGTCCCTTTCGGAGCCTGCACTTCCACATTTCCATACGAATCTACAAAAAGACGCACGGACTTTTTCTTCTTATAAGTTATATGAAAATTAATTGTCTCACCTAAATATGTATGTACCATTTCATCACCTAGCGTATTATTTTACAAATAAAAAAGAGTAGGATACAAACGTCCTACTCTACCTATTATATCATTTACTGCTTTAACGAACTCATTATCCTCTATACTTTACACCTAATCCCTTAATGAAATTCCTTGCGTATCTATCGCCGCACTCTTTGTAATTTTTATGACCTTTTTTTCTTAATAGAGCGCCTAACTCTCCTTTTGTTACCGTAACGCCTACGCTATCTAATATATCAAGTACATCCTCACTCGTTAAAGATAGTGCGATTTTCATTTTCTTTAGAAGAAGGTTATTGGCACTCTCCTTACTCTGTACAGGTGCAGGCTGCCCTGGTTTCGGATCTTGCTTTCCTCTTTTTAAAGTAATAAATCCATTGAAAAATGCCTCTAACATCATCATATCGCATGTTTTTACGTACTCATCTTCGATTACATCCGCATCTTCAGCTTCATGCTGAGGAGCTCTCTTTATTTTTGTAAGCATATCAACTACGTCTTCTTTCGTTACTTCCATCCCGCCGAGTTTAAAGATTTCCACCATATCTATATCTCTTATATCTAAAGCGTATCGTACTCTTTTTAATATATCGTTGTTGCTCATTGCCATTGGGTTTCCTCCTGAAATGTTGATTATTTATTCAGCAGTTAAAGTTTATCCTATAACGTGCTTTAAATTATCATGTTTAAATCTAACCTTTTAGTTATTGTCCGCTAAATTAATACTTTAACATTTTAAAGATATGTTTTATAGTCTTACCCGAACTTTTCTCTATCATTGTATCTACAGAGCTCTTACGTGTTTTTTATATGCCTTTAAAAAGATTTCTCTCTTAACATTAACTAAAAGAAAAAAACAGTGCTTTGATTTCTCAAATACACTGTTCTTTTCCAGCTCTACGCTTATTTTCAACTCACTCATGTCATACACTACATATGAAATGATTTAACTGCTTAAAAGTTAAACCGTCTCACTATCCTGAGCAACACCAACACTATCCTCAAACTTATCCAACAAAGCACGCACCTCATTGGTCGATTTCGTACTCATCAATTGATTTCTCAATTCCGCAGCTCCTGGGAAGCCCTTCACATAAATTTTGAAGAAGCGGTGAAGTCCTGTGATTGAGCGTGGCAGTACTTCTGCATATTGATCTTGAAGATCAAGTTGTAGTCTTAAAAGATCTAGATGTTCTTTACTGCTATGCTCTCTTGGCTCTTTTTCAAAAGCAAATGGATTTTTGAAGATGCCTCGTCCGATCATTACACCATCAATGCCGTATTTTTCAGCAAGTTCCAGTCCCATTTTACGATCAAGGATGTCTCCATTGATTGTTATTAACGTATTTGGTGCGATACGGTCACGTAATTTTTTAATTTCCGGAATTAGTTCCCAATGCGCATCTACTTGGCTCATTTCTTCTCTTGTGCGTAAATGAATAGAAAGGTTCGCAATATCTTGTTTGAAAATGTGCGTTAACCAATCTTCCCACTCGCTTAACTCTTTAAAGCCAAGTCTTGTTTTTACGCTGACAGGTAGTCCGCCCGCTTTTGCTGCTTGGATAAGTTCTGCTGCAACGTCTGGACGTAGAATAAGACCACTACCTTTTCCTCTTGATGCTACATTCGGTACAGGGCAGCCCATATTAATATCAATGCCTTTAAATCCTAACTCTGCCATACCAATACTCATTTGACGGAAATATTCAGGATTATCTCCCCAAATATGTGCCACCATTGGCTGTTCATCTTCTGTAAAAATTAAACGACCACGTACACTTTTCATACCTTCTGGATGACAATAGCTATCTGAGTTTGTGAACTCTGTAAAGAATACATCTGGACGACCAGCCTCACTTACTACGTGACGGAAAACAACGTCTGTCACATCTTCCATTGGTGCAAGTACGAAAAATGGTCGTGGTAATTCACGCCAAAAATTATCTATCATTTCAAATTCAAATCCTCTCACTATGAATACAATTTCAAAATCTCAATTTATAATTTGTGAAAATCAGCAATATTTATTTTAACTAAAATCGCTTATGAATGGTATTTTTGTAAACCAAAAAGCAGATGGTATAGATTTTCCTATATCAACTGCTTTCCTATTATACTAACTTAAGCCAAGCCACACACTCCACATGAGTCGTATAAAGTATATCATATCTTTTGGTGTACCCTATATTACTGTAGTGCATTCTTTTGCAAAGAAAATAAAAATAAATGTCTTTTGTTTGTTTTGAATAAACTTAATTTATTTTAAGTGTGTGGTCATTTTTGTGGTCAGTGGTCAAAAAAGAACTGAGTGTATATTCAGTTCTTTTTTATTTACCTTCGACAGAATACGACACAACAAAGATGATCATCTTTGTTACGCTTAATTAAGATTTTTCCAAAATAAAAATAACATACAAAAGGAGTATTTTTTTATGGTATCAGTTACTCAAAGAATTGCTAAGTTTAAACAACCAAGGGGTGGCTATATAAAGCCAAAGGACTTTATCGTTACAGACTTATTAGATACTGCTATTTTACACGAAAATGAAAATATTCATAGCACCTTAATTGGACTAGCAGTAGATTATTTAACTAGGTTTTTAAATGGTACATCAATTGAGGAAGCATTTAAAATTTCATTAATGGGAGCAATTAATGTTGAAGAGATTGAGTTAGCACATAATTTACTACTCAATATAAGAGGAATAGATGATATTTCAATCGAAAACACATGCAAAATGGTAGGATTTGATGTGGCGTATCGTGCGGGAAAAGCGATGTATAAACCTGTAGAGTTTATTAATCCTGATAAAGAAACTATATCAAACATACGAGTTATGGTTAATAGAAGTTTAAGTTTCTTTGAATCCTATGGGCCTATAGTAAAAGACGGATTTACTTTTGAAGGTGGATATACATCTTTAATTAATACTGGTGATGGTGATTTCTTGACCCAAAATACATTATGGGATTTTAAAGTTTCAAAATCAGCACCAACTAACAAGCATACATTACAATTACTTATGTACTATTTAATGGGTATTCACTCTGTCCATTCTGAATTCGAACAAATCGAGAACTTAGGGATATTTAATCCTCGTCTAAATAAAGTTTATTTATTACCTATAAATACAATACCTGATGAAATTATCAATGAAGTTAATACTGCTGTTATAGGATATTAATGAATTATTGAATAGTAACTAAAAAGGGCCTATCCAATAGATAGCTCCTTTTTAGTTATCAAACTATTCTTTTGTACAGTAGTATGTTTTATTTTTCAAACTTCACATATTCACCAGAAACCCATTGGTCGCCGCCAACATTATACCAACCGTCTCTATATCCCCAAGACTGATATGTTTCACTTTGGTACACATTTTTCACGACACCGTAGTTAGTTCCTGGACCAGTACGAACGCGTAATACATCAGCTGTAATAGTCACTACACCAATGCCATCAATTGAAGGTTTAGAAGGTGCTGGTGCATTTTCTCCTGTATAGCGAATATATGATGAATCATTATATACCCACTGATCGCCACCCAAGTTTAGCCACCCATTTGACTCACCCCATACTTGGTAGCATTCTCCTTTACCTAACTTACGAATAACTGCATATCCAGTTCCAGGTCCTTTTCGTAAATTCACGTTATCACCATTAATGTAAGCAACTTTTGTACCATCGTTTGAAGGTGGAATAGGAGTTGGCATTACTGGACTACCTCCACCGTTATATGCATTTTGGACTCTTTCAATAAAACTATTCCAACGTCCTTCTGCTAACATACGATGAGGACAGTACTTTCCACTCCATGATTGATGTGTGCGAACTTTACTAATTGGAATATTGTACTGTTTCATTAGTTGAGCTACGACGATAGCTGCATTATCTTCCGCTTTATAATATCGATCTCCACCACTTAGAGAGTAACAGATTTCAACTCCAATAGATTTACGATTTCCGTTACCGCCACCATCACCGCAATGCCAAGCGTTACGCTCTAAAGGAATTCCTTGTACAGCTTCTTTATCATCTACGGCAATATGAAAAGATACTTGGTTATCATTACGAATCATATAAGATACTTCATTTTCTGCTGTAGCATCGTTGTAAGTATTGTGGACTGTAATGAATTCTGGATTCATTGTATACGGACACTTTGTACCATATTTACTTGGGTCAACTAATTTTTTTCTGATTTCCATTATTGAACATCTCCCTTTTTCTCTTCTTGTTTTTGTTTACCACCTAAAATTTCAACTGCATTTGTTAACGCTGAAGGTAAGGGAATTCCCATACGACCAGCGTTTTCTAAAAGCGAAAGTAACTCATTGCCCATGAAGAAGAAAATAGTCGCTTCACGAATTGCGCTATTACTTCCCAATGCTGAATCTAGTTGAGCGGCCGCTCCGACCAAAAGAAAAAGCACCACCTTTTTGGCGATGCCTTTGAAACCAACTTTACTTTTTAATTCTCCGTTATATCCTGCTGCAATCATGCCAGTTAAATAATCAATAACTGCCATCGTCACTAAGATTTTCAATGTTGCATCCCATCCTCCCAAAAAATACCCACAGAAGCCACCAAACGTAGCTATAAATGCTTTCAGTAATACATCAATGCGATCCATCTTTTCCTCTCCTTTTTAAGCTGCAAAATAACTTGGGTCCATCCCAAATATTTCTGCAATATCTTCCTCACTTCTATCTTTCAAATAAGATTCAGTTGTGGAAATATCAGAATGATTAGCGAGTGATTTTAGTTTTTCAAGTGGTACTCCTTGCACTTTCAAATTATCTAATCTGCTATGGCGGAAACAGTGAGGATTAATTTTAAATTCCTTCCCTTCTTTTTCTTTCAGCATCTTAGCAAATATGTCGCACCAATAATTAAATACACTCTTTTTCAACCTTTTTCTCTCACCATTCTTATAAACACGCACAAACAAATCTGGAATAGTATCCTTACCTCGCTGATTTATATATAAACGGATGCATTTCTGCACCCGGTGATTGTAATATAATCTAAACTTCTTACCACGTTTCCCTCGTACCACATTTGTATAATAATGTTCTGTTAATCCTTCTTTTTGAACCTGGTAAACCTCATTCTTTCTAGCTGCACTGTAATAAGAAAGAGCTAAATACATAGCCAACATATATTTCTCTTGCTCAAGTAATTCATCGATTAGCCAATTAATCTGGTCCTCTGTTATAAATGTGATGTCTCGAATTGGATTCTTAGGTAAACCACGCACCCTTGAGCCTACATTGAACTCGTAATTATAATCATCATCGTCAGCACAAAACTCAAGAGCTGAACGTAATGCACTCATCAATCCATTCACACGTGCGTTTGACATTCCCATCTCTTGAAAGATAATAGATAAATTCCGAATATCTTTACGTGTTAAATCAATAAGCTTTTTATTTTCGAAGTGTTCATGTATCAGAAACAGAATAATTCGTAAATCCCAACTGTATTGCTGTAAAGTGCTTGCCGCTTTCCCTTGCGATTTCTTTTCAATGAGAAAATCTTTGACTAGGTTTTTATTTTCCTGGCTAACATGCTTTTCATAAATTACTTGGTCTACTATTCGTTTCACACTGATCATCTCCTCAAAATAAAAAGAGAAGTGAAATCACTCCTCTTGATTGATGAATTGAATCAAAGCCGTATTTTGTACAAAATAAAAAAGACCAGCTATTGCTGCTCTTGCTCTGTTTGTTTGTTACTTTCACTAGTTGTTGGCGGTTCTTGAGATGGGTACTTCCCTGTAAGTTTAAAATAATCATTTGCACAAATGTTCCTTTTAGCAACTCCTAAGTTCAATTCATATAATTTGGCTCCACAACCACATAACTCACATTTCGTTAAAACCCTAAAACCAATAGTTCCGTCAGACATATCCCTCCACACCTCAACTTTACTCGTATCATTGGAAACCCCTGCATTATCTAACATGTCAGCAGGTACTTGTATAAAGACTCCTGTTTCCGTTCGTTTTACGTCTACTATTCTTCCCATATAAGGAAGCATTTCACCTTCTTGAAAAGGCATCATATAGTTAATATCCATGTTTAATTCTTCCTTTCTATCCAAGTGCGTTAAATTTCCAACCACTTGGAGTACTCACATAAAAACCCGCTCCAGCATTACCGTCTGTAAAGCGAATGTGCCCCCATTGTTGGAATCCACCGCCACCTAAGTTAATTCCCTGCATTGCTCGAATATTCCTAAAGATTTTCACTTCTTTTTCAGTACTTATATCAAACGTTTGTCCGTCTGGTGCTGGAGATATATTGTTATTCACACCACCTACAGCAAGTGCGTTAAACGGCTGAATGCCATCTGCTCTTTCTGCTGCAGCACGATCCCAATTATACATAGATGCATATTTCCCACTGTATAGCGTTACGCCACTTACACAAATCGCTGTCCCTTGTCTCATGTCAGCATTAGCAGAACAAACTTTAATAATCAAAGCATGTTGTTGCGGAATATAGTTTGTCGGCACTTTGAAAGTGAAAGAGTATCTTCTAATTTCACCATAGTATGTGGACGGTTCAGGAAAGTCCATCTTTTGTTCACTCAATATGTCGTAACTTACGTTGTCTCGGAATTTAACGCAACACACGTGTATCCTCGGTTTACCTGTCTTTCGCACGCCATTTATCATGGCAGTTCTAAAGTGAGCGGATGCTGTGTATTCGTTACCAGGATGTATACCGTTATTTACCACCGTTTCCGGATAGTTATACATATCTACCCTTGCAGCATTTACCATTTGTTCATAATCGAATATATGTGTATTCTTTTCTATTACGACATTTCCCCAGGACTTCCAAGTAAGACCGTATCCACCTTCAAATCCATAATAATCGTTATGTCCAATGTTTTTCTTTGTAACACTAGAAAAGTCTGGATCTGCTATTAGGTTTCGTCTTGATACCGCAGTTGTTTTTGTGCCCCATTCATCTTGGAATAAGAAGTCTAGCATTTTAACAGTTACGCCATCTTTATCAATGGTTATCTTATCGCCGTCAATTCTAATAAGATTCGTATCAATACCTTTTGCAGTTAACCATTTCACCATTGTATCGGCATTGATAGCTACCTTTGAAACATCAATTTCTAATTTTTCCGATGAAAAGTTAATAGCTGCGATGATATTCCCTTTTTTAACCTCTGCAAGGATTCCTTCATCAAGCACCTTAAGTTTAGAACCCGTTTCTTTTACATAAGCGGCGTAAGTCTCATTAATAAATTTTTCTTGTTTCTTCGATGTTATTTCGACGCCTTCTGCAGTAGCACTAATACCTCTTTCTAATTCTGTAACTTTTTTATTGTAAGGTTCAGTTGCTACTCTATTAGCAATATCCTCTATCATTTTATCAACATCCGTTTGATCTTTTGGATGTAACCAAAATTCTGTAGCTACTTTACCACGCTGCAACATAGGTAACGCAATCCATAAGGTTCCATTTCTTCTCACCCACGGTTTATAACGTGCTTTAATAGCTCCAGTCGGAACTGTTCCGGAAATAACAACCCTAATCCAATTAGAATTTGCAGTTACATCGATACCAATTGATGATTGTGAAACTCGGCTGCCCTGGGCATTTAGATACTCAATTTCTAACACGAAACCTTGTCCTATGTTATTGGACATAAAGTAACCCGAAGCTACAACGTCTTCACCAGCAGTTACGTCTATCGTTTGATGAAGGCTATACCATTTATCTTCATTCAATCCAGTCGCATGTAATTTAGCCGTTGTATAGCCTCTGTATGTTACAGAAGAGTCAATAACAGCACTATTACCATTTTGTGTCCAGTATTTGAATCCTTGAGCAAATGAAGCGTTCCGTAGATCATTTATAGAACCCAATCCACCAACATAATCCTCAACATCTTTCTTTTTCATTGTTAACTTTAATGCTTCAGAATGTTGACCTATTGTTGTAGTAGCCTCACTAATCGTCTTTCCTTGCGCAGTTTGTGTTTCCTGTAATTTCTTAACACTTGCAGTTGTCCCTTCTGCATTCTTTTCTACGGTGTTAACACGTTCATCAAAAGAGGTTTGTGTTTTTTCTACCGTTTTAATACTTTCTTTAATACCATCCACACTTTTTTCAATCTCTGTTGTTTTCTTAGTGAATTCATCATTCGTTACTTGATTTTCTGGAGCTGGTGTCCAATCCTGTGGCTTATTCCCTTTATATAAAGCAACCCATTCTACAGTTGCCTTTGTAGCATTATTTGGATAATTATATAAATTTAATCTTCGTTCATTCCCACTTGTAGTTGCAACAGCTTTAAAAGTTACATAAGTTATTCCGTTAGCATAGACACTTGTTGCATATCCAACATTATTTGAACCACCATTCTGCCAAATTCCAAATTGTTGGCCCTGCGGGACACTTCCTTTAATTACAAAAGTATATTCCTCACCTGTAACAAAATTTTCAGTTAGAGAATATGGATTGATTAGATAATCTGTTTTTTCGTATTTAGTATTTGAATCTAATAACAGATTGCGTCCTCCAGATTTATCGTTATTAACCTTTATTTCTACTTTCGTTAACTTTTCACTAATCTTCCCTGCTGCTTCTTTGATCTCTGTTGTTACCTTGGTTAAAACATTCCCATCTGCAATATCTTCAGGAGCAGGTCGCCATGAATATTCTTTGCTGCCTATAGTCAATTGTGGCGAACTTTGCTGATACCAACAACCACTAGGAGGATTTACATCGGGCTCTATACGAAAATGACTCTCGTTATCCGTTCCTGTTGATGCCATCATACTTGCTGTCACTGTGAACGAAACGCTTACTCTTTGCCATTGATTATTAGATTTATTTGGACGGATTCCGGTAGCACTTGGTGCAAAATAGAAAGTGTGTTGTAAATCTTGGCCATCCGGTAAACCTTTTACACGAGTAAAAATTGAATAGGTTACTTTATCTCCTACTTTGACAACTTTTCGATCTACTAAATCTTTGAAGTTATAAGCTAAAGCGGTCCATGATGATTGAGTTTCTACGACTGTATTTCCTTGAAAAACATCCTTCGAAATTTTGACTTTATCTGCTGACTTAAGCCACCAATGATTGTCTGCTTGCGCAATGGTCAAAGCTCCATCAAAGGATTTAGAACCGACTAACAAATTTCTTACATCGTCATTAAAGTTTGCTACACTTTCTTTAACTTCAGAAATAACTCTCTTATTTCCGTCCACATCATTTACTAAGGTGTTGATTTTACTTGTAGTATCAGTACTATTGTTCGTTAACGATTCAATAGAAGTTTTAAACCCCTCAGAATCCTGCTCAAACTTGGTTACTTTTTTATCAATTTCACCCTGATCTCTTTGTACATCAGTAATAGTTCTCGTAACTTTTTGAAGATTTTCTGTTACTTCATTAAATTGGCCAGTGGTTTCTTCTTGTGCTTCTTCCACTTTCTTATTTAATTCTTCTTTTGTGAGTTTAATATCCTTACTCACCTGCTCCAGTGTATCTTTTTTAATTGATTCCACATCAGGAATAAGAAGCTCCCAATCTTTACCGTCCCACACTTTTAAAATACCTGGTTTACCATTACTAATATCTCGCCAGATCGTCTTACCAATTTTAAGATTCGTTGTTGGTGGATTTACAGCCTCGATGATTTCCACTGTATTATTCTTCAAATTTTCTTGAACTTTCTCTGCTAACTCTTTCGCTACTTTCGACTCTTTCTGTGCTTCATTTACTTTTTTATCAGTATCTTGTACAAGTTCTTCTAATCTATCTAACAATTCTTTATTTGCTTTATTTCCTAAAGTAGCGCGAATCCTATTGTACATTTTTCTTAACTCTTCGTTCGCATCAGTAATTTCACGATAGTCACCAAATACATATTGATCTTGTGAAGGGTCAGTAAATGATTCGTCACCAGCGATTGCTCTTGCTTCTAAATAAAGCTTTGGTGTGAATCCAGTATCTTTAATACGGATTGTATCGCCTTCATTAATTAATTCATGTGCCAGCCCAAATACTCGTCCAATACTTTGTGCTTGAACTTCGTAAGAAACAGATGTATTAATGCGTTTCTTATGTTCAATTTTCATGAGAGTCATTAGGCGTTCTGGGGTTATATCTTGTTCTGTCTCTGGAGTATAGAATCCGAATTTATGCTTTCCGTGTTCATTCCACCTTTGAAATGCATCATTATCAATAATGTAAGGAAGTCCATTATTGATGCTTTCGATTGTGATAAGTTTATCACCTTCATATCGTACAAAACCGACAAGCGCTGTACAAATATCTCTTGAGTGCTCAATACGTCTGACACCAACTAAATCTTTTTCTAGCACTACTTCTTTTCCAGTTTCTTGACCACGTTTCTTTATCATATCGACATACCAGCCAGTAATTTGAGAACCTACTACTTCGACACGATATTGAATTTCTAACTCAAACAAAGTAGCGATTTTCTTTAAAAAAGTGAGCGGATCTATAAATTCATCAATAGTCATCGTATGGAATGAAGAATAATCCGTTTTTCCACGTTTCCATTTTGAATCCGCAAGAGCAATATCAATAAACGTATTAACTGTTTCGCTCTCTATGCGTTGTGGTTTAATGAACCCATCTTTGGCTATTTGAACCCAGGCGCCAGAAGCATGTACAGTAATCGTTCTATCATTAGATTCTTTTTCTACTTCATTATTGATAACATACGGAACAATACGACCATCGCGTACTTCCTTTAACACTAAGTTCTGTTGTTGTAATGTAACTGCATGTGGAGTTCCATCAAAAGTTTTAAATTCTAACATATCAATGTTATTTTTGATTTCCCAATGGCGTTTATCATCCCAATAGTCCTTTGATTGCATGACTGCTATAATCTGATCTGTTTTGAAATCAACAACATGGAGTAACCCACTTGGTGTTCTCATCTAAATCGCTCCCTATATTTAACCTTTGCTGTTCCTATATCGGAAGGCATGATTTCAAGTTTATTCGTACCTTTATTGATAACGGGAAAATTACTAAAAATATCTTTTATGTTTATAGCGTTTTTCCCTTCAATACTTACATGACTGCTTTCTGTATCAATCACGACTTTGTCACCAACATCGACTATATAAGGCGGTGTATTTTGATTATTTAAATTCACTTTCCAAAATTTCAAATCAGAAACTGACATCGCTTCTACTGGCGGAACATCTTGCCACTGCATGATACTAATCTGTATTTGAGCTGCTTTTTCCATATGTTTATTGTCTTTATCGGTCCATCTTGCAAAGCGTTCTGAATCATCTTTTTCTGTTCCAGGAAGAAATTTTGAAATATAAGCCTCCCAATCATTACCGGTTCTAGCGATCCATAACCTACCATAATACTGATTCCATGTATTCGGATAATCACCACTCTCATAAATTAAACCTGTTTTTCCAGGCTTATTATCATATCCAATTACCATCGTTCCAAAATTTTGTTCCGCTTGCCAATAGAGGTCATTCATGGCAATTTTTGAAAGAACTTTGCTGTTTTCATCGAGTATCGCTATCTCAACTCGTCCCATTTCATTGACCTTTTTACTTTTACATGTAACGTGGGCTTGCATAATAAAATCTTGTACTGGCCCACCAGGGATACTCTTCTTAACAGCTGCGCCATGCCATCCATTACCCGAGCCATAATCCGAACAATAGAATTGGTAACTATCCGTTTTCATTTCACCAACTGGATTACCATCTTCCATAGAACTAACCTTACTCCACCCTACAGTTGTGGACATTTCATCCCATATAAGACGTTGATTTCTTTCTACAGGCAATTGCTCCATTTTTAATGGAAATCCAATACGGAAATAATCCGGCTCTTTTGAATATTTATCTTCAAACCATACATCTAAAAAAGTATGTGGTTTTGTAATGTCAATTTCAATAATCGGATTTGAATGCACAGAGCCTTTGTTTTTGACATTAGCAATTAACCCTCGACCATCATTTTCAAAATCAACCGTTTGCTCATTTCCTAACTTATACGGCATTGGACAAATAAATTTCAAAGTACCTTGTCCGATATCCACAAATTTATCAATATCAAAATCTTCATCTATAACTGCCATATATGTTCTATCAGGCATTACATCAAAAATCAGTTCTGCTGGATTTTCAGTAATAAGCCACTCCGCTATTTCTTCTTTTAATATTTCTAAATTTGTCCCATTTGGAACAATAACCCCCACAGGTACAGGAAGAGGACGGGTTTCGGTATCTGTACTTAATAACCTTGCGCCTGGATATCCGGGGGTTTTTAGAAAATTCCTCCTTAAAGGTGCCCATGTTGGAGGATTCCATCCTCTTTCAATATGAATATAACTTTTTCTTTCTCCATTAAATTCAAAGGAACTCATTGTCTCCCTCCTTTTGCACAAAAGAAAATAAACCCAAATCTAAAAGACTGAGTTTCTTGCTTGTGCTCTATTTTGATATTCAGTTACATACGGATGGCTCACACGCGCTATTTCCCTTCCTTCTAGTATGACCGGAATTTCAATATAAGTAGGTTCTGGTTTTATATATGGTTGCTTATCTGGATTATCATTGTCAGGTCTGTATTGTATGACATTCGGATTGTCAGATAACACTTCTCTCCACCTGGAAAGATTACCAACATCGTTGATTGAAAGTCCTTCAAAGCGTTCCATTTGACGTCCAATTTCTCTTACCATATCACGCATACTTTCAGGGATATGAGTGATCCAATCGTTTTGCCAATCTCCATCTACAAAGATTGCATTAAAATACTTTGTTAGTGGGTCATCACCTTGGAAACTAAATATTTCTTCTGGTTTTATAGAACGAATACTATCAATAGCCCCTGATACTGTATCTTGTAATGCATTTCGTACGACAGAATATTGCGTTTTAATCCCTTCTGCAATTCCACTTGCCATTTGAACGCCTGTAAATAGCATTTTATTTGAACTACTACCTAACGCTAATTCATTTACTAAAGCATTATTTGCCCTTGAACCAAGAGTACGACTCTCACGTTCAGCCATATAAGATCCTTTTTGAATACCTAGAGCAAATCCTTCACTAAAAGGTTTACCACCTTGATCACGTGTCAATCTTGATGGAGAGTTTACATTAAGTGTAGCCTTTAACGCCATAAAAGCACTTTGAGCTAAAGCTGACGCTACATTTTTTACATTCCATTCTCCATTAGAAATACCTTTAGCAAACCCACTAGAAAATGCTTCACCTGGGCTAGTAGTACTAACGCTTTTCAGACCAGAATTACCACTTTCCGCTACATTAGAACCGCTCGATCTCGCTTGCCCTTTTGTATTTTCCATACCTTGCGCAAACTGACTACCACCTTTTTGACCTTGTGGAGTACCATTGATTGTATTAAAACCAGCATGAGCCGAAGTAACGGCTTCTAGAGCACTTCCTCTGATATAACCTTTTTGATTTACAATACCACTCCCGAATCCTTGTCCCCCTTGATTACCTGCTGGGTTACCATTGATTGTGTTAAAACCGGTATGAGCACTAGCAACCACTTGCAAAGCGCTCCCCCTGATATAACCATCTTGACTTATTATCCCTCGCCCTAGTTCGCTGCCACTCTTACTTCCACCACCACCATCTGTAGTACTTCCCATGATACCCTCTACGGCTTGTTTCTTTCCTGTTGCCGCATTCTCAGGAGCTGTATTACCAGAAATACCATTAGCCTGCGTTTGACTAATATCAGATCCAACTTGCGTTAAATCTAACTTCGCTCCATTTTCAACTAGTAAAGCAATTGCTTTCGCTGCTAACTCAGCGTTAATGGAGCCGTTTTGCATACCTTGAACGAGTGTCTGTACATTAAATTGTCCAGCTTCACCAAGATCCACTTGAACATTACTTTTAATATCTAGCCCCATAGTCTGTGCGACTTGTGGTAAAGATAATGCCCCAATTTGCATTCCATTAATTAAAGTTTGAATGTTATTCTGACCTTCTTGAGTAGCGTCAACATTCATTCCGTTTTTAACGTTTTGTTGAAAGAATTGGAATACAGTATCAAAAGATAAAGTCCCTGTTTGAAGTCCTGTAATCCACGAGTCCATTGTCATTTTCCCGTAGATTCCTAAATCAATTGTGGTATTACCTTGCATATTCTTACTTAGGAATTCTCTTACTTCACCAGTATCTTTTGTTTTAATACCATCAATCCATTTTTGCATGGATTCAATACCACTTTGTGATAAATCCACTTTATAAACTTCTTTTAATTTATTAGCATTTGCGGTTGCTACAGCTGAAGAATCTAATTCACCCTTTTGAAGTTTCTGTAAGAATGTATCAATTGTGAACTGTCCAGCTGGCCCTAAATCAATTTTCATTTTGCCATCAATTTCTTTTGCCATTGATTCGGCTAACAATCTAGATGATTCTGTACCCTTTTGTAATTCAGAAAGATACATTCCTATACTTTCAATTTTAGATTTGCCATATTGCAACTCGTATCGAAGCAATTTATCTTGATAATCTTTTTCGGCTTTCTCTTGATCACTTCTAAAGCGTTGTTCCAAATCAGCCGATTTTTCACGGAATCCATATGCCGCTTTGAATCTTTCGCCCCATCCCTTATCTTCTGCTTCTATCCTTTTAGCTTGTGATGCCAAAACTTCTGAATCTTCTTCCTTCATATGTTGCTGTAACACTTTAAATCCATCATTTCTAATTGTCTGCAAGTCATTTACATGCTTCGATTCATAAAGTGCAATAGCATCTAATGTTGCTTTTCTTTCTTCCGGTTTAATTTCACCTAATTTAAACGCTTTTTCTACATTTTCGCGCCAACCTTTGGTTTGCTTTTCTAAAGATTTAACACCATCTTCATATACCTTTATGATGCTTTCAAACCGTTTTTTACCAGCATCTAAAGATAGCATCCCTCCAGCTTCAATCTCTTTCGAAATAGACGTGATTTCCTTTGCTTTTGTGTAAAACTGTTGAACGTTTTTATCAGCAACCTGTAATGCTTGTTCGAATTTTTGAGCGAAATCTTTGGGCATCTTCATGGTATCTCCTTGATACCTTTTAATACCCTCTTCCAAAATCTTTTCCGCTTGTGTAGCAACTTCAATCTCTTTATTAATGGATTCAATGACATTATTTTTCACTTGTTCTAGGGTTTGTTTAGCACCCTCAGGAACAGTTCCCATCAACTGACTAAACATTTTATTGAATTCGCTTTTCTTTCCTTCTAACTCTTTAATAACTTCATTTGTCATTCTTTGAAAAGCTTTAATGGTTTCGTCCGCTGCTTTATTCGCTTCTTCACCTGTTTTAAGTTTTAAATCCATCATGTTATTGATAGCTTTATCTTTTAGATCTACATAAGCACCAGCTGCTTTACTCGTTGCGTCACTTACTCTTTTACCAAACTTATCCATATCATTTTGTGCCTGTTTGGATTTTTCGTTCAGATCAACTATTGCTATACCTAGCGCCCCTACAGCAAGAACAGCTCCAGTAATAGCTAAAGCAATCGGGTTTGCTAATAAAGCACCTATCCCCATTGCTAAAAATCCTACAGCTGTTGTTACCCCTGCTATCCCGAAAGCCAATAAAGCACTTTTTGCAATCATTTGTTGTGTCGATTCATCTAAATTGTTAAACCAATCTACGACACCCTGAACACCAGATACTACATCAACTAAAATAGGTAATAACGCATCACCAAATGACTTTTTAAGAGTATCTACAGCACCACTTAATTCTTCAATTTTTCCTTTTGTTGTATTCATCTTTGTCTCGGCAACTTCTAATGCTGTTACCTTTGACATTTCCGTATACATATTTTTCACACCATCTGAGCCCTCTTTATAAAGAATATTAGCAGCACGAATAGCATCTGAACCAAACAATGTATACATGTACGACTGTCTTTGCTCAGCCGTTAATCCTTGCATTGCCATTTGAAGAATTTCAGCAATATCGGACATTTCTTTCAAATTACCATTTGAATCGAAAAAGGCATTTGTCATAATACCCGTTTCAAAAGTTAATTTTTGAAACGCCTTCTCTGCTTTTTCAGATCCAACCTTCACACCTGCTTGTTTTGCTGCGTACTCAGATAAAGCACCAGTTACATCTTTAAATGAATTTGAAGTTGGCTTAATCCCTCTTTCTCCAAGAAACTGCATTGCTTTGCCAGTATCGATTGTTATTAATCCCAAATCACTAAACATATCGTAAGCTTCATTAGATTTTGGAATTAAGTTTGCTAACATTGTCTTCAATGACGTACCTGCATCAGAACCTTTTAAGCCGTTCTGTGCAAATAAAGCTAATGCCGTTGTTGTATCTTTAAAACTAAGTCCCACACCAGATGCAACCGCTGAAACCATTGATAACCCAAACTTCATTTCTCCAACACTAGTTGCTGAAGCATTTGCTGCACCAGCTAATAGATCAGCTGCTTGAGCTACTGATAAATTATCATCCTTAAATGCATTTAGAGCTGTAGAAGCAATTTCTGCTGCATCCCCCAATTCTAATTCTCCAGCTGTCGCTAAGTTCAAGGCACCCTCTAAACCGCCGTTAATAATGTCAGTTAGACTTACCCCTGCTTTAATTAGCTCTTCAATACCTTGCCCTGCTTCCACAGATGAATATTTTGTTTTTTCTCCCATCTGTACTGCAAGTTCGCTAATTTTCTTCATTTCATCGCCAGTTGCACCAGAAACTGCTTGAATATCAGCCATCTTCTGCTCGAAATTCATAGATTCCTTTACAGCCATCGCAAGTCCAGCACCAATAACCCCAGTCATGGCTGCAAAGGTAGTACCGACCTGTCCACCTACATCTTGCATTTTATTTCCTGTATCGCGCATCCGTTCTCCGGTACGATGAAGACGATTTTGTTGCTCGGCCAATTCACGGTTCGTTTCTCTTATTTCATTTTGAATCCGCTCTTGAGCTGTTTCAGCACGATTCATAGCAATCGTATTGTTATCGATTTGTGTATTTAATCGTTGGAGCGCTTGACCGTTTGATGTATATTCAGCTTGAAGTTGTTTTAATTCTTGCTTTAATTGCTTTGCTTCTTGTGAATTACGTCCGAAATTCTGGACAGCCTGATTATACTGTGTTTCAAGACGTTCCATTGATGCTGCCAACGTTAAATTTGAAGCTTGTAATTGTTCTTGTTTTTGTCTTGCTTGTTCAATCTTTTGGCGGTAATGTTCCACCTTTTGTCCTTGTAATGTGAATTTTTCATTCAAATGAGTTAATTTATTTTGTAACTGTTCAACAGAATTACCAAGTAATCTAGCTCTTTCACTCGTTAAATTGAACTCTGAATCTAACAAACGTAAACCACGATTGATTCCTGCCACTCCATTTTCAAAGCGTTGGGTATCAAGCGTAACTCGTGCACCAATCTCCATATCTCCAGCCATTTGTCTCACCTACCTTTATAACCAATCTGGGGCCTGGTTTGCTGTTCGGACTACATTTTTATCTTCTTGCTTTTTCTTATAAGCTAATGTTTTAAAGAAAAGTACTAGATCCATCTGATTAATATCTGTTTGGGACATACCAGAATCTTGTAACATACTATATATACCTAACATCATTTCTGTTGGTTTGAACGGTTCTTTCTGTTCCTCTGTCTCTTTTTTTTTGCTGCATCTGTCTTTGAGTCAATAGCATTAATAACTGCCACAGCCTCGGCGATACGACCTACAATCGCTAAACAAATTGCATAGATAGTTGATGTTAAAAACCAAATGTGTACTCCCTCAAGGAACTCTTCCACTGTAAACCGATTTCCAAACACTTTAACAACAAAGTGAGTAGCTTCTTTTAGCACATCAAAACGAACATTTTCAACATTTAATTTCTCTGTCCATTCAGCTGCTTCAAAACCGTCAGTAGACGAAATGTATGTTGGTAAAAAGAAAGTTTTTTTACCAGTGGGTAGATTTAAAACCAATTTAAACGATTCTGTCTTTTGATTTTCTTGCATAATTGAATCTCCCTTCATAAATAAAGGGCACAGCATTAAGCTGTACCCTTTTTATAATTTTATTTGCTAAGTGATGGTGCTGTTTCTGTTGGTGGTGCTGGAACTGTTTTAAACCAGTTCGATGCAACAGCAGCATCGTATCCTGTTTCTTCTTCATCTAAACGATGTCTCCAATTTCCATCTGAACGTTGGATCGCTTTGCACTTAATTTTAGCTGATTGGAAAGTCGGTTTGTCTTCGGCTGTCTTGTGTTCATCTTCAGGAATTTCAAATTTCGTTTTGTAGTAGCAATAAAAACGATTTTTCCCATTGTCTTTTGGTAAACGATATAATAACGCTACATATGGAGCAACATCATTTACATTATCAATTACCTGACCTTTAATTAGTTTCTTCCCTAATAATTCAGCGTAAGTAGATAATGAAATATCTGCTGTTTCTAGTTCAATCTCCACACCACCAAAGGCACTTGCTGTTGCTAGCGGCCCTCCTTCTGCATAGAACGTTACGGATTCATTTTTAGGTGAAGCCTTGCCACTTACTGCATCTCCAATTTTCTTAGGTGCTGCATACGTAAACTTACCATCTGGTGTTTCTGTCAAAATCGCATAATGTAAATCTCTAAAATCGACTGCAATTGCCATATTTGTTTTCCTCCTAAATTTTTAATTCTGTACGAAACCTCATACCATAATGATAGATTTTCGTATCTGGTTCATATAAATTTGCTGTTGTAATACGCTGAAATCCTATATTTTTCATAGAAGTGTTTACCGCTTCTTTTAAATCACCCTTCACAGGGCTAAAGGACCAAATATCTACTTGAAATAAAATAGTGCTAGTAGATTCCGCACCCTCCGCGTATCTGCTAGCACTATTATCTAACTCAGAATAAGTAATCCATGTTTTTCCGTTATCGTCACCACGAATCATATTGTAGATATATTCTCCACCAATTTTGTCTACAATAAAAGGCGTTGTAAGTGCACGTAAAACATCTTTTTCTAAAAATCTCATACAATATGCAACGCCGTTGCAAAGACATTTCGCATCTCATGAACTGCCTTTACTTCTGTGTGAGTTACTGTCTTCTCTATAAACCCTTTATGTGGTGGATGTGGCATTTTACTGGTTCCCCAGTTTTGGAATTTCATATAAAAGTGTGGGGAATTATCATCTCTCTCCCACCCCACACTAATTGATTTGACTCCATTCCTAGTTTTTATTTTTCCGACAAGCACCTCGTCCTTTGCATGTTTACCTGTTCTCCATGATTCTTTTGGTGAAGGTGGTTTTGGATGTGCACTTATAGGACTTTCTATCTCTAAAGCATCCCTTACTACCTCAGCGCCTTTCTTTAATGCTGAGTTTTCAATTGTTTTTACACTTCTTCCTAAAGCTTCAAAACGTTGAATCGCTTCTTGTATCCCAAAGGTTGTTACTTCTGCCATATAGATCGCTCCTCGCACACCAAGCATGTCTCTTTATGTTGTTCATCAACATCTACAACAGCTTTTATTTCAAAGAGTCGGTCATCATATAAGACTCGCATTTTCGAATCAATTCCCCCACGAAATCGAATAAAAAAATTCACTGTACGTACCGCATTTTCAGTATTTCCAGCGAATATTTCATAGTTAAATCCCTTTCCAAATGGTGTTTTTGCTCTTGCCCAAACAGTGACAACATCCTTCCATTCTGGTGGAATTGGATTCCCTTCTTCATCTTTTTTATTTGTAATTTCCTGTTGAATTGTTATTCTTTTATTTAATTTACTTGGATTCATGATTATCACCGTTATTATAGTCCCTTAATTGTAATATGGTAGTTTCTAATGACTGTTTTAACGCAGGGACATTTAATGATTTATCTTGATTCTCATAGTTTAATAAAACATGTGTAATTACCGCTATTTTGTAAAGGGCCTTTTCACTTTCAGGAACACCAGAACCTAGTAAGGCTTCTTTTGCTCCATCAATTAGAAGTTGAATAACTGTATCCTCTTCATTCCCATCAATTTTTAATTTTCCTTTTATAAGCTCCAGCATGCTATCACCTACGATCCTAAAGCACTTGTTTTCGCTGATAATTCAACTCTTAACGTTGAACTTAATCCGTTATTCCCAACAGCTTTCACTTGATAAGAATATGTTGTATCACCTGTTAATCCTGTATCTTTATAAGTTGTTGCTACTGACGTTCCTACTTGTTTGCCATTACGTAATATTTGATATTCTCTAATGCCCCCATCATACACAACAGGAGACCAACTAATGTTGGCCGTTGTTACTGTTGTAGAATCAACTTTTAATCCTGTTGGCGCTTGGGGTTCCTTAGGGCTGGGCAACTACCTTCGCAATACGGAACGCTGATTTGAGTTTGATTTTATGATCTAGCCACGCTGTAAGAACAAACAATTCTACACCACTATCCACATCTTTATCACGATCATATAACATATTTAGATCATAGTTGAAGTGAGAATAACGGAAATCCCCTACAATAGGGTCAGTTGCGTTATCACAGAAAACAACAGGTTTTCCTAATACCTGCTCTGGTTGAGCACTATATAATGTTGCATTCCCGTTTGCTAAAAGCTCAATAATATCCGAGTAATCTTTATATGTCATTAAAACTCTCGCATTAGCGCGAAAATCTTCATGTAAATCAGCAATCGAATCCTTGATTGCTTTTAATTTTGTAGCTGCTGAAATTTCTTTAATGCCTACTTTATAGAATGACATTGACTCTTCTCCGTTTTTGGGAGTTTTGGCAAACGCAACTTTCTTTTCTTTCGCTGCTAGACCGCTTTGTAAGGCTAAATCTACTGTTTGTACTAGATTAGTATCTGTACCGTTTAAAATAGTCTCAGAAACTTTTGCTTTTACTTTAAATTTATGACGACTAAATGTTACAACGTCACCTTCTGTCTTTATTTCCTTAGCTGTTGCTTCATCTGCAACAAAGTCATCATCATCTAATGTGAAATCAATTTTCGGAACTTCTAAATTAGTAATATTTGTGAATGTAGAAGTATCACGAAGTGGGTTTTTAACAAACGGTTCATGTAAAAGTTCAGTTGTTAATGTAGATGGTAAAAACTTTTCACCACCTGTAGAGTTATTATCTCCTAAAGCCATTCTTGCATCTTCAGAAATTGATCGTTGGCGAATTGTAGCACGAATCAATTCAGCTTTTGCTACAGTCATTTTTTGTTTTGGATCTTCAATAGATTGCATATTGTTTTGAGTTTGGAATTTTGCTTTTTGTTCAGCTTCCATCGTATCATGTTGATCTTTAATTACATCAAAACGCATCTGTAGGTCTTTCTTTGATTGTTGTAAAGTTTGAATACTTTCCATTGTTGCAGATGGATCGATAGCCTTTTGTGCCAAATCACTTTCTACTTTTTGAAGTTGCTGACCGATAGTAGATAAATTTTGCTTTAATTCAAATAAGGTATTACTTGAAAAGTATTGGAAGTTACCAAGAGATAATCGAAATTTATTTTTCATTTTCATAAATGAATTCCTCCTAAAATTGTTTTTATATAATTTGCATTTGCTTTCGCTTCTTCAGCAATTTCTTGACGTTTCTTCATTTCTACATTTGAAATAACTGTACTTTTCTGCTCAACCAATTGCTGAGGGACATTTTTATATTTTGCAAAGAAGTCCTTGTTAACTGATGCAGACATTTGATTTTCTTCTTCTACTACATCACATAAACCATATTCAAATGCTTGATCTGCCGAAAGCCAAGTTTCTGCATCTAGCATTTCTTTAAGTTTTTCTTCAGTAAGCTTATCCCCAGCTTTTTGTAAGTACGTTTGCATGCTTGAATTACCAATACGGTCAAGATCGTCTGCTGCCTTTCTTAATTCTGTTGCATTGCCTTCTACCCATGTCCATGGATTATGGATCATCATCATACTATTTTTAGGCATATAAATAGTGTCACCCGCCATTGCGATGACACTTGCAATTGAAGCTGCTAAAGCATCTACATATACGTTTACCTTTGCACTATGGCGTTTTAACATATTGTAGATAGCTATTCCTTCGAATACAGAACCTCCCGGTGAATTAACATGAAGATTAATTATTGAAACATCGCTTAGTTCATCGAGATCATCTTTAAATGTATTAGATGATACATCCTCGGGAAAATAGTCCTCCCACACCCATCTAACAATATCTCCGTAAATGAAAATATCTGCTGAACTATTATCTGTAGACATTTTCATTTCCCAAAACTTTTGACTTTGGTTATTCTTCTTTTGCTTTCCCATTATCTTTCACCCCCTTCCGTTGAGTAGGATCCATGTCAATTGGATATAGATCACCGCTTACCCAAAGTTTTGAAGCATTACCACCCACAGGCGGCTCATCTTCTTTTTGACGAACATCATCTTGTGATAACCATCCACTCCTAATTGCCGCTTGATAATAAGCTGTTCTTGAAGCTGTATCGCCTCTTAACAGCCCTCCAAGGTTGAATTTAAAGTAATGACCTTCTTGCCGTTCTTTTTTATTTAGCAACTTACGATTCATCTCTTGCTCGTACTGACGAACAATAGGAGTCAAAGTCATTTGAACAAATTGAATCATCAGCTGTTCATTACTGCTATAACTTTGTCCTTCCGTGTCATTTAAAAATGTAACCGGAACGTTAAAAACGTTAGCAACCCGTGAACGTGTAATTCGTTCTGATGCTAACGTATCTGAAGCGAAGTATTTCCGCTCCATTTCTTCTATATTCACACCTGGTTCCCTGAATAAAATACCACCATTCTCTTGATAAAATCGTCTAAAATCATCAATAATTTTTTGTCTCTTATCATTATCTACCTGTGTTGCATAATCCAAAATAAAACTATCTTTCTTCTGCATTTCTGACAAACTAAATTCTTGTACTGCCTTATCATATTCAAGAGTATTTCTCAAAACATCAATTGGACAGATACCTTTCCACCTTGAAATACCTGTGATGTGTTTGACATGAAACATGTTCATATTGTGGATGTAATACGTTCCTTCAATTCCACGTACCTCATACCACAAATTATTATCATCCGTATTTAAAAAAGGCGTTACATAAGAAGATTCGATAGGGATTAATGATTCCACTTGAAATCGAATATCACGAATAATAGCTGCATATCCATTTCCAGTTTCATTTCTTGAAACTTCAATTTTATTTATCCATTCAAATCCAGTCATGTTTGGATTTGGTTCATTCATCACAACATCCGACACTTGATTAACAACAGTGTCATAATCCTTATAAAGCTTTAACGGCAAAGATGCTACCGTATTAGATAATCTGCTAATCACACTAAAAATCGTCTCATTTGTAGCTAGCTTTGCATTATCAATACCCCAAAACTTCCTTCCAAACCATGAAGAAAAATTATATCCAGCACCTTTCCATCCCAATGATGCTCCTTTAATCGCTCCCTTAACACGATTAATCAGTTTCAATGTCTCACCGCCTTTCTATTTAAAAAGATCGTTAACTGATATAAATTCAATATTTCCATCACCTTGTAATTGAGATAACATAGGAATTACTTCTGTATGAGCATTTAAAAACGCTGCAAAACCATCAATCTTACGATATTTACTCTGTTTAGATGGTAAAAAGTTCCCGTTCCTGTCTTCCACAAGCTTTACATTGTTCATATACCAACGGAAAAGGCGGTTTTTATTACTGATTATTTTTCCGTCCAACAACAATTCTTTTACGTCCTTTAATGCTGGACTTAAAGTTAAATGCCCTTGCCGAACTGGTTCGGTTTTAAATCCATACGCTTTCAAATCTTCATTTAAACGGTAAGCATTAGCTGGATCATAAGTAATTTTCTTTATGAAATATTGTTCGGATTGCTCGACAAACCAATCATAAACATACTCATATTTCACATACTCACCAGGGATAATAGTGAGCCAACCTTTGTCTTTAAACTCTTTGAAACTAATATTTTCGTTATCACGATCAACTTTAGCCTGCGGAACCCAACTATGAGATAGCACAAAAACATTTCCATCCTCTAGAGGAAACTCTAAACAAGCGCTTGTAAAATCTTCTGTTGCAGATAAATCATAACCTGCAACACATTCTTTACCAGCTAATCCCTTCATATCAATAACTTCTTCATTCCTTTTTAATATCTCAATACCAACAAAGGACATTTCATCATTATCAACAAAGATGTTAAATTGTTTTGTAATCCAGTCATTCTTTTCAGCATCCGTATGCTTGTCTGTATTCCAATCATCAATAAGCGATGGAAGATCTAGCGAAACTCCCATATTTGGATTTGCTTTAATCCATAGTTCGGGATTCTCAATTTCATCCACGCTATCCATTTCAGCCATGAAATAAAACTTTCTATCTTGGTCGATAACCCCTTCCAAAACATCAGTTGCAATTTCATAGTATTGAACAAGTGGTCCTTCAAGCTGATATCCTGCCGTAGTGATATAAACAATCATTGGTTGTTTACGTGCACCACGTGATTTTTTTATAACATTAATTAACTTAAAGTTTTTGAATTCATGTATCTCATCAAAAATACCAAGGTGTGTATTTAATCCGTCTAGTTTCTTACTATCCGATGCACGAGGTTCAATTTTAGAATGCGTTTTATCATGGAAAATCCCTTTCTGATTTTCGCGTAAATGTTTCCGAAGAAAGGGTGATTTTTGAACCATTGCACGACTTTCATCAAACAATTCTCCAGCTTGTTGTTTTGTGTTTGCCAAAACATAAACCCGAGCACCTGGCTCATTATCTTTAGCAACAGCATAATTAGACAAACCAGAAATCATTGTTGTTTTTCCGTTTTTACGGCCAATAAAAATAAGGCCCTCACGAAAGCGCCTATAACTTGTATCTTTATGAACCCATCCATACAAAGAACCTATAACAAAGTGCTGCCACGGTTGTAGAACTAATCTTTTATAATCACCTTTTGACGGGCGACAGAACTTTTCGATATATCGTATAGGTCGATGAGCTTTTTCTTCATCGAATATCCAAGGAAATTCCTCAGTACCCTGTCTCTTCAAATCATTTAGATGACGTTGACAAGACAAGATATTTTTCTTACTGGCTTTTATGTTTCCCTTCACAACTTGTTCTGCATACCAAGTTGTTCTTAGTTCAGGAGATGGATCTACTAAAATATTAAAATGCTGTATCTGTTCATTCCGCCAATTTTTATACCACTTGGCTATTTCAGATGGCTTAGAAGTCGTCGAAATCATCATCAGAATCTCCAGTTAGCTCTTCCTGAAGTTTTTTACGACTTGCCCCAGTCAATCCTAGTTCCCCTAGATATTGACGAATCTGCTGTAAATACTTAGGTATCTCGGATATCAAAGGGTGCTTAGTCAGATTGGTAGCATTGGCCTTATTTGTATGCTCCATTGTTAGTCCTTCTTTTTTCACATTACCTGCCATCTCTCTAAACATTTGATAACTGAAAGCAATCGCTTCAACTATAATAGGATCATTGATATCAGCCTTCCCTTCACCTTCTAAAACAGACCAAATACGAATCCAAGTATCTTTTCCTACCTTTTTTAAATGCGTAGGTGGTTTCCTCTCAATCAATCCTTTATCCACGATATCACCTCACTTACATTTTATGGATAAAAAGTACTTGTTCGGAAATAAAGAGCTCTTATTTTCAGGGTTTACCCCCCTTTAGAAAAATCACTTGCGCTACCCACGAAGGGGGCGTCCGGTCTGGGCGGAAACGGCTCTGAATAATAAAAGGAGGGGGGCTATATGAATTCTTTGTTCGCTTTTACTTTTACGAACTGAATCTTTCTTTTATTTTTCTTTTTCCCTCCACCCTTTTCAGGATGTTCTTTATTATGACATGCATTACATAAACTAATTAAGTTATCTAATGTTAATGCAAGTTCAGGATATTCGCTTCTTTCTTTGATATGATGAACCATATCAGCAGGTACTGGCATCAATGGATCATGCTTCATGCACTCTTGGCAACGGTAGTTATCTCGTATCAGCGCTAGCTCTCTACATCTCCGCCAAGCTGTACTGTCATAGAACTTCTTCGCTTCTTTATCCCGCTTGTATTTATCGTAGAACTTTCGTTGTTGTTTTCTTTTATTTTCAGTCATTATCTTGGGCTGTTGTACGAGCTATGGCTTCACCATCCAAATATAATTCAACAGTTTCAACCGCTCCTGTATACTTGTTCATAACCTTTTCTAACTTCTCGAATGCACTTACACATTCATTGATAGCTAATGTAAGTTCTTCAACATTTGCTTTTGCTTCTGTTGTATCAATATCAATGTGAGCTGAAACAATATTTTGTTTTTCCATCCTTCATTCCTCCAAAATAAAAAGCACCCTTTACGAGTGCTTTAATGATCCAATATATTTATTAACTCTTTCATTACCTAACTTCCAATACTCTTCATCCATCTCAAAACCAATGTAATTGCGTTTAGTATTAATACATGCTATGGCAGTTGTAAAACTACCCATACAATTGTCTAATACTATTTCGCCTTCCTTTGTATAAGTCTTTATTAGGTATTCAAATAAAGCTACAGGCTTTTGTGTTGGATGAAACGTTTTGCTATCCCGCGGAAAATCAATAACTGATTTAGGATAATTGGTATACTTTGTAACATGCACTTTACTCAACGATTCATTGTTTCCCTTACCAAATATCTTTAGTTTTTTCGATGTACCCTTTTGATATATTGGTTTATCCAATAAGATTAAATCTTGCGGATAATACTTAGGCAACTTCTTGTAAAATACTAGTACATTTTCATGGTTTTTTAGCGGCATTCTATTTGCGTTTGGAAACCCTGTTACATGATTCCCTTTCTTCCAAATCCATTCATAACGGAACAATTTCATATTTGATGAAATTAACTTTGTAGTAAATGGCTGGCTTGCAGTTAATAAGATAGCTCCATTATCTTTTATAATTCTTTCGTACTGCTGCCACAATAAATCAAAAGGAATAATACTATCCCATTTACAAGCAGTAGTTCCGTAAGGTAAATCACAAAGAATCATATCAATAGATTTATCCTCAATCATTTTCATACCTTCTAAACAATCCATATTAAAAACTTGATTCAACATTTTCTATCCCGTCCATTTCCTTAATCTAATTTATGAATACATTTGGAGTGTTTTAGATTTAGAATCTGGTACGTGAAGTTTTACACTTCTTCCAATCACCTAATATAGTTATATAGCTGTTCATTGAACAATATTAAGTAACTGGAAGAAGAGCAAAAGCTCTTCCTAATAACGGTACCATTCAATCATTACCATCTGCTGGTTTCGGATTTTATGTGCCATCATTACGAAATCGTTTAGACAACATATAGTTTATAAAGGAACATTGTGAGTTATGTTTTCCGCCACTTCTCACAATACAAATATATCATGTTAAAAACCAAAACGTGTTCGTAAATAGTTCGCAAATAGTCCGCGAATAGTTCACGTTTTTCATCTTCTCTTTTTCTCCTCAGTTAACAATCTTGGGTTTGTTACTATGACCGACCAATCTTTACCAGAACTCCAATCAATACCTCCTATTAATTCAATATCATCTCCTGCACCATTAATAATTGGAGAATAAAATTCTCGCCTTGCTTCCGCATCACTTACTAATATCTCTCGTAAATTCTGCTCCACTTCATCATAAATTACCGAACCGCAATTTACCCCATCAATACTTCCTGCACTTTTTTTCATCGTTTTTCAGCCTCTTTTCGCATAGTTTTGATTAGTTATGATCTTTTATTCTTAAAAATGAATTAGCTATAAACTAGATTGTGTTAAATTCCCCTATTCCGTTTAACCTTAGATATACCAATCTCTTTCTCATTTTATAAAAATGAATTTGACACTTTCAGTTTAACGCTAATTCAATAAGTGATAAAAAAATAAAGGAGCTAGATTCTAAACTTCCTTTGATAATCATTTAATGTATCTTGCTCCATCCCAATGTATCTCAATGTTTCTTTCTGATCTGTATGATTTAACATCTTTTGCAAGGCAACTACATCTTTAAATTGTTTGTAATGGTGATACCCATATGTCTTTCTAAGTGAATGAGTACCGATACGTTCCAACCCAAACTCTTCTGCCGCTTGATTCAATATGACATATGCCATTGCACGAGTAATCGGTTTGTTTTTTCCGTTCCTACTCTTAATCAGGTATTCATTCTTTGGCTTTCCTTCAGTATAATTTCTGATGGCTCTCTTCAGCTCTGAAGGCATCTTCACATCTTTAATCTTTCTTGTTTTCTTTTCGCGTATTACAATATTCCAACCTTCCACATCACGAACACGTAAACGCAAGATGTCCGATATCCTGAATCCTGTATTAATACCAAGAAGAAACAGAATGTAGTTCCTCTCATTCTGCTTCTTATAGAATTCCTTTATTTCTTGTATTATTTCTTTATCACGAATCGGCTGTACAATGTTCATACTACTTCTACCTCTTCATTTTGCGCCTTTTGTTTAAATACTTCTTTTCGCAAACTGAAAGCTAAACGTAATAAAGCTTTTCCTTTCACCTTATAATACGTGGTTCTACCCAATCTCACTTCATCCATAATGTCTGGATCGTATCCCTTCTCTTCTTCCATATAATACATATGAATGATCTGTCTTTCTCTTTTTGGTAATCTGTTAACAGCCCTATGAACCCAATTCATAAATTTATCTCTAGCCATTTCATATTGCAGCCTTTCAATTGCTATGTTTTCTGTAGAACTGTTGAATTCATTCGTTACAGATGGAGGAACAATTGAATATGATGCGGTTACTTTAGGTAAAATGTCACTTGGCATTTGAGATAAATACATACGATACTCCTCAAATACTTTTTCAACTTCATTTTTTGTCTCTTCTTCATCTAAAACAGGCATTTTAAATGTTAATTGTTTATTCATATTAAATTCCTCCATTGTTATTATTTTTGTCTTAATGCTCCACGTCTACGCTCGTAACAAGGTCTATGCATCCCCATTAAATCTTCAATGTCACGAGTACTTAATTTTTCTTTTCGTTTTTTCTTATTTTTCTTCTTTACTTGTTTTGATTGCTTTTTTCCATTCACGTAGCTGATCCTTTAACACCTTCATTTCCCCATCTCCCTTTTCAAAATAAAAAGGACACCTATTCGTAAAACAGCCTTAATTGCTGTTTTAATGAATTGGTGTCCTCTAGTTTTCTAGCCGGACTGTATTCTGTTTGCGTTCACTTTAAAATACCAGCTTGTACAAAAATGTTTCTCCAAGCTTTATTAACTTGATACTTCTCCACTTCTTTTGTGCGACGAGCAATTGCTTTTCTAATCTTTCTTTTCTTTAAACTAGCCATTTCTCTTAACCTCACTTTCTATTTTCGACCGTATCTACATTCGGAAACATAGATAACACTGGTACCCTATAACCGCGTAATTTAAATTCATATTTCTCTCCATTGTTAACTTTCGCTTGAACATCTGCTGAATCGAATTTCATCATAAACACACTATCTTTATTTACAATTACCTTTTCTGAACTATCATCTTGTTTGACAACAATATAAAATTTATCGTGATCGTTACTTCTCTTTGTATATTTATCGATCACTTCCCCTTTAACTGTTGTTACATGCGTATAATTAATCACTTCAAAAACAATTGAAAACAATATTATTGCAGCAATTGCTATAAGACCAAACCACTCTTTACTTTTCATCTTGTAACCTCACTTTCTATTAAAAGGATTATTTTGTTCAAATTTAATTCCCCTTAAATAAAGAAATTCTATATAATGTAATTAACAACTATAAGGAGATGTAATAATTGTTAAAATTCTTATACATAATAATTTTTCTTTATATTATATTTTTAATTTCTTATTTAATATTCGATTATATAAAAAAGGAGAAACTTAAAAAAATTTATATAGAAGAACTTCGCCAATCAAGTATTTATGAGATTGATCTTATGAATGGACGACAATTTGAAGAATACTTGAGTTACTTATACGAATTCTTCGGATACCAAACAGAAGTTACAAAAGGATCTGGTGACTTTGGAGCTGATTTAATCCTAAAAGATAATAACGAAACAATCATTGTGCAAGCAAAACGTTATAGTAATAAAGTTGGCCTCCAAGCTGTTCAAGAAATCGTTGCAGCAAAAAAATACTATAATGCTAACCATGCATGGGTTGTAACTAATAATTATTTCACAGCACCAGCACGTAAATTAGCTGATGCTAATGATGTTTTACTTGTAGATCGTGATTTACTGGTAAAATTAAGTGCACAAATGAATCGTCAAACCAATCAGCAACCGATAGACTTAGAACAGAGCAGCTATTAAAAGCTGACTGTTCTTTTTTCTTTAAAATGAAATTTTTATTAAAAACCGAACATTATCCGTAAACTGCAGCTGCAAACTTAAATCAAATTCCGAACATTAATACTCATAGCTAATATTATTTGCTTCCATCCAGTTTTCTCTTTCTACTTGTGCGATCATTTCTTGCTCCGCTTCAATCTCTAAACGCTCTTGCTCATTCCAAGTGTCTTTCATTTCAAATTCTCCTTTTCTAATAAAATAGCGTTTTTATTCAGTTTTCTTTGTTTAAATGCATTTCTAAAACTTGTTTTTCATTCCGAACCATTTCTAATGCTGATTCCAAGTTATACTCCAACCTCTTTAAATCATCTATTCTATTTTCAACCTGAACAGTTGAAACGAAATCATATACATTCGCCCCCATAGTACCGAATGATAATTTTATTTTTGCCTTTGGATAGAAACCACTCATCTTCATTCCCCTTTTATGCCAAATAACTACTTTGTTTTGTTTTCAGCTAAATACATTTCAATAACTCTTTCTTTTGTAATAACATCCATTCTGACCATTAAATCAACATCTACTTCTCCGTCACCGAACCAATATTTTGCTTTTTCCCATAACTTTTCCGTCTTTTTCTTCTTTCCCATAAATCAACTCTCCTTTTGATTAAAATAACGCTTTTGTATTAAACCTCAATAGTTAAGTTAATAGCCCCAACTTGATCTAAACTTACTAATAAGTTCTCTGCTACTAACTTTTCCTTTCCATCAGTAGCGACTGCAATTTGCTCTCCATCTACAGTAATTATTGTTTGATTCCCAACGTATTCAATTTTTACATCCTTCATATTCCACAGCTCCTTTTCTCCAAAATAACACTTTTGTTTAGTTTCTTTCCGAACGTGGTGTGTACACTAAAACAGGTTCTATTAATCCTGGTGCATAAAATGTTGTCTCGCCGCAATATGGACATAGATTTTCATAATTGCTATTCACTTCTTGCAAACTAATTTTTCCGCATTCACCCTCCACGCATTTCATCTCATATAAAACTATCTCAGCCATTACTATCTCTCCTTTTATTCAGTTTCTAACTTTTTAACCCATTGTATGTTTTCATTTATTTTGTTCTGATTTTCGTTCATTTCGTAAAGCAACTGACTTTGTCGTCTACATAGTCTTTCTGTCTCTTTGTTAATTTCTTTTATAATATCTTCCTTTGAATGCTCCATCTTTCACACCCATTTCTATACAAAATTCAAATTTGGTCTTACTTTAATAGATCTGAATCCACACTTTTCCCTCTATGTTGATTTAAGATAGTCTCTAATGCAATTGCTGTTCCCTCATTCGCAATCCATTGACCACGATAGTAACCTGATAAACCTAAATCTCCAGCTTCATACGCTTTGTCTGATTCCTTTCTGTTTTCCATCGCTGATTGTTGCAATTGATTTATATATTCCTTGATTACTTCCTTCATTATCTCCAGCTCCTTTTCTAATTCCTTCAGTTTCTCACAATCGATTTCTCGAATCGTACTGAGGCATTTTTTCCAGTTCTAATTACTGGTGTTGATACAGCCTTTTCTATATCCCATTTTCTAGTGATTACTCTTGTCATAAACGTGCTATAGCCAATTCCATTGGGCTTAGCTCGTTCTAACCACACTTTTCCCAAACCTTTTCTTTTTATAGCTGGTTTCGTAGAGGCCTCTTGATATCCCCAACCGCTATTTAATCTACTGTAAAATGTAGCTGCGTTTATCCCATTCGCCTCAGCGATTCTACGCCATTTCGTGTGCACTCCCTCAAACTTGTTATGTCTTACGCTTCCTGGCGGTGCTGTTAATGCTTCTTCTAAATCCCAATCCGCTTCATAAACACGATAATGTAACGTTTTCCTACTAATTCCATTAGATAAAGCCCTTGCATATTCTTCATCGGTTAACCATCGATTTAAAGCCGCCACCATACTCCCTCCTAATCGAGTGCCAAAAATTCTGTCCTAGTACGATTTGAATGAGTTATCCTAATCTTCTGAATACACTTGCCGTGCTCTTCTAACGCTGCATTCCAAGCTTCCACTTCAGTTTTAGCATCAAAACAATCCATTTTTTGTCGTTCTTCTTTATCGTAAAAATGCACTTCAAAACTTGGATTTAAAAACTTTTCACTGGTGCTTATGGCGTTGTAGCAAAAACTCCCTATTACATCATCAATCGATAATTGCTTCATAATCGCATCTCCAGTTATTTGATTTTTTCCGTATACGTAGTTGATACGCGATCAACCTTCCCACTTTGCCACGTAATGATTTGTTCACCAAATCCTGTTGCTGGAGGATTCAGCGGAGTAACTTCACCATTTTTGACCACGTAAATTTTATTATCATTAACATCGATTTCAACTTTCGTAGGCTTCATACGACTGAAATCCCCCTTTTTTTTGTTAGCTAACTTTTTGTTGCTGTTTACGTTGTAACTCTTGTTTCATTAACTCAAATTTAATTAAGTATGCTTTCCAACGCTTATCATTTTCTTCTTGCTGTTGCTTTGCTACTTCACAGTTACAACCTTCCGTTAGAGTTACACCTGAATAAATTTCTTTACGAATAATTCCTTTATCACGACATAATACACACATGCCTATTCCTCCTTAATAGATTCTTTTTCCACTCAAACCTACTATTTTGGTATAATCTCCCTTGAAGGGAGGGAAGTTTAATGAAAGATATTGTATTTACTTTAGAGTTTGATGATGATTCCGCTAACTCAAGAGCCAACAATTATTTAGAAAAAGGTTGGACCTTACTGCATGTTGGCACCAAGGTAATTGATCTCTACAATGAGCAAACATACTACAACACCGCCTATGTTGTAGGTGCTAATCAAGAACAATATGATGCGTATAAAAAAGAATTAGAAGAAGACAAATTCGAGCTAATTTAAGGCTTTTTGCAAGAATTATGAATTACACTTTTGTAAAGCTCTTCATCAGCTAGATGAAGGGCCTTATTTACCTCCACATAACTCAACTCACTTTTTAAGCATTCTTCTTTAATTTTCATCAATAAATTTTCTGTACTTCTTTTAAGCTCTTCTCTTTTAATACTTGTTGGCATTCCATCAGTTAATTGGATTTTTTTCATTTTTTATTCCTCCTTATTAGAAACCTAAATTTGCAAGTCTTTGGTCAGCTGTTGTGAATTTCAAAACCTTTGAATCACCTAATAAGCGACTAACGGTTTTAGCATCATATTTATTAAAAAGTTGTTTTCCAGTAAAGTTTGTAGTGGTAAATGTACTCATTCCTTGTCTAGCGTTTGATACTGCATATAAAAGACGTTGGATGAAATCTGAAGCTTGTCTATTGGAATCTGTCGAACCACTTTCCGCCCCAAGATCATCCAATACTACAAAATCAGCTCGGCCAATCAATTGAACGAAATATTGAAGTGTATATTTACTACTCTTATCATCGAAAGAATCCATAATCATCCTTGTTATTGCTTCTAATTCCACATATAAACAACTTTTCATAAGATGATAGTTTTCTTCCTCCTGACTGATATCCCAGAAATATTGATTTAATTCATGAAGCATGCTGTATGCTAGGAAACTTTTTGCCGTCCCTTGATTTCCCGTAAATACAACTTTTCTAATTTCCCCGTTCTTTAAATCCTCCAAAGTCTCTTCTACAGCCTTCTTGTGACTAATCGTTTCATCACAATCGATTCTGTAATCAGATAATCTCGAAAGAGGAATTTTCTTATTTGTAATAACGCTTGCCTTTTCCAACATGTTAAATTTCTGTAAACGGCTAATCTTCTTATAATGAGCATTAGCTTGTTCTTCCAAAACTTTGTTGTTTTGTTCAACTACACATCTAGGGCAAACAACTTGCCCTTTATATTCAATCATTTGAACTGGCTTAATAATTTTTTGTCCACCTATTTCATATGAGTGATTCATACATTGATCAGAATGGTAAGTCACCTTCGATTCCAGGGATTCCGCCAGTTTTTTCATTGGTGTTGCCATTTCTATTCGCTCCTTTTTTACCTTTGTTCTTAAACTCTATTTCTGCTGCATTAACATCAGCTAAAGTACGAATGTTTTTATTAACCCACTGTTTTAAAATGCCCTCAGCATAATTCCATTTCTTCTGTTGTTTCAAAGCACGCTCCATAGCTGCTTGTACAAGTTCTTCGCTTGTATCGTTTACCCATTGTGAAATACTTTCAGCTATGAATGAATTTAAAATACCGAAATTATTTTCGTAGAAAGAGAAGATGCTACTACTACTTTGTATATTAGTATTTTGTTTATTAGTACTTAGTTCTTTAGTACTTAGTAGCGGTTGATTTTCTACTGGTAGATTCTCCACCGGTGGTTTTTCCACTAGTTGATTTTCTACTAGTGGTTTTTCGACTTGTGGTACTTCGTATATAATCGTTTCCCATTTACTAATCTTTCCGTTTTCTCCTTTAATCGGGAACCGCTTAACATAACCACATTCCTTTAATTCCTTCATTCCAGCTTTCAAACTTGCTATCCCATCCTTAGAATGCTTTGTTACTTCTTCCATATAAAAAATCCAATCATCTGGAAGTGTAAGAATATATGCTAAAATTCCTTTCGCTTTCCAACTTAACCTTGTATCTTTAAGACCTGTATTATTTATTGTCGTATAGTTCTTATCTTTATTAACTCGAAAAGTAGCCATTCATTTACCTCCTTGTACAAACCGCCACATATGCTGGTCCGCTTTTAATAATTCGTTGAATTTCATAATACGGATAACCAACTTTGAAGTAATGTTCAATCATTTGTTTTAATTCATCCTTGCTCTCTGCTAAGTCCCAAAATTTATTAGGTAATAGCACTTGATATTCATTTAAATCCATGCACTATTCCCCTACTTTCTGTGGTATACTTATAACAAGTGTTTTTTCTTAGAGGACCCACTGTCATGGGTCTTTTTATTTTGTTTTACATCACTCCAAGCCCATCGTTTTATCGGTTCGTAAGTAATGTAAAGTAACGATGCACTGCACCCGATAAACATTGCGAATACTGCTAATGATGTTGTATCTTCCATCATGCTGACACCCCCTTTTCTAGCCAATTAAAGAATGCATCCCTTGGAACCACCTTCTTACGCCCGATTTTCACTAACGGGAATCCTTTTTGATCCATAATGTCGTATGCCTTTCTTTGCGAAATTCCTAATACTTCTGCTACATGATCTACTTTCAACATAATTGGATAATCATTTGTACTATCGTAAGTAACTGGGATAGCATCTAGTTTTTCTATCGCTGTCTGTCTTGCATCTTCTTTATTGAAACGAAGTAACTCGATCGCCTCCCAAAATTCTTCATCGCTCCATCCTTTTTGAGCTGAAAACTTTGTGACTGCTAATGCTATTTGAACTGTTGCATTCTTCATTTTTTATATCTTCCTTTCTTTTTATAAAATTTTAATTTTATCTATTAAGAAATATAATCATCTAAAACATTTGGCCGCTCAGATGGATACCATCCTGCGATAAATCGCATAGCATTTTGATAATATTTTCGTGGGATTTTATCGTATTTAGCTACACCGAAATGTCTTTTTAGCGCCCCATAGATCCCTTGATACGATGCATTATCATAACCTTCTTCTTTTAGTTCAAATACACGACGTTTTACTTTTCGTTGCACAGCTTCCTTGTTTTGCTCAGTAAGCCAAATCTCATTATCTACAAGATGTTTCACTTTATTCATTTCTTCTTCAGCTTGATCCTGACGTAATTTAAGTTGTTTTAGTTCTGTCATGCTGTGTATCACTGCATCTTCAATACTAATTGGTTGTTGCTGAATTTTTTGGATATGTTCTTTCATCCGTTTGAATTCATTTAGAAACTTAATTTTCATTTTCATTGCCTCTGGCGTTATGTAGCTCATTGCAACAATCGCGAATGCATCTTCTGTAAGATTGAACTTTGGATACCATTGTTTATTTTGATAATGCTGGTATTGGGTGTGCTCAAAGTTGAGCTGCCCCCATTCGGTTTCATTTGCTTCATTCAATTTTTCTAACTGGACCTCAACATCTCGTATTACATTTTTATGTTCTTTTCCAAACATTTGAGCCATCGTTAAACTATCTGTAACCACTTGATTTCCTTCCATAAAAACAAACTCACTTACTGGATGTTGCACATCATGTATTTGATTCATTTTTTCCTCCTTTATTTAAATGATAAATTTTTTATCATTAAATGCCGAAAAATAATCAGGAAACAATTCTTTAACACTTATGTTAAATACATCCTGATACTTAACCATTATATCTGGTCTTGGTATATATCCACCTTCAATCTTTCGAACGTAAACCGTTGATATACCAATCTTTTCAGCTAATTGTCTTTGTGTGAATTTCATCTTTTTTCTTTCGTTTCTCAAGATGTTATTCATTTAACCACCTTCCATTTCAACTCGCGTTTCTTTGTTGACTTCAGTATAAATGATAAATTTTTTATCGTCAACAGATTTTATAAATTTTTTATCATTTTTACAAAAAAGGGTTTAAAGTGATAAAAATTGTATCTATAATATAATTAAGGATTTACTGAGAGGGGAAAATTTAAAATGACTTTTGGAGAAAAACTAAAACAACTGAGGGGCAAGCGTACACAAGGTGATGTAGCTAACCTGTTAAACATATCAAGAGCAACATACTCACATTTAGAAAATAACAGAATTGAACCTAGTATGACTGTATTGAACTCCATTGCAGATCTTTTTTGTGTTTCAACCGATTACTTATTAGGAAGATCTTCAGATCCACGTTTAACTGAACAACAAGATAAAAAAGCTGATGAAATGGCTAGAAGATTTATGGAATTGGTAGCTGACCTACCTAAAGAAGAACAAGAAAACGCATGGAAACAAGCGGCCATGTACGTGAATTTCACTAAAAATCAAAAATAATGTACATCATAAAAGAAGCTAACTACTCAGTTAGCTTCTTTTAATTTCTCTTCTTCATATGTATGAGAAGTGATTGCTTCTAAAATCTCTTCTGGGTTAGTTCCCTTGTTTTCTAAAAGCCACTTCACCATTAATTCTTTTGCTATTTTCTCTTTAATCATTTCAAATTCCCCCTACATCCCTTGAATAATTGTATTTTTTTGGGATTAATTCTGTTTTTATAAATTCTACAAAAAACAGAATATCTCCAGAAACCACGAATGCGACCACCCTTTGAAGGATGATCGCATTCTTTATATCATATATTTAATATCCAATTGTTACCAGCCGCCTGGGTCCTGAGAATATAAAACTATAGTTTGTTTAGCTTCTGTTTCCGTTTGTTTTTTTTGCTCATTTGGCACATTAGAAGAGTTTAATAAAAATCCTCCTAATATAGCTAACATAGGTATAATCTTTAAAAGTTTTTTCAATTGTAATTCACCTACCTTTAATGATAATTATACCATTTTTTCAAGATAAGCCCAAGTATTGTTTTGGTATTTGGGCATAAAAATGATCACCTTTAGAGATCATAATATCTAAAGCTTCTTTCATTATCGTAATTCTATCACTTTCATTATCTTGTGCTAAAGCTAAGTAAACAGTTTGTATCCCAGATAGGAATCCATTTTTTTCCTTTAACTTGATTAACATTAATTTACCTTCTTGTTTATATCCTTGTTTTATTTTTAAAAAGGCAATTTCAGCTTCATCTATTTCAACAATGGAATATAACTCTTTCATGTTATAAATCTTCAAAAATGCTATATTTCGAAGAATCATTCCTCTTTTCTCTTTAATACCATGAAAATCACCTAAACCGCTCAAAGTTTCATATGCCTTAAGAAGATATTGTTTAGATGTTTCATAATTATTAGAATCCAATATATAAGATTCTCCTAATTTAAAGTAAGCAATAGCTTTAGGTAAAATAAAAAATGAATTTTTTTCACATTCATCTAATATCTCATAACATAGCTTACGCGCTTTTTCGATTTCATTATTACGAAGACTCAATACAGCATGAGCTTCTTTGTATCTTACACCAAGTGTACTTTGAAAAAAATTATTGGTAATTGCTAAAATATTCGAATCAATTTCAGACATTTTCTCAGCAATTAATTCATGGTTTCCTGATTGATATAATGTTTGACAGAGTATTAAATCTACTAATGTTTTCATTTCTGTACATGTTGTTTTTTTATTTTTCTCTCTCATTAGATTATAAAATTCTAATAGCTTTATATCTTTAGTAAACCTTTGATGAATAAGTTCATAAATTGTTGAAAATTCCTTATTAAGGGATGTTTTAGAATTTTTCTCTTCCTCCACCAGGATTTTCAATGTACCAAAATCACCCTTTAAAGTTAAATATTCCATAATTTCTCGCTTGCTTTTAGGTTTAGGATTAGCAGCTCTCATATATTCACATACAAATTTTCTCTCTGTTTTAGTACCTCGATTTAATAAGGATAGCGATTTAGTAAGGTAAGAAAAACGCATTTTTCTTTTACCTTTAAAAATCGCTGTAACACCACTTGGGGAAATTCCCCATGACAAGGCAAGTTGCGTGTTATTAATTCCAGCAGAGTACAATTCTTTCTTTAAAACATTAAGAAAATCATTCATTTCATTTGTCCTCCTTATGGACAAAAAGACACGTAAACCCCATTTTGTTACATATAAAGGAAAACGCGCCACTGTTAATCTAAGATGTGTTATAATTATGTAAGAGATCCGCGACAATGTTCCCTAGTCAGGTAGGGGGCAGTGTAAGAAAGTGTTCCTAGCACTACTTACACCGTGGGTCTTTTTTACGTCCGTTTTATTATTATTATTATCATAATATCACAAAAATTAGGAAATTCAGTCATAGAGTTATCAGACAATTATTGAGAAAGTTGAGAAACTGTTCTGTAACAACGTTTTTTATGTTCAACAGAATGAAATATGCAATTTTACATAACATCAAACAAATTCCCTATATGAATATTTTACCACCAAACAAACGTTTGTCTATGTATTTTTTAAAAGTTTGTTAAAATACCAATTACAAACTTAAATGTCAGGATATCGACCAATTATGGTATAGTAATAAGGCGATTATTATACTCAAACTATGAAAACTACAGTCGGACAAAACATTAAACGTTTACGTAGGTCTTTTGATTTAACGCAAGAGCAATTATCTGAGCGAACAGGTTTATCACGCGGACAAATCAAGAATTGGGAAACCGACCGTCATGAACCTGACCTTGAAAGTTTAAAGATACTTGCATCGTATTTTAACACCTCCACAGACACTCTTCTTAATTTTGAGAACAGAAAAGAAGATGCGTTATTGGAATTATTATTCAATGATATCCAAAGAGCTTATGAGGAGCTTGATGGGCGTCAACAAGGTCGTTTTGCAAAACAGGTTTCATTATACGTGAAAATGTTACAAAACAATAAAGACATACTATGATTTGATTTCATCATAAAAGAAATCATTTCCAATTTCAAATTGTAAAATATTCATCTTTTTACAATTTGAGTAAGAGGGCAATTTGCTCTCTTTTTTTATTTGTCCATTCGACATAATATGACAATGACTTGATATTAAATTTGATATGCTGACCTTGGAAATCTTATATTTTATTTAATTGGAGGATATTCATTATGAAAAAACAGTTCTATAAACATTGGTGGTTTTGGCTAGTGGCTATTCTTGTTATAGTTATCTTTATAAATATCGTTGCAAATAATAGTAAAATTAAATCTGTCAGCCAAGACGCTAAAGTAAATGAATCTGATGAAGAAGTAAGCAAAATTATAGATGCTGGAAATTACAGATTACATAACGCGGATAACGAAACACGATTTATTTATTATGATGACGCTTCATTTAGTGACAACTTTGATGGATTTAAATTCACACTAAATCCACTTGCCGTTTCTAACAAGATGAAAACTGATAATGGAACCGATGTAGGATCTGTAGGAACTGCATTTGTAATTGACAATACTTCCAAATCAAAATTTATCTTTGATACAAATAAAATTAAAGTTTCAACCAGTCAAGACAACAAACTTAGAATACCAGTTAAAGGTAATTTTATTAATCAAACCGAATTTATGCCTGGAGATAAAATAACAGATCCTACTAAAGGAGTTATTTCATTCTTTGATTCTTCCCAAAGAAATTTAGAATCTATTCAATGGGTAATATTCTCATTTGAGATTTCAAAAAAAGATGATAATAACAAAACTCTGAAAACAAAGCAATACCATATTAAATTTAATATAAATAACCATTACAATGACCCGAATTCAGAGAAGAAAAATACTAGTTCCACATTATCTAGCAAAGGGAATCGTTCTAATGCGATACCCATTAATGAAGTAGCAACAATTAATGATTTAATCCTAAATAGTGATGGTGGCACCTTCAAAAAATTTAATACAAAAGTAGAATTATCCATACTTGAAGTTATTCGAGGCGATCAAGCTTATCAAATATTAAAAAAAGAAAATCAATTCAATAAACCTGCACCTGAAGGTAAAGAATGGGCATTAGTAAAGGTTAAAGGAAAAGTTGTTGATTCAGAAACTCAAGATTATGAATACTTCTTATCTGATATGAATGTAAATTTAGTCTCCAATGATGGTCGAGTATACAATCGCGAATTATCTGCCGTTACTCCTAATCAATTACATCAAAAATTATATAAAGGCGCTGAGGGAGAAGGATACATTTCACAAGTAGTTGATGTTGGGGATGATTTCAAAATTCAATTTAACACTCATGACAGCAAGAAAATATTCTTTAATTCTAAATAACTTTTAACAACATATTGATTTGATTCATATTTCTCAACAAACTGTATAGATAAATATGGTAAAATTATATTTGCGAGATACATATTATTAAAATTAAAGTGGTTATCAAGTCGTATGAGGGCACCTTAGGGTGTCTTTTTTTTGGTTAAAATACTGATTTTATATTAATAAAAAAGCCCGCAACATGTGCGGACTTAGAAGTATGGATACATATATTTTACCATGAAACTTTATTTTGTGGACTATTATAAATTTGTTCTCAATCCCCGCTATTTGCGTTGACCAAAAAATATGACTATGGTAATATAGGCACTAGAATCACCATTGTATAGTGAATATATATTTACTATGTATTGAGTATGACACTTATCTGAATTGCATAGAATAAAAGAAGAGATGCTGTAACATCTCTTCCAGTAACTGCCGCCATCAGATGGCAAGGTTGCTATTTATTTTCTTTTAGAGCTACCCTGCTTCCTACGGCGAGGGGTGGCTCTTTTACTTTTCTTAAACAAAGTGTTAGCAAACTTATTTGCATAAGCTGTAACAACTATAGTTAGGAATACCTTGAGTAAATCCTGAGACAAAGAAAGTAAATATTCCATCATAAGGGTCACCTCCTTTCTCTCTAAAATAAAGAGAAAGGATAGCAACCAGCCACCCGACGTATACAGTTGAATATAGTTTACCATAAAGTAACTCTTCTGAGTTACTTTTTCCTTTTTCTAATACTGGAATTATCTGTACTATTCGAATAATATTAGTTCAAGGAGGTATGGATAATGAAAGGATATTTTAGAAAACGCGGTGAAAAGTGGTCATTTACAATTGATATTGGAAGAGATCCTCTTACTGGCAAAAGAAAACAAAAAACAGTATCAGGCTTTAAAACAAAGAAAGAAGCCGAAAGAGCATGTAATGAACTTATTCATCAGTTTAATACCGGAAGTCTAGTTGATGATAAGAATCTTACTCTCGGTGAATATTTACAGGAGTGGCTTGAAAACACAGCTAAGCAACGAGTGAGAGATACTACATTTATCAATTATGGACGAGCTGTGAACAGTAGGATTATTCCTGTAATCGGTTCACATAAACTGAAAGATTTAAAGCCTCTACACGGACAAAGATTTGTTAAATCGCTAATCGATGAAGAATTATCTCCTAAATATATTGAATATATTTTTGTTATTTTAAAAGGGGCATTAGAAGATGCTGTTAAATGGGAGCTTTTATATAAAAACCCATTTGAATATGTAGAAATCCCTCGCCCACGAAAAGTGGTCAATAAGACGTGGTCAATTGAGGAGACAAAAACATTCTTAACATATGCTAAATTTGACAATCCTATTTACTATCATTTATTTTTACTTGCACTTAATACTGGCATGCGTAGAGGTGAATTACTAGGTTTAAGGTGGAAAAATGTGGATTTAGTTGAAAGGAAGGTTAGTGTGACTGAAACTCTAATTTACGATAAATTAGGTTTTCGATTTACAGAACCGAAAACATCGGGTTCTAAACGATTAATTTCCATTGACCAAAGTTTATGTAAAGAGTTGAAAGGTTATAAAGCAAAACAAAATGAATTTAAATTAGCTATTGGTAAAGCTTATGAAGATAATGACTTAGTTTTCAGTAGAGAAGACGGTCGACCAATCTATCCAAGAACACTAACTACTGTCTTTGAAAGGTTTACAAAAACAGCACAAGTTCCTAAAATTAGATTCCATGACTTACGACATACTCATGCCACACTTCTTCTTAAATTAGGTATTAATCCGAAAATCGTAAGTGAACGATTAGGACATAATTCCATTAAGACCACATTGGACACCTATAGTCACGTTACGTTAGATATGCAAGAAAGTGCCACTATAGCGCTAAGTGAGGCGTTAAAATCATAAAATAATTGTTGATGTGGTCAAACCGTGGTCAAACCCATCAACAATTATTATAAAACCCTTATATATCAAGGCTCAACCAAGCCACACACTCCACATGAGTCGTATGCGGGAACATATCAACAGGCTGTACTTCCTGTGTTTTATATCCGCCTTCTTCTAGTACTTTTAAGTCACGTGCTAATGTTGCTGGGTTACACGATACGTATACGACGCGGTTTGGCTTCATGTCGATGATTGTGTTTAGTAATGCTTCGTCACAGCCTTTACGCGGTGGATCTACGACCATTGTGTCGGCGATTACGCCTTCTTTGTACCATTTTGGAATGACTACTTCTGCTTCTCCTACGCCAAATTCAGCGTTTGTCATGTTGTTTAGTGCTGCGTTTCGGTTTGCGTCTTCGATTGCTTCTGGGACGATTTCAACGCCGTACACTTTTTTCGCTTTTTGCGCTAGGAATAACGAGATTGATCCGATTCCGCAATAGGCATCGATTACTGTTTCGTTACCATTTAATTTTGCGTATTCTAACGTTTTATCGTATAGCACTTTCGTTTGTTCTGGGTTTACTTGATAGAATGAACGTGCTGAAATCGCAAATTTAATGTCACCGATAAAGTCATAAATATATTCTGATCCGTACAGTACTGTCGTTTTATCTCCGAAAATTACGTTTGTACGCTTCGTATTTACGTTTTGAACGATTGATTTTACTTCTGGGAATTTCGCTGCAATTTCTTCAACGATTGCTTTTTTGTTTGGCAATTCCGCTGTACGCGTAATGAAGACAAGCATAATTTCCCCTGTTACTTGTCCGTAACGAGCCATTACGTGACGAAGTGTTCCTTTGTTACGCTCTTCGTTATACGCAGTGATACCGTGCTTTTCACAAATACGTTTTACTTCTTGAATTAATGTATCGTTTTCTTCTGCCTGAATTAAGCATGATTCCATATTAATGATGTCATGCGTTCCTTGGCGATAAAAACCAGCTACAAGCCCACCTTCACGTTCTCCGATTGGTACTTGTGCTTTATTGCGGTATACCCACGGGTTCTTCATGCCAAGTACAGGATGAACAGGAACATCACCTAGTCCTCCGATACGCTGCATAACGTCACGTACTTGTTTTTCTTTCGCTTGTAATTGTCCTTCATAAGTTAAGTGCTGAAGCTGACAACCGCCGCACTGATTATATACTGGGCATTCAGCATCTTTACGATATGGACTTTCTGTATGAAGCTTCATTAAACGACCAAATGCAAAGTTTTTCTTCACTTTAATAATTTTAATTTGCGCTTCTTCACCTGGTAATCCGTTTTTAACGAAAATAGGATAGCCCTTTACTTTCGCAACACCGGCACCATCATGTGTTAAATCTTCAAATACTACATCTATAAACTCGTTTTTCTCAACTGGTGGCGTCATTTTAGTACTCATTTTCCGACCTCTCTTTTTCATAACACTGCGTTACATTTTATCATACTTATATGGTCTTTTTCTATTGGAAGAAAAAAAGCTATTGACGATACTTCTCTGTTAATGTTACGCTACTACTAATTTAATACGGACGATGTTACCTCATATATACTTGATAATATGGATCGAGAGTTTCTACCCGGCAACCTTAAATTGCTGGACTATGGGGAAAACTAATGAATATTAGCCTATGCGCAAAAAAGGACTCATATTGATTAGCTTTCTCTCATAGATGAAAGTGAATCCATATGGGTCTTTTTTTATTTTTATTTTTCTAAAAGGTCAGACATCTTACGTATGACATAAAACCTCGTTCTTTTATTTTTAGTAATATAACGAGCGTTTTATGTACAAACTTTATACGAACTTCTGAAAGGGGCAACTACATGCAATATGTAATGAGCATTATCGGTATTCTTGCCGTGTTAGGTTTATGTTTTGCTTTGTCAAACAACAAAAGTAAAATCAACTTCCGTGCAATTGCAATTATGATTGGTTTCCAAATTTTAATCGGTTGGTTTATGTTTGCTACAAAGGTTGGTCAACAAATCATTATTTTCATTAGTAAAGTTTTCAACAAACTAATTAAACTTGGTACGACAGGTGTCGATTTTCTCTTTAATGGAATTCACAGAGATTTTGTCTTTTTCTTAAACGTATTATTAATTATCGTATTTTTCTCAGCACTACTTTCAATCTTTAGTTATTTAGGTGTTTTACCATTCATCGTTCGTGTTGTCGGCGGTGCAATTTCAAAAATTACTGGTTTACCACGCGTTGAGTCATTCCACGCAGTAAACTCTGTATTCTTCGGTTCAAGTGAAGCGTTAATCGTCATTAAAAACGATTTACAGCATTTCAATAAAAATCGTATGTTTATCATTTGTTGTTCTGCGATGAGCTCCGTTTCTGCTTCTGTTACAGCATCATACGTAATGATGTTAGATGCAAAATACGTACTAGCAGCTCTTCCGCTAAACTTATTCTCAAGCTTAATCGTTTGTTCGTTATTAACACCAGTTGATACGAAAAAAGAAGATGAAGTGATTCAAAAATTTGATAGAACTCTATTCGGAGACAGCTTTATCGGCGCAATGATTAACGGTGCGCTTGATGGTTTAAAAGTAGCTGGTATCGTTGCCGCATTAATGATCGCCTTTATCGGTGTGATGGAAGTTGTAAACTACGTAATTAGTGCAGCTTCAGGCGCAATGGGACATGCTGTTACTTTACAACAAATCTTCGGTTACGTACTTTCTCCATTCGCATTCTTAATGGGTATTCCAACTCAAGATATTATCCCAGCTGGTGGTATTATGGGTACGAAGATTGTTTTAAACGAGTTTGTAGCAATCCTTGATTTAAAAGACACAGCTACAACATTAGCTCCACGTACAGTTGGAATCGTTACAGTATTCTTAATTAGCTTCGCAAGTATTAGCCAAATTGGTGCAATCGTTGGTACAATCCGTGCCCTTTCTGAAAAACAAGGAAGCGTTGTTTCTAAATTTGGTTGGAAAATGCTATTTGCATCAACACTTGCTTCTATTTTATCTGCAACAATCGCTGGATTGTTTATTTAATAAAAAATCACCTTACTTTAACGAGTAAGGTGATTTTTTTGATTCTTTATGAAATCGAACGGAATTCGACTACTTCCTCGTTACTAATAAGTTTTCCTTCGTGTATGCCTTTTACTGAAATAACCATAACAGATTTATCTTCTCCTTCAAGCTTTCCTAAAGAGAATAAATAGATTAAATTTTCTTTTTGTAACATCCATTGTTTGCCATTTACTCGACCTAATATTCTTTTTTCTGAAGATGGCTTTATTTCTCCAACATACTGACATTCTCCAAAAGAAGTTTTTATTATATTCTTCTCTGTATCAATTACTAGATGCTGGAATAGTTCTAGGTTTCTACTTGAAACAATTTCAATTTCATGGTTACTTTTTTGCTTAAATTGAAGTTTTCCATCACTTGTATTAGATAAACTACTATTCTCAACGGCGTTTCTAAAAAAGTTATATTCTTCTTCTGTAATACCAAAGTTAGGATGATACGGCTTCACCTGCTTATCTATATGCCCTGATATGTAGTTTACGTACCACTCTTTATCATTCTTCACATGATCACTCATCTTTTTAGTAATAACCTCTACTTTTTTACGTGTATCACGATCCATCTCTAGTGTCATAATATCCGCCGTCACTTCCGCATTCATAAGATGCGATGGAATATACTCTTCCACACTATTCGCTTTACTCACTTCACTTTGGCAACCAACTATAAATAGTGATATGAAAAAGATATATATTATTTTTTTATATTTCATTTCTATTCTCCACTCCATACATTATTCTTACTTAGTTTTATAGCGGTTTTTATTATAGTATAAAATCTTTATATTTTAATAAAATCCATATCTGTATGCAAAATTGCATATCAATAAGTCTTCTTCTTACTTTAAAATTAGCTTAAATTACTTTCCAAATTATACAAATAACAAGCTTAAAATGTTATAATTTTCAAAAAACATTGGAGGATATTATGAAAGCCCACGCAATTTTCGATTTCTTACATTTACTAGTCTTAACGCTGAAAAGCTATTATGTATGGGGAATGCCTATCTATGTCTTCATTATTCCTCTTATCTTTGTAGTTGGTTATATCATTATTAATTCTAATAAGAAACAAAAAAATACATCTATTCAAAGTCACTAATCTATTACCTTAATAGCCTCCTAAAAATCATATTCCCCTCATTTTCTTCAAATGATATGATGAACAAGGGTATATCCCCACCACTCTTATAGCGGTGGGGATTTTAATGTCAATATGCAACATACTACACAATAGAAGGTGATTTTCATGAAAAAATACGCAGCAATTGCTTTATGTACGTCTGCCATTCTAGCAGGCTGCAATACTAGCAATGTAAGCCAAGAACCTAAAAAAGAGAAAAAGGTTCAAGAAGTAGCTAAACAAAAAGAGACTGTACAAGAACAAGGTAAAATTTCTTATACTCCCATCACATACGAATCTACAGACACTACTATTCATATGACAGATATAAAAGATAATTTAACTGAAGTACAATATAAAATTTGGCGCACAGCTGATGGCAAGGAAAGTGCTAAATCTTTTTCTTCTAAAGAAAAAGAGAAGCAATTCACAATTCCTTTTGATATAAAGGAATTTGAAGGAAAACGCGGTGAGTTCCAAATTGAAGCAACAGGAATGAAAGAAGATGGGAAAACAATCCCGCTTACGAAATCTACTATTACTTTCGAACAAAAGGTTCCTGTTCTTATGTATCACGCAATTGATGATTATCATGGTCAAGGTATTAAAGACTTATTCGTATCACCAGCTAACTTTGAAGCACAAATGAAACATTTAAAGGACAATGGTTATACGCTGTTAACGTTTGAACGCTGGGGCGATATAAATAAAGTAAATAAGCCGATTTTCGTTACATTTGATGACGGTATGAAAAATAATATGAATGCATTTCGCGTTTTACAAAAGCTAAAAGATGATACTTTTAAACCGGCAGCAACAGAATATATGATTGTTGATAACGTTGATGTAGAAGGAGCATTGTCTACTTCTGAAATAAAAGAAATGGTTGATTCCGGCATTTTCTCGGTGCAATCTCATACTGCAACACATGCAGACTTACCGAAAATTACAAACTATGAGGAAGAGTTAAAAGGTTCAAAAGAAAAACTAGAAAAAATAACAGGTAAGCCTGTTATCGCGATTGCTTATCCATTCGGTCATGTAGATGATAAGGTTGTTACAGAAACGAAGAAGTATTATCAATTTGCGACGACGACAAAGCCTGGGCAATTCATTACGAAGGGTGAACCTGATGAATTGTTAAAGATGAAGCGCGTTCGTATACACCATACAACGACTGTAGAGCAGTTTGCTTCTTCAATTAAGTAAATATAAGGGCTCAATACATTTTGAGCTCTCTTTTTACTTTATATTTATATATATTTTTAGAATTTTCTTGTATTATATATAGTAAGAAATCTTTCAAATTAAAGGAGATTATACATATGTCATTTGAACAAACGTTAGAGAAATATGCTGCTCTTGCAGTTAATGTTGGTGTTAATATTCAACCTGGACAAACTTTATCAATTAGTGCACCTCTTGAAGCTGTACAATTTGTACGCCTCGTTACAGAAAAAGCATATAAATCTGGTGCAAAACACGTATATGTAGATTGGAATGATGAGACGTTAACACGCTTAAAGTTCGATCTAGCTCCTGAAGAAGCTTTCGCTGAATTTCCATCTTGGAAAGCACATGCTCGTGAAGAATTAGCAAAAGAAGGCGCTGCATTTATGTCTATCTATGCAGAAAACCCTGATTTATTAAAAGGTGTAGAAGCATCGCGTATTGCAACAGCTCATAAAGTAGCTGGAGAAGCAATGAAAGTATACCGTGATTACGTACAAGCAGATAAAGTAAGTTGGTGTGTCATTTCTGTTCCTACGAAAGAATGGGCTGCGAAAGTATTCCCTGACGTAGCGCCAGAAGAACAAGAAGCAAAGTTATGGGATGCTATTTTCAAAGCTACTCGTGCTGATTTAGAAAATCCTGTAGAAGCATGGAAAGAACATGATGAAACATTACATACAAAAGTGGATTACTTAAACGAAAAGCATTATAAAGCTCTTCACTATACAGGTCCTGGAACAGATTTAACAATCGAACTTCCAGAAAAACATGTATGGGCTGGTGCTGGTAGCTTAAATGAAAAGAACGTACCATTTATGGCTAATATTCCAACTGAAGAAGTATTTACAATGCCACTTAAAACAGGTGTAAACGGCCAAGTTTCTAGTACAAAACCGTTAGTATTTGCAGGTAATATTATCGATAATTTCACGTTAACATTTGAAAACGGGCGTATCGTAGACTATAAAGCTGAAGCTGGTGAAGAAGCTTTAAAACATTTAGTAGAAACAGATGAAGGTTCTCACTTCTTAGGAGAAGTAGCTTTAGTGCCTCATGACTCACCAATTTCAAACACAAATGTTTTATTCTACAATACACTATTTGACGAAAATGCATCTTGCCACCTTGCAATCGGAAATGCTTATGCATTTAACTTAGTTGGCGGAAAAACAATGTCTAAAGAAGAACTTGCTGAAAACGGCGCAAACGCTAGTATCACACACAACGACTTCATGATTGGATCAGCTGAGCTTGATATTGACGGTATTACTGCTGATGGCAGACATGAGCCTATCTTCCGTAAAGGTAACTGGGCGTTTTAAATTTATTACCATAAAGAAACACATTGGATAATCCAATGTGTTTCTTTATTTATTTGGTTTCAATTCAAATTTTATCGTTCTATTTTCATGCGTAAACTCCGGTCTATATGTAGCGATATACGTATTTTCTTTCGCTACGTCAAATAGCATGATATCTTGAATTTTTTCATCTGGTGCTAACTTTTTACTAATAAAGCTATCAGGGTTATTATATTCTTTAAATCTTGTACCTTTCTTATCGGTAATCTCAAATTCATAAAATGCAAAAGGTATTTCCTTTTTACTATTATTTTCCACTTTGAAAATAACCCCCAAAATCTCTTCTTTCTTTTTATCCTCATCATAATCCGGATATCCTAATTCAACTGAATCGATAGTTACTTGCAAACCATCTACGTCTACTGTCTCCCCTATTTTATACACTTTATCTTGAACATCTTCTTGTTTACTTTCATTACTATCTTTAGTCTCAGTGCAAGCACTTAAACTAAAAGCTATGCCAAAAATTAAAACAATTTGACTCACCTTTTTTAACATACTCTTTCCTCCACATAAGACAATATTTCATATGTATCATAACAAAACGCTTTACTCTTTCTTGTCATATTTTGTCGTATTAATTGCTAACTGCACAAATAGAAAAAAGCTATCTTCTACAAAAGATAGCTTTCATGATGCCGATGAAACCTTAAGCCCAATGACACCCAAAACAATAAAGAGAATACAAAATGCTTGGAATAAGCTAATATGCTCTTTAAAAAAGTACACACTAATGATTGTAATAAGTAACGTTCCAACGCCAGACCAAATGGCATAAGCAATACTTAAATGAATCTTTTTAACGACGATAGCAAACACGCTGAAACAAATTCCATAAAATACGAAAATAAGTACACTTGGAACGAGCTTTGTTAAACCATTTGATAGTTTCATCGCAATTGTTCCAGCCACTTCAAAAATAATTGTAACAAGTAATAATAGCCAATATACCATACTAGAATCTCCTTCTCTGTTACCTTATAGAGATTCTAGTATACTACTTATAGTCCTAATGAAATATATTTAATTTCTAAATATTCCTCGATGCCGAAATGGCCTCCTTCACGGCCGATACCACTTTCTTTAAATCCACCGAATGGTGCTTGTGCAACTGATGGAAGACCATCGTTTAGACCAATAATACCGTACTCTAGCGCTTCACTAATTTGGAATGCTTGGCTAATGTCTTTCGTGAAAATATACGCAGCTAAACCGTATGGTGTATTATTTGCACGTTCAATTACTTCATCAACTGTTTTAAATTTCGCAACTGGTGCCACTGGCCCAAATGTTTCTTCATTCATACAAAGCATCGTATCATTTGCCAACCCAATTACAGTCGGTTGAATGAAATGTCCCTCTAACTCTGCGACCTTTTGACCACCATATAAAACTGTTCCACCTTTTTGAATAGCATCTTCAATATGTTCTTGTACTTTTGAAACTGCATTCTCATCAATAAGTGGCCCGACAGTCGTTCCGTCACCGAAACCGTCTCCTACTTTCAACTGCCCTACTGCCTTTTGGAACTTCTCTACAAATACTTCGTATACTTCTTCTTGAACGAATACTCGGTTTGTACATATACACGTTTGTCCTGCATTACGGAATTTCGAACCAATCACCGCTTCTACTGCTTTATCTAAATCTGCATCATTCATTACGATAAACGGAGCGTGTCCCCCTAACTCAAGCGAAACTTTTTTCATCGTTTGCGCCGCACTAGCCATTAACTCTTTCCCGATTTCCGTTGACCCTGTAAAGGACACTTTTCGAACGCGACCATCTTCCATCCATGTATCAGCAATTGCTTTTGCACTACCTGTTACGATATTGATTACGCCCTTTGGAATATCTGCTTCATGGGCTAATTCAGCTAATTTCAATGCAGTTAATGGCGTTTGACTTGCTGGTTTCACAACGGCTGTACAGCCTGCTGCAAGCGCTGGGGCTACCTTTCTCGTAATCATAGCAGCTGGGAAGTTCCAAGGTGTAATAGCTGCCATAACGCCAACTGGTTGCTTCATAACTAAAATGCGCTTATTCGGATGAGAAGCAGGAATCATTTCACCGTATACGCGTTTCCCCTCTTCTGCATACCATTCAACAAAACTGTTTGCATAATTTACTTCACCAAGCGCTTCTGCAAACGGCTTTCCTTGTTCCTTCGTCATAATCGCTGCGATCTCTTCTTTATTTTCATCAATAAGCGTAAACCACTTTTTTAACTTCGTGGCACGATCTGCTGCCGTTAACTTAGACCACGTTTTAAAAGCTTCATGTGCAGCATCAACAGCTTGCTTTGCCTCTGTTACTCCGCCTTTTGGTACAGTTGCAAATATTTCCTTCGTCGCAGGATTATTTACTTCAATTTGTTCTTGTAGTGTAATCCACTCACTATTTATATACATCGCCTTTTTATCTATACTTACGAAAGTCGCCTTTTTATCCAATGTTTTCTTCCTCCTCTATGAACTTCTTAATTTTCCTAGTAGCAGCAGATTGACTAATTTGCAAAAACTCAGCCACTTTATAACTTGATCCATACGTTTTATACGCTTTAAGAATAATATTTCTCTCTACCTCTTCCAGCATTTTATAAAGGCTTTGCCCCGATTGTTCAACTGCAGCCTCTTGCATAGAGAGTGGCAAATCCTCTACCGTTACAACATCATCGACAGTAATAACAATTCTCTCAATTACATTCTCTATCTCTCTATTGTTTCCTTCCCACGGATATCCGACAAACATTTGTAATGTACCCGGTGCTAGTTTCACATCACGTCCGTACTTTTTATTAAAGTGCTGCAAGTAATGATAAATAAGCGGTAAAATATCTTCTGTTCTTTCCCTAAGCGGGGGAATTGCAATTGGAATGACATTCAGACGATAGTATAAATCTTTCCGAAATGTTCCTTGTTTCACCATCTCGCTTAAATCTCTATTTGTTGCCGCCACAATTCGAACATCTACTTTTTTTAATTCTCTTCCGCCTATAGGACGAAATGTTTTTTCTTGCAATACTTGCAAAAGCTTCGCTTGAATTTCAAGCGGCATTTCACCGATTTCATCTAAAAAAAGAGTTCCTTTATGCGCGGATTCTAATAGTCCCTTTTTCCCTTCACGATTCGCACCTGTAAAAGATCCACCTGAATATCCAAAAAGCTCCGATTCAATTAAATTAGTTGGTAATGCCGCACAATTAATTTCATAGAAACTTTCATGCTTACGGTGACTCACTTCATGTAAATAGCGTACTAATCGACTTTTTCCTACTCCAGTCTCGCCTAAAACGAGAACAGTACTATCCACTACAGATACTTTTTTGATTGTATCGACTATTTTTTGCATAGCTAGACTTTTAAAAATAAGTCCTTCATGCTCATATGTTTCTCTTAATTCTTTTTTATATGTTTTTAGCTGATTATCCATTTCCTCTACCTTTTGACGTAATTGATAGAGTTCAGTAAGGTCGCGAGAATAACTAATCACTCTTCTTAAATTTCCCTCATCATCAAAAACAGGCCTTGTACGAACGTGTAAATACTCTCCTGATTTTGTAGTTTGAACGAGTTCAATTGGCCTCTTTTTTTCAATCACTTCTAATGTCGCTGATGGATAAAAGATTCCATCCTTTTGTAGTTCTTTTACATGCTTACCAACTAACTCTTCTGCAGCTAGTTGGTAGTGCCTTTCACATGTACTATTTACACGTACAACGATCCCTTGCTCATCTGTAACAAAAATTTCGTCAAACGCATATTCAAATACATCTTTTAAATCCATTAACACTCGTTCCTTTTCTGCAACCATCCTAGCCACCCCTAACTTCAAATCCATCGATCCACTTCACTATCTTTATTATAAAGCGAATTTTCTGCATTTAATATAGAGTCAGCTAGAATGTTTGCTATTTATACTTCAGTTTTTAAACGCGAGCGATGTTCGTTTGCTCATAACAAGCTTGCAATGATTCTTCAATTATTGTTAAACCTTCTTCAAGTTGCTCATCTGTAATAACTAAAGGCATTAACACACGGATAACATTTCCATACGTTCCTGCTGATAATAAAAGTAACCCACGCTTATTTGCTTCTGCACATAGATTAGCCGTTAACGTTTTGTCAGGTGCTTTCGTCTTACGATCTTGAACGACCTCAAATGCACACATTGCTCCTAACCCACGCACATCACCGATGCAATGATATTTATTTTTCATCTCTTCGAATCGGTTCATTACGACTTTTCCTAATTCTATCGCTCTATCATTTAATTTCTCATTTTCTATTACATCGAGAACAGCTAATGCAGCTGCACATCCTAATGGACTTCCTGCATACGTTCCACCAAGTTCACCTGGTGCAGATTCATTCATAATTTCTTTACGTCCAATGACACCACTTATCGGTACACCAGCCCCTAATGATTTAGACACTGTAATTAAATCTGGAACGACATCATAGTGATCAATTGCAAAATATTTTCCTGTACGACTAAAGCCTGTTTGTATTTCATCCGCTACAAATAAGATGCCGTTCTCTGAACAAATGCGGCGTACTTCTTGAACAAATTTCTTACTTGGGACGATAAATCCACCTTCCCCTTGAACAGGTTCCATTACAACAGCTGCAATTGTTTCTGGTGCTACTTCCGATATGAAGAAGTTCTTAAACTCTTCAATAATAAAATCATCATACTGCTCTTCCGTTAATCCCTCTGGGCGACGATATTCGTATGGAAATGGCGCTTTATATACTTCTGGAGCAAAGGGACCAAACCCAAATTTATATGGCTTCACTTTACTTGTCATCGTCATTGTCATTAATGTACGACCGTGGAAACCTTTAGAAAATGCGATAATACCAGGTCTCTTCGTATATTTACGAGCGATTTTCACCGCGTTCTCAACTGCTTCTGCACCACTATTTAAAAATAGGACTTGCTTATCGAAACTTCCTGGTGCCAATGCCGCAAGCTTTTCTGCTAATTCAATATATGGCTCATACATCATGACATTAAATCCAGTATGAATGTATTGATCGACTTGTTTATGGAGCGCTTCTTTAACCGTTGGATGACAATGCCCTACGTTAATTGTCCCGATTGCTCCTGCAAAATCAATGTACTGATTGTCATCAACATCTGTTACAAGAGCACCATTTGCAGATTGTACAAACGTTGGGATGCCGTTACTTACTCCTTTTGGTACTATATTTTGACGGCGTTCTAATAAAGATGCCGCTTTCGGTCCTGGAATTTGTTCATTTACTTTAGCAAATTTTTTTGTGTTCATTGCGTACCCCATCCTTTTCTTTACATTGTTTTCTCTTCTTATTGCAAAATATATGCCAACTTTCCTTTCTAGCATTTATCCTATATTCTTTGTATCCAGGCATAAAAAATAAGTCTATAAAGACTCATTAAGAGTCTTTATAGACTTATTTTCCTTACACATTAGACTTTTCTTTCTCCCAGAAAAACTCACCCGATTGAGAAATAAACTCTCCAACAGAATCTAACACTAAATCAGCAAGTGGTTCTAATGTTGGACGGTCTCCCGTACCAGATAGCACCCCAATTGCATAGCAATCACCACCATTTTTAGCTAAATGTAAATCAGTTGGCGTATCTCCAACAACCGCAACCTCACATGATTCTAAATTAAATTTCTCACAAAACACTTCTATAATCTTTTTATCTGGTTTTTGCGCAAGGAATGTATCCGAGGCTATAATATAATCAAAAAAGTTCTCCAACTTATATTGTTTTAAAAATAATTCTGTTGGTGCGAAATCATCCGCCGTGACAACCCCTAATATAAATCCTTTATCTTTTAATGCCTGTAACACTTTCGGTAAATCTGCTGTCATTTTCATATGCGAACGATGCTCATACATAAGGGAAAATAACTTCTCACTTACCCAATGATGCATCTCTTCTTCTCTAGCAGACTCAATATAATTACAAAGCCCCTTCGCTACATCAAGGCTTGTTCCAGCAGCTATTGCACTCCTCGGATTAACAAATGCTCCCTCTACACCAATCTCTTCTAATAAGGTCTGCCCTATTGTACTTGGTAAATGATATAAACTTATACATTCAGCTACAAGTTCTTCAGCTACTTTTATCCAAATTGAATGAAAATCCATTAATGTCCCATCTTTATCAAATAGTATTGCTTTTACCTTCTCCATAGCATCCTACCTCTCGTTTCTTATCTCCTCCAGTGTATCAATAAAATATGGATGTAAAATAAAAGAATTGTAAAAATACCATAAAAATCAAACTAACTCCCAATTTACAATTCATTTTAACAAAGTAAAAAAGGATGCCTTTACAAGGCATCCTCTTGATGTTCAGGAACAAATAGTTCTAAACAATGATATATATTTTCAAATTCCATCGGTGCATCTCCACCATACTCACCATCTAAATTAATCATTAGTTTATCTGGTGAATGTACTTTAATTCGGTTCGCTTGTGTATATAACACTTTTGGATTATTAATATGTTCACCACGTTGTGCTTGTGTTGCTGCTTTAATTAAATCAGCGATAGAACCTTTTTTCAGTACTAATAGGTCAAATAACCCATCGTTAATAGATGCATACGGTGCTACCTTTTCAAATCCACCTACTGAACGAGTATTCGTAATTAAAAACATCGTAATTTCTTCTTGTAGTAACTTTCCATCATACTCAATTTCAACATATGTCGGATGCAATGATGGTAACATCTCGATACCTTTTAGGTAATAAGCAAGTTGTCCTAATACTGTCTTTAACTTACTCGGTACTTCGTATGTTAATTCTGTAATACGACCGCCACCAGCGATGTTAATAAAATATGTATCGTTCGCTCTACCGAGGTCTAATGGCACTGTTTTTCCTTCGCAAATAATATCTGCTGCCTCTTCAATAGAACGAGGTACACCAATCGCACGTGCAAAGTCATTTGTCGTTCCAACTGGAATAATTCCAAATTTCGGGCGGAATTCATGTCCAACTAAACCGTTTACTACTTCATTTAATGTACCGTCGCCACCAGCGGCAATAACAACATCAAACTTACGATCCGCAGCTTGCCTCGCCGCCACAGTAGCGTCTCCAGGACCCGTTGTCGCATGACAAGATGTCTCATAGCCAGCTTGTTCTAATTTTTGTAATACTTCTGGTAAGCTCTTCTTAAATAGCTCACGCCCAGAAGTAGGATTATAAATAATTCTTGCTCGCTTCATCATTTATTAGCATAGGAAATTTCTTTATGCATCGAAAAAGAACATACCGAACTTCTATTCAGTATTCCCATGCCTACCTCCTCTCATCTTGCTATCCTTCTTTTATCCCGCTCAAACAGGCAGTAAGAACCCGATTCGTGTAGTCCATCAAAAGTAAATATTCATTTCAATGGTTTTGTTTTATTTGACCAAAAAATTTATCCCGCTATTTGTGGGCAGTAAATGCCCGATTGGTGTGGGCTAATAATCAGCTTTGGATGAACCTCCCACTGATTAAAGTTTCACTTTATTTCTATCCATTCTTCCATAAAAATTTACATATAACGAATAATAACTATCTATTATTTCATGAGATGAAAAAAAACCTCTATGTTTAGATTTATCATTATTCCCACCTTTTTGCAACTATCATACCATAGTTGCTATACAAACATTTTTCCACTTTTGACAGTTAATCAAACGTTTGTTTAAACGATTTTGTCTCATTTAAACAAACGTTTGATTAACCTAGAAAAACACCCATGTACGGGTGTTTTTCTGCTTAATCTTTAAAAGTCACTACTATTATCGCTTATTAATCTCTTCAAGTAAGATTTTGTTAACAAGCGGTGGATTTGCTTGTCCTTTTGTAGCTTTCATAATTTGACCAACTAAGAACCCAATTGCACGGTCTTTACCGTTTTTAAAGTCTTCGATAGATTGCCCATTATTATCAAGAATTTCTGTTACAACTTTACGAAGTGTACCCTCGTCAGAAATTTGAACAAGACCTTTCGCTTTAACGATTTCTTCTGGGTCTCCACCTTTTTCGATTAATTCATTAAATACTTTCTTCGCAATTTTAGAAGAAATTGTACCTTTTTCAATTAATTGAACCATTTTAGATAAACCAGCAGGCGTTAATGCAACGTCTTTTAATTCTTTTTGTTGTTTGTTTAAGTATGCAAGTACTTCACCCATTAACCAGTTCGATGTTAATTTCGCATCAGCACCGTCTGCAACAGTCGCTTCAAAGAAATCAGACATTTCTTTCGTTAATGTTAATACGTGTGCATCATAAGCTGGTAAGCCAATTTCTGCAACGTAGCGAGCTTTACGCGCATCTGGAAGTTCTGGAATAGAAGCTCGAACTGCTTCTTTCCACTCATCGTCGATGTAAAGTTCAACTAAGTCTGGCTCCGGGAAGTAACGGTAATCGTCAGATCCTTCTTTCACACGCATTAAGATTGTTTTCTTCGTTGCTTCATCATAACGACGTGTTTCTTGTTGGATGATACCACCAGATAACAGTTCTTTTTCTTGGCGCACTTGCTCGTGCTCAAGACCTTTTTGTACGTAAGTGAATGAGTTTAAGTTTTTCAGTTCCGCTTTTGTACCAAACTTCTCTTGTCCAACTGGACGAAGAGAAATGTTCGCATCACAACGCAGAGAACCTTCTTCCATCTTACAATCAGATACACCAGTATATTGAATGATTGATTTTAACTTCTCTAAGTATGCATATGCTTCTTCTGGCGTACGCATATCTGGCTCAGATACGATCTCGATTAAAGGCATACCTTGACGGTTGTAGTCTACTAATGAACCATCAGCTGTATGCGTTGATTTACCAGCATCTTCTTCTAAATGAAGACGTGTAATACCGATACGTTTCTTTTTACCGTCTACTTCGATTTCAATCCAACCATTTTCACCAATTGGCTTATCAAATTGAGAAATTTGGTAAGCTTTCGGATTATCTGGATAGAAATAGTTTTTACGGTCGAACTTCGTTTCCGTTGCGATCTCACAGTTTAATGCCATTGCAGCTTTCATTGCAAAGTTAACTGCTTCTTTATTTAAAGTAGGAAGTACCCCTGGGTATCCTAAGTCAATTACACTTGTTTGTGTATTTGGCTCCGCTCCGAATTCTGTTGGACTCGCAGAGAAAATTTTCGAATTTGTTTTTAACTCAACGTGAACCTCTAAACCAATAATTGTTTCTAAATTCATCTATGCTCGCCTCCTTACAGACTTGCTTTTTTTGTATGATAGTCTGTTGCTTGCTCAAACGCATGTGCAACGCGGTAAATTGTCGCTTCATCGAAGTGTTTACCAATGATTTGTAGACCAAGTGGCATGTTGTTAGCACCGAATCCACATGGAACTGAAATCGCTGGAACACCCGCTAAGTTTACTGGGATTGTTAAAATGTCATTTGCATACATTGTCATTGGGTCGTCAACTTTTTCTCCAACTTTAAATGCCGGAGTTGGTGTTGTTGGTCCAATAATAACATCATAGTTAGCAAATACATTTTCAAAGTCATTTTTAATTAATGTACGTACTTGTTGTGCTTTTTTGTAATATGCATCATAGTAACCAGAGCTAAGGGCAAATGTACCAAGCATAATACGACGTTTAACTTCATCACCGAAACCTTCACTACGTGTGTTTTTGTAAAGATCTAATAAGTTATTTACATTATCAGAACGAACACCGTAACGCACGCCATCAAAGCGTGAAAGGTTAGCAGATGCTTCAGAAGAAGATAATAAGTAATACGTTGCTAGAGCGTATTTAGAGTGCGGAAGAGATACTTCCTCCCAAGTTGCGCCCATACCTTCTAATACTTTTAAAGCAGCTAGTACTGACTCACGAGCTTCTTCGCCAACACCTTCGCCTAAGTATTCTTTCGGTACAGCAATGCGTAAACCTTTAACATCGCCTGTTAAACCAGCTAAATAGTTTCCAACTTCAACATTTGCAGAAGTTGCATCCATGCGGTCAATACCTGAAATAGCTTGTAATAAGTATGCATTGTCTTCTACTGTACGTGTAATCGGTCCGATTTGGTCAAGTGAAGATGCGAATGCTACTAATCCGTAACGAGATACGCGTCCGTAAGTTGGTTTTAAACCTACAACACCGCAATATGCAGCCGGCTGACGGATAGAACCACCCGTATCAGAACCTAGAGAGAATAGTACTTCTCCCGCTGCTACAGCTGCTGCAGAACCACCACTAGATCCGCCCGGAACGTAATCTAAGTTCCATGGGTTTTTCGTAGCGTAGAATCCTGAGTTTTCATTTGAAGAACCCATTGCAAACTCGTCCATGTTTAATTTACCGATTGTAATCGTGTCAGCAGCTTTTAGCTTTTGCACAACTGTCGCATCATAAATTGGATCGAAGTTTGCTAACATTTTACTCGCACAAGTTGTACGAAGACCGTTAGTTACAATGTTATCTTTTACACCAATTGGCATACCGAATAATAAACCATTATCTTCAGCGCCGATTTTTGCATCTAATTCTTTCGCTTTTGCGCGTGCATTTTCTTCATCTAATGTAAGAAAAGCTTTTACGTTATCTTCAACATCCGCAATACGTTTGTAAGATTCTTCTACTAAATCCGTAACGGAAATTTCTTTGTTGTTTAATTTCTTATGTAACTCTGATACTGAATGATCAAATAATGACATCGAAATTCCCCTCCTCTATTCTAATACTGCTGGAACACGGATTTGATTATCTTTGTGATCCGGTGCATTTTTTAATACTTCTTCGACTGGTAAACCTTTTTCTGGTACATCTTCACGCATAACATTTTTCATAGTTAATACATGAGTTGTTGGTTTTACATCTGTTGTATCTAATTCATTTAACTGTTCTGCAAATGTAACAATTGCATCTAGTTGTTTTTGAAATTTTTCAGCTTCTTGATCAGTAATTGCAAGACGTGCTAAATGTGCTACGTGCTTTACATTCTCAACGGAAATTCTTGACACGGCTAGGCCACCTCCATAATATATCGTTCAATCTACAATACTATTGATGATACCAAATTTTCAGTACTTCAAGCAAGTCAACACACGGCACTTACGCCATTTTTACATAAAAAAAGAAAGGCAAATGCCTTTCTTTACAATTTACTCTTTATCTAACGGTTTATTTTTCGGAAATCTCTCGTTATCTTCTTCATTATCACGAATTGTTTTTTGTAACACAAAACAAGACATCGTTAAAAATAGTGTTCCAATTAAATAGTATCCTTTTACACTAAGCGTTTCATCTAACGTATAAATCCCAATTAGCATACCTGAAAGCGCACAAACAAATGAAGTCCATGCTAAAAATGTGAACGCTTGCGTATTACGTCTTCTCATCGTTCTCCCCCTCGTTAGCTGTATACCCATTATAGATAAGTATATTTACCATGATGGATTTTTATGTAAATTCTAGTTTTATATTTATAAATCTATCATAAAAGAATACTATTTTAAAGGAAGTTTTCTGTCTAATCTGAAAAAAACAATCTAAACAATTGGTTTTTCAGATTACCTTACTGTTCGCTATCTACTTTCATTCATAAAAAAAGACCAGGAAAACTCCTGGTCCATTACTCTACTTAACAAACATTGGATTCTACGTTATACAAAATTGGAAGGTACAGAATTAGGGTTCGTTTGTTAAGTAGATTATATGTTGAACGAACTAACAGCGGAGGGGTTCCTTCTGTTAGTCCATTAAACCCAATCATTATTTTACGATTTTTTCAAGCTCCTCAAGTGAAAGGTCAACTGAAATTGAACCATCATTTGTTTCTTTCTTAATTGCATCTGTTACTTCTTTTGAATGATATAATTCAATTACTTTTTTCAGTGTTGGATCATCTTTATCTTTCGTACGAGCTGCGAAAATATTAATATAAGGCTTCGCATTTTCATTCTTTGGATCTTCTAAGAAAATAGGATCCTTCGCTGGATCTAATCCAGCTTGACCAGCAACACCGTTATTAATAACTGAAGCTGCTACATCTTTTAATACACGAGGTGTTTGCTGTGCGATAACCGGCGTGATTTTTAATTTCTTCGGATTTTCAGCAATGCCGCTTGGATCTCCAAATAAGCCAAAATCTTTTTTAAGCTTTAATAATCCAGCTGCATCAAGAAGTTTTAATGCACGTGCTTGGTTCGTTGGATCGTTTGGAATTGCAATTTCTGAACCATCTGGGATTTCATTTGCTTTCTTATATTTTTCAGAGTATAAACCCATTGGTGCAATTTGCGTTGTACCAACAGCTGTAATATCTAACTTATGCTCTTTTTTAAATTGCTCTAAGAAAGCAATATGCTGGAATGAGTTTAATTCAATATCTCCATCAGCTAACGCTTTATTTGGCGTTGTGTAATCAGAGAACTCAATCAGTTTAACTTTAATCCCTTCTTTTTCAGCTTTTTTCTTCAAAATTTCCCAAGCGTCTCCATCCGTTCCAGTTACACCGACGCGAACTACTTTTTCTTTCGCTCCTGCACCCGTGTCTCCACTTGAGCAGCCGCTTAATGCTGAGATTCCTACAATCGCTGATAATGCAAATGCTAAAATTTTCTTCATTTTCTTTTCCTCTCTTCCTTTTTATGATCTGCGTAACAAGACTTTCGCAAAGTAGTTTCCTAAATTTTGAGCTATCTGTACGAGAATAATAAGTAAAACAACCGTTACGAACATAACCGATGTATCAAAACGTTGATAACCATATGTCATTGCCAAGTCACCAAGACCGCCACCACCGACAAGCCCAGCAACTGCAGAAAATTCAATTAAACCAACTGTCATAAACGTGACACCTAAGATTAATGGTGCTAACGCTTCTGGTACAAGGATTTCAAAAACGATTCTAATTGGCGAGGCGCCCATTGCTTGCGCTGCTTCAATTACTCCTTTCGGAACGGAAACAAGATTTGTTTCAACCATTCTAGCAATACCAATTGATGCGACTAACGTCATCGGGAAAATTGCCGCTGCTGTTCCAATCGTCGTTCCAATAACGCTTCTTGTTAGTGGGCTTAAAGCTACTAAAAAGATAATGAATGGTACCGGACGAATTGTATTAATTATGATGTTAAGAATAGAAAAGACCCATTTATTTTCTAAAAAGTTTCCTTTTCTCGTTACATATAAAAGTAAACCTAGAGGTATACCCAGAATTGTAGCGAATATAAGTGTTACAATTACCATTAAGAGGGTATCTCCCGTCGCATCTAGTATGCGCGGCCAAAATATACTCCAATCAACTCGCATGAGCTTCTACCTCCTTCAGCTGCACTTGCAGTCTTAGATGTTGTAATGCTTTTTGAATTTCCCTCTGCTCACCTTGCAATTCTACAAGCAGATTTCCAAATAGCACATTTTGAAGTTCAATAATATTTCCGTACAGTACATTTACATCAACGTTATAGTTTTTTGCAATATATGATAGTACCGGCTGTCCTGTCTCCTCACCAGTAAATGTTAGACGATAAATTTGACCACCATTTTGAATTTTCGCTAGAACACTTTCTGGTAAATGATCATTAATAACAGAACGTACAAAGTTTTGAGTCGTCTTTGTTTTTGGTTGCGTGAAAACATCAAACAGTTTTCCTTCTTCAATAACTTTTCCCTTCTCCATTACAGCTACACGGTGACAAATTTCTTTCACAACATGCATTTCATGTGTAATAAGAAGAATTGTTAAATTGTATTCTCGATTTACTTTCTTTAATAAGTTTAGAATTTCTGTCGTCGTTTCTGGATCTAAGGCTGATGTTGCCTCATCACATATAAGAATATCTGGCGATGTCGCAAGTGCTCTAGCAATACCAACACGCTGCTTTTGTCCCCCTGATAGCTGTTCTGGATAATAGTTTGCTTTATCTTCTAACCCTACAAACCTCAGCAGTTCATTCACTCGTTCCTTTATCTCGTTCTTTGGCAATTTCGCTAACTTTAATGGATAAGCAATATTCCCAAACACTGTTCTTGAATTAAATAAATTAAAGCTTTGAAAAATCATTCCGATTCTTTGTCTTAGTTTGCGTAATTCTTTCGTCGATAATGATGTAATATCTTTATCATCTATTGAAATCGTTCCTGCCGTCGGTCTCTCTAACATATTTACTAAGCGTAATAATGTACTCTTTCCAGCTCCACTAAAACCGATAATGCCAAAAATTTCGCCTTTCTCAACTGATAATGTTACATCCTCCACCGCATGAACAAATTGCCCAGCTGATTCATACACTTTACTTACATTGTTAAAAGAAATCATTTTTCCCCCTCCTATATGCTGTAAAAACTTAAAGTAGAGCTTTCGAGGTAAAATAAAAAGTGCCCTCCTTCTTATCAACCATAAAGATAAGAAGGAGAGCACTTATATGTACTCGTTCACATCTTCTCATCTTCCAAGCCTTTATATGGCTTGCTGGAGTTAGCACGGTATTAAAAAACCCGTTGCTGAGGTATCGTAGGGCCAGTCCCTCCACCTCTCTGGATAAGAATGTATCGATTTAATTGTCGTTTAATTAATTCTCATTATAGAACTCAGAATAATAAGAGTCAATACATTTTTTAGAAAAATATTAATTATTCCTTTATTAAAATTTTCAGATGAATATTCATCTGAAAAATAGTAACTTTCAAGGTTATTTAAAATTCTTCTTCCTCATATTTTTAAACAGGAGAATCCTCTCTACAAATTGAATAAATTTATTTGAATATGAAACTCGGAGGAAGATAAATATATGAAAACAGCTCTTTTACTCGTCGATATTCAAAACGATTATTTTCCAAATGGAAAGATGGAATTGCGTAATCCAGTAGAAGCAAGCGAATATACTAATCAGTTATTACAACACTTTAGAACAAACAGCGAACCTATTTTTCATATCCAACACGTAGCTATAAAAGATGACGCTACTTTTTTCCTACCTAATACAGAAGGTGTACATATTCATGAAAGCGTACGTCCACTTAGAGAAGAAACAGTTATAGTCAAACATTATCCAAATAGCTTCCGAGAAACTAATCTTCTAGAGCAATTAAAACGTTTAAATATTGAACATGTCGTTGTATGCGGGATGATGACTCATATGTGTATCGATGCAACAGTAAGGGCTGCATTCGATTTTGGCTTTCAATGTACCGTTATACATGACGCTTGTGCTACAAAAGACCTTTCTTTTAAGAACGCTACTATACCAGCTGTTTATATTCACAATACAATTTTAGCTAGTTTAAATGGCGTATATGCAAATGTAATAAGCACGCAAGAATTTTTAGCTACATAAAAAAACACTCCTTTCAGTGAGCAAAACTGAAAGGAGTGTTCCTTGTCGAACCATAGATTTTCTTTCAAATTGTATTATACAGGAAATTCTCAAAATGAATACTAAAAAATATGACTAATAAGTCAACTTTTCTCATCATTTTATTTCTGTTCACATGTTTATCACGCTATTAATAGGTTTTAGCTCATTCCCTTCGAACGATGGTAATATATAGGATTTCAATTTTAAAAGGAGCTCTTCACATTCTGTGAAGAGCTCCTCTACTATTTCTTATAAAGTTTCAGAAGTAGTTTTTGCTTGCATGTGAAGTGCTAAGTAATCAGGTCCACCAGCTTTAGAGTCTGTACCAGACATGTTAAAGCCACCGAATGGTTGGTAACCTACGATTGCACCAGTACATCCACGGTTGAAGTATAAGTTACCAACGTGGAAGTCTTCGCGTGCTTTTTCAATATGGTCACGGTTGTTAGTAATAACAGCACCTGTTAAACCGTATTCCGTATTGTTTGCAATTGCAAGTGCATGATCGAAGTCTTTCGCTTTACAGAATGCTACTACTGGTCCGAAGATTTCTTCTTTCATTAAGCGAGCATCTTCTGCAACGTCAGCAACGATTGTTGGTTGGATGAACCAGCCTTTAGAATCGTCTCCTTCGCCACCTGCTAAGATTCTACCTTCTTCTTTACCAATTGCAACATAGCTCATTACTTTATCAAATGCAGCTTGGTCATTAACAGGACCCATGTTTGTACCTAATACTGCTGGGTTAGCAACTGTTAATTCTTTCGTTAATTCAACAGCACGATTTAATACGTGATCGTATACATCTTCATGGATTACTGCACGAGAACATGCAGAACATTTTTGTCCTGAGAATCCGAATGCTGATGCAACGATAGACTTAGCTGCTAATTCAAGATCTGCTTCTTTATCAACAACGATTGTATCTTTACCGCCCATTTCAGCGATAACACGTTTTAACCAAATTTGTCCTGGGTTTACTTTCGCTGCACGCTCATAGATACGGATACCTACATCACGAGATCCCGTGAAGCTTACGAAACGTGTACGAGGATGATCTACTAAGTAGTCACCAACTTCAGAACCGTTACCTGGAACGAAGTTTACTACGCCAGCTGGTAAGCCAGCTTCTTCTAATACTTCCATAAATTTCGCTGCTACTACAGGAGTTGTACTAGCTGGTTTTAGTAATACTGTGTTACCAGAAACTAAAGCAGCTGTTGTCATACCTGCCATAATTGCGAATGGGAAGTTCCAAGGAGAAATGATAACACCTACTCCTAATGGAATGTAAGAGAAACGATTATATTCAATTGGACGGCTTTCTACTGGAATACCGTCTTTTAATTTTAACATTTGACGACCATAATATTCCATAAAGTCGATTGCTTCTGCTGTATCAGCATCTGCCTCATTCCATGGCTTACCTGCTTCTTTTACAAGAATAGCAGAGAATTCATGTTTTCTGCGACGAACGATTGCTGCAGCACGGAATAAAATGTCTGCACGCATTTCTGGCTTTGATTTTCTCCAAGTTTGGAATGTTTCATCCGCTACTTGCATTGCTTTTTCAGCTAACTCACGGCTTGCTTTTGAAACACGACCAACAAGTTCCTCTTTATTTGCAGGGTTTACAGAAACAATTTTGTCTTCTGTAGTGATTTTTTCTCCCCCAATAATTAATGGATAGTCTTGTCCAAGATAAGATTCTACTTTCTTTAAACCTTCTTCAAACGCTAATTTGTTAGCCTCCACTGAAAAATCTGTAAATGGCTCATGTTTGTATGCTACTACCATTTTTTTTAGCCTCCCCTTAGAAAAACGTTTACATTTTACAACATTATTCTACACGATAATTTAGATTTATTCAAATATTCCTAGACTTATATTTTAAAAATTAATAAATTTTTAAAATATAATAAAAAAAAGAGATTCATACATGCGTATGAATCTACAAAATATGAGTATATTCCAAAACATTTTTCCCGATCAATAATATAGTAACTAATAAAAATAAAGTTCTTACATATCCAACACCTTTTTGAACCGCAAACTTCGATCCAAAATAAGCACCTAAGATCATTGATAATCCCATGATAATACCGTATTCAAAATGAATTATGTCTAAAAATAAAAAAGTAATTAAAGATACAATATTACTAACAAAGTTCAAAAGTTTTCCAGATGCTGCCGCTTGAATAAAATCCAAGCCAATTAATAAAAATGCAAAAATTAAAAACGACCCTGTCCCTGGTCCAAAAAATCCATCATAAAATCCTATCATTAAAATAGCAAAGAAAAATATTAATGTTTTTCTTTGCGTCATCTTCTTATAGGTAGACACACTTCCCCAATTCTTTTTTGCAATAATATAAATAGCAATAAATACCAACATTACAAGTACTAATGGGCGTAAAATATCCGATGGAATAAATTTTACTACTAAAGCGCCTGCAACAGCTCCAACAATAGTTAACGGGATTAACTTTCCTACAATTTTAAAATCAACTTTTCCTGATCGAATGAAATACATCGCACTCGTAAACGTCCCCATCGTTGCCGCTAATTTATTCGTTGCAATTGCCGAAGCTGGCGATAAGCCAACAAACATAAGCGCCGGAAGCGAAATTAACCCTCCTCCTCCAACAACCGAATCAATAAAAGCTGCTAAAAAACCGAATGCAATTAATAAAATAATGACTTGAAAACTTAATTCTTCCATGAGCTTTACCCCTTACCCCTATTATTTACAACATTTTAAATTATAACAAAATTGCATAAGAAAAAAAGCTGTTCCTTAGAGGAACAGCCTTCATATTTAATCTAAAATTTTCACAAGTGGTTCATCTTGTTTTGCTTCACGTATAATAATGGCTTCTGGGCGTTCTACAGATTTAATTGTTACTTGTACTTTCATATAATTCGGGAAGTATTCCATAACAAGCCCTGCCACATATTGTGTAAAACCAACTATTTCAGCTTTTCCATTAAATTGGACAGGAATATCAAGCTTCATTTCTCTTAATTCATCATCTCTATACATACCCGTACCAATAACAGCTGTATAGTCGCCTTGGAAATAATCGCTTAGTTTTGCCTTAAAGTTGGATACTCTTGCAAGATCTTCACGTTTATTATCTGTTTTCGCTTGCTCTGATGGGAACAAATAATATTTTTCATTAATTTGTTTCCAATCTTCAACCGTTTCACTACCTTTTTCAACATTTGCATAAGAAACAAAATTACCTGGCACAAGTGACGCCTTCGGAGCCTGACGATAAATTGCAAATGTGATCGGAAGGTTTTTTGTTTCAGGATCTTTTTGATGCATAAACTTCAAGACTTCTTGCGCCATTTTTTTCCCTTCAGCTAACATTTTTTCATTCGAGATTGTAGCTTCACGCGGGTAACCATGTTCTTCATTATAATAATGCACTGAATTCATTGCTAATCCAACTACAATGCCGCTACGCTCATCTTTGTCGCCGTTTTTCACATAATAATCATGCTCTAAAATATTGGAAATATATATTGGATTTTTTTTGTTTTTTTCTTCTAGTATTTCGGATCCTTCACCTAAAGCTGGATTTAATCCTATGTTTGGAAATTTAACTGCATCTTTTTTTAATGTATCTTCTAGTTCTTTCTGTTCAGCATTTGTACGCTTTCTTTTAACAAGCATTTGTACATATTGAGCCTCTAGAGTATCTCCGCCTTTAAAGAAATGATCTTTCGTACTAAATGATTCCTTCGCAATACGCATTAATCCTGTTTCAAATTCATCTATATCAAGACGATTATTTACTCCTTGCACGACTAAACCACGTGCCTTTCCACCATAAAATGGAATAGTCGTCTTATAATATTCATCCGACATAGCGTATTTTGGGACAACTGATTGTTCTTTTGCTTTCCCCGATTTCTCAGACACTTTTTCATCTTTGTCGGCACCTGCACTACACCCACTTACAAGTAGGCCAAGGCTTAATACCGCTAATGCTATTTTTTTCATGGTAAGTTTGCACCTCTTACTTATTTAGCTCTTGTAAGAACCTCTCTTCATTCCAAACCTCAACATTATGTTTCTCCGCTTGTGCTAATTTCGAACCAGCCGATTCACCTGCAACAACCAAATCTGTACTCTTACTAACACTTCCTGTTACTTTTCCACCTAATGCCTCAATCTTCTTCTTCGCTTCACTTCGTCCCATAACTTCTAGCTTACCTGTTAAAACAACCGTTTTTCCTGCGAAGTAAGATTCAACATTTTGTAAATCTGCAATTTTTATACCTTTGTATGTCATATTCACGCCATACTCTTTAAACTGCTGTAATAACTCTAATACATCTTCATTATCAAAATATGTCACAACAGATTGAGCCATTTTTTCGCCAATTTCATTAATTGCTTTTAGTTCTTCTTCTGTTGCTTTTACAAGCTCATCCATCGTTTCAAAGTGCTCTGCAAATGTACGTGCTGCTTTCGCTCCAACGTGTCGAATTCCAAGACCAAATAATAATCGCTCTAACGAGTTTTCTTTAGAATTTTCAATTGCTTGTATTAAGTTTGTTGCTGATTTTTCACCAAAACGTTCTAACTGTAATAACTGCTCTTTCGTTAATGCATATAAATCAGCAAATGTACGAATATAATCTGCATCAAAAAGTTGTGTAATGACACGTTCTCCAAGCCCATCAATATTCATTGCATTTCTTGAAACGAAATGAATTAATCCTTCGCGAATTTGAGCTGGACAAGTTGGATTTATACATCGAAGTGCTACTTCTTCTTCTAAACGAACAAGTTCACTCTCACATGCTGGGCAATGCGTTGGCATGCGGTATTCTTCTTCTTCACCAGTACGCTTATCAAAAATAACGTTCACAACTTCAGGAATAATATCTCCAGCCTTCTTCACAACAACGTAGTCACCAATTCGAATGTCTTTTTCACGAATTAAATCTTCGTTATGTAAAGAAGCACGACGAACGATCGTACCAGCAACTCTCACTGGCTCTAGCTCTGCAGTCGGTGTTACAACCCCTGTTCGGCCAACACTTAATTCAATGCCTGTTAATCTCGTTACAACTTCTTCAGCCGGGAATTTATAAGCAATCGCCCATCTTGGACTCTTCGCTGTAGTTCCTAGACTTTCTTGAAGAGCAACATCATCTACTTTTATAACGATTCCATCAATCTCATAATCAAGATGCGGACGTTTTTCTTGCCATTCTTCTACATAAGCTATAACCTCTTCGATTGTTTCACATGTACGGCGATTTGGATTTGTCTTAAATCCGAGTTCACCTAGGAAATCAAGCGATTCACTGTGCGATGGAATTGTTTTTTCTTCTACATTCGCAAGACCGTACACAAACATAGATAAGTTACGCTTCGCTGCAATTTTCGGATCAAGTTGACGTATTGAGCCTGCTGCCGCATTACGCGGATTCGCAAATACATCTTCTCCATTTTGCTCTTTTTCTTCATTTAGTTTAACAAATGAACGCTTCGGCATATAAGCTTCGCCTCGTGCTTCTAACGTTACTTCTTCATTTAAACGAAGTGGGATAGCTTTAATCGTTTTTAAATTTTGAGTAATATCTTCACCCGTTACACCATCACCACGTGTCGCCCCTTGAATGAAGCGTCCTTTTTCATAATGAAGCGAAACGGCAAGCCCGTCAATTTTTAATTCACATATATATCTTACATTCGCATCATCAATTCCTTGACGTACTCTTCTGTCGAAATCACGTAAATCTCCTTCGTTAAATGCATTTCCTAAACTTAACATTGGTGACTTATGTGTTACTTTTTCGAATATATCAAGAATAGTTCCCCCAACGCGAACGGAGGGAGAATCCTCACTCATAAACTCTGGGTTCTCTGCTTCTAATTTTATAAGCTCCTGCATATTACGGTCATATTCCGCATCAGAAACAGAAGGATTGTCTAATACGTGATATTGATAATTAAATGTATTTAACAAATCACGCAGTTCTTCTATACGTTTTTTTGCTATCTCTTTTGACATATCCTCATTCCTTTCTATTGTTTCGTCACAGGTGCAAATTTTGCTAACAAACGTTTAACACCAATCGGGCTTGGGAAGGCAATATCTAATTCTTTTGCATCACCTTCACCTTTTACACTTACAACTGTACCGATTCCCCATTTTTGGTGGGAAGCTTTATCGCCTACTGCCCAGCCAATTTGCTCACCGCCTGTCGTCTTAGCTGCAGGACGCGCGAAAGCTGAACGAGAGCGTGTTGTGGTTGTCATTTTACTGCTACTTGCTGTTCTGCCTTTTGCACCAAACGAATTTTCACGCTTCGGCGCTGTTTCATTTAATGATTCCACTAGTTCTGTCGGGATTTCTGTAATGAAGCGAGACGCAGCGTTCATACTTGTTCTACCAAATAAAGTACGCATTTGCGCATTAGATAAATATAGCTCTTCTTCTGCACGAGTAATACCTACATAAGCAAGACGACGTTCTTCTTGCATTTCATCCTCTTCCATAAGAGAACGAGTATGAGGGAATATCCCTTCCTCTAAACCAACAATAAAGACAACCGGGAACTCTAATCCTTTCGCTGAGTGCATCGTCATTAAGATAACTTCTTCACCAGCAGTTGGGTCTTCATCTACACGATCAATATCAGCAACAAGTGCTAAATCTGTTAAGAATGCAACAAGACTCTTATCTTCGCTTTGAGATTCAAATGTTTGCGTAACAGATAAGAACTCGTCTAAGTTTTCTAAACGACCTTCCGCTTCTAAAGAACGCTCATTTTTCAACATATCGCGATAGCCTGTTTTTTCAATAACTTCTTCTACTAATTCTGTAACAGATAAATACTCTTGCATATTTACCCAGTTGTGTAATAAACTTGCGAATTCTTTTACTGCCTTTGTAATTTTTGCACTTACTCCAACATGCTCAATCTCATCAAATACAGCAGTTAATGAAATTCCGTTTTGCACACCATAATTAATAATTTTATCAATAGAAGTCGCACCAATACCACGCTTTGGCATGTTAATAATACGTGCAAAACTAATTTCATCATCTGGATTACCGATTAAACGTAAGTACGCCAAAATATCTTTAATCTCTTTACGGTCGTAGAACTTCGTACCCCCGACAATTTTGTACGGGATGTTAGATTTAAGGAAAATCTCCTCGACCATACGAGACTGAGCATTCGTACGATATAGTACTGCAAAATCAGTGTATTTTCGTTTCCCCATTTGAAGATCGTCACGAATTTTTTTCGCAACAAAATATGCTTCGTCCTTTTCAGTTGCAGCACGATAATACGAAATTTTGCTCCCAACTTGATTGTCCGTCCATAATTTCTTCGGTTTACGATTCGTATTTTTTTCAATAACAGCATTCGCTGCATTTAAAATATTTTGTGACGAACGATAGTTTTGTTCTAACAAAATTACTTGTGCATTCTCATAATCTTTTTCGAATGACAAAATGTTAGAAATATCTGCACCACGCCAGCGATAAATAGACTGGTCAGAGTCACCTACAACGCAAAGATTTTTAAAACGCGCTGCCAAATGTTTAACAAGAAGATATTGCGCTTTATTCGTATCTTGATACTCATCAACGTGAATATATTGGAACTTACGCTGATAAAACTCCAATACTTCTGGAACACGTTCAAATAGCTGAATCGTCGTCATAATTAAATCATCAAAGTCTAATGAATTATTTTTCAAAAGACGTTTTTGATACTCTGTGTATACATCGCTCGTTAATTTTTCATATGGATCAGCCATTGTAATTTTTTTTGCATATTTATCCGCAGATAACAGTTCATTTTTCGCATTACTAATACCCGCTAAAATAGAGCGCGGCTCAAATTTCTTCGGATCAATATTGCGCTCTTTCATAATTTTTTTGACTACCGTTAACTGATCACCTGAATCTAAGATTGTAAAGTTACGATTAATGCCAATACGATCGATATCACGTCGTAAAATACGTACACACATAGAGTGGAACGTCGAAATCCAAATATCTTCTGCTTCTGGTCCCACAAGTGTATCAATACGCTCGCGCATTTCACGAGCTGCTTTATTTGTGAAGGTAATAGCTAATACATTCCATGGTGCTACACCTTTTTCACCAAGCAAATACGCAATACGGTGTGTTAACACACGTGTTTTACCACTACCTGCACCTGCCATTAATAGAAGTGGTCCATTCGTTGTTTGTACCGCTTTTTGTTGCTGTGGATTTAAACCGTTTAATAACTTATCTGTCATACTCATATACGCCTGCACCTACTCTCCTTTTACTGCTTTAACTGTTTTTAACGCCGATTTTATATCATCATAAATAATATTTCCAACAACTACTGTATCAGCATATTGTGCCATTTCTTTCGCCTGTTCTGCATTAGAAATACCGCCGCCATAGTATAACTGAGCTTGTTTCAATTCTGCTTTTACATTTTTAACAAGTTCAACTTCTCCATACGTACCGCTATATTCTAAATAAAATATCGGTAAATGTAATAACTTGTCTGCTAAACGAGCATATGCAATAACGTCATCTTCTGTTAAATCACATTTCGCATCTGTAAGCTGGGCTACTTTCGCTTCTGGATTTAAAACACAATACCCTTCCATAAAAATTTCGTCCCAGTCCATAATATCCCCAAATTCTTTCAATGCCTCATGATGAACACCTGTTACCCATTCTACTTTTCGGCTATTTAACACACTTGGGATGTAATAAAAATCAAATCCTGGTGTAATTGCTTCTACATCAGAGACCTCTAATACACAAGGAACAGCATATCTACGAATGCTAACTAGCATGTGTAATACGTTATCAATTGTAACCCCATCACTTCCGCCTACAATAACCGCATCAGTTCCAGACTCACAAATCATTTCTAAATGTTCATCGCTTAACTCCTTATTTGGATCAAGCTTAAATACATGTTTCCATCCGGAAATATCGTACATGAAAACACCCTTCCTTTTCTCTAGTTATATCTATAGTTCTGTTTAAAATAACAGTTAGTTTTCATCTTGTTTTTTAAATATTTTTCAAAAAGAATGATTTAATTTCATCTTCTTTTTATGCATTCTTTCATTATAACAAAAAAAGCTACTGACACACACGCCCATTCCAACATCTTTTTCAACGTCAAATGTTGGATTACATATCCCCAAAATCACACGGGATACTAATAAGAGAAGTAGTATTCACTATTTCAATTTTCATAAAAAGGAGTGTTTTTCTAATGAAGCAAAACATCGGGACAATAAACGCTCTAATTCGAATTACACTTGGGCTTGTCCTCTTCGGATGTAGTGCAACTAAACTTGTACGCAAGCCATGGTGCACTTGGTCTAACATTTTTCTATGGATTGGTGCAATGAAAGTTGCAGAGGGAATTGTTCGCTTCTGCCCTATTGTTGAAGCGTGGAAGTTTGGAAAATACATGAATATGGGTGCATTTAAAATGCCTAGCATGAATTTTACTGAAAAAGGACATGCTAAAGAAGAAGTGAATCAAACTTCCTCTCATGACAAGCCAAAGTCAAAAGGAAGTTATGACGCTTCTGACAAAGAGATTGAGTCAGCGATTGAAGAAATAATCCTGGCAAAACCGCTTTGAATCATTTGTCACGATGCAAGATGCTCTCAAAGGGACTTAGCTGCTGTAGTGAGCGGTTAAGTCTTCTTTATTTTACCATAAAAACAGAACGTACATTCCCTTTTTAAGCTTAAAATGTATATAAAAGATATCAATCAATAAAATTCAGAAAATTAGGTGCATACCTCTTGCTTAAAATGATATAAAAGTGATATCATTTTTATATCAGGAGGCGATCATATGAAAGAAAAACAAGTATTTTATGTAAATGGTTTTCTCGGTATTATTGGAATTTTGATTTTAGCGGCTATCGGTGTATTTTTCCTTGCACAAGAAATTTTTATAGGAGCAGCACTAACTATTGTATTAGCCGCAATTCTCGCTACGGGTATCGGGATTGTTCAACCAAATCAAGCGAAAGTTATTACGTTCTTTGGTAATTATTTAGGAACAATTCGTCAAAACGGTTTATTTTTAACGATTCCGTTCGCATTCCGTCAAACTGTATCTTTACGTGTTGAAAACTTTAATAGTAAGAAATTAAAAGTAAACGATGTTGAGGGAAATCCGATTGAAATTGCAGCTGTTATCGTATATAAAGTAGTTGATTCTGCAAAAGCAATGTTCGGTGTTGAACATTACGATCGATTTGTAGAAATTCAAAGCGAAACGGCAATCCGCCACGTCGCAACAAAATATCCATATGACAATTTCCAAGATGAAACTTGCATTACGTTACGCGGAAATACTGAAGAAATCTCTGAAGAATTAAAACGTGAGTTAGAGGCACGTCTTGAAATTGCTGGTGTAGAAGTATTGGAAACTCGTTTAACGCATTTAGCTTACGCAACAGAAATTGCCCATGCAATGCTACAACGTCAACAAGCAAAAGCAGTATTAGCTGCTAGAAAAGAAATTGTTGAAGGTGCTGTGAAGATGGCCAAAGATTCAATCCATATGTTAGATGAAGAAGGCGTACTGGAACTCGATGACGAGCGTAAAGCAAATATGGTAAACAACTTATTAGTTGCCATCGTTTCAGATAAAGGTGCGCAACCGGTTATTAATACAGGAAGCCTATACTAAAGGGTTGTAAATCATTATGGCTAAAAAGAAAAGCTTTCCATTACGTATTGATCCTGAATTACACGCAGTCATCGAAAAATGGGCGAATGATGAGTTTCGTAGCGTCAATGCACACATCGAGTATTTACTTCGAGAAATGGCAAAGCAAAAAGGAAAATTGAAAAAAGATAAAGATGCATAAAAAATCCCGCTGAGAAATCAGCGGGATTTTTACATATTAGCTTCTCGTCATCTCATGCCCAATTGCACGATATCCTATATCACTTCGGTAAAATAGACCATCACTCTCAATTTTGCCGATTTCTTTATACACCTTATCTTTCGCTGCTTGTAAACTGTCCGCCTTACAAGCAACAAATAGTACACGGCCGCCATTTGTTACAAAGTCACCATGCTTCATGGCTGTACCTGAATGGAAAACAATTACATCTTCCAGTGTATCTAATCCTTTAATAATGTCACCTTTTTTATATGCTTCCGGATATCCTTTCGAAGCAAGTACAACACCAATTACCGCTTCCTCTGACCACTGTAACGTTAATTCACTTTCATCTAATACCGCGTTACATACATCAACTAAATCATTTTCTAAGCGAGGTAATACTACTTCCGTTTCAGGATCACCAAAGCGTGCATTAAATTCAATTACCTTCGGGCCATCATTTGTTAAAATAAGTCCCGCATATAAAATTCCTGTAAACGAACGGTTTTCTGCAATCATTGCCTTGGCAGTTGGATGTAATACCATTTTTATTGCCTCTTGAACTGCTGATTCTGGAATTTGTGGTACTGGAGAATACGCACCCATTCCGCCTGTATTTGGACCTTTATCACCATCAAAAGCTCGTTTATGATCTTGCGCAATTCCCATCGGATGCACAGTTGTTCCATTTACAAATGCCATTAATGAAAATTCTTGTCCATCTAAAAACTCTTCAATAACGACCTTCTTGCTCGCTTCGCCAAACTTCACATATTGTAGCATCTCTTTCACAGCTTGTAATGCCTCTTCAAGCGTCATTGCTACCGTTACACCTTTACCAGCAGCTAGGCCGTCAGCTTTAATTACGATTGGCGCACCAACTTTTTGAATATACTGTACTGCTTCTTCATAGTCTGTAAAAGTTTCATATGCCGCAGTTGGAATATCATATTTTTTCATCAATTCTTTTGTGAAAGCCTTACTACCTTCAATAACAGCAGCCGCTTTATTTGGGCCAAACACACGAAGTCCCTCTTCTTTAAAGCGATCAACAATTCCATTCATAAGTGGAATTTCTGGTCCAACGAAAGTTAATTCAACCTTATTCTCTTTAGCAAATAAAACTAATGCATCAAAATCATTTTCATCAATATCAACTGGTGTTGCAACATCGCGCATACCTTCATTACCTGGTGCTACATACACCTTTTCTACTTTTTCAGATTGTGCAAACTTCCAAGCTAAAGCATGCTCACGCCCACCGCGGCCAATTACTAAAACATTCATATTTCATCCCCCAATAATTAAATAAGTACAAACTAGAAGCTATGCTCCTAGTTTGCTTTCTCATATCAATAAAAGTTTAAAAGGTTATCTCGACCGGACCTTTTAAACATCCTCTATTAGTGTTTGAAATGACGTACGCCAGTGAACACCATAGCAATCCCATACGTATCCGCCACTTTAATAGAATCTTCATCACGGATTGATCCGCCCGGTTGAATGATTGCTGTAATTCCTGCTTTTGCTGCTTCTTCTAATGTATCTGGCATTGGGAAGAAAGCATCAGATGCAAGTGCGCTACCTTGTGCTTTTTCACCAGCTTGTGTAATTGCGATTTTTGCAGAACCTACACGGTTCATCTGCCCTGCACCGACACCAATTGTCATATCATCTTTCGCTAAAACAATTGCATTTGATTTCACATGCTTTACAACTTTCCAAGCTAGTTTTAAATCTTTCCATTCTTGCTCTGAAGGTTCACGTTTCGTTGGAATTGAAATTGTACTTTCATCTAATGATAACGTATCTTCCTCTTGAACGAGAAGCCCACCTTGTACAGAAGTTAGTTTTTTGCTTGCACTTGTCGCTTTTTCAATATTTACAGTTAGTAGACGTAAGTTTTTCTTACTTTGCAATACTTCTAAAGCTTCTTTTGAGAAAGAAGGTGCAATAATGATTTCTAAGAAAATTTCGTGTAACTTTTCTGCTGTAGCTTTATCAATTTCACGATTTGCTGCAATAATACCGCCGAAGATTGATACTGGATCTGCTTCATAAGCACGAGTATATGCTTCGTGAATATCAGTTCCTACTCCAACACCACATGGATTCATATGTTTTACTGCTACTACTGCTGGTTCTGTAAATTCTTTTACGATGCTGAGCGCTGCGTCTGCATCATTAATATTGTTATACGATAATTCTTTACCGTGTAATTGTTCTGCGTATGCAACAGAAGAAGTTGCTGCGAATGGCGCTTTATAGAAAGTTGCCTTTTGATGTGGGTTCTCGCCATAACGTAAGTCTTGCTTTTTCTCGAATGTCACAGTTAATGTTTCTGGACTTTCTTCACCCATTTGCTCTGTTAAATAGTTAGAAATTAGCGCATCATATGCTGCTGTATGACGGAATACTTTCGCTGCTAGTTTACGTTTCGTTTCATCCATTACTTCGCCGTTCTCTTTTAGTTCTGCTAATACAACATCATAATCTACTGGATCTACAATTACAGATACGAATTGATGATTTTTCGCAGCAGAGCGAATCATTGTCGGGCCACCGATATCAATATTTTCAATTGCATCAGCAAATGTTACATCAGGCTTAGCGATTGTTTCTTTAAATGGGTATAAGTTAACAACAACAAAGTCAATTGGCTGAATACCTAATTCATTCATTTGTGTTACGTGTGTTTCATTATCACGAACTGCTAATAGACCACCATGAATATTTGGATGTAATGTTTTCACACGGCCATCCATAATTTCAGGGAAACCAGTTACTTCAGAAATACCAATTACTTGTAAGCCGTTTGCTTCTAGTAACTTTTTCGTACCACCTGTTGAAATAACTTCAATCCCTTGTTCTAGTAACCCTTTAACAAATTCTACTACTCCTGTTTTATCTGAAACACTTACTAATGCACGCTTTTTCATTTATCTTTCACCCCTGGTTGTATGTTAGTTAACAGTTGATTCTTTCACAGACTGAACAATTTGATTCACTGTATTTACGTATAATTTATGCTCAACTTGTTGAATTTTATTTTGTAAGCTTTCTCTCGTATCCCCTTCAGAAACAACTACTGCTTCTTGCGCAATAATTGGCCCTGTATCCATACCTGCATCTACATAATGAATCGTTACTCCAGTTACTTTCACACCTGCTTCTAATGCTTGACCGACAGCATCTTTACCCGGAAAGCTCGGTAGTAATGATGGATGAATATTAATAATCTTCCCGCCGTATGCTTCTAGTAACGTCGGCCCAATTAAACGCATATATCCAGCTAAAATAACATAGTCAATTTCATATTCTTCTAGCTTCTTTAATATCTCTTTTTCAAACGCTTCTTTTGACTCATATGCTTTCGCTGAAAAAGCAAAACACGGAATATGATGATAATGTGCCCGACCAACAGCGCGTGCTTCTGGTTTATCACATACTAATAAACTAATTTCTGCATCCAATCTTTTTTCTTCTACCGCATTAACGAGAGATTGAAAGTTAGATCCGCTTCCAGAAGCAAAAACCGCTAATCTACTCATAGTGCTGTGCCCCCATTAAAAGTAACACCAGCTCCTTGTATAGTACGTCCAATAATACGAGCCGTTTCTCCTTGTTCTTCAAGAAGACGAACAACATCTTTTGCATCTTCTTCCTTTACTGCCACTACCATACCAATACCCATGTTAAAAATATTGAACATGTCTTTCTCTTCCAGGTTTCCAACTTCTTGAAGCAAACTAAAGATCGGCTGAATTTTCCAAGATCCTAGTTCAATCTCAGCACCGATTCCTTCTGGCAACATGCGTGGAATATTTTCAATAAATCCGCCACCTGTAATATGCGCCATACCGTATACTTCATGTTTCTTCAATAGTTCTAAAATAGGTTTGACATAAATTTTCGTTGGTTTTAATAATTCTTCACCAAGAGGTAGCTCTAAGCGACCATAAATACGCTCTAAAGATAGTTCTCCATCTTCTAGTAACACTTTTCGTACTAAAGAGTAACCATTGCTATGAATACCGCTAGATGCTAAGCCAATTAACACGTGACCAGCTTCAATTTTTTCACCTGTTATAATTTTCTTCTTATCAACAATCCCAACTGTAAAACCAGCTAAATCATATTCTTCCGTAGAATACATTCCTGGCATTTCAGCTGTTTCTCCACCGATTAATGCACAACCAGCTTGGCGACAGCCCTCTGATATACCTTTGACGATGTTTTCAATTTTACTAGGTTCAGCTTTACCACAAGCAATATAATCAAGGAAGAAAAGCGGCTCTGCTCCTTGGACAACAATATCATTTACACACATTGCTACTGCATCAATACCAATTGTGTCATGTTTATCTGCCATAAAAGCGAGCATCAATTTCGTTCCCACGCCATCTGTTCCAGATACTAATACAGGTTCTTCTAATGCAAATTTTGATAGATCAAACATACCTCCAAAACCGCCTAAACCGCCTAGTACTTCTTTTCTCATAGTTGTTTGTACGTGTTTTTTCATGCGAGATACCGCTTCATATCCAGCTTCAATATCTACTCCTGCTTGCTTATATGCATTCGCCATCGTTATTTACACCTCGTCTTTTAATTTCTCCCCATCCAGGGCGGGCTATTTTAAGAAAGGAGCTAGCTTCTACATCAAAAGAAGTAGAAGCTTTTTTCACTTTTCTTATTTCATACTTTCTAAAAGCTCTTGCTCATAATCATAAAGAGCTGTTGGATAGTCCCCATTAAAATAAGCCATACATAGACCGCCATATTTCCCTTCATATGGACGCCCAATTGCATCTACTAATCCATCTTCGCTTAAAAATGTTAAAGAATCTGCTCCGATCATTTCACGGATTTCTTCTACTGTATTATTTGCTGCAATTAATTCTTTTCTCGTTTGAATATCAATGCCATAAAAACATGGATACTTAAGAGGTGGTGAAGCGATTCTTACGTGAACTTCTGTCGCTCCAGCTTCACGAAGCATACGAACAATTCGTTTACTTGTCGTTCCTCTTACGATAGAATCGTCAATCATAACAACTCGTTTCCCTTCCACTACACCTCTTACTGCTGAAAGCTTCATCTTAACCCCTTGCTCACGCAGTTCTTGAGAAGGCTGAATAAAAGTACGTCCAACGTAACGATTTTTAATTAATCCTAATTCATACGGAATGCCTGTTGCCTCCGCATAGCCAATCGCTGCTGAAATACTAGAGTCTGGTACACCAGTAACAACATCCGCTTCAATAGGAGCTTCCGCTGCTAAACGTTTTCCCATATTTTTACGCGCTGCATGAACGTTAACACCAGCAATATTAGAATCTGGTCGTGCAAAGTAAATGTATTCCATACTACAAATCGCATGTTCTACATCGTTTGTAAAACGATCTACGTGAATTCCTTCATCATTAATGATAAGTAATTCACCAGGTTCTACATCGCGAATGTATGTTGCACCTACTACATCAAAAGCACATGTTTCAGATGCTACAACGTAAGCATCCCCCATCTTTCCAATTGAAAGCGGACGGAATCCATTTGGATCTAACGCAACGATCATTTCATTTCCAGTTAGTAAAAGATACGCAAACGCACCTTTCACTTTATTCAGAGCCTCTTTTACACTTTCAATTAAAGAGTCTTTCGTACTACGTTTAATAAGATGTAAAAGTACTTCTGTGTCTGAACTTGTTTGAAAAATACTTCCCTCTGCCTCTAATTCACGGCGAAGCATTTTTGCATTAATTAAATTCCCGTTATGAGCTAGCGCCATACTATGATCAGAAAAACGGAACAACAATGGTTGAACGTTAGCAACTTCACTTCCACCAGCTGTTGCATATCGTACATGTCCGATTGCTGATTTTCCATTTAATCCTTCTAGCTCGCCTCTTGAAAACACTTCTGATATTAAACCTAACCCCTTGTGACCGACAATTTTCTCACCATTATTTACGACAATGCCTGCGCCTTCTTGTCCACGGTGCTGTAAACTGTGCAATCCGTAGTATGAAACTTGTGCTGCATTTTCATGCCCCCAAATTCCGAAAACGCCACATTCTTCGTTTAACCCCTTTATTTCAGCAAGCATGGGATTGCCCCTTTCCAAGCCTTTCTCATTTCATCTACATTTGCTGTAAGTAATACTTCATTTTCTTCATTATGAATTGTTACTTCATTTGTACTTGTTACTTCTCCAACTTGGATTGCTTCTACCGCTTTCTCAAACGCCTCTTTATTTTCACGTTTTACAGTAATCACGAAGCGAGACTGTGATTCAGCGAATAATGCTGCTGTTGCTTCTCCATCTAATTTCACAGTAGCACCTAAGCCTTTAGCACCAATTGCACTTTCTGAAATCGCAACTGCTAAACCACCCTCAGCAACATCATGTGCAGATTGAACAAGACCAGCTTGAATTGCTTCTAATACTTGTTTTTGGCGTTTTAATTCTACATCTAAATCGATACTTGGTGATTGCCCGAAGATTTTACCGTGAATCATTTTCTGTAATTCACTTCCGCCAAACTCAGCTTTCGTCTCACCGATTACATAAACTAAATCGCCAGCTTGCTTAAACTCTTGTGTTGTTACATGTTTTAAGTCATGTACAAGTCCGACCATCCCAACAGTTGGTGTTGGATATACAGCTTCGCCACTACGCTCGTTATACATCGATACGTTTCCGCCGATAACTGGTGTTTGTAATGTGCGACAAGCTTCACTCATACCGTCTACTGATTTCTCAATCTGCCAGAAAATCTCTGGTTTTTCTGGGTTACCGAAGTTTAAGCAATCTGTAATTGCAAGTGGCTCCCCGCCAGAACATACGATATTTCGCGCTGCCTCTGCTACTGCAATTTTACCGCCCATTTCTGGATCTAGATAAATGTAGCGAGAGTTACAATCTGTCGTCATTGCTAATCCTTTTTCTGTACCGCGTACACGTACAACTGCAGCATCTGAACCTGGTGTCACAACTGTACTTGTGCGAACTTGGTAATCGTATTGATCGTATACCCACTCTTTACTTGCAATTGTTGGTTGCTGTAATAGAGCGAATAACGCTTCTTTATAATTTTCTACTTTTGGCGTTTCCATTTTCATTGCTTGGAATTCAGCAAAGTATGCTGCTTCTTTTGATGGCTTATGATAAATTGGTGCTTCTTCTGCTAAAGCATCTGCTGGAACTTCAGCTACCTTTTCACCTTTATGGAATAAACGAAGCATTTTATCTTCTGTTACTTTCCCCATCGTAACTGCTGCAAGACCATACTTCTCAAATAAATCTACTATTTCTTGTTCTCTACCTTTTTTCACAACAATTAACATACGCTCTTGTGATTCAGATAGCATCATTTCATATGGTGTCATTCCTGTTTCACGCTGTGGTACATCATCTAAATACATTTCAATACCCATTCCTGCTTTACTTGCCATTTCTGCAGAAGATGATGTTAAACCAGCCGCACCCATATCTTGAATTCCAACAAGTGCATCAGATTGAATTAATTCTAAACACGCTTCAATAAGAAGTTTCTCCATAAATGGATCCCCTACTTGAACCGCTGGACGTTTCGCTTCTGAACTTTCAGATAGTTCTTCCGACGCGAATGTTGCACCGTGAATACCGTCACGACCAGTTGATGCTCCTACGTACATTACTGTATTACCAGCACCGTGCGCTTGCCCTTTTTTAATGTCTTCGTGGTTAATCAAACCTACGCACATTGCATTTACAAGTGGATTTCCTTCGTAACATGGATCAAATTGTACTTCGCCGCCAACAGTCGGAATACCGATGCAGTTACCGTATCCTGCAATTCCTGCTACTACTTCTTCGAATAAATATTTCACACGTGGTGACTGTAATTCACCGAAACGAAGTGAGTTTAATAGAGCTACCGGACGTGCTCCCATAGAGAATACGTCACGAATAATACCACCAACACCTGTTGCAGCTCCTTGATATGGTTCAATAGCTGAAGGATGGTTATGACTTTCCATTTTAAATACAACTGCTTGATTATCACCTATATCTACAATTCCAGCACCTTCTCCAGGTCCTTGCAGAACACGCTCACCTGTCGTTGGAAACTTACGAAGAACTGGTTTTGAATTTTTATAACTACAATGTTCAGACCACATTACAGAGAATAATCCTGTTTCTGTATAATTTGGCAGACGACCTAAAATCCTTTCAACCATGGCAAACTCTTCGTCTGTTAGCCCCATTTCCGCATATATACGCTCTTCTTTAATTTGTGTTGGATTTGGTTCAAGCATTAACGACATATGTTTCCCTCCACTGTTTTAAGATAGATTGAAAGACTTTTAACCCTTCAGCACCGCCAAGTAATTCATCTACAGCACGCTCTGGATGTGGCATCATACCAAGTACATTTCCTTTTTCGTTTACAATACCAGCAATATCTGAAACGCTACCGTTAGGATTTTCTACGTAACGGAATGCGATTTGATTATTCTCTTCTAATTGTTTAAGAGTCTCTTCGTCACAATAGTAATTCCCCTCACCATGAGCGATTGGAATATTGATTATTTCATTTTTTTCATATTGTGATGTAAACATCGTTTCATTATTTTCAACACGCAACTGAACAGTGCGACACATAAATTTTAAGTTTTCGTTTCTCATTAACGCTCCTGGTAGTAATCCTGATTCAACAAGAATCTGGAATCCATTACATACACCTAAAATCGGCTTTCCTTGCTCAGCAGCTTTTTGCACTGCTTTCATTGCATTAGCAAAGCGAGAAATAGCACCGCAGCGTAAGTAGTCACCATAAGAAAATCCACCTGGTAGTAGAATTGCATCATATTCATCTAAATTCTCTGTATCGTGCCAAACGTAATCTACTTCTTCGCCAAGCTCATCTTTAATTGCATGGAACATATCGACATCACAGTTCGAACCCGGAAATACTATTACGGCAAATTTCACTGTGCGACAACCTCCTCAACTTCATAACGGAAGTCTTCCATTACAACGTTCGCTAATAGTTTTTCACACATTTCTTTTACCTTGCTATCTAAATCAGATACAGATTTATCAATTGTTAGTTCCATGTACTTTCCGATTCGAACGTCTTGTACTTCTGTAAATGAAAGACTATGAAGTGCTCCTTTTACTGCTGTTCCTTGTGGATCTAATACGCTTTCTCTTAATGTTACATATACCTTAACTTTATACATGTGAAATTCCCCCTAAACGTTTTAAAATCTCTTCATAAGCTTCTGTTAAATTTCCAAGATCACGACGGAATACGTCTTTATCAAACTTTTCATTGCTCGTTTCATCCCATAAACGGCAAGTATCTGGTGAAATTTCATCCGCTAAAATGATTTCTCCTTCTTCCGTTACACCAAACTCTAATTTGAAATCTACTAATCTTACACGACAGCTTGCGAAATGATCAATCAACACTTGATTGATTTGTAGAGCCATATCTCGTAATACACTTACTTGCTCTGGCGATGCAACGTTTAATACACGAATATGATCTTCCGTTACAAGCGGATCTCCTAAATCATCATCTTTGAAGTAAAATTCTACGATTGGTTCTGCAAGTACAGTTCCCTCTTCCATTCCTAATCGTTTTGAAAGACTTCCTGCAATTACATTTCTTGTGACAACTTCTAAAGGAATAATACTCACTTTTTTAACAAGTTGTTCTGTTTCAGATAACTTCTCAACAAAATGTGTTTTAATTCCCACTTCTTGTAACTTTCTGAACAATAAAGTTGTAATTTCATTGTTCAAACGACCTTTTCCTGTAATCGTCTCTTTTTTCTCCCCATTGAAAGCAGTCGCACTATCTTTGTACTCTACCCAAACCATATCTGCTGATTCTGTACGATAAATTCTTTTTGCCTTACCTTCATACAGCAATTCTAGCTTTTGCATTTCGCAAGCCCCCTGTAGTTTGAAAAATGTGAATAATGTTTTTATAAATAATGGCACAGAATGACTCTATTCTGTGCCATATGAAATTTTACGCTTCGTTTAATCCAAGGCGTTCAAAGATTGTATCAACGTGTTGCATGTGATGCTCATAGTTGAAGCATTCATTAATTTCTTCTTGTGTTAACTTGCTTGTAATACGCTCATCAGCTTCTACAAGCTCTTTAAATTGTACTTGTGTTTCCCAAGCTTCCATCGCTTTAGGCTGTACGATATCATAAGCTTCTTCACGTACCATACCTTTGTCGATTAGTGTAAGCATTACGCGCTGAGAATAAATTAAGCCGTATGTTCTTGTCATATTGCGTTTCATATTCTCTGGGTATACAGTTAAGTTTTTAACGATATTACCAAAGCGATTTAACATGTAATTTAACGCGATTGTAGCATCTGGTAAAATTACGCGTTCTGCTGAAGAGTGAGAAATATCACGCTCATGCCATAATGGAACATTCTCATAAGCTGTCATCATATAACCGCGGATAACACGAGCTAAACCAGTCATATTTTCAGATCCAATTGGATTACGCTTATGCGGCATTGCAGAAGAACCTTTTTGACCTTTTGCGAAAGCTTCTTCAACTTCACGTGTTTCACTCTTTTGTAAACCACGAATCTCAACTGCCATCTTTTCGATAGATGTTGCGATTAGTGCAAGTGTTGACATGTAATGAGCATGGCGATCACGTTGCAATGTTTGTGTTGAAATTGGTGCTGCTTCTAATCCTAAGTTTTCACAAACATACTTTTCTACGAATGGATCGATATTTGCATATGTACCAACCGCACCAGATAATTTACCAACGCGAACTGTATCAGCTGCTTGCTTGAAACGCTCTACGTTACGTTTCATTTCTTCATACCAAAGACCAAGTTTTAAACCAAATGTTGTTGGTTCTGCATGAACACCGTGTGTTCTTCCCATCATGATTGTGTATTTATGCTCTTTCGCTTTGTTAGCTAAAATGCTCACAAAGTTCTCTAAGTCTTTTAATATGATTTCATTCGCTTGTTTTAAGATGTAAGATAATGCTGTATCTACTACGTCTGTAGATGTTAAACCGTAATGAACCCATTTACGTTCTTCGCCTAATGTCGGCGTTTCTGATACAGCACGAGTGAATGCAACTACGTCATGACGTGTTTCTTTTTCAATTTCATAAATACGATCAATATCAAATGATGCATGTTCACGAATTTTTTTAACATCTTCTTTTGGAATGTCGCCAAGCTCAGCCCATGCTTCACAAGCTAAAATCTCAACTTCTAACCACGCTTTAAATTTGTTCTCTTCCGTCCAAATCGCACCCATTTCAGGGCGTGTATAACGACTAATCATCTTTTTCCCTCCAACAGTTGTTCTTGATGGTCCCAAATATGCAAACTCTTCGCTTTTTCTAGAGCAACTTCAATATTATCATTTAAAATATTAACATGCCCCATTTTTCGCTGTGCTTTTGCTTCTTCTTTTCCATACAAGTGTAAATAGCACCCGGTTAGTCTATTCACTTGTCTTAGGACCCCTTCTATATGTTCGCCTAAAATGTTTACCATGACAACTGGTTTTAACAAATTTGTTTCTCCTAGAGGTAAATTACAGATTGCTCGAATATGTTGACCAAATTGGCTCGTTTCACATGCATCCTGTGTGTAGTGTCCTGAATTGTGAGGTCTTGGTGCTAATTCATTAATGTAAATCTCACCATTAGCTGTAGCAAACATCTCTACAGCTAGTGTTCCCACAAGTTTTAATTCATCCGCAAGTACCTTTGCATAAGCAATTGCTTTTTGAGAAAGCTCTTCTGTAATACGAGCTGGAACGATAGATTCATGCAAAATGTTATTTACATGAATATTTTCCGCTACTGGAAACACTTTCGTTTCACCACTTACACTACGAATCACAATAACAGATACTTCTTTTTCAAAAGGCACCCATTTCTCTAAAATACACTCTGCTTTATCCACAAGATTTCTTGCTGTCTCAACATCAGCCTCACTTCTTAAAACAACTTGCCCTTTCCCATCATATCCACCTGTCGTCGTTTTTAAGACGGAAGGGAATGATAACTCAGCAATTGCTTCTGTAAGCTGATCTTGATTTTGAACTAATCTATACGTTGCTACTGGTAACCCAGCCTTCTCAATTCCATTCTTTTCTGTAAAACGATTTTGCGTTTTATTTAACAACTGACTACCTTGTGGCAAGTAAGCATGTTTTTCAAGCCATTGTAAACATCTATAATCAATATTCTCAAATTCATATGTGACAACATCACTTATCTCTGCTAAATGCTGAATTGCCTTTAAATCGTCATACGGTGCAACGATTTCAATATCAGCAACTTGTGCACATGGTGAATGCTTTGTAGGATCTAAAACAGCAATTTTATATCCCATCTCCTTGGCTGCCAATGCCATCATTCTTCCTAGCTGGCCGCCTCCAATAATGCCGATTGTTTTTCCAGGTAAAATGATTCTCGTCATACTAGCTCACTACCTTCGCGCACATCTTTTTCAATCGATTCTCGTCTCAATTCTAATGCATCATGTATATCATCATGGAATGATCCAAGTATTTGTGCAGCAAGTAATCCAGCATTCGTTGAACCGGCTTTACCAATTGCAACAGTTGCAACTGGAACCCCCCCTGGCATTTGGACGATGGATAATAATGAATCTAAGCCGTTTAATGCTTTTGATTGAACTGGAACTCCAATTACAGGAAGATTTGTCTTCGCTGCAACCATTCCTGGTAAATGTGCTGCTCCACCAGCTCCAGCAATAATAACCTTCAATCCACGTTCACGAGCCGTCTCTGCATATTCAAACATATAATCCGGAGTCCGATGAGCGGATACAACCTTTTTCTCATACGGTATATTTAATTCATCTAAAATGTCACAAGCATATTTCATTGTTTCCCAGTCTGACGTACTTCCCATTATGACTCCAACTAGTGATTTCATATTAGAATCCCCCCGATTCAAATAAAAAAAGCCTGAAATAGAACAGTTTCTCTTTTACTATGAGAGAAAGCGCTCTACTCAGGCATACGTATCCCTTGTGAATAGAAAAATACCGAGTGACTTTCCCTCATAGTCTAACGAATAACGGTCGTTAGGTAGAGACTTGCAGGCCATATCCCCGCGATTATATGAGGTCTTATATTATTGTTTCTATGGCTATATTAACAATATTTCATAAACGATGTCAATAAATAATCGAATGTTTTTTTATTAGTAGTCAATAACGTTCGTGTTTTAGTTATATTCAAAAGAAGAATTGCAACTATATGCAAGAAGAAAAGGGAATTAGAATATATATTTCTAGAGATCTATTTACTTATAATCGTTTATATAGTACTTCAGTATGTTTTAAATCAAAATATGTACACTCTTGTATTCTACACATCAATAGAACTTTTATTATAACGATTTAATTTCTAAGGAGGATAAACATGAAAGAAAGAACTACGCTATTATCCTATTTATTTTTTCTATCGCAGTAATTGTTGTAATTATTGAATACTTATTTATAGCATCTCATTATTTAAAATATATACTTATGATAGAAATAATGTGTCCTATTTTAAAAGTCTCTATTTCATTCTTTTTTCGTCTTTAGCGTTATTAAATTTATGGATTATAACATTCGGTAAATAAAAATAAACACAAAAAAACCTAAGTCGAAACGACTTAGGTTTTTGCTTGGCGACGTCCTACTCTCACAGGGACAAGGTCCCAACTACCATCGGCGCTAGAGAGCTTAACTTCCGTGTTCGGTATGGGAACGGGTGTGACCTCTCTGCCATCATCACCAAACTATGAAGGCATATTCCTTCAAAACTAGATAACATTTGCTACATATTATATGGTTAAGTCCTCGATCTATTAGTATTCGTCAGCTCCACATGTCACCATGCTTCCACCTCGAACCTATCAACCTGATCATCTTTCAGGGATCTTACTAGCTTACGCTATGGGAAATCTCATCTTGAGGGGGGCTTCATGCTTAGATGCTTTCAGCACTTATCCCTTCCGCACATAGCTACCCAGCTATGCCCTTGGCAGAACAACTGGTACACCAGCGGTGCGTCCATCCCGGTCCTCTCGTACTAAGGACAGCTCCTCTCAAATTTCCTACGCCCACGACGGATAGGGACCGAACTGTCTCACGACGTTCTGAACCCAGCTCGCGTACCGCTTTAATGGGCGAACAGCCCAACCCTTGGGACCGACTACAGCCCCAGGATGCGATGAGCCGACATCGAGGTGCCAAACCTCCCCGTCGATGTGGACTCTTGGGGGAGATAAGCCTGTTATCCCCGGGGTAGCTTTTATCCGTTGAGCGATGGCCCTTCCATGCGGAACCACCGGATCACTAAGCCCGACTTTCGTCCCTGCTCGACTTGTAGGTCTCGCAGTCAAGCTCCCTTATGCCTTTGCACTCTACGAATGATTTCCAACCATTCTGAGGGAACCTTTGGGCGCCTCCGTTACACTTTAGGAGGCGACCGCCCCAGTCAAACTGCCCACCTGACACTGTCTCCCGGGTCGATAAGACCCGTAGGTTAGAATTTCAATACAGTCAGGGCGGTATCCCACCAGCGCCTCCACCGAAGCTAGCGCTCCGGTTTCAATGGCTCCCGCCTATCCTGTACAAACTGTACCAAAATTCAATATCAGGCTACAGTAAAGCTCCACGGGGTCTTTCCGTCCTGTCGCGGGTAACCTGCATCTTCACAGGTACTATAATTTCACCGAGTCTCTGGTTGAGACAGTGCCCAAATCGTTACACCTTTCGTGCGGGTCGGAACTTACCCGACAAGGAATTTCGCTACCTTAGGACCGTTATAGTTACGGCCGCCGTTTACTGGGGCTTCAGTTCAGAGCTTCGCTTACGCTAACCCCTCTCCTTAACCTTCCAGCACCGGGCAGGTGTCACCCCCTATACTTCGCCTTACGGCTTCGCAGAGAGCTGTGTTTTTGCTAAACAGTCGCTTGGGCCTATTCACTGCGGCTTTCCGTTAAGAAAGCACCCCTTCTCCCGAAGTTACGGGGTCATTTTGCCGAGTTCCTTAACCAGAGTTCTCTCGCACACCTTAGGATTCTCTCCTCGCCTACCTGTGTCGGTTTGCGGTACAGGCACCTTTTATCTCGCTAGAAGCTTTTCTTGGCAGCGGGGAATCAAAGACTTCGCTCCATAAGGAGCTTCCCCATCACAGCTCAGCCTTCACGATAAGCGGATTTGCCTACTTATCAGCCTAACTGCTTGGACGTGCACAACCAATCGCACGCTTCTTCTATCCTTCTGCGTCCCTCCATTGCTCAAACGATAAAGAGGTGGTACAGGAATATCAACCTGTTGTCCATCGCCTACGCCTGTCGGCCTCGGCTTAGGTCCTGACTAACCCTGAGCGGACGAGCCTTCCTCAGGAAACCTTAGGCATTCGGTGGACGGGATTCTCACCCGTCTTTC
>NZ_JBBOWI010000001.1:282500-287500 GCF_038006965.1 Bacillus sp. FSL K6-1338 | reverse complement strand
TCCAAAGCATGATTTACAAAATGTGTTTGAGCGAATGTACCGAAGCGAACAATCAAGAAACTCCTCGTTTGGTGGTAGTGGTCTCGGGCTCTCTATTTCTAAAGCGCTCGTTGAGAGAAATGGTGGGCATATATGGGTTGAAAGCACTCCATGGAAACGAACTATTTTTGGCTTTTCTATTCCAAAACACAATACTTTTAAGAAATAGTTAAGAAATGATTAATATGCAGTTAAGCCTTCCTTTTTATGATGTAAGTAAGAACTTATAGAAAGCAGGTGTCTCCTATAAATACAATTATAAAAACGACTAACCTTACTAAAGTATATGGCAATCAAAAATCAGTAGATAATTTAAATATTAATGTTCAACAAGGGGAGATTTATGGCTTCATAGGCCGCAACGGTGCTGGTAAAACAACAACCATTCGTATGCTGCTTAGTCTTATAAAGCCTACAAGTGGAACGATTGAAATATTTGGAGAGAACTTATTCCAAAATCAAAAAGATATTTTAAGCAGAATTGGTTCTATAGTTGAAGTTCCAGGATTTTATGAAAACTTAACTGCAAAAGAAAACCTATTAATTAATGCAAAGATAATTGGGGTTCACAAAAAGAATGCTATCGAAGAAGCATTAGAAATAGTAGGCTTGCAGCATGAGACAAAAAAGTTAGTAGGAAAGTATTCTTTAGGAATGAAGCAACGCTTAGGAATTGCACGCGCTCTTCTCCATTATCCCGAGCTACTCATATTAGATGAACCAACTAACGGACTAGACCCTATTGGTATTAAAGAAATGCGAAAACTTATTCATTCTTTAGCTCAAGAAAGAAATATAACCATACTCATTTCTAGTCACATATTAGCCGAGGTAGAACAGTTAGTCGATCGTATCGGAATTATTCATGAAGGAAAGTTACTAGACGAAGTTTCTCTTGATACGCTACGTAAAGCAAATCGTAAGTACATAGAGTTTCAAGTGAATAATGACAATAAAGCTGTGATGTTATTAGAAAATCATCTTCAAATTTTTGATTATGAAGTACACGATGAAGGGAATATTCGTATTTACTCTCATTTTGGACAACAAGGATACATAAATAGAACATTAGTTCTTAATGGTATTGAAGTATTAAAAATGATGATAAGTGAAGATAGACTAGAAGATTATTTCACCAAGCTAGTTGGAGGTGGAACAATTGGTTAATCTACTCTATACAGAACTCTTAAAATTAAAACGCTCTAATATGTTTTTAATTAGCATTATTGGTGCTGGTGTCGCACCTTTCTTAGTTGTAGTAGCCTCTTATATACATATAAAAACAAAACAGCCAACTCCGACTATTTGGTTCCATCAATTATTCACTGATGTTAACTTATATACTACTTTAGTTATAGGATTCCCCTTATATGGAGTAGTGGTTGCATATTTGCTTACCCGCGAATATGCAGAAGATACACTAAAAAATTTACTAACTATCCCCGTGTCGCGCATTAGCTTTATTATAAGTAAATTCATCATTCTCTTTCTTTGGATCATGATGCTAACTTTAGTCGCTTGGACACTTACTTTAATATTAGGGCTATTGGGGAATTTCCCTGGTTTTAACATTGCTTTACTTTTAAGTTCTTTCCTAGAATTTTTAATATGTGGTGGACTTCTCTTTCTATTGTCTTCACCTATTGTACTACTAACTCTTGTCATGAAGAGCTATGTACCGCCCATTATATTAACAGTCATTATTACAATGACCAATCTTATGCTCGTAAACTCCAAGCATAAAGATTTATTTCCGTGGACCGCTACTCTAGATATCGCAAATAATGAATTACAACCGACATATCCACCAGAGTATTCTTATATCATCATTGCAGTAACAACAATTTCCGGATTTATTGCAACACTATTCTATTTTAAAAAAGTAGACATTCATTAATTTATAGGAGTGAAACTATGAGCGATATCATTATTGCCTTCATACTCGGTATTGTAGAAGGATTAGCTGAATTTTTACCTATATCTTCTACTGGCCACCTTATATTAGTCGGGCATTTATTAGACTTTGAAGGAGAAAGAGCAAAAACGTTTGAAATTGTTATTCAGCTAGGCGCAATTTTAGCTATTGCAATTTTATATCATAAACGTCTCGTTTCTCTATGTAATATTAAGCCTCTTCTACGGAAAGAGAAAAAATTCAACGCGTTTCATGTATTTCTTGGCGTATTTCCGGCAGTAGTGGCTGGTTTGCTACTACATGATATTATTAAAACATACTTATTTCAGCCATACACTGTTGTGATTGGACTTGTAGCAGGGGCAATTCTTATGATCTTTGCAGAAGTAAAAAAGAAAGAGGCAACCGCCTATTCACTGGACGATTTAACATACCGTCAAGCTTTAACAATTGGATTATTTCAGTGCTTAGCAGTATCCCCTGGCTTCTCTAGAGCTGGCTCTACTATCTCTGGAGGTCTATTAGCAAAAGTAAATTATAAAACCGCATCCGAGTTCTCTTTTCTAATAGCTCTTCCTGTAATGGTTGGAGCTACAGGCTTAGACTTACTAAAAAGCTGGGAGTATTTAAGTGTCGATGACATCCCTATGTTTGCGGTAGGATTCATTACCTCTTTTACCGTAGCGATGCTAGCGGTAGTAACTTTTCTAAAGCTTTTAGAGAAGATAGGTTTAAAACCTTTTGCATACTATCGTATTTTGTTGGCTATCTTATTTACGCTTTTCGTATTACTATAGATTCATATAAGTCACATATCATTAAACTGATATTCAATTTTAGAATATCGGTTTTTTATCTATTTCAACTCTAGTACTACTCACTTCAATATGGCATAGTGATAATAAGCTACCATTAATAGTCTGAACGTTCTTTAAGTAACTATATCCTTTATCATAAAATGCAATTGGAAAATTAAAGATTCCATATATATACAGAACATATTTACAAACCATATTCATTCCACATAGTATCTTTTTAATTTGCAACACACTGATACAAATTTCAAATGAGCACAAAGACAGAATAAGTAAATAAATAAATTTCCTAGGAATTATAAAGCGACTAAATTTAATTAGAGTGAGGTGACGATAAAATGAATCAATTAGCACAGACATATTGGAATACTTATTGGGGAAACAACAAAAAACCAGAATCTGTTATAGCTTGGCAATTTGGAGATTCCCCTAATTATCTTGCACAACTAGTAATTGACGGTATTAAAACTGCTACATGCTCCGGTCACATTTTTTATGAATTAGAAAATGAACCGCTACCGACCACTAATGATTATAGTATTATACTTAATAGTAATGATGAACCTGTAGCTATTATTAAGATAATAGAAGTAACTGTAACACCAATGAATGAAGTAAGCGAAGAATTCGCTATCGCTGAAGGCGAAGGAGATCGTACTTATAATTACTGGAGAGACACCCATGTTCGTTTTTTTACAAAGGAACTAAATGAGCTTGGTCTTAATTTCTCTGAAGATATGTTACTCGTCTGTGAGCGTTTTGAACTTGTTGATGTGAACAATAAAGTGAAATTATAAAAAACTGAGATTTACCACCCATTCTTATTTTTATAAAACACAAAAAAGACAAGTCATTCTGACTTGTCTTAAAGTTGCTTGGCGACGTCCTACTCTCACAGGGACAAGGTCCCAACTACCATCGGCGCTAGAGAGCTTAACTTCCGTGTTCGGTATGGGAACGGGTGTGACCTCTCTGCCATCATCACCAAACTATGAAGGCATATTCCTTCAAAACTAGATAACATTTGCTACATATTATATGGTTAAGTCCTCGATCTATTAGTATTCGTCAGCTCCACATGTCACCATGCTTCCACCTCGAACCTATCAACCTGATCATCTTTCAGGGATCTTACTAGCTTACGCTATGGGAAATCTCATCTTGAGGGGGGCTTCATGCTTAGATGCTTTCAGCACTTATCCCTTCCGCACATAGCTACCCAGCTATGCCCTTGGCAGAACAACTGGTACACCAGCGGTGCGTCCATCCCGGTCCTCTCGTACTAAGGACAGCTCCTCTCAAATTTCCTACGCCCACGACGGATAGGGACCGAACTGTCTCACGACGTTCTGAACCCAGCTCGCGTACCGCTTTAATGGGCGAACAGCCCAACCCTTGGGACCGACTACAGCCCCAGGATGCGATGAGCCGACATCGAGGTGCCAAACCTCCCCGTCGATGTGGACTCTTGGGGGAGATAAGCCTGTTATCCCCGGGGTAGCTTTTATCCGTTGAGCGATGGCCCTTCCATGCGGAACCACCGGATCACTAAGCCCGACTTTCGTCCCTGCTCGACTTGTAGGTCTCGCAGTCAAGCTCCCTTATGCCTTTGCACTCTACGAATGATTTCCAACCATTCTGAGGGAACCTTTGGGCGCCTCCGTTACACTTTAGGAGGCGACCGCCCCAGTCAAACTGCCCACCTGACACTGTCTCCCGGGTCGATAAGACCCGTAGGTTAGAATTTCAATACAGTCAGGGCGGTATCCCACCAGCGCCTCCACCGAAGCTAGCGCTCCGGTTTCAATGGCTCCCGCCTATCCTGTACAAACTGTACCAAAATTCAATATCAGGCTACAGTAAAGCTCCACGGGGTCTTTCCGTCCTGTCGCGGGTAACCTGCATCTTCACAGGTACTATAATTTCACCGAGTCTCTGGTTGAGACAGTGCCCAAATCGTTACACCTTTCGTGCGGGTCGGAACTTACCCGACAAGGAATTTCGCTACCTTAGGACCGTTATAGTTACGGCCGCCGTTTACTGGGGCTTCAGTTCAGAGCTTCGCTTACGCTAACCCCTCTCCTTAACCTTCCAGCACCGGGCAGGTGTCACCCCCTATACTTCGCCTTACGGCTTCGCAGAGAGCTGTGTTTTTGCTAAACAGTCGCTTGGGCCTATTCACTGCGGCTTTCCGTTAAGAAAGCACCCCTTCTCCCGAAGTTACGGGGTCA
>NZ_JBBOWI010000001.1:275000-277500 GCF_038006965.1 Bacillus sp. FSL K6-1338 | reverse complement strand
AATCAGTTGATCTAGGCATAGCAATATCCGGAACTTCTTGATAGGCACCTTTTACAACTCTTATTTTTCCTGGATAATGAAGGAGTTCTTGAATATCATTGTTTGAGCGGTATAAATGTGCCTGTATTGTTATCCCTACATTATGATATTGCTCAGTTACCTTTTTATAAATGGAAAGAATGTCCGCTGCTTTAGATGATTCTTCCATACTTATCATAAGGGTAGTTCCATGTACTTTCGCCTTCTCTGCCAACTCCATTAAATGAATATAAGATATTTCTGGATCTATAGACAATCCAATATGAGATAAATCAAGTGATACTGTTTGTTTCATAGATAGAGTACCTATGTCCCCAATAAGATTCAAAAACTCATTTTTTTGCTTTATAACATCCCTCTATATCAAGAGTATTTTCCCCTATGTATTCTAGTGAAGTATGATAACCTTTTGTAATTAGTTCTTTTGCCGTCCCAATCCCCTCATGTCTCGTTTCTCCGGTGACAAAGCGTTTCGCAGCTTGTAACAATAACGTATAGAGTTCATTGGATTGTTGAACATATGCTTTTATATGTTCATTCCGTTTTACATACACCTTCTTTAAATCAGCTTATCCTTTCTAAATTTATTGCTGAAGATTATTTGGAACGGCATATTATGAAGATGAAAAAAATCTATAAAAATCGAAGAGACTTCCTTATCCAGCAATTAAAATCAACATTCTCAAATACAATCAATATTTTCGGTTATTTTACAGTATTACATCTGATTGTTGAATTCAATCAAGTTCAATTCACAAAAGAATTACTTGAGAAAATCCAACAACTCGGAGTGAAAGTATATCCTGTGGAAGATCACGCCATTGAAAAAGGAAAACATTACAATCGAATTATTATAGGGTATGGACATTTAACAACTGCAGAAATAAAAGAGGGTGTGAGTAGGCTCCAGAGGGTAATACTTCGTATATATATTCTTGTTAGCAAATAGACTTTAAAGCTTAGTCATATTTTTCTGAAGGTATGCTACTTAAATGTGAAATTCTAATAAAATAAAGTTGTTTCTTGCTAGATAAACTTACTCATAGAGCCCACATTAATTACAAGTTTATTTTACAAAACACAAAAAAGACGAGTCATTCTGACTCGTCTTAAGCTTGCTTGGCGACGTCCTACTCTCACAGGGACAAGGTCCCAACTACCATCGGCGCTAGAGAGCTTAACTTCCGTGTTCGGTATGGGAACGGGTGTGACCTCTCTGCCATCATCACCAAACTATGAAGGCATATTCCTTCAAAACTAGATAACATTTGCTACATATTATATGGTTAAGTCCTCGATCTATTAGTATTCGTCAGCTCCACATGTCACCATGCTTCCACCTCGAACCTATCAACCTGATCATCTTTCAGGGATCTTACTAGCTTACGCTATGGGAAATCTCATCTTGAGGGGGGCTTCATGCTTAGATGCTTTCAGCACTTATCCCTTCCGCACATAGCTACCCAGCTATGCCCTTGGCAGAACAACTGGTACACCAGCGGTGCGTCCATCCCGGTCCTCTCGTACTAAGGACAGCTCCTCTCAAATTTCCTACGCCCACGACGGATAGGGACCGAACTGTCTCACGACGTTCTGAACCCAGCTCGCGTACCGCTTTAATGGGCGAACAGCCCAACCCTTGGGACCGACTACAGCCCCAGGATGCGATGAGCCGACATCGAGGTGCCAAACCTCCCCGTCGATGTGGACTCTTGGGGGAGATAAGCCTGTTATCCCCGGGGTAGCTTTTATCCGTTGAGCGATGGCCCTTCCATGCGGAACCACCGGATCACTAAGCCCGACTTTCGTCCCTGCTCGACTTGTAGGTCTCGCAGTCAAGCTCCCTTATGCCTTTGCACTCTACGAATGATTTCCAACCATTCTGAGGGAACCTTTGGGCGCCTCCGTTACACTTTAGGAGGCGACCGCCCCAGTCAAACTGCCCACCTGACACTGTCTCCCGGGTCGATAAGACCCGTAGGTTAGAATTTCAATACAGTCAGGGCGGTATCCCACCAGCGCCTCCACCGAAGCTAGCGCTCCGGTTTCAATGGCTCCCGCCTATCCTGTACAAACTGTACCAAAATTCAATATCAGGCTACAGTAAAGCTCCACGGGGTCTTTCCGTCCTGTCGCGGGTAACCTGCATCTTCACAGGTACTATAATTTCACCGAGTCTCTGGTTGAGACAGTGCCCAAATCGTTACACCTTTCGTGCGGGTCGGAACTTACCCGACAAGGAATTTCGCTACCTTAGGACCGTTATAGTTACGGCCGCCGTTTACTGGGGCTTCAGTTCAGAGCTTCGCTTACGCTAACCCCTCTCCTTAACCTTCCAGCACCGGGCAGGTGTCACCCCCTATACTTCGCCTTACGGCTTCGCAGAGAGCTGTGTTTTTGCTAAACAGTCGCTTGGGCCTATTCACTGCGGCTTTCCGTTAAGAAAGCACCCCTTCTCCCG
>NZ_JBBOWI010000001.1:267500-270000 GCF_038006965.1 Bacillus sp. FSL K6-1338 | reverse complement strand
ATTCATAACAGGAAACTTCGGCAAGTGGAATAAATCTTTTAGCTGATAAGTAAATTCATCAATAACGGTTGAGTATCCACAATCTTCAATAATAACTTTAACATTAGAAGGTAAATCTTCTCCTGAAGTCATCATTACAGTTGCCCCGCCCATTGAAACACCAAATAGAGCTATTTCAGCATTAGGATCTTTCTTTAAGATTTGTTGAATCCAAATCAAAACATCTTTACGATCATGCCAGCCCATACCAACATAATCCCCTTCACTATTTCCGTGCCCACGAAGGTCTGGTGCTATGACATTATAGCCTTGTTCATAAAAGTTACGAATATATTTCGTCATTTCTGATGCTCTACCATTGTATCCATGAACCACAATTGCCCATTTATGACTAGATTGTTCATTCATATATTCATAGCCTTTTAAATTCATTTTATCGAAAGAACGTATAGTTAATGTGTTAGGTTTATACTTCGATACGAAGTTCGCATTCTTTTCTTCATTTGTAGCCAATACATCTCCCGATGCATTTACCGTTTCTACTAAATGAGGATTATCTTGTAAAAACTCTTTTTCTTGTTTCGCATTCAACGCGTAGTTATAAAAATAATTCCCAACTAACATATACACGATTACTAGAAGGACTAAGACTACTATAGTAATTATACCTATCCTTTTCATATTATCTCCTTTTCTAACTTAAATCTTCTTATATTAAAGTACATCAAAAAAACAACTGTACTATTTTAACACACTGGTGAATTTTATCTTTAAGAAATAAAATAGAAAATCTTAAATTACATATCAAAAATCACGAAAGAAATCGAATAAAACTTATATAGATATGTAATTAGCTTTGAAAAAAAGTTACAAAACACAAAAAAGACGAGTCATTCTGACTCGTCTTAAGCTTGCTTGGCGACGTCCTACTCTCACAGGGACAAGGTCCCAACTACCATCGGCGCTAGAGAGCTTAACTTCCGTGTTCGGTATGGGAACGGGTGTGACCTCTCTGCCATCATCACCAAACTATGAAGGCATATTCCTTCAAAACTAGATAACATTTGCTACATATTATATGGTTAAGTCCTCGATCTATTAGTATTCGTCAGCTCCACATGTCACCATGCTTCCACCTCGAACCTATCAACCTGATCATCTTTCAGGGATCTTACTAGCTTACGCTATGGGAAATCTCATCTTGAGGGGGGCTTCATGCTTAGATGCTTTCAGCACTTATCCCTTCCGCACATAGCTACCCAGCTATGCCCTTGGCAGAACAACTGGTACACCAGCGGTGCGTCCATCCCGGTCCTCTCGTACTAAGGACAGCTCCTCTCAAATTTCCTACGCCCACGACGGATAGGGACCGAACTGTCTCACGACGTTCTGAACCCAGCTCGCGTACCGCTTTAATGGGCGAACAGCCCAACCCTTGGGACCGACTACAGCCCCAGGATGCGATGAGCCGACATCGAGGTGCCAAACCTCCCCGTCGATGTGGACTCTTGGGGGAGATAAGCCTGTTATCCCCGGGGTAGCTTTTATCCGTTGAGCGATGGCCCTTCCATGCGGAACCACCGGATCACTAAGCCCGACTTTCGTCCCTGCTCGACTTGTAGGTCTCGCAGTCAAGCTCCCTTATGCCTTTGCACTCTACGAATGATTTCCAACCATTCTGAGGGAACCTTTGGGCGCCTCCGTTACACTTTAGGAGGCGACCGCCCCAGTCAAACTGCCCACCTGACACTGTCTCCCGGGTCGATAAGACCCGTAGGTTAGAATTTCAATACAGTCAGGGCGGTATCCCACCAGCGCCTCCACCGAAGCTAGCGCTCCGGTTTCAATGGCTCCCGCCTATCCTGTACAAACTGTACCAAAATTCAATATCAGGCTACAGTAAAGCTCCACGGGGTCTTTCCGTCCTGTCGCGGGTAACCTGCATCTTCACAGGTACTATAATTTCACCGAGTCTCTGGTTGAGACAGTGCCCAAATCGTTACACCTTTCGTGCGGGTCGGAACTTACCCGACAAGGAATTTCGCTACCTTAGGACCGTTATAGTTACGGCCGCCGTTTACTGGGGCTTCAGTTCAGAGCTTCGCTTACGCTAACCCCTCTCCTTAACCTTCCAGCACCGGGCAGGTGTCACCCCCTATACTTCGCCTTACGGCTTCGCAGAGAGCTGTGTTTTTGCTAAACAGTCGCTTGGGCCTATTCACTGCGGCTTTCCGTTAAGAAAGCACCCCTTCTCCCGAAGTTACGGGGTCATTTTGCCGAGTTCCTTAACCAGAGTTCTCTCGCACACCTTAGGATTCTCTCCTCGCCTACCTGTGTCGGTTTGCGGTACAGGCACCTTTTATCTCGCTAGAAGCTTTTCTTGGCAGCGGGGAATCAAAGACTTCGCTCCATAAGGAGCTTCCCCATCACAGCTCAGCCTTCACGATAAGCGGATTTGCCTACTTATCAGCCTAACTGCTTGGACGTGCACAACCAATCG
>NZ_JBBOWI010000001.1:247500-265000 GCF_038006965.1 Bacillus sp. FSL K6-1338 | reverse complement strand
GCTACACATGGAATTCCACTTTCCTCTTCTGCACTCAAGTCTCCCAGTTTCCAATGACCCTCCACGGTTGAGCCGTGGGCTTTCACATCAGACTTAAGAAACCACCTGCGCGCGCTTTACGCCCAATAATTCCGGATAACGCTTGCCACCTACGTATTACCGCGGCTGCTGGCACGTAGTTAGCCGTGGCTTTCTGGTTAGGTACCGTCAAGGTGCCAGCTTATTCAACTAGCACTTGTTCTTCCCTAACAACAGAGTTTTACGACCCGAAAGCCTTCATCACTCACGCGGCGTTGCTCCGTCAGACTTTCGTCCATTGCGGAAGATTCCCTACTGCTGCCTCCCGTAGGAGTCTGGGCCGTGTCTCAGTCCCAGTGTGGCCGATCACCCTCTCAGGTCGGCTACGCATCGTTGCCTTGGTGAGCCGTTACCTCACCAACTAGCTAATGCGACGCGGGTCCATCCATAAGTGACAGCCGAAGCCGCCTTTCAATTTCGAACCATGCAGTTCAAAATGTTATCCGGTATTAGCCCCGGTTTCCCGGAGTTATCCCAGTCTTATGGGCAGGTTACCCACGTGTTACTCACCCGTCCGCCGCTAACTTCTTGAGAGCAAGCTCTCAATCCATTCGCTCGACTTGCATGTATTAGGCACGCCGCCAGCGTTCATCCTGAGCCAGGATCAAACTCTCCAATAAAGTTAGTTTGTCTAGCATCTAAAAATAAAAATTGACGTTTCACGTTGTTTGTTTCGTTCAGTTTTCAAAGAACTACTTAGTCGCTCATTTGCGACTTCTTTATGTTAACATCTTCATCTTTCAATGTCAACTAAGTTTTTCATTTTGTTTGTCGCTTGCGACGTTATTGTCATCGGCGACTTGTTCTATATTACACCTCTAATCTCTAATCGTCAATATGTTTTTATAAAAAATATAAAAAGGCTTATTTCTTTTAAAATAAGCCTTTTTATCACATATCATTCTATTCATTTATTATTTTTCTATAATTGGTAAAGAGACGATAAATTGAATAATACCATCCCTATATTCCGCTCGAATACTACCACCTTGCAACTCAACAATACTTTTCGCAATCGCTAAGCCAAGTCCCGATCCTTCCGTTACTCTACTTCGAGATTGATCCTTCTTATAGAAACGTTCAAACAAATTCACTAACTCTTCTCTCGTAAACTCTTCACTATGATTCGCAATTACAATTTGTATATCCCTACGCTGCCTTTGAAGAGAAACTTTTATCTCTCCATCATCTTTACTGTACTTAATCGCATTCATTAGTAAATTATCAAATACACGAACCATCTTTTCCGAATCAATCGATGCATAAGTACGTTCCTCAGGAAACTTCTTAACAAACGTAAGTCCATGTTCTTCCGCCTGCGGTACTAACTCTTCTATTAATTGCTCAAGCAACTCATTTACACATACTTCTTGTTTTTCTAATACAACTTGTTCATTTGTTAACTTCGTATACTCAAATAAATCTTCTATTAAATTCTTTAACTGCTCCGACTTTACAAAAGCAATTCTTGTATACTCATCATGTTGTTCTTTATTTTCATATTTAGAATCTCGAAGTAATCGTAAGTAACCCATAATAGAAGTAAGTGGTGTACGCAAATCATGAGATACATTTGTGATAAGCTCATTTTTCTGCTTTTCTAATTTACGTTCCTTTTCTATATTATTCATAAGCTCTTCCGCCATATTATTAATATTCTCAGTTAAAGACGCAATCTCATCTTCACCTTTTTTCTCAATGCGGTACGCTAAGTTACCTCTTTCTATTTCCTTTACACCTTGTGCCATTGCTTCAATCTGCTTCATCTTTCTCTTTGTTATATAGAAGAAAGAGAAGATGAATACAAGGACACCAATTAAAAATGGGAATGGTCCTTCTACTTTATAGTACACTACCTCTCCTTGAGGAATCCCACTTACAAACATATATAAGTTCTTACCTTCAATTGTAATAGGCGAGAATGTAATAAACTCTTTTCTTGACCTTTCAATATCATTATTATTTGAATAATTGATAGCAAATGAAGTCGCATTACGAATTGTATTATGCAAATTAATTTGTTCTTCTTGCGCTTGCTTCGTTTTATACAAAACTTTACCATTTTCGTCAGTAACTAATATTTTAAAGGCATCATGCCCTTGCTCTAAATTCTCATTTTCTAGCTCTATCATGTTTTGTACAGCATCTAATTTATTTTCAACAACCATCATTTCCGCTGTACTTTGAGCTTTACGATTAATTTGCTCCATACCATCTCTGTAATTAATCTCGGCATGTTGGCTAGCATCTTCAAAAATAGGTGCTACTATCTTCGTTGATACAAAGAGACCTAATAACGCACAAGCAGTAAACGCCGTAATAAGTTGAATCCTTATACTCCGTTTCACGCTCTTTATTATCTTTTCAATTAATTCTCGAATTTTCCGAACGTAAGTAAACGGATTAAATATCTTTTTCAATCTTATATCCCACTCCCCATACCGTTTTTATATATCTAGGTTTCCTTGGATTCTCCTCAATCTTTTCACGCACTTTTCGAATATGCACCATTACAGTATTATCAGACTGGAAAGATCGTTCGTTCCACACCTTTTCATAAATTTGCTCCGCACTAAACACCATACCTGGATTTCTAGTTAGCAATTCTAAAATTGAAAATTCCCTCGGAGTTAGTTTCACTTCTTCTCCCTCTACAATAACTTTATGGGTCGAGATGTTGATTTTCATCTCTCCAATTTCTAACTCGTCCTCATTTTGGACAGCGAAACCATTCATTTTCATATAACGGCGTAACTGAGATTTAATTCGTGCAATTAACTCTAATGGATTAAAGGGCTTCGTTACGTAATCATCTGCTCCTGTTGTTAATCCTAAAATCTTATCCATATCTTGCGTTTTGGCAGAAAGCATAATAATAGGCATCTCTTTCGCTTCCCTTACTTTCATACACATATGAATACCATCCACTTTCGGCATCATAATATCTAATACGACTAGATGTACTTCATTTTCTTCTAGTAAACGTAATCCTTCTTCCCCGTCTCCTGCTTGCAATACTTTATATCCTTCATTCTTTAAATAGATTGTAATTAAATTTCGAATTTCTTTTTCATCATCTACGACAAGTATTGTTTCGTGTGCCACAATATCTCCCCCATCACTTTTTTAATCCCTAACTTCTATTATAGAAAAACTTCTGAAGAAAAACGCTCGGAAATCCTTAAGTTTTTCTGAAGACGCAAAAAAGGTCTAGACTCCCCTTAAGTCTAGACCTTTGAAAAAACCCCTTTTATTTACGAACGTAGATGAAATATAGTACGAATAAAACTCCCATAACATACATAATCGGATGAACCTCTTTACGACGACCACTCACAACCATTGTAATTGGATAGAAGATAAATCCAATCGCAATCCCAGTTGCGATACTATACGTAAGTGGCATAGAGATAATTGTAAAGAATGCTGGCACTGCAATCTCGAATTTCTTCCAATCAATTTCCCCTAAGGAAGAAACCATCAAGATTCCTACAATAATTAAAGCTGGTGCCGTTACAGCTGGCGTTACAACACTTAGTAATGGCGAGAAGAATAATGCCAGTAAGAAGAATCCTGCTGTTACAACTGCTGTAAATCCAGAACGTCCTCCTGCTGCTACCCCTGCAGAAGACTCAATGTAAGACGTTGTTGTTGATGTACCCAAGATTGCACCAATTACAGTTGCAATCGCATCTGCAAATAATGCTTTTCCTGCACGTGGTAATTTATTGTTCTTCATTAATCCAGCTTGATTCGCAACCGCTACAAGCGTACCTGCTGTATCAAAGAAATCGATAAAGAAGAACGTTATAATAACAATACCCATTTGAACAGTGAAAATATCTCCAAAGTGCGTTAACGCAGCACCGAACGTTGGTTCTAGACTCGGTATTGCTCCCACTACAGCTTTCGGAGTATCAATTAATCCTGTTGCCACTCCTAAGATCGCCGTAAGAATCATACCGTAAAATACTGCACCATTAACTTTCTTAATCATAAAGATGATTGTCGTAACAACCCCGAAGATTGCTAGTAACGTTGTGCCCTTTGTTAAGTCCCCCAACCCAACAAGAACAGCATCATTTTTCACGATAATTCCGGCATTTTGGAATCCAAGAAATGCAATGAACAATCCGATACCTGCTGCTACTGCAAACTTTAACTCCGATGGAATTGCATTGATGATTTTTTCACGAATACCTGAAGCAGTAAGAATAATAAAGATAATACCTGACATTAATGTTCCGGCAATGGCCGTTTGCCATGGAATCCCCATCGTTAACACTGCTGTATAAGCAAAGAACGCGTTAATTCCCATACCTGGCGCTAAAGCAATTGGATACTTCGCGAAAATACCCATAATTAACGAACCGATCGCTGCCGCTAATGCCGTAGCAACGAATACTGCACCTGGATCCATCCCTGTACCTGCTGGTAACCCTTTAACATTTCCAAGCGACAGCGTAGCAGGATTGACAAATAGTACGTAAGCCATAGATAGAAATGTCGTTAACCCTGCTATGAACTCAGTCTTATAATTCGTACCGAGCTCATCAAACTGAAAATAGCGTTTCATCCTACGTTTCCCCCGTTATATGATTACTCGCCGTATTTCCCCTAGCCCTCTTTTATCCCGAGAAATAAAAAAGGCTTCCATTGCATATATACATGGAAGCGTTCTATAAACAAAGACAAGTTTCCCCTCATCTTTATACAAACGCCTCGTAGTCAAGCCATTTACGGTAGCTAGGTAGAAACTTTCGGGCCATATCCCCGATATTATACGACGGCATAATATTCACTTTTCGTTTGAATTACATACTCATATTAACTCGAGGTAGTGTTTTTGTCAATTTAAAAACGAACAATTTTATAAATTTTTATATTTTCGTTCGTATTAATAACGAAAACAAAAAGATCCATCTATTCATGAATGATAGATGGATCTTTTTTATTACAATACTATTCCCACTCAATAGTTGCTGGTGGCTTACTCGTTACATCATACACGATACGGTTAACGTGTTTCACTTCGTTTACGATACGAACAGAGATTTTCTCTAGTACGTCCCAAGGGATACGTGCCCAATCAGCTGTCATACCGTCGATAGATGTTACCGCGCGGATACCTACTGTGTAATCGTAAGTACGCTCGTCACCCATAACACCTACGCTACGCATGCCAGGAAGCGCAGTGAAGTATTGCCAGATTTCGCGGTCTAATCCTGCTTTAATAATTTCTTCACGTAAAATCGCATCAGATTCACGAACGATTTCTAATTTCTCTTCTGTGATTTCACCTAATACACGAATACCAAGACCAGGACCTGGGAATGGTTGACGCCATACGATTTCATCAGGAATTCCTAGTTCAGATCCTAATACACGTACTTCATCTTTAAATAACGTATTTAAAGGCTCAATTAATTTGAACTGCATGTCTTCTGGAAGTCCACCAACGTTATGGTGAGATTTAATTGTTTGTGCAGTTGCTGTACCACTTTCAACGATGTCTGTGTAAAGTGTACCTTGTGCTAAGAAGTCCATACCTTGTAATTTAGAAGCTTCATCATCAAATACGTAAATGAATTCATTACCAATGATTTTACGTTTTTGTTCTGGATCTTCTACACCTTTTAACTTGTTCATGAAACGTTCTTGTGCATCCACTTTAATAACGTTCATGTGGAAGCCTTCGCTGAATGTTTTCATAACGCCTTCCGCTTCACCTTTACGAAGTAAACCATGGTCAACGAAAATACATGTTAATTGATCGCCGATTGCTTTATGAATTAATACTGCTACAACAGAAGAGTCTACACCGCCGCTAAGTGCGCATAGTACTTTTTTGTCTCCAACAGTTTCACGAATTTTCTCTAGTTCTACTTCGATAAAGTTCTCCATGTTCCATCCTTCAGAACAACCACATACACCGAATACGAAGTTTTTAATTAAATCGTTACCGTGCTCAGAGTGACGTACTTCTGGGTGGAATTGTACACCGTATAAGTTTTTCTCTTCATTGCTCATACCAGCAATTGGACAAGACTCACTTGTTGCGTCTACTACAAATCCTTCAGGTAAACCAGTTACTAAGTCGCCATGGCTCATCCATACAACTTGCTCTTCTGGAAGGTTCGCATATAATTTTGATTCGTTCTCTACTTTAAGAACAGCTTTTCCGTACTCACGGTGGTTGGCACGCTCTACTTTACCACCGAAGTGTTGTGTCATAAGCTGCATACCGTAACAGATACCGAAAATCGGTAATCCTAGTTCGAAGATTTTTTCATCACAATGTAATGCACCTTCACCGTATACGCTATTTGGTCCACCAGAGAAAATAATCCCTTTTGGATTCATTGCTTTAATTTCTTCTGCAGTAATTGTATGTGGATGAAGTTCACTGTATACACCGAACTCACGAATTCGACGTGCTATTAACTGATTGTATTGACTTCCAAAATCTAAAACGATAATTGTATCGTGTTGCTTCTTCAAAATAATCACCCCAACGTTAGTTCTCGTATATAAATATTTTCACCAATTTGGCGAAAAGCATTACTAATATAATAAAAAAAGCCAGTCCTCCGCCTCTAGTCTCATAACAAAGAAAAGGCAGGGGTCTGGCTTTATAAAGAAAGATAGTCTCCGCTCTTTATAAATATAAGACACACTGCCTTCATAGTCAGGTTGTTTACGGTAACCCGGTAGAGACTCTCAAACCATATCATTGAGGATATATGAAGGATCGTTTTATATTATCTTCCTAGATTCTAACAATGAAGTATCTATATGGTCAAGAGAGAAAGCGACAAAATTCTACAGAAATTCATTTCCTTTTCTAAAAAACATAAAAAAACATCCATTTCTATATAGAAATGGATGTTTTTTAGGGCAAACGGAATTACATCATTCCGCCCATACCGCCCATGCCCATGCCGCCCATGTCAGGCATTGCTGGTGCATTTGGTTCTGGCTTGTCAGCTACTACAGCTTCAGTTGTTAAGAACATAGCTGCAACAGATGCTGCGTTTTGAAGTGCAGAACGAGTTACTTTAGCTGGATCTACGATACCAGACTCAAGCATGTTAACCCATTCGCCAGTAGCTGCGTTGAAACCAACGCCTACTTTTTCGCCTTTTAGACGCTCTACAACTACAGATCCTTCTAGACCAGCGTTGATTGCGATTTGACGAACTGGCTCTTCTAGTGCGCGAAGTACGATGTTGATACCTGTTGCTTCGTCGCCTTCAGCTACGATAGAAGCTACTTTCGTGTATACGTTCATAAGTGAAGTACCACCACCTGCAACGATACCTTCTTCTACTGCTGCACGAGTTGAGTTAAGTGCATCTTCAATGCGAAGTTTGCGCTCTTTTAACTCAGTTTCAGTTGCTGCACCTACTTTAATTACCGCTACGCCACCTGCTAGTTTAGCAAGACGCTCTTGTAATTTTTCACGATCGAATTCAGAAGTTGTTTCTTCTAATTGCGCACGGATTTGACCGATACGAGCTGCGATTTGCTCTGTATTTCCAATACCTTCAACTACAGTTGTGTTTTCTTTTGTAACAACAACTTTACCAGCGCGTCCTAAAGATTCAACTGTAGCAGATTTTAAGTCACGACCTAATTCTTCAGTGATTACTTCGCCACCAGTTAAGATTGCGATATCTTCTAGCATTGCTTTACGACGGTCACCAAATCCAGGAGCTTTAACAGCTACTACGTTGAATGTACCACGAAGTTTGTTCACTACTAATGTAGCTAAAGCTTCGCCTTCTACATCTTCAGCAATGATAAGAAGTGGTTTACCTTGTTGTACCACTTGCTCTAATACTGGTAAGATTTCTTGGATGTTAGAAATCTTTTTGTCAGTAATTAAGATGTATGGGTTATCAAGAACTGCTTCCATTTTGTCAGAATCAGTAATCATGTAAGGAGATGCATATCCACGATCAAATTGCATACCTTCTACTACGTCTAATTCTGTTGTGAATCCTTTAGACTCTTCTAAAGTAATAACGCCATCGTTACCAACGCGCTCCATTGCTTCAGCGATTAATTGACCTACTTCTTCGTCAGCTGCAGAAATAGCAGCTACTTGTGCGATAGAAGATTTGCCTTCGATTGGTTTAGAAATCGTTTTTAATTCTTCAATTGCAGCAGTAACAGCTTTTTCGATACCTTTACGAAGACCCATTGGGTTAGCACCAGCTGTTACGTTTTTAAGACCTTCACGAATCATAGCTTGCGCTAATACAGTTGCAGTTGTTGTTCCGTCACCAGCTACATCATTTGTTTTGCTAGCAACTTCTGCTACTAATTTCGCACCCATGTTTTCGAATGCATCTTCTAATTCGATTTCTTTTGCGATTGTTACACCATCATTTGTAATAAGTGGTGAACCGAATTTTTTCTCAAGTACAACGTTACGACCTTTTGGTCCAAGCGTTACTTTTACTGCGTTTGCAAGAGTGTCGACACCGCGAAGCATCGAACGACGTGCTTCTTCACTAAATTTAATATCTTTTGCCATAATAATTGACCCCCTTGGATTTTTTTAAGATTTATATAATTAACCGATAACTGCTAAAATGTCACTTTCACGTAAAATCAAGTAGTCTGTACCTTCATATTTCACTTCAGTACCTGCATATTTTGAGAAGATGATAAGATCACCTGCTGCTACCTCTAAAGCAACACGCTCACCATTTTCAAGCACTCGACCAGTACCTACTGCAACAACTTTACCCTCTTGTGGTTTTTCTTTTGCAGTGTCTGGTAATACAATACCACTTGCTGTTTTTTCTTCTGCTTGAACAAGCTCAATTACAACGCGATCACCTAATGGCTTTAGCATGAACAATAACCTCCTCATTTTGTTATGTAAATTTTATTTATTAGCACTCAAGTCACCCGAGTGCTAACACACTTATAATAATAAATAATCTCAATTTCTTTTGCAAGTAAAAAAATCATAATTTTTTCGCAAATTACTATATAAACTTTCTATATAGAATACTGCCTTTACTATATGAATCGTTGTTTCCCCTACTCGTATGTTACAATATGAAAGACACCCTAAGTTGTTTTCGCTAAACGTACAACTTTTTCCTGTCTCCTACTTTAATTTAAAATACGTATTTACAAAAAAATCATAATTCGAATGAAAGTTTATATCGTAGATAACATATTTACATGTTATCCTACCTCATCTCATACACTAGAGTTAGAAAGGATGGTTAAACCATTTGAAGAAACAATACTGGTGGATTATCGTTACATACATTTTAATGCAATTATCTGGCGCTGTTGGATTACCACTTCTCCTAAAAACAGGACTCTATGATAATAGAGGATTTACCATTGAGGAAAAAGGACAAATCATAATGGGACACTGGGCAATTATTAGCTTCTTTGTTGCATTATGTATCGTACTTTGGTTACTTAGAACAGATATTCGCGACAGACATTTAGATGCAACGCACTCTTCTGTTCCAGCTACAATTGGGTGGATTTTCATCGGATTATTCTTAGCTTTCTTTTCACAAATAGTTGCCGGTATGATCGAGATGCAGCTACTAGGAATTAAACAAGGTTCAGAAAATACAATGAAACTGATGGAAATTGCACGAACTACTCCTTGGTTCCTTATTGTTGTATCTATAATCGGACCTATCTTAGAAGAAATCGTATTTAGAAAAATTCTATTCGGTGCACTTTATAAGAAGTTCAACTTCTTTATTGCAGCTATCATTAGTTCACTTGTATTCGCAGCAATTCATTTTGATTTTACTCACTTATTGGTATACACTGCTATGGGGCTCGTATTCGCCTTCTTATATGTGAAGACGAAGCGCATTATCGTTCCTATTGCAGCTCATGTTGCGATGAATACATTAGTCGCTATTGGGCAAATTTTTATGAGCAATGAGCAAATTCAAGAAATGATTAAAGAAGCTGAAAAAATGCAAGGATTTATCGGAGGATTTTTTGTATGAGAAACTCACCATTGTTCATGGCCGCATTATACTTCCTTCTTGGATGTATCTTTACACGCTTCGCCATTACGAACGTGACAGATACAATCTGGAATGTGTGGACAATACTATTTGCAGTTATGGCAACAATTGATTTTAATTTGGCACTTCGCCTTATATTAGTTAAATTCACAAAGAAGAAACAATAATAAAACGCAGAGGTCGCTTCCTCTGCGTTTTATTGTGGATAGTTTTTCAAAAAGTAAACTAATGTTTGTAACTCTACAGCTAAATCAATATGATGAATTCTAATATTCTCTGATACGTTTAATCGTGCTGGTGTGAAATTCAAAATACCGTGCACGCTCGTTTCAGCTAATCTATCTGCTACAGCTTGTGCTACTGTAGCCGGTACTGTTAATATTGCCACTTGTATATCATTTGATAATCTCTCTTCTAATTCATCTAAATGATATACAGGAATGCCCCCGATTTCTGTTCCAACTTTCTCTTCACTAACATCAAATGCCATTTCAATTTTTGTATTATTGTTTTTCGTGAAATTATAATGTAAGAAAGCGGTCCCTAAATTACCTACTCCAATAAGTGCTACACGCGTTATATCATCTTGATCAAGTGTTTCGCGGAAAAATGATAATAAATAATTTACGTTATATCCATATCCCTTTTTCCCTAATGCTCCAAAATACGAAAAATCTCTTCGTATTGTTGCGGAATCTACTTTTACCACTTCACTCAATTCGGCCGATGAAACACGCTGCTTACCAGAAAGAGATAAGTTTTGGATAAATCGATAGTATAGAGGCAATCTTTTAGCAGTGGCTTGTGGAATCTTTTGCTGATCCATATGACCTCTCCTCTCTTCCTATCTTTATTCATATACTTTAATCAAATACAGAAGTTTAGCACTCATTAAATTCCTTGTATAATAAAGAGAAGAAGTATTCTCTCTTTATTTTAAACTATACACTATTTTTAGTATGATTGAGAAATATAAACATGGCAAAGTTAAGAAATTATTTGAGGTGAGAACATTGATTTTATTACAAGTAAATGGACTTTCGAAATTATACGGTGCAGAAACAATTCTTGCAAACATAAAATTGGAAGTACAAACAAAAGATCGTATCGCATTAGTTGGAAGGAATGGAGCTGGAAAATCTACATTATTAAAAATTATCGCTGGTGAGTTATCACATGATGGTGGCGAAATTATAAAACCGAAAGATGTCTCAATCGGGTATTTAGCTCAAAATACTGGCCTAGAAACGTCTTTAACAATTTGGGATGAAATGCTAACCGTCTTTACCCACTTACAGCAAATGGAGACAAAACTTCGAAAGCTTGAGCAAGAAATGGGAAAAGAAGAAAACTTTTCAAACGAAGCTATATATGAAAGATTGTTAGCTGATTATGACCAATTGCAACTCAATTATAAAGATCAAGGTGGATATCAATACGAAGCGGATATTCGCTCCATTTTAAGCGGCCTTGGCTTCCCAGTTGAAACACACCAGACGACGATCTCTACTTTAAGTGGCGGGCAAAAAACAAGATTAGCTCTCGGGAAATTATTATTAACAAAACCAGACTTACTTATTTTGGACGAGCCTACAAACCATTTAGACATTGAAACATTAACATGGCTTGAGCAATATTTACAAGGTTATCCTGGCGCAATATTAATCGTTTCCCATGACCGTTATTTCTTAGACAAACTCGTTACACAAGTATATGAAATTTCGAATAAAGAAAGCAGACGATTTGTTGGTAACTACAGTAAATATTTAGACTTAAAATCAGCATTATATGATCAAGAAATGAAACGTTACGAAAAACAACAAGATGAAATCGCAAAACTTGAGGACTTCGTTCAAAAGAATATAGCTCGCGCTTCTACAACGAAACGTGCTCAAAGTCGCCGTAAACAACTGGACAGAATGGAATTATTAACGAGACCATTAGGGGATTCTAAGTCAGCATCATTCCACTTCGATATTGAAAAGCAAAGTGGAAATGATGTTTTACAAGTAAAAGATGCAACCATCGGCTATGAGGAGGCCCCTATAATTGAACACGTAACTATGCGCTTAACTCGCGGAGATAGTGTTGCCTTAGTTGGTCCAAACGGAATTGGGAAATCCACATTATTAAAATCTATTGTGAATAAGTTACCACTATTAAATGGTAATGTTTCTTTCGGATCAAATGTATCTGTTGGCTATTATGATCAAGAACAAGCAAACTTAACATCTTCTAAACGGGTTTTAAATGAACTATGGGATGAATATCCACTGCAACCTGAAAAAGAAATCCGTACTATACTCGGGAATTTTTTATTCACAGGAGATGATGTACTGAAACCAGTATCTTCCCTTAGTGGTGGACAAAAAGCTCGATTAGCTCTTGCGAAACTTATGATGCAAAAGTCAAATTTATTAATTCTGGATGAGCCTACGAACCACCTTGATTTAAATAGTAAAGAGATTTTAGAGAATGCTTTAATTGATTATCCAGGGACTCTTCTATTTGTCTCACATGACCGCTACTTTATTAACCGTGTAACAACGACTGTGGTTGAGTTATCAACAGAAGGCGCACAGGAATATTTAGGTGATTACGATTACTATGTGGAGAAGAAAAATGAAATGATTGAACGGGCAGCATTTGAACAACTTGAACAGCAAGAAAATCAGGCACCTGTTCAAAAAACTGTAGCTCAAGAAAAATTAAATTATCTCGAAGAAAAAGAGCGTAAACAATTAGAACGTCAACGCACTCGAAAAATTGAAGAGCTAGAACAAAATATCGTAAACTTAGAAGAAGAAATTGCTACGTTAGAAGATCAACTTTGCTTACCAGAAATATATGCAGATTATGAAAAAGCTAGTGAAATTACAACTAAAAAACAAACGCTACAAGAACAGCTTGAAACTTGTATGGCAGAGTGGGAAGAGCTGCATGTATAAGAGTATTTAAATAAGGAAGATGTCTCATCAGTCATGATTTTTGACTATGCGACATCTTTTTTCTTTAAGTACATAAATAATTTTTTGGATATATCAATGGTAACTGGGAATATATCAACGATTTTTCAAATATATCTATCGTAACCCTATATACATAAACGATTCGACACGAAATATCGATTTACCGACAAGGATTGACAATATCAGCACCCTCTATAATGGAGGGATATTAAAAAATGTTTTTCGGGGATATCTTCTTGCTTTTTATTTCCCGAAAAACAATACACTCAAAGGTCAGACTTCATCTAGTTTATCCACAAGTTTATACACATATCCACCTTTATAAAATAACTATTAAACCAACTTTTCCACATTACCCACAGCCAACGAAAAAGTTACCAACACTTTATATACACAATAAAACCCACATTATCAACAGATAACATGGGTTTTATCCACAAGCTGTGGTTAATTATGTGCATAACTATGCTTCAATATCTAATCCTGGATTCGCATTTAAGGCTAATGTTGCACGCTTGCCTTGTTCATACGCAATTGTCCCTGCCGCTGCAATCATTGCTGCATTATCTGTGCATAAAGATAGCGGTGGAATAATTAGTTCAATGTTTTCTTTTTTTGCAAATTCTTCTTCTAATCGGGCACGAAGTCCTTTATTAGCAGCTACTCCACCAGCAAGAAGTAATTGCTTTACATTATAAGCTGCTGCTGCACGAGCTGCTTTCGTTACAAGTACATCTATTACACTTTCTTGGAAACTTGCCGCTAAATCTTCTGGTTTAATTTCTATACCACGTTGTTTCGCGTTATGCACAGTGTTGATAACTGCTGATTTCAATCCACTAAAGCTAAAATCATATGAATCCGGTTCTAGCCATGCACGAGGCAAATCAATTGTTGGTTCTCCTTCATGTGCAAGGCGATCAATATGAGGACCACCTGGATATGGCATAGATAACGTACGAGCTACTTTATCATATGCTTCTCCAGCTGCATCATCTCGCGTTTCACCAATTACTTCAAATGAACCATGTTCTTTCATATAAACAAGTTCTGTATGCCCACCAGATACAACAAGTGATAATAGCGGGAATTGCACTTCTTTTACTAAACGGTTCGCATAAATATGACCAGCAATATGATGAACACCGACTAGCGGAATATCATGTGCAAAAGCTACTGCCTTCGCTGCATTTACCCCAATTAGAAGTGCTCCTACTAAACCAGGCCCTTCTGTTACAGCGATTGCATCAATATCATCAAATGTTATGTTTGCTTCTTTTAAAGCTTCTTCTAACACAACTGTAATTTCTTCTACATGATGACGGGATGCAATCTCTGGTACAACGCCGCCAAAACGTTTATGACTTTCAATTTGTGATGCAACGACATTCGCAATAATTTCCGTCCCATTTTTAACAACCGCTACCGCTGTTTCATCACAGCTCGTTTCAATCCCAAGTATAATCGTATTTTTTTCCATTATATATTCACCCACATTACAAGACCATCTTCCTGATTGTCTGCATAGTATCGTTTACGAATTCCACCATTTTGAAATCCATATTTTTTGTATAACTGCTTTGCTACTTCATTTGATACACGTACTTCAAGCGTCATTGTTTTTACCCCTAGTTCTTTCGCTTCTGAAATAACTGCTTTCAATAAGGCATCTCCTAACTTTTGACCTCGGTATTCTGGCAAAATAGCTATATTTGTTATATGTGATTCATCAATAATTATCCACAATCCACAATACCCGATTACACGACCATCTTTTTCTAACACAATATAATGTGCATGTTCATTCATCGTTAATTCACGGTGAAAAGCATCTGCAGTCCAAGGAGTTGAAAAAGATACTTCTTCAATAGCTACAATTTGAGCAATATCATCAAGTTCCATCTTTCTAAATATCATATCCATCTTCTGCAAGGCCCCTACTTGTTTTGACTTTCTAACCACTTTGTTTCAGCTTCAGCTAAACGAAGATAGCTCGGAACAAACGTATGCACATCATGTTCTTCTTTTTGTAATCCTAAAAATGCTAGCTCACTTGGTCTTGGATTATTTTTAGTAAAAGGAGCGAATACAGCTTGATCACCTAAATATTCTATAATTGTTTCTTTATGCAATTTAACATCATTACCGATAAATAAAACAGGCTGTCCTTTATCTTTTAACATTTGCAACCAGTCTACAATAAGAATAATTCGGTCTTCTTCTATTGAAGTTAACTGCTCTCCTTCGTATGTATATAATCCAGTATAGATTTGCCCACGCCTTCCATCAAATAAAGGACAAATTAATCCATTAAAGTTAGCACCGTTTGCAGCTACTACCTCTAAACTTGATACACCTACAATTGGTATTTGAAGTGACCAAGCTAATGTTTTTGCCGCTGTCACGCCTATGCGAACACCTGTATATGATCCAGGTCCAGCAGCTACAACGATTTTAGTTAATTCCTTCGGTTTTACACCACATTCTTTTAACAGTTGCTCTACAGCTGGCATAAGACGTACAGAATGGTTTTTCGTCAAATTTGTAATGATTTCCCCAATCACGTTTCCTTCCTCAATAAGGGATACACCCATTACGTAATTTGAAGTATCAATTGCTAGTACTTTCATCTTGTAATAGCTCCTCACATAATCTAATATAGCGATTTCCAATTGGCTCGAGTATAATTTTTCTTGTGTCATCTCCCGCATGGAATAAACTAATTTGTAACTTTTCATTCGGTAAATATGCTTCTATTAAATGAGCCCATTCCACTACCGTAATTCCTTCACCGTAGAAATACTCATCAAAGCCTAAGTCCTCTTCGCTTTCTGCTAAGCGATACACGTCCATATGATATAGCGGTAATCTTCCTTTATATTCTTTAATAATATTAAAGGTAGGACTATTTACAACTCTTTTCACTCCAAGACCTTTTGCTAGTCCCTTTGTAAAAGTCGTCTTACCAGCTCCAAGATCTCCTTCTAAAATAATTACATCTTGTGCCTCTACGAGTTCACCTAGTTTTTCTGATAATCTTTGTGTTTCCTCAGAAGATTTTGTTGTTACTTCATATTTACTCACAGACTTCACCTACTTTACTCACAATGTTCTCTGCTCTTTATTATACAGGTTTTGAATATATAAAAAAGTCCTTAGGAGTTGTCCTAAGGATAGTTTGACTGTCTTTATTAGTTTTTTGTTAAAACAAATAAAAAAATACGAAACAACTTGTTTCGTTCTTTTCTTTATATAAAATGGCGGTCCCGACCGGGGTCGAACCGGCGATCTCCTGCGTGACAGGCAGGCATGTTAACCACTACACCACGGGACCATTTGGTTGCGGGGACAGGATTTGAACCTGCGACCTTCGGGTTATGAGCCCGACGAGCTACCGTACTGCTCCACCCCGCGATGATATAAATAGCTTGGCGACGTCCTACTCTCACAGGGACAAGGTCCCAACTACCATCGGCGCTAGAGAGCTTAACTTCCGTGTTCGGTATGGGAACGGGTGTGACCTCTCTGCCATCATCACCAAACTATGAAGGCATATTCCTTCAAAACTAGATAACATTGCTACATATTATATGGTTAAGTCCTCGATCTATTAGTATTCGTCAGCTCCACATGTCACCATGCTTCCACCTCGAACCTATCAACCTGATCATCTTTCAGGGATCTTACTAGCTTACGCTATGGGAAATCTCATCTTGAGGGGGGCTTCATGCTTAGATGCTTTCAGCACTTATCCCTTCCGCACATAGCTACCCAGCTATGCCCTTGGCAGAACAACTGGTACACCAGCGGTGCGTCCATCCCGGTCCTCTCGTACTAAGGACAGCTCCTCTCAAATTTCCTACGCCCACGACGGATAGGGACCGAACTGTCTCACGACGTTCTGAACCCAGCTCGCGTACCGCTTTAATGGGCGAACAGCCCAACCCTTGGGACCGACTACAGCCCCAGGATGCGATGAGCCGACATCGAGGTGCCAAACCTCCCCGTCGATGTGGACTCTTGGGGGAGATAAGCCTGTTATCCCCGGGGTAGCTTTTATCCGTTGAGCGATGGCCCTTCCATGCGGAACCACCGGATCACTAAGCCCGACTTTCGTCCCTGCTCGACTTGTAGGTCTCGCAGTCAAGCTCCCTTATGCCTTTGCACTCTACGAATGATTTCCAACCATTCTGAGGGAACCTTTGGGCGCCTCCGTTACACTTTAGGAGGCGACCGCCCCAGTCAAACTGCCCACCTGACACTGTCTCCCGGGTCGATAAGACCCGTAGGTTAGAATTTCAATACAGTCAGGGCGGTATCCCACCAGCGCCTCCACCGAAGCTAGCGCTCCGGTTTCAATGGCTCCCGCCTATCCTGTACAAACTGTACCAAAATTCAATATCAGGCTACAGTAAAGCTCCACGG
>NZ_JBBOWI010000001.1:155000-242500 GCF_038006965.1 Bacillus sp. FSL K6-1338 | reverse complement strand
TCGGTTAACAGCCGATAGCTCTACCACTGAGCTACTGCGGAATAATGAAGACAATTTGTATCTTATAAAATTTCTTTCTGTAAGTCAAGAAGTTTTTAACAACATCTTGTTCAAACGTGACATGTTTATAATATACTGGATTGCGTTTTTACTGTCAAGATGTTTTCGATATCGGTTTGAGTTTCCCTTTACACTTTCCGCAGACATATCTTTTTGTATTTATTTGACGCCTTCTTACATATTGAAGTAAACACTCCATACATTCATACTTATAAATCTTTTTTTCCTTCTCTTCATTAATCATTCGTTTACAAAAACGAGGTGCATCAACTTTCTTTAACAACTCACGAAAATCTCTGTCCCTGTGCTTATACCCTCTTCCTGTAATATGCAAGTGATAATGACACAGTTCATGTTTGATGATTCCGATTAATTCCTCCTTACCATACATTTCGTAATATCGATAATTCAGTTCAACATTGTGACTCTTCAACAGATAACGCCCGCCAGTTGTACGCAACCTACTATTGAACTTTACTTTATGTAAAAATGGCATTCCGAAGTATTGTAGCGATACTTCTTCCACTAGCCGTTGAATTTCTTTCTCGTCCATTCTCATTCCTCCTAAACAAAAAAATATTTTTACACTTTTCACGCTTCTTATACATATATTAAATAGTACATATACCCATCCTCATTCAAGACGCGTGGTTTCTAAAAACACAACATGAATAGAAATCCACTCACCAACCTCTCATTAATAGTACTTTAGATTTTTGAGAGTAGGATTAAACAAGGAGGGATTCCTATGCCTACGTGGCTAAAAAAACAGATGCAACGTGCATATTTCGAAAAAAACCGGTATCAAATTAAATTGCTAAATGAATGCTGGTTTTATTATAGCAAAATACATCAAAACTCATGATCCATTACACTTTTTATTCTATAAAAAAAGAGCAGTTTTATCTGCTCTCTTCCCTTACTATTCAATCGGCAACATAGATAGTGCAACGCGTCCTTTTTTTGTATCAATATCATCTACCCATACTTTTACAATTCGTCCTACTGATACAACATCTAACGGATGCTTTACAAACTGTTTGCTAAGCTTAGAAATATGCACTAAACCATCTTGCTTTACGCCAACATCAACAAAAGCACCAAAATCAACAACGTTACGCACTGTTCCTTCTAGTTCCATACCACGTTTTAAATCTTCTAATTTCAAAATCCCTTTTTTCAGAAGTGGTTTAGGCAACTCATCCCTCATATCTCGTTCTGGACTAATGAGTGCATCTATAATATCAACTAACGTCGGCTCCCCAACTCCCGTTTCTTGAGACAACTTAGAAATCTCTACTTCTTCCAATCTCTTTTGTAATTGCGGTTGTCCTACGTCATCTATCGATAACCCTAAACTCTTCAATAACAATTCAACATTTTTATATTGTTCAGGATGAATACCTGTCCGATCTAATGGATTCGCTCCTTCTAATATACGCAAGAAACCTATACATTGTTCGTACGTCTTTGCACCTAAACGTGGGATTTTCTTTAATTCCGTGCGCTTTGTGAATTTCCCATCCTCTTCTCTCTTTGCCACAATATTTTTCGCAACAGTTTTCGATAAACCTGAAACATATTGTAACAATGCAACCGAAGCCGTATTTACATTAACCCCAACTTGGTTAACAGCTGTCTCTACTACAAATGTTAATGACTCATTCAATCTCTTTTGAGATACATCATGTTGGTATTGTCCAACCCCAACTGATTTAGGATCAATTTTCACAAGTTCAGCCAGTGGATCTTGCAGACGTCTTCCAATAGAAACGGCACTTCTCTCTTCAACTTGTAAATTTGGGAATTCTTCACGAGCTAAATCAGAAGCTGAATATACACTAGCACCCGCTTCATTTACAATAATATAAAAGACTTCCTGTTTCACACTTTGCAATACATCTACTATAAATTCCTCTGTTTCTCTAGATGCTGTCCCATTACCAATTGCAATCATTTCAACTTGATATTTATCTATAATAGAAAGAACTTTCGTTTTTGCGTCATCATATTTACGAACAGGCGGATGCGGATAAATAACATCAATATGTAGTACTTTCCCCGTATCATCTACTACAGATAATTTACAACCAGTTCTATATGCCGGGTCTACCGCTAGCACGACTTTCCCTTTCATCGGAGGTTGTAATAATAAGTTACGTAAGTTCTCAGAGAAAATATGTATCGCTTGTTCTTCAGCTGTTTCTGTTAATTCTTTACGAATTTCTCTTTCAATTGAAGATTGAATTAATCGTTTATAACCATCTTCAATCGCTAATTGTACATAATGCGCACTTTTAGAATCGTTATCACGAATTACTTTCTTATTTAAGAAATTTAATATCTCATCTACTGGTGGGACAACAGAAACTCTCAATATATCTTCTTTCTCACCGCGATTCATTGCTAATACACGATGTGGTACTACTTTTTGCAATGGTTCTTCATAACTGTAATACATTTCATATATATTCTTTTCATCTTTTTCTTCACCTTTTACAGACGAAGACATAATACCTTTTCTAAAAGTAATATTTCGAATCCAACTACGATACGTAGCTTCATCTGAAATCATTTCTGCAATAATGTCTTGTGCACCTTGTAAAGCTTCTTCTGCAGATTGCACTTCTTTCTCTGCATTAATAAATTCCACTGCCTTTTTAGCCGGATCTTCTTTCTTATATAACAATAACCATTCAGCTAACGGTTCTAACCCTTTTTCTTTTGCAATCGTTGCTTTCGTTCTTCTTTTCTCTTTATATGGACGATATAAATCTTCTACTTCCTGCAACTTTGTAGCTTTAACAATTTGCAGCCTTAGCTCTCCTGTCAGTTTTCCCTTCTCACCAATAAGACGAATAACTTCTTCCTTCCTATCTTCAAGTTGCATCATATATTGCCATCTCTCTAAAATCGCACGAATTTGCACCTCATCTAAAGAGCCTGTCCATTCTTTTCGGTAACGAGCAATAAATGGAACTGTGTTACCTTCTTCTGTTAATTGAATAACATGACGAACTTGCTTTTCGCTAAAGCCTAATTCTTTCACTAACATTTTCATTAACGCTTGTCGATTATCTACCATTTCCATATACAACCGTAACCTCCTCTATAATAAAAAAAGTTGCCCTTCAAAGAGAGCAACTTAAACTGCCGATTTAAAAATCTATTAGTCCTAAACTAATTTGTAACGCTTCATCTACACGACTCATCATCACTTCATCTAAATGAGTGATTTTGTCCGTTAAGCGTTGCTTATCGATTGTTCGAATCTGCTCAAGTAAAATAACAGAATCTCTCTCAAAACCATACTTTTTCGCATCAATTTCCACATGAGTGGGTAATTTCGCTTTTTGAATCTGTGCAGTAATAGCCGCTACAATCACCGTTGGACTAAAACGATTTCCGATGTCATTTTGAATGACAAGAACCGGACGAACGCCTCCTTGCTCAGAACCAACAACTGGGGAAAGGTCTGCAAAATACACGTCGCCGCGTTTTACAATCAAAATATTACCCCCCGCTAACTAAGCGTTCTACTGTATGAGCTGCTTCATACTCCGCTAAGAAAGCTTCAGATGCAATACCAAGATTAATTTTTCCCATTTCAATATACCCACGTCGCATTGATTCATGTTGGTAGCGTTTCTTCGTCTTATGTTGACGCAATAACAATTGTGTTGCCTGGCAAATTAGTTCATGGCGATTCTTATTCTCTTGTTTTCCAATTCCGTCCAATTCCGTTACCATTTGCTTTGGCAACCGAACCACGATTTCAGTAGTTACACTTGATTCGGACACAAAAATACACCTCCACCGTCAACTACACACCCAAATATATATATGACACCTATTGTAATAATACCATTGTATGGAGCCTGTTGCAAAGACTTCCTTATTCCTTGCTTATGTTTTCCAATTCACAAACAAAACATTCATCTTCTTAAATTTTTTATCTCATAACTAACTAAAAACAATAGAACTCCTCTTCAAAACTTACGTGTAACTTATATAAAAAATGATTATAAGTAAAAAGCTTCTCATCAAAAAGAGCTTATTATCCAGCAATGAACAGTCACTCCAATGACAAGAAGCAATCATGCTACCTTCTATATATTGTTCAAGTAATTAATTATCTCTACAACCTTACCATTCCGTATAAATATTCTTGGCACACGGAAACTGATCGTTGCAATAATTTCATAATTAATAGTCCCTGAATATTCCGCAACCTCTGTAGCGCTAATATACTCATCTCCCTGCCTTCCAATAAGCGTAACTTTCGTACCAAGCGGCACTTCACAAGGAAGATGAATCATGAACTGATCCATTGTTACTCGCCCTACAATCGGTACCCTTTTACCATTTATAAGCACTTCAAATCCTTGTAATCTTCTAAGCCATCCATCTGCATAACCAATCGCTACAGTCGCGATCCATTCTTCAGTTTTCGTTCGATAAGTGACGTTATAACTAATTCCATCACCTTTAATCACCTGTTTAATATGAGCTACTTTCGTATGCAGTGATAGCGCCGGTTCTAATTCAAATGGTAAAAAAGGACGTATTTCTACAGAAGGAGATAATCCATACATTGCAATCCCAATTCGCACTGCATTAAATGTAATCCCTTGAAAACGTAACGTGGCAGCACTATTAGCTGTATGGACAAACTTAGGATCCACTCCGAATTCTTTCAACCAACTTAACTGCTCTAAGAACGTGTTATATTGCTTATCAAAATACGAAGTCTCAACCTCATCTGCCGTTGCAAAATGCGTGTATACTCCTTCTAACTCTAAAAACGGTGCACCTTCTAAACTCCTTAAAAATTCTTTCAGCTCTTTTCTTTCACGTATTCCAATTCTCCCCATACCACTATCAAAATTAATATGAAATTTCATTACAGATGAACCATCCCAAAGTTTAATTGCTTCGTCCACCCATTCTTTTTGAAAAACAGTTAGCGCTACATCATTTTCAGCAGCTACATTTACATCACGCGGCGGCGAGGGACCTAACACTAAAATCGGCACAGTAATACCGGCCCTCCGAAGCACTAGAGCTTCATCTAAAAAAGCAACAGCTAACCTTGTTGCACCCGCTTCTAATGCCGTTTTAGCAACCGGTACATAATCGTGCCCATATGCGTTCGCTTTAACTACAGCAAAAATCTCTACATCACTTGGGATGAACTCTTTAATATGTGTAACGTTGTTATAAATGGCATCTAAATCCACTTCCACCCACGTGTCACGATAAAATGGTGCTTCTTCCATAAATACACTTCCTTATACACGATATGCGAAGCTTATTCTTTTATATGCTTCTTTTATGAAATCCACCTTCAAACTAAGAAAAGACGTGGTGCACATATATCACCACGTCTAAGAAGTTTACTTCACCTGCTTCGCTGTAACTGAACGAGCAACCATTAACAGCTCCTTCGGCTCTAAACCTTTAGACACGAGCATATATTCTACTCCGTTATGCGACCACGTTACAGAGTCTTTCGTCAACGCACCAATCGTAAACCCAAGATCAACCGGTTCTCCACTTACACTTACCGCTGATGAAGCCTCTGCAACTTTTGCCTTTTCTTGTATTAAAGTAAAGGATTTCTTATTTCCAGTGTATGTGAGTATCGCACGCTTGCCACTGTCTGTCTTCAACTCTTTTTCATCTTGCAGAGTCATACCTTGTGGTGTATCAAGCGGATACAAAGTAGCAAACGGTTTGTCTTCTTTCGCTGTTGTTTGAACATCTACCTGCGCTCTAGACATATTTTGTTTCGTATCAAATGCACCTTTATCAAATTTCGCATCGAATTTTACCTTAGAGAAATCTACTTTTACAAGAACATTTTGATCATTATCCATTAACTTCACTGAAACTGGAGTCAAATCGCTCTTCTTCAGTGTAATCTCTTGTTTCGGCAACATATTTTGATGTTGATAGTTTGTTTTTGTTTTAAAAATATAATACTTATCTGTTTTCTCGAAAGTAAGGTTTTTCTTATCCTGCAAAATATCTCTTACAAGTGATTCATATAAATAAGCCTGGCTGCTATTTTGCGGCCAATCACTTTGAAAACGGAAGCTCTTATTAAGTGCTGGCGTTAATACAAATACACCTTCTTCATTTCTTAAAATGATTTGGCTCTGATCTTTTTTTGCATTCTTTAAATTCACACGATAAAAAGACGGTTCCTTATGCCAAATTTCTACGTTATACTCCTGAGGCTCATTTCCTGTTTTAATAGATAATTTCGCTTCAGCTTGATAACTTTTCATCCCTTTTACTTTCGCTTCTAAATCTTTCACGACATCATCTTGTTTCTTTTCCACACAACCCGCCAATACAAAAACGGTCAACAAACCGACAAGAACTAAAAACAGACGCCTTTTCATCACTTCAGCCCCTTTGCCCCTATAAATGAATGGAAGATGTACCTTCCTTATCGCTACCTCAAATATATGAGACAAAGATATAAAATATGCAGACTAGCGTGACGAGCTTTCTAAAACAACTTGAGCAACAGCAAATTCCTTACTATGACTAATTGATAAATGAACAACATACTCTGTACTTGTAATCAGAATCGGCTTACCTCTTTCATCATTTTTCACTTCAACATCTAAAAAGCTCACTTCTTTCCCGATACCAGTACCTACAGCTTTTGAATATGCCTCTTTCGCTGCAAATCTTCCAGCTACAAACTCTGTAAGGCGACTTCCTTTCAGCTCCATAGCAACATTACGTTCATTTTCCGTTAAAATACGTTCCATAAATTTAAGCTTTCCATCTAGCATTTTTTCAATACGATTTAATTCAATAATATCGATTCCAATCCCTATAATCATTTCAAAATCCCCTTCTTCTATTTAACTTTCTTCTTTCATATTGATAAGAATAACAGAGAATCTTTCTGATGCAAAAGGGGGGATAGTAACCGTATGCTAATAAGATCCACTCAGATTTCTTTACAATCGACTATTCTCACCTTACTTCTTATTCACTTAGTCCTGATGATATTAGGCGACTTTTTCCTCTTCCCACTGGCAGCCTCTAATGAATATATCGCTAAAGGAGAATGGTGGCGTGTCATAACTTCCCTTCTGGTACACGTAGACTTACAACATTTTCTTTCTAATAGTATTTTTTTGTTTGCACTTGGTTCTTCTATCGAAAAGCAACTCGGACACTTTTCTTTTTTTATTCTATTTTTTATTTCTGGAATTTCTGGAAATATTTCTTCTTATATTATTATGCCACCTGAATATATTCACGCAGGTGCATCAGGTGGGATTTTCGGACTATTAGGCGCACAATTATTTTTATTGTACAATCGTTACCGCTCTTCACAACCAAAAGAAATTGCCATTTTCTCAATTATGATACTTCTATTACTGCTATTTACTTTCTTTAACCCTTCCGCCAATCCGATCAGTCATTTAACAGGTTTAATAACCGGCGGCATTTTAACTCCTTTTTTAACCAAAAAAAACGATGGTGCAAAGCTTATTTAATATAAAAGCTTGCACCATCGATAATTTCTACATCTACCTGTTCGCTTAAATCCCTCATTAATTGAAATAAAGACTCATCCTTCATCTTCGCCTCAATCATACAATCAATTTGCGGAACACTTCCCTTTATCCTTCTTAAAAAAGATAAAAATGCGTCTACATTAATATAATCTGCATGAGCTCTTGGATCTTTTCCCTCTCTAGGGCTAGAGATATGCATTTTAACTGGCAACAAAGATGTTTCCCACGTATGAACAACACGTGCCCAATCTTCATACCAATCTTCTTGCTCATTATTCATCATATGGTGATGCAAATCAAACACGACGGGAATATCTAATTTTTCTCCTAAATATAATGTTTCCTCTAACGTAAAAGTTGTATCATCATTTTCTAATATAATCATTTCTTGAATACCCCTTGGGACATTAGACCAATTCTCTATAAAACGCTCTAATGCAAGTTCTTTATCTTTATACCCTCCTCCAACATGTAGTACACATCGTTGCTTATGTTCAATCCCCATGCCTTTTAATAATTTTTTGTGCATCTGCAATGTCTTTACAGATTGTTTGAAAACACTCTCCTCAGGTGAATTTAGTACAACAAAATGATCTGGATGAAAATCAATTCGCATATTCATATGAATTGCATATTCACCTAATTCTTTCAATTTTTCTTTTAAAGGACGAATATAGTTCCACTCTAACAATTCCTCATGATTCGCTAAAGGAATGAGCTTAGAACTAAGCCGAAAGAAAGATATGTCATGTCCCTTATTATGCTTTAATAAACGCAAACAATTTTCCAAATTGGAATTAGCAATTCTTTCAAGTTTACGAATTGCAGCATCACGATCATCTATTTTCTGAAACTGTGCGTACGTCATCGTTTGAGATGGGGATGCATTCTTCAAATGCACACTCATCGCAACGTAACCAAGCCTTACAAGCATATAACAGCCCCTTTTCTATCATAACTACTATGTAGTATGCACAATTACAGAAATAAAAAAAGAGAATGCCCGCAAAGGGCATTCTCTTTTTTTATTAAGCTTGTGGACGGCTATGATGTTTTCTTTCGCCGCGTCCATTTGAAGATCCTGGGCGACCTTGACCTTCACCTCTACGACCACGACTACCACCATCACGATTACGATCACGGTTTCCATCACGATTGCGATCACGGTTTCCGTCACGATTACGTCCATCACGGTTACGACCATCGCCACCACCGCGTCCATCACGACTACGATTACGGTTACCATCACGGTATCCGCCTCCGTTACCGCCACGTTTTTTAGAACCGCCACCTCTTGAAACAACTGGTGGTTCTGATGTTAAAGCAATCGGAGTTGTATCCGGCTCTTTAGTCATCATTTTTAAAGCAGCAGCTACTACTGTTACAGAGTCATTCTCTTCTAACATTTCTTCTGCAATACGCTTGTAGTATGATAAGTTCTCATTTTGAATCGTGCTTTGAAGTTTTTCAGCGATTAAACGTTGTTGACCTTCTAATGCCTCATCAAGTGTCGGTGCTTCCATGCGATCAACTTTACGTTTTGTTGTACGCTCGATATTTTTTAATTGTCCTGATTCACGTGGTGTTACAAATAACATTGCAATACCTTTTTTACCTGCACGGCCAGTACGACCGATACGGTGAACGTATGATTCTGGATCTTGTGGGATATCGAAGTTGTATACGTGTGTTACGCCTGAAATATCAAGACCACGTGCAGCAACATCTGTTGCAACAAGAACTTCAATAGCACCTTCTTTAAATTTACGTAATACAGACATACGTTTCGCCTGTGTTAAGTCACCATGAATACCTTCTGCTGCATAACCACGTAAGTTTAATGCTTCTGATAATTCATCAACACGACGCTTTGTACGACCGAATACGATCGCAAGCTCTGGAGATTGAATATCTAGTAAGCGTGTTAACACGTCAAACTTTTTCTTTTCTTGCACTTCTAAATAGAACTGCTGAATGTTTGGCATTGTTACTTCTTTTGCTTTTACTTTAATGTGTTGAGGCTCAGTCATGAAACGCTCAGCAATACGACGGATTGGATCTGGCATTGTCGCTGAGAATAATAATGTTTGATGTGTTTCTGGCACATCTGTTAAAATCGCTTCAATATCTTCAATGAAGCCCATGTTTAACATTTCATCCGCTTCATCAAGAACAACAGTCTCTACGTTTTGTAAGCGAAGTGTTTTACGGTTAATATGATCTAAAATACGACCCGGCGTACCAACAATAATGTGTGGGTGTTTTTTTAGAGCACGAATTTGGCGGTTAATATCTTGACCACCATAAATTGGTAGAATACGAACACGTTTATGTTTACCAATTTTGTATAGCTCTTCTCCAACTTGAATTGCTAATTCACGCGTTGGCGCGATAACAATACCTTGAACTGCTTCTTTATTTGTATCCACTTTATCTAATAGTGGTAATCCGAATGCTGCTGTTTTCCCTGTACCTGTTTGCGCTTGCCCAATAATATCCTTACCTTGCAATGCATGTGGAATTGTTTCAGCTTGAATCGGCGTAGCCTCTTCAAAGCCCATACTTTCAACCGATTGCAGTAAAGACTCACTTAATCCTAATTCTCGAAATGTTGTCAATGTTACTTCTCCTTTTCTATCCTATACTTATCATTTAAAAAAAGGCGTTTTCCGAATTTGCGGAAAAGCCCTTTTCCTGAATGCTCACGTATATAACCGGGCGTATATTCTTCACGAAAATACTTCTAAACGTTATTACACTTTATCAATTATAAGTTTTGTATGTGTAAAAAGCAAACCCAACTGTTACCTTATTTTATATTAAGGGCCTTTTTCTTTACTTTTATTTTTTTATCATTTACTGTAAGCGCTTATTATAAGTTTCTTCTATTTTCGTGACTATCATCCCTATTTATATACACCAATTATTTCAACATCGTAATTACTTCTTCTAATTTCATACCGCGAGATGCTTTTATTAATACGACATCTTTCGCATCGACTACTGCTTCTAAATCTCTTACTAACTCTTCTTTATTATCATACGCCTTTACACGTTCATTAGGGAAATTAATTTTCGCTCCTTCAGCAATTTGAGCTCCTAATCTACCGTATGTGAATACATGTGCGATTTTTGCAGGATCGATTAATTTACCTACCTCATAATGGAACTGCACTTCTTGATTTCCAAGTTCTAACATATCACCGAGCACAACGATTTTTTTAGTAAATCCATCTAAACCATTCATTAAATGGAATGCTGCCTCCATAGCCGTCGGACTTGCATTATAAGCATCGTTGATAATTGTTAATCCACTATCCGTTTTTACAATCTCCATACGCATGCCCGTCATTTGAAGTGTTACTAAACCTTGTTTCATTTCTTCCCACGTCACCCCAAAATGTGTCGCAATTGCCATTGAAGCAAGTGTATTGTACACATTATGTTTTCCTAACACCGGTAGGTAGAATGAAATATTTTCATCTCTATTCATTTTAAAATGTGTCCCAGTTGCCTGTAATGTTACAGTCGTTGGATAGTAATCGTTGGCTCTTGCATCACCAAACGTAACTGTTTCTGCTGCTAAATTCATTTCAGGAACACGATTCGTTAATAACGGCTCATCTCCATTATATACGAACACGCCACCTTCTTGTAACCCTGTAACAATTTCTAATTTCGCTTCAGCAATTGCCTCACGAGATCCTAAATCCATTAAATGTGCCTCACCAATATTCGTAATGATAGCTGCATTAGGACGAGCTAACTTAGATAAAAATTCAATCTCTCCTCGGCTTGACATACCCATTTCTAATACAGCTACTTCTGTATTTTCTTCTAAGTTTAAAATAGTGAGAGGTAACCCAATATGGTTATTGAAATTCCCTTCTGTTTTTTGAACTTTGAACTTAGTCGCGAGAATACTTGTCACAATATCTTTCGTGGATGTTTTACCGTTACTACCTGTCACACCAACAACTTTAACATCCAATTGATCGCGATAGTTTTTCGCTAACATTTGCAGTGCAGATAGCGTATCTTCTACAAAAATAACCGGAAGATTCTCGGGTGGATTTGCTACATCTTTCATCCATAATGTAGCTACAGCTCCATTTTCAACTGCTTTATCTACAAAAGCATGTCCATCGAAACGCTCCCCTTGAATCGGAACATATAAGTTTCCTTTTTCAATTTTTCTCGTATCAATAGACACGCCTTGAATAATAGTTCCCTCATATTGCTCTGCTAATCCAGTACCATTTACCATCTGTTCTACTTGCTTTAACATTCGCTTTATCATATAGAAACGCTCCTTACATAGAGGAAGCACTATTCCTACGAATAGTGCTTCCTCCTTTTTTTGTTAGATTGTATATTTAATTTTTTGTTTTTCTTCGTGACGTTCAATCGCTAAACGAATTAGCTCTTCGATTAACTCTGGATACGGTAACCCAGTATGTTGCCATAATAGAGGGAACATACTAAACGGTGTAAATCCTGGCATAGTGTTTACTTCGTTAATATACACTTCTCCGTCTTTCGTTAAGAAGAAATCAGCTCGCGTTAAGCCTGCACCATCTAATGATTGGAACGCAATAATTGCATCACGCTTAATCACATCAGATTCTTCTTCTGTCATTTCAGCTGGAATAATTAACGCCGTATCACCATCGATATATTTCGACTTATAATCATAGAAGTCCTTTTTCGGAACGATTTCACCTACAACTGAACATTTCGGCTCATCATTACCTAGTACCCCCACTTCCACTTCACGACCTACAATATTTTCTTCTACAATAATTTTGCGATCAAATTGGAATGCCTCTACAAATGCATTCTCAAGTTCTTCACGATTTTTACACTTATTAATACCAACACTTGAACCAAGGTTTGCTGGTTTTACGAAACAAGGATATCCTAACTTATCTTCTACTTTAGAATAAGCTTCCTCACGATTTTTTTCCCATGCACTGCGAATGAAAGACGCATATTTTGCTTGTTTTAAACCAGCCTCTGCAAAGATGTTTTTCATAACAACTTTATCCATACCAGCAGATGATGCTAGAACACCATTTCCTACATAAGGAATATTCATCAATTCTAATAGTCCTTGAACCGTTCCATCTTCACCGTTTGGTCCATGTAGTAATGGGAAAATAACGTCAATAGCGTTTTCCTCAGAAGCTGCAGATGGAATAATCTCTGTACTTAATGATAACGGAGAAATCGCATTTTCTGCACTACTCATTTTTAAAGCTTCAACATCTGTTACTTCGCCTTCAATACGCTCACCACGTACCCATTGACCTTGTTCTGTAATATAAATTGGATGAATCTCGAATTTATCTTGATTTAACGCTTTAATAGCAGCAAGAGCCGTCTGTAACGAAACTTGATGCTCAGCTGATTTTCCACCATATAATAAACCTAATTTAATTTTTGTCACTGAAATCACCCTAACCAATTGTTTTCATTTTTCTATTTTAGCACTTTTTATAAAAATAGGTAGTTCCTATTTGAAATAAAATGTAACTTCCACAAATAATTAAATGACACCACTTATTGGTTTTCTACACTTTTTCTATTCCACTACTATACAAAGGTAAATTTTAAAATGAAATGGTAATCCTATCTAGTTATGTACCTAAAATATGTAGAAATCCCCTTTTTTGTGTATGTCACCTATTTACTAAGAAGATTGTTTGGTTAGTGTATCTTTTTGCCTTTGCTCAACAAGGCGATCTAAAGAAATATATACAATACCTGCAACTACACATCCTACAGCTAAAATTGTAAATAGAAAGTGGCCAAGTAATCGATCTAATAAAAAACCCCCCAAAAGTGGACCAAATGCGCTTCCTGTAATCCACTGCAAACTTGCAGCGCCCATATAAGTCCCTCTCAAATGCTCAGGGGCCAAATTTGCTACAAATGTCATCTGTACAGGCGACATAATCATCTCACCTAACGTATATATAGCATAAACGAACAGTAGTGTTATTAAAATAACTGTAGCATTTGTATTAAACTCTCCAAACCACTTCGGTAACCACCCTATAAAAAATAATCCAATCCCGAACAAACATGCACCATATAACATCGTCTTCCCGACTGGTTTATCCGTAGCCCATTTTGAAATTTGAAATTGGAATAAAACAACTAATAGTCCGTTTAACGCCATTAAATATGGATATGGATTATTCGTTCCAAAAATACGCTTCATTTCATTATCAAAATGTAGTGGCAACATGCCTTCGGTTTGAGAAAAACCCATCGAAATGATAATACCTGCTAATAAGTAAATCATTAATGCCTTATCTCGCATTACAATTTTCCAAACTGCCCCAGATTCCTTTTCTTTATGTTCTTCCTTATCTATCCTCTTTGGCATCGTCTCTTGAATAAGAAGTAATACAAGTAACGCATAAAATAGCATTGTAGAAGAGGCAATAATAAACACAAGATTCTTTGACAACACAACTACTGATGCTCCCATTATCGGACCAATCGCAGCACCTATATTGTGTCCCATTCGTAATAAACCATATGCCTCTGTTCTTTTTTCTGGTGCCGTTACATCTGCGACCATAGCTGATGCAGCTGGGTGAAATAAAGAATTACTCAACCCTAAAAAAATAGATAAAATTGCATATGGAATAAACCCTTCTATAAATAGAAAACCGAGCATTAATAATGCATTACTTGCCATAGAAAATATCATAATCGGTTTTCTTCCATATATGTCAGCAATTCTTCCTCCTATAAGTGATCCAAAGCTTGCAGCAATTGGAGAAAGCGCCATAATAACCCCAACTTCCAACAACGAATCTACCTTATCTTTTAAATATAATGCAAAAAAAGGCATTAACATCATCATTGCAATTCCATTTAACGTCTCTCCAATAAATCGAATCCATACGTTACGGTCCATCTCCCTTAACTCACGCCACGTATTTTTCATCATTTCACCCCTTTAGTTAGCCAACAATTATCTTATAATAAGTTCAGAAAAATGTAAATTTTCAAATATAAAAATCCATTCTAACAGAATTAGAATGGATTTTTTTCGCTTATAAATTCGCAACATCTTCTTCTTTTTTACTATTATTTAAAGCACTATGTTTTCGGCTATATAAGAAGTAAACCGCTATACCAATAACCATCCATATCCCAAAACTAATCCATGCTGTCCCCGATAATTGAAGCATTAAGTATAAACAGAAAATCACTGTTAATGCTGGTAAAAATGGTACAAGCGGAGCCTTAAATGCCCTTGGTAAGTCTGGATGGGTTCTTCTCATTACAATTACCGCAACAGCTACGAGTGCAAATGCTGACAATGTCCCCATGTTTACAAGATGTGCTAAAACATTTAAATCTATTAATCCTGAAATCAGTGCCGCAATAATTCCCGTTGTCCATGTATTTAAAAATGGCGTTTTAAATTTCGGATGAACTTTAGCAAGACGCTTCGGCAGTAAACCATCTCGGCTCATCGCATAAGAAACACGAACTTGTCCATACATCATAACTAGCATTACTGTTGTAATTCCTGTAATTGCTCCTACTGAAATTACTCCAGCTAAGCCATCTTGTCCAATAAATTGAAGTGCAAAAGCAACTGGATCTGATATATTTAACTGTCCGTATGGAACAATTCCTGTCAAAATAAGCGAAACAACGATATAAAGAACTGTACAAATTAATAACGATGCAATAATACCAATTGGTAAATCACGTTGCGGACGTTTCACTTCTTCTGCCGCTGTTGAAACTGCATCAAATCCTATAAATGCGAAGAATACTGTAGCCGCTCCAGCCATTACACCATCTAAACCAAACGGCATAAAAGGCGTCCAGTTTTCAGGTTTCACATAATTAAAACCAGCAAAGATAAAAATAAGAACAACTGCTATTTTAATAAATACCATAATGTTATTTACTCGTGCACTTTCACGAACACCCCTAGATAAAAGAACTGTCATCACTAAAATAATTAGAACTGCAGGTAGATCAATTATTCCACCCTTTCCTGTACCAGGAGCCGAGGAGAGAATAGTCGGAATGTGAATTCCAAACCCCTTTAATAAAGATTGAAAATATGCAGACCAACCGTTTGCTACAGCAGATGTAGCAAGTAAATATTCAAGCATTAGATCCCAGCCAATTAAAAATGCGAATACTTCTCCCATCGTCGCGTATGTATACGTATACACACTGCCCGATACAGGAACTGAAGAAGCAAATTCAGCATAACAAAATGCAGCAAAGGCACAAGCTAGCGCGGCAATCGCAAACGATAATATAATAGCTGGCCCAGAATGTTTCGCTGCCACAACACCCGTTAGAACAAAAATACCAGTTCCAACAATTGCTCCGATTCCAAGCATAGTTAAATCTAGCGCGCCCAATGTTCTTGCTAACGTTTTTTGCTTACTTTCTTGCATTAACTTTGCAATTGGCTTCTTTTGAAAAATTTGCTTCATCTTTCACTCCTCCAAGTTTTAAATTTTCTGAAAATTTTTAATTCGCTTTTTTATTTTACTCATTACGCTTTTCCTAGTCAATACTTTTGTCGAAACAAGTAGAAATTCTTCTGAATATGCACTATCCTTATCATTCTTTCTATATATCTTTCGACAACTCTTTTTGGTATTATTATACATGTCGATTCCACAAAAAAAGGCATGCTCCCTTATTGAGAGCATGCTTTTTTTACTTATTTCACAGTATATGAACCTTGTTCAATCCAGCTATACATATACTTTTCATCTTCTGTTTCATGTGCTTGTTTTACAATACGAAGCGGACGGAATGTGTCTATCATAACAGCTAATTCAAGTGTCTCTTTCTTCCCTATACTTGCCTCTGTTTTCCCCGGATGCGGCCCATGGGGAATCCCGCTCGGATGAAGTGTAATAGAACCTTCTTCCACACCTTTGCGACTCATAAAGTTTCCTTCTACATAGTAAAGAACTTCATCACTATTAACATTACTATGATAATATGGTGCCGGAATTGACTCTGGATGATAATCGTATAAACGTGGTACGAAAGAGCAAATAACAAAATTATGCCCTTCAAATGTTTGATGTACTGGCGGCGGCTGATGAATGCGCCCTGTAATTGGTTCAAAATCCTCTACATTAAATACCCACGGATACAAATAGCCATCCCATCCAACAACATCTAACGGGTGGTGTCCTAAAACATGTTTGTGCATATAACCTCTTGATTTTGTCATTACGACAAAATCGCCTTTTTCATCATAGGTCTCTAATTTTTCTGGACCACGAAGATCTCTTTCACAAAACGGACTATGCTCTAACAATTGTCCGTATTCATTTCGATAACGACGCGGCGTTGTAATTTGGCTATTCGCCTCTACAACAAGAAACTTAGTCTCTCCTTCATCTGGAATAACACGATAAATCGTTCCAATTGGGATCGTTACATAGTCGCCTTTTCTATAGTGAATCGTTCCAAACATCGTTTCAATTTTCCCTGTTCCATAATGAACAAATAACATTTCATCGCCATCACCATTACGATAGAAATAATCCATTTTTTCTGTTGGGCTCACTACTCCAATTAACAAATCTTCATTTCCAAGTATGAAATTTCGTCCACTTATTGCATCACCACTTTTTTTATTTTCTTTCGTTCGGAAGTGGCGATGAGAAAGAGCAACATCCTCTTCATACTGCAACTGACAAGAATGCGATAATGCAGAATGACCTACTTCTGTTGGCATATAGTGATGATACAAAATAGACTGTGTACCAGAAAAACCTTTTGTTCCCATTACCTGTTCACGATAAAGCGATCCATCTTTTTTACGAAATTGTACATGTCGTTTATGAGGTAGTTCTCCCATGTGACGATAAAACATGCCCATCACTCGCTTCCTTTTCTTTTTTGATCGTATTACGTAGTGTACCTAAACCAGTAATCGACAGCTCTACAACATCTCCATCTTGTAGCCACTCTTCTGTACCAAGTTCTAAAATACAGCCTGTTCCTACTGTCCCAGAACCAATCACATCTCCTGGATATAACGTAACGTCCTCTGAAGCACGTTCAATCATTTCAGCAAATGTATAGTAAATATCTTGGAAGTTTCCCTTTGATAATAGTTTTCCATTTACATGAGCAGTCATTTCTAAATCATATCGATCACCATTACGATAAACATCTAATTCCTCTTTCGTAACAAGATGTGCTCCTAACGAAGTTGCAAAGTCCTTTCCTTTCGCTGGACCGAGACCTACTTTCATTTCTGTTGCTTGTAAGTCTCTCGCACTCCAGTCGTTCATAATACAATAACCAAAAATATATTCCTCTGCTTGCTCACGAGAAATATTTCGCCCTTCTTTTCCTATTACGCAAGCGATCTCCAACTCGTAATCAAGCTTTTTAGACTTTTTCGGACCAATTACAAAATCACCGGAACCAATTACAGCACGATGATTAGTAAAATAAAAGACCGGAATATCATACCATTCAGGCACAACATCTAGTCCTCTTCGTCCGCGAGCTGTTTTTACATGTTGTTCAAATGCGTAAAAATCTCGAATACTACTCGGATTAGGAAGAGCAGCTGTCAATTGTACTTCTTCTAAAGCATATATACCCTTATTTGGATTCTTAACATTCCTCACTACTTCTACATACTCATCAGCTTTCTCTAAAAAAGCCATCATAGAAGAAGGGATTCTCCCTTCACTAGCAAGATTCATATCTATTACTTTGTCACCTTCAAGCCATCCAGCCCGTATTTCTTTTGAAGGAAGACGAAATGTAACAAATTTCATCCTGATTCCTCCTTATAAAAATGAAATTTCCACCAGCAAAGGGACTTTTGCTGGTGGATACAAATCTTATAAGTTTCCGCGACGCTCTTGTTCTCTTTCAATTGATTCGAATAACGCTTTAAAGTTTCCTTCACCAAATCCACGAGAACCTTTACGTTGAATGATTTCAATAAATAAAGTCGGGCGATCTACAATTGGTTTCGTAAAGATTTGTAGTAAGTAACCTTCATCATCACGATCTACTAAGATCTTTAATTCTTTTAGCTTATCAATTTCTTCATCGATTTTTCCAACTCGTGCAGTTAACTCATCATAATAAGTATCAGGTGTATCTAAAAACTCCACCCCATTTGCACGAAGCGCTTCAACTGTTTTAACAATATCACTTGTTAATAAAGCAAGATGCTGTACACCAGCTCCATTATAGAATTCTAGATACTCTTGAATTTGTGACTTTCTCTTTCCGTCTGCTGGTTCGTTAATCGGAAACTTAATACGGCTTCCATTCGTCATAACTTTCGACATTAACGCCGAATACTCTGTACTAATATCGTCATCATCAAAATGAATCATTTGTTTAAAGCCCATGACATTCTCGTAATAACTAACCCACTCTTCCATTTTTTCAACATTACCAACTACATGATCGACAGCAATTAAACCAGACTCTTCAAATGGAATATTAAACTCTACCTTTTGGAATCCTGGCATAAATGCCCCTTTATAATTTTTACGCTCTACAAGCGTATGAATTGTATCACCATACGTACCAATAACTGCTTTTTTCAATGTACCGTCCTCATCTGTTAATTCCTCTGGTGGAGCAATTGCGACGGCACCACGTTTCACTGCTTCTGAGTATGCTTTATCAACATCATCAACAAGTAGTGCCACATCCTTCACGCCATCACCATGAGTCTTTACAAACTCTGCAATACGATTTTCACTACTTAAAGCTCCAGACACAACGAAACGCATATTTTTTTGCACAAGAACATAAGATACCTTTTCACGGTTTCCAGTTTCTAATCCAGAGTAAGCCACAATTTTGAATCCGAACGCTCTCGCAAGATAATAACTCGATTGCTTTGCATTCCCTACGTAAAATTCCAAATGATCTACATCACGTACTGGAAAAAAGTCCTCCATTTGTGCAGCTAGCGTATCCATAGATTTTTGTTTCATAATATCTTCATCCCCCTGTAAATAGATTAAATGGTCCATACTTAAAACCAACCGAAAACGCTTCCAACATAAATAAATAGAAATTAGTTAGCAAGCTAACAAATTCTGACCTTTAAAATTTTCTATCTTTTCTGTCAAATTCCTCTTTTTTTCTTACATATAAAATTCGACTTTTTTCTCTTTGAAATAAAGTGAAACTTTAATCAGCCCTCACCAATCAGGCTTTTACTCAGTGGATTTTTGATTACTCGTTGAATCAAGTTGCAACCGCAGCGTCTAATTAGCCATGGATGCTAAATAATGAGGTAACTTTAACACTTGAAGGTATATAAGAAGAAAATAAAAAAGACTCCAACATATTAACTACTTACTAATACGTTAGAGTCTTTATTTTTTTTGAATGGTTGTATTTACATATATCATACTAATACACTTGCAAGGAATAGAATAAATGATGTTAATATTACCGCTCCACCTAAGGATCCTAATAAATCTGTTTTTGTTACTTGAAACACTTGTTCACTGTTCATATCCCTCATTCTCCTTCCATTTTTGTTTGATTTAAAACTTCTATTATACTAATACACTTGATAGAAATACGATTAATGCTGTTAATACTACTGCTCCACTTGCTGATCCTACGAAGTCACCTTTTGTTACTTGTAATACTTGCTCTTTCATATCTTTCATTCTCCCTTCTTTTTCTTTTGTTACAAAGTTTCTATTATACTAATACGCTTGATAGAAATACGATTAATGCTGTTAATACTACCGCTCCACTTGCTGATCCTACGAAGTCACCTTTTGTTACTTGTAATACTTGCTCTTTCATATCTTTCATTCTCCCTTCTTTTTCTTTTATTACAAAGTTTCTATTATACTAATACGCTTGATAGAAATACGATTAATGCTGTTAATACTACCGCCCCACTTGCTGATCCTACGAAGTCACCTTTTGTTACTTGTAATACTTGCTCTTTCATATCTTTCATTCTCCCTTCTTTTTCTTTTATTACAAAGTTTCTATTATACTAATACGCTTGATAGAAATACGATTAATGCTGTTAATACTACCGCCCCACTTGCTGATCCTACGAAGTCACCTTTTGTTACTTGTAATACTTGCTCTTTCATATCATTTATCCTCCCTTTTCATAAGTTATCTATATGTAATTTCTAAGAAATGTTTATTTCATAGTTTTTATGTTAACGTTACATTAAATTCGATAACGTAACGTTTGTAACATTAATGTAACATAACTATTGTTACGTTGCAATATAATAACGTGAAATTTATTACACTTTTTTTACGTTTTTTTATAACACTCTCCAAAAACCCTTATTTAATGCACTTTTCACTAAGCTCACGCTTGTAACATTCTTGTAATATTAAAGTCATAAAGTGAACTGTAGTCATCCTTCTCTCTATTTTTGTTACAAACAGTTTATTTAGTGACACTAAACCTATCTAATCTTTACTTACTTTTAATATGAGATAAAATACCGTCTTTCCAAGATAAGTTTATATGTTTCCTCTATATAACTATGTATAATAAAAACAAAGAGGTGGTCATTTTGAAATTAATCGCATTAGATATGGATGGTACACTACTATCATCTAATCTTGAAATCTCCAAAGAAAACCTACAAGCAATCCAAACTGCACAAGAAGCTGGTCATATTGTAATGATTTGTTCTGGTCGTGCGAAAGAGGATGCTTTAAAGCTATTGGAAGAATATAAATTATCTCTTCCAGTCGGAGCAAGCAATGGGGCTATTGTTTATGTGGATGGAAAAGTAATTAACTCTCGTTGTATACAAAACGACAAAGTGTACAAACTTGCAAAATTACTAGAATCTGAAGGTTTCCCATATAAGCTATATACGAATAAAGGAGTTTATTCTCCATATACATGGCAAGATCAAGTGATGCAAGCGTTCGAAGAAAATAAGCATGCGCTCGATGTTACATTAGAGGAGCTTGAACGAATTACAGAAAAGCAAAAGAAATCAAACCTAATTACTGATTTCAAAAAAATAGAAGATGTTGTAAATAACCAAGAACTAGAAATATCTAAATTCTTCATTTCAACATTTAATGCAGCGCATCGCGCACAGCTATTAAGCGTGTTACAAGAAGACGCTGATATTATGGTTACAGCATCAGCTCCTACTAACTTAGAAATTATGGATAAGAATGGACATAAAGGAAACGGGCTACAGCAGATGGCAGCTCATTTTAATATCCCTATTGAAGATACAGTTGCTATTGGTGATAATTTTAATGATGTACCAATGCTAGAAGTAGCAGGCTTATCTGTTGCAATGGGCAACGCTGAAGAAGATGTAAAAAAACTATGTGATGTTGTAACACTAACAAACAATGAACATGGTGTTGCTCACGCAATCGAGCAATTTGTATTGAAACAAACTTCATCTAGTAAATAAAAAAAGGACTCTTTCAATTTGAAAGAGTCCTTTTTTTATACATGATGACAAGAAACAAAATGATTATCACCAACATTACGAAATTCTGGTATTGTTTTTTTACAAACATCTGTTGCAAACGGGCAACGTGTATGAAAACGACAACCCGAAGGTGGACTTGCTGGACTTGGAATATCCCCTTCTAGTATAATTCGCTCTCGCTTCACTGTTGGATCTGGTATTGGAACAGCTGATAACAATGCTTTTGTATACGGATGTAGCGGATTGGTAAATAACTCATCACGCGGCGCCGTCTCCACAATTGTACCTAAATACATAATTCCGATTTTCGTACATAAATGTTCTACTACACTCAAATCATGTGAAATGAATAAATAAGATAATCCCTTTTTCTCCTGTAACTCACTAAATAAATTAATAATTTGTGCTTGGATAGATACATCTAATGCCGCCACAGGTTCATCAGCTACAATGAATTCTGGATTTAATACCATAGCCCTTGCTATTACGATACGCTGACGTTGTCCTCCAGAAAACTCATGGGGATACCGGTCAATATGATAAGGAGCTAAGCCACATAACTCCAATACTTCAATTACCTTTTCACGAACATTTTCTTTCGTCGCTAATCCGTGGGCCAACATCGGCTCTCCAAGCGCTTCACCAATTCTCATTCTCGGATTTAATGAGCTAAATGGATCTTGGAAAACGAGCTGCATATTAGGGCGATGTTTTCTCAATTCATCCTTGGATAAAGAATGAACATCTTTCCCTTTAAACTTCACTTCCCCCTCCGTTTTTTGAACGAGACGTAAAATTGTTTTTCCTATCGTTGTTTTTCCGCTCCCTGATTCGCCAACGAGACCAAACACTTCACCTTTATTAATAGTAAAACTTACTCCATCAACTGCTTTTACATGCCCGATCGTTCTACTAAATATGCCACCTTTAATTGGAAAATATGTCTTTAGGTTTTTCACCTCTAATAATGGTTCACTCATTGTTCCGCACGCTCCTCATATAACCAGCAAGCTACTTTATGATTTTCATCATTTACATTTAGATTTGGGGCTTCTTTTTCACATATTTCCATACAATGCTCACAACGCCCACTAAAGTAGCAAAACTCACCTAAACCAACTAAATTCGGAACTTGCCCTGGAATAGAATATAGTTTATCTATTCGTTTTCCCATTACTGGTTTTGATTTCAACAATCCTTTCGTATAAGGGTGTTTTGGATTTTGGGATATCTCTAGTACTGGAGCTTCTTCAATAACTTTCCCGCCATACATAACGACAACGTAATCAGCCATTTCTGCTACGACACCTAAATCATGTGTAATTAATAAGATTGACGTTTTAAATTCTTCTTTCACTTGTCTTAGTAAATCCAATATTTGAGCTTGAATCGTAGCATCAAGAGCTGTTGTTGGTTCATCTGCAATTAATAACTTAGGATTACAACTAAGCGCAACAGCAATCATAATACGTTGTAACATCCCGCCGCTCAGTTCATGCGGATAAGAATGAACAATTTCATTAGCACGGGCTATGCCAACTTTACGAATTAACTCAATTGCTTTCTTATACGCTTCATTTTTACTAAGTAATTCATGCTCCCTTAGCGTTTCTACAATTTGCTCACCTACAGTGAAGACCGGATTTAGCGATGTCATCGGTTCTTGGAAAATCATCGCAATATCATTGCCTCGTAAACTACGAAGTTCTTTCTCTTTCATTCCTAAAAGACTTTTTCCTTCATATAAAATGTCTCCACCTACTACACTGCCAGATTCAGCAATAAGCCCCATAATAGATAAAGCCGTTACACTCTTCCCGCAACCTGATTCTCCTACTACACAAACCGTTTCACCTTCTCGAACAGCAAAGCTAACATGGTTTACAGCCTTCACTGTCCCTTCCTCCGTTTGAAAGTGTGTTTGTAAGTCTTTTAGCTCTACTACCGCTCTACTCATACCTTCTCACCTACCGTCTCATCTTTGGATCTAACGCATCACGAAGTGCATCACCAAGTAAATTAATTGATACAACTGTTATAAAGATTGCAAAACCAGGCGGAATCCATAACCACGGACGCTTTTGGAAATCAATTAATGAGTTAGCTGCGCTAATCATGTTCCCCCATGATGGCGTAGGTGGGACGACGCCGAGACCTAAGTAACTTAGTGCGGATTCACTTAAAATAGATCCAGCCACACCTAGAGTTGCTACAACAATAAGTAACGGAAAGACGTTAGGAATTAGATGATGAATGATTTTCCGAGAATCTTTTAATCCTAATACATCTGCCGCTTGCATAAAGGCTTGCTCCCGCAATGTTAAAATTTGTCCCCTCACAAGACGGGCAAGTCCTGGCCATCCTACTAAACTTAAAATAATCATTACAACATATAAACGGTACTCCGATGGTAATTTCCATTCTGATAAAATTGCTCCCATTATAATAAGTAGTGGTAATCCTGGAATGGACATTAACACATCTGCAACACGCATAATTAAATGATCTACAACTCCTCGATAAAAACCAGCAATTGCTCCTAATAGAGCTCCTAGTATAACGGATAGTAGCATCGACGCTAAACCGATTGTTAATGAAATACGCCCTGCTTGCATAAGTCTAGTTAAAATATCCCGTCCCAACTGGTCTGTCCCAAGCCAATGTGACAGGCTGGGTGGTTTATTAATTTGTGTTACTTGTACTTTCCCATCAGCATACGGTGAAAAGATTGGACCAATAAAACTAAATAAAAACATAAATATTAAAACGTATAAGCCACACAGTGCCATCTTATTTTTCTTGATTTTTTTATACGCTTGGCGCCATGGTGATGATTCATTTCTCTTTTTCCGTTCTTTCTTTTTCTCTATTATAGGTGTAATAGTCTCCATATCTTTCCCCCCTTACTTCAATCGAATTCTTGGATCAACAAACGCATAGACAATATCAGCTAAGAAATTAGCCATAATTGTTAAACAAGAAAGAAACATTGTAAAGGCCATTAATACCGTATAATCACGAAAGTTTAATGCTTCTAATTGAATACTCCCAATCCCTGGCCAATTAAAAATCTGTTCAATAATAATGGCTCCTGAAAATAAACCCGGTAATTCAAAAGCGAGTAATGTAATTGCTGGCAAAATTGCATTTTTCAATGCATGTTTATAAATAACGGTTCTTTCTTTTAAACCTTTTGCACGAGCAGTACGAATATAATCTTGCCTAATAACATCCAACATGCCCGTTCTAAAATAGCGTGTTAACGATCCTACACCAAGAAGCGTTAAAATAAATACAGGTAGAATCATATGACGTAATACTTCTAATATGTATGCTATCCCTGTTGAGTTACTCCCAATATCAATCATGCCACCAATAGGTAATAACTTTAAATCAACTGCTAATAATTTAATTAAAAATAGTCCGATAAAGAATGATGGAAATGACATTGCTGCAAAGACACCGATTGTTACCAATCTATCAAACCAAGAATGCTGCTTTGTTGCAGAAATAACCCCAATAATAAGAGCAATAATCCAAGTGAAAAATAAAGCTGCAGCAGCAACAATAAATGTATTCCAAATGAATTTATTAAGTAATGAAGTTACCGGTTCTTGATACTGTAAAGAAAATCCAAAATCACCATGCAAAGCATTCACTAACCAATGAAAATACCTTTCAATAATCGGTTTATTTAAACCGTACAACTCTCTTAATTCTTGAGCCCTCTCTGGTGTTAATTTTGGATTTGAATCGATATAATCACCCGGTAAGAGTGCAAATAAGAAAAAGATAATAATAGACGTACCAAACAATGTAGGAATCATTTGTAGAAACCTACGAATGATATATGTTTTCACCTTTTGTCTCCCCAATCCTATTTACTTAAAAATAGAAGAACATTTTTTCAAAACAGCTACCATTCCATTGCTGTGTGAAAAAACGTCTTCTATTATTTAGGTCAACCCTTATTGTTCAATAGATAACACTGGTAAGTTGGAACTGATGCTATCGTACTTTTCTGGATCAATTCCTTTTATACGTGCATTATGAGCATAAAGTAGTTTACGATAGTTTAATAAAATAACTGGTGGATCATCACTTAACTCTTTATACAGCTCTTTATAAATCGCTTTACGTTTTTCAATATCTGTCGTTCCTATACCTTTTACAATCAAATCATCTACTTTCGGATTATTATAACCCGTATCACTTTTTGGATTAGTTGATAAGTACTCACTTACAACTTCACTTGGATCACTAATTCCTGGTGTTGAAACTGCCGCTAAATCGTAGTCACCTTTTCCTACTTTTGAAAGCATCGTATTAAAGTCCATCAACTCTGGATTTAATTCAACACCAATTTCTTTGTAACTTTCTTTTGCAATCGGAATAAAGATATCATTTGTTTTACCTGTATTTGATGCGTAGTATGTTAATTTTAATTTTTGACCATCTTTTTCACGAACCCCGTCAGAACCTACTTTCCAACCAGCCTCATCCAATAATTTTTTAGCCTTTTCTACGTCATGCGGATATTTATTAATACCTTCTTCTGTATATGCCCATGAAACTGGAGCAATTGGTACGTTAGCGACAGAGCCATAGCCTTGTAAAGCTGTATCCACATACTTCTTACGGTCTAATCCATAAGTAAGTGCTTGGCGTACCTTTTTATCTTTCAAATACGACTTCTTATTATTTACATAGATATAAGCAATATCACTTGATGATTCAAGATTAATATTTGCAAACTCTAATCCTTTTAATTGGTCTATATTTTCAGGGTTCGCTCTAAACCCACTATAGTCCAGTTCACCTGTTTGGAATAATTGGAATCCAGTATCACCTGATGTGATTTTGTAAATAAAGTTTTTAATTTTTGGTTTACCTGCATAATAATTTTCGTTAGCAACAAAGCGGACTTCTTGACCTGGAACATATTTTTCAAATTTATATGGACCCGCTGCAATTGGTTGCCCATATAATGCTTTTAAATAGTCTAAACTTGTATTTTGTTTATAATCTTTTCCATAATAAGCTTTTGATAGCACTGGGCCACCTAAATTCGTTAGCGCCTGTGAATTAACTTTTTCAGTTGTAATTTTAATTGTCTGTGGATCAACAACTTGGATTCCTTCAATAGAAGTTGCTTTTCCTTCTTTATATTCTTTCCCACCTTTAACAGCATACTGAGCAATATCCAATCCACCTTCATACGCTTTATCATGAAGTAGTGTTAATGTAAATGCTACGTCATCCGCTGTTAAAGGCGACCCGTCACTAAATTTTAAGTTTTTACGTAAGTGGAATGTATATGTTAACTGGTCAGCAGAAATATCCCATTTTTCTGCAAGGTCCGGAACAGGTTTACTTTGTTTGTCTGTTGTTACTAATGACGCAAAAATAACAGACGTTACATTTCCATCCCAACCATTATCTTGGAAATACGGAAGGAAAACTCCCCCTGGCTTAGAAATGGCTGTAATAAAAGTATCTTTTCGTTGATTTGCTTTCTCTGGACTTTTCTTTTTATCTGTAGCTGGAATTGATTCAATCTTAGAGTCTTTTAAATCCTGCTTTTTTACTGGTTCTGTAGAAGCCGTATCCTCCTGTCCCCCACAAGCAGATAACACAAGCGAACTACTCAGTAATACTGAAAATACACCAGCCCATTTTTTTGTCTTTTTCTTCATTGTCCCCACCCTAACTTTTTATGATTATACCCTCTGAACGAATTACCTTATGTATGCCTCCCACAGCAACATTTATAGCCAATCGGAAAAGTCGGTTTTAATCGTAAAAAAATAGATGTTTTTGAGGGGTAACAATCTTATTCCGACCTTTCCGGTAGACTTTATGGTTATTAGCTTATATCGTTCATTATGTTTTGTCAATTCTTTCTAAATAAATATTTTTAGAATTTTTCCAAAATTTTATCTCTACATTTATACTTTAAGAAAACTCAGCTATAATTCGTATTAAAAACTTAAAAATCTACTTCTATTTCTTCAGCATGAAACATAGAATACTAATAACCAATTACCAAAAAGGGGGCGAAAATATGGACAACCTATTCCAATACGTCCTGCACTACGTATTATTAACAATTATGATAGTCGGGGCGCTATTACTATTCCCGTTCTTCCCAAAGTTCGTCCTCTTTTTAGCTTTTTTTATCATGCTCGGGATCGCTATTATAATTTCAACGAGAGAAGATACCACGCAAAAAGAGAGCAGAGTTCAGCGCGTAAAGCTGTAACTTTGCTCTCTTTTCATTTTCATTCACTAGTCTCTTTTACACATATTTATCCCACTATTTTCCGGTCAGTAAGACCCTCACCTCAAAATTCAGCGAAAGCAAAGAAGTTAGGTGGGGGGCGTGCTGCCCGTAAAAGCCCGATTCGTGAGGACTGATTAAAGTCTCACTTTATCTCTCGGGAAATAATTAGCCTTTGTTTTTGTAATTACTCCTATCGAAAAACCACTAATGACATTTATTTTTCACCTTATCATTTCATATGTTTCACAAGCTATGCAAATTGAGGAACACGGATTTATCTAAGTTACTGTTTCACGTGAAACACATCGCTTTATTTAACCTTTAAAGCCAAATATTATTATGAAAAAAGCCACTTCCTCCAGCAAAACTGAAAGGAAGTGGCTTTCTACTCTTTACTCCACAATATTCTCTAACTCACTATATAACTTCGCTCGTAACAACTCTTTCATCGTTTTTTCCTCATATAATTTTTCAAGTCTTTCAACATCAGCTACATGTTCCATTTCACATTCTATTGCATATATATCTTCTTCTACATGCATTAACTCATTTTCAATCTCTTCAAGATTCCTAGCCTTTTTCTCTTTTACTGGAACCATTTCAACACTCTTTCTCCCTTGGCGTTTCTGCTTTATTACTTGCTTCTCAAGCTTTTCTTCCCATTTTTGACGAGCCCATGCATAGTTTCCTGCAAACTCAAATAATTTACATTCATCAATCCAGTACGTCTTTTCAAATAACTTATTTAAAAAATAACGATCATGTGAAACAGCTAGGATTGTTCCATTATATTGCTCAAGGGCTTCCTCTAAAACTTCCCTTGATTCAATATCAAGATGGTTTGTCGGCTCATCTAAAATTAGAAAATTGATGTCTTGATACATAAGTTGCGCAAGTCTTAACCTCATTTTTTCTCCACCGCTCAGTTGCGTTACTTTCTTAAATACTGCTGGACCATAAAATAAAAACTTAGCCAATATATGTCTTGCTTCTCCTTCCGTTACAGCTACATACTCTCTAAACGCTTCCAAGACATTACTCTTCAAATTGCCATACGTATGCTGTGATAAATAACCAATTTTGACACTACTACCAATTCGAATTTCACCAACGTCTGGATTTATTTCTTCTAATAGTAGTTTTAATAATGTAGTCTTTCCTGTGCCATTACGACCAACGATAGCCGCACGCTCTTGAAAACGCACATGTAAATTCGCTTGTTCAAATAAAGGTCGGCCAGCAAAACCTTTGCTCACTTCTTTCATTACAACAACATCTTTACCGCTTCTCTCTTGCCCTTCAAACTGAAGACCCATCTGTTTTCGTTCTAAGATTGGCCTCTTTAATTTCTCTATACGTTCTAACGCACGTTCCATATTTCTCGCTCTTTTATGCAATCCTTCATTCGGAGGGTTCGCTTGATTTGCCCATTCACGTAGACGCTTAATTGCTTCTTTCATTTTCTTTATTTTCTTTTGTTGCTCCTGATAAGCTTGAAACTCTTGAAGTAATCTTTCTTCCTTCTCCTCAACGAACTGAGAATAATTCGTATGGTACACGTGAATCTCTCCATCTTCCAAATCAAAAATTTTCGTTACAACTTCATCAAGGAAATAACGATCATGTGAAATAACCATAACTGTTCCAGTGTATTCTTTTAAAAATCGCTCTAACCATTCAACTGCAAATAAATCTAAATGATTTGTTGGCTCATCTAATAGAAGTAAATCTGGTTTCTGCAATAGCATATATGCAAGGCTTACTTTCGTCTGTTCTCCTCCACTTAATTCCGTAAATACTCTTGAAAATAAGTCTGTCACTTGTAAGCCATTTGCTACCTTCATTATATTTGCTTCTATTTCATAACCACCAAGGAACGCAAACTTTTCTTGAATTACTCCGTATCTCTCCATTAGCTTTTGCAAAGAAGATTGTTCCTGCTCCTCCGCCATATTTTTTTCTAGAGCATGCATTTCTTTTTCTAATTCCTTTTCTACTTTAAAAGCGGAACTCAATACATCATATACAGTCAGGACCTCATCAAACTTCGGAATTTGTGCGACATGACCAATACGTGTACCTTTCTTCATATGGATGGCTCCTGCATCCAAACTCTCCATTCCCGTTAGAAGCCCAAAGATCGTTGTCTTCCCACTACCGTTACGACCAACTAACCCAACACGTTCACCATTCTTTATTTCAAGCGATATATTTTCAAATATGATGTTTCCACCAAAAGATTTCGTTACATTATTTACACTACAAATAGTCATTTTCCGTACTCCTTTCAATATAAAAAACCATGAGAAAGAAACATTCCCCATGGTTTTCGGCATAGAAAAAGGAAGCCAAATAGCTCCCTTTTCACACGTTTATTAAAAATGGGTGAAGAGATTCCTATCGTTCAATAGTCACTATGCAATTGTTAAAAAAGGGCATACGTATCCCGTTAACAACTACATCATGAAAAATCGCACGACAAAAATAGATAAAATCTAAAAATTTGGCACGTGCAGCTAAAGAACGTTTCATCTCATTCACCCCTTTCGTACGGAATTTAATACTTACTTCTTTATTATACTTTCCTATTTCATGTTTGAATAGTCATTTTTCTGAAAATAATGAAGATAGACTAAACATTTCAATGAGTGACATCAAATCTTACAAAACTGTTATGTTCACGTAATGGAAAGCGATAGTACGAAAAGATGCCTCCCTATACAATAAAGATGTAAACAAGAGAGACAAACAAAAGGAGGAGACAAACAAAAGGAGGAAACAAACATGATAAAAGAAATCGTAAAAGCAATCTTTGAGGTATTAGTGAACGGACAAGCAGTTGTAAAAGAACTAAATGAACTATAAAAAGGAGTGAAGAAATATGATGAACATGGTAAAAATGATTTTACACGCTTTGGTCGATGCAAAAGCAGTTAGCCAAGAATTAAACCAACAATAAAAAGGGGTATATGAATATGAAGAAAGCCATTATTATAATTGCAAGCACAGCAATTACCTTATACACAATAAAAAATAGAAAAAAGAAAAATACTGAAAATGTTCTATATTATCCATACACACTATTAGAGAAAAAATAAAAGACAAGGTACCCTATCGTAATGAGGATATCTTGTCTTTTATTTTTCCCCTTATTCCTTTAGAGGATTTCCTTCTCCTTTTCCCGAATGTATTAAGCGGGATTTTTACACATATTTTAAAGGGGCATATATATAAATGGATACACAACAACTATATTTTTTAAACGATATCGGTAAACAAAAACCAGAAAGTATTCGGAATAGAAGCGCTGCATGTCCATTTTGCGATACAGAACATTTAACGGATATTTTAGCAACTGATGGTTCTATTATTTGGTTAAAAAATAAATTTCCTACATTACAAGATACATTTCAAACAGTGTTAATTGAAACCGATAATTGCGAAGATCATATCGCAACATATACAGAAGAACATATGCGGAAATTAATGCAATTTTCTATTCAACATTGGTTACACTTACAGAAGAAAGAAGAGTTCGCATCTGTAATTTTATACAAAAATCACGGTCCATTTTCAGGTGGAAGTTTGCATCATGCACACATGCAAATTATCGGAATGAAATATGTAGATTATCTTGAAAATATTGAAGAAGAAAATTTCCAAGGGGTAATTGTTCAAAAAAACGAACGCATTGAGCTTAATATTTCAGAGCGTCCCATTATTGGCTTCACTGAATTCAATATAATCATTGATAATATTTCATATATAGATGACATGGCAAATTACATTCAGCAAACTGTACGTTACATACTGACAGATTTCCATAAAGGATGCAGTAGTTATAACTTATTCTTCTATTACTTAAATGGAAAAATCATTTGTAAAGTTGTTCCTAGGTTTGTCGTTTCACCGCTGTATGTAGGATATAAAATACCTCAAGTTTCCACAAAACTAGAATACGTAAAAATACAACTAGCGGAGTATTTCACAAAATGAAACGATTATCAAAAAAAAATAGAGTAGGTATCAAAACCTACTCTTTAATTACACCTTTATTTCGATAGTACACATCTTCTAATCCGATGTTATACTTCATGTTATTATCCGTCCACTCTGGCCCTAAATTCCCTGGCCATCCAGATGTATTCGCTATATATTTCAGTAATGCAAAATCAGTCAAACCTTTTTGCACCCCACGCTTATATCCTTTCATTAAATGCGGCATTGCAATTTGCGCATTTGTACGTGGATCTTTCAGCTCATCATCAGTTAAATGTTCTGGTGCAAGCCCGCCGCCGCGGTGTAGTTGAAACAATCCGAATGAAGTTCCATTATCTCCAACACTTCTTGGATTTAATCGACTTTCATGCTCAGCAATTGCAAGAGGTATCCATTCCGGAAGATTTACTTTCTTCGCTTCCTCTATAATGATTTGTTTCATCTGTTTTGCTTCTTCTGAATCAACATAGCTTGTTCCATTCACTAGCTTATCCATTCCTTCAGACTTTCCTTGGAAATATAAATATACTCCAAGAACAACTAAAAATCCTACAAAGAATTTCTTCACTACCTCTACCTCTTTCTCCGCTGAAATTTGTCCCCTTTCAGCCTTCCCTTTACAATTACCTACATTCTACTACTCTTTTATCATAGCAAATAACTATACGTATTATCATCATGCTTTAGACCGATTTTGTGAAAAAACAGCTGGTAAATACGTGCAAAAATGTAACTTTCATAGACTATAACGCATTTATTGTATATAATTGTAAATTGAATTCTAAATATAAACTAGGAGAATAATAATATGAAAAAATGGCTGTTACTCTTATTTAGTTTACTACTATTAATTCCTGTCCCTATTTCCGCACAAAAAACCGAACAACCAAAAACCCTTATTTTATACAGTTCAAACGATGATCAAATTACAAGTGATATCCAAATACTTAATACACAAGTAGGACATTTCACTAATAATATAACAATTAAAAACATAAAACAGTTAGCTGAAATAACTGATAAATCTTCGTATACACATGTTATTTACATGAGTGAAAAACAAGAAGAACTTTCTACTGAAGCAAAGAAATTTCTAGAAGGATTCCCAGGACCATTACTAGTTTTAGGTCAAAATATAGAACAGTTATCTAATCGTTTTTCATTTATCACACTTAAAAATGAAGATATAAACTCTGATACAATTGAATATCCAACACGTAAACTAAAGAATATATTAGAAGAAGAAAGAACAATTAAACAACTTGACACAAATGGAACAATTCTCGCCCATGCTTTAAGAGGAAATAATACTTATCCATTAATTGTACAGCAAAATAATTCTTATTATGTAGCAACTTCTAACCTCTTTGATTGGATATCTTATTATATTGGCGAAAGCCTATTTTCTTATTTTCAGCAAAAACCCGAAACAAATAAAAAATTAGCTTATTTACGTCTTGAGGATGTTCACCCAGCAGCAGATATAAATCAATTGAAAGAAATTGCTGAATTACTAAAAGAGAAGAAGATTCCTTACATAATCACTGTTATTCCTGTATATACAGATCCAGATACAGGTAAAACACTACATTTAAAAGATAAACCCGAACTAGTCGATCTTTTACGCTCTATGCAAGATGATGGTGCAGCGATTATTATGCATGGTTACACTCATCAATTTTATGATAGTGAAACTGGGGAAGGTTTTGAATTTTGGGACGTAAAGACAGATCAACCAATTCGCCAACCGAAACATGAAAAACCGAAGACAAAAGATGACTTTCCAAATATAGAGGCATATAACCAATATGTAAAAAAAGGGGAAGAGTTTGAGGAAAAATATACGACAGATCATATCGAAAAGGGAATTCAAGAACTTGTAGATGCTAAACTATATCCTGTCGCCTTTGAAGCACCTCATTACACAATGTCTCAAAAAGGGTATGAAATATTATCAAGATACTTTTCAACTTATGTAGGACAACTACAGTTAAGTGATACAACTTGGAAATCCATGCACTCTCCAGCATATAGAAGTACACCATCATTTCTACATGGAATGAAATTAATGCCTGAAACAGTCGGTTTTATTGAAGAAGATAAGCCACAAGCTATTGCTAAAATGAAAGCAAATGCTTTATCTGTTGCTAAATTATCCGATGGGGTTATTGGAGCATTCTATCATCCTTACTTAGGTGTGAAACCATTAAAAGAAGTGTTAAAGGATCTAGAGAGTATTCCAAATATAGAATGGATTGATTTACAAAAGGAAAAGAATGAAGTAAAAATGAAAGATATTCATATTACGACGAATAAAGATGGCATTCACGTTGAAAAACCAACCAGTGCGAATGACATAATTGATTATATAAAGCAATATGGCTTCTTCCTTATACTAGGGTTCGTTATCATTGTCTTTCTTTTATTATTAAAACGTGCGAAAAAATTAGAATCCTAATACAAAACCACCGAGCGGAACGCTTGGTGGTTTTTTGTCATATATCAAACCGTGGTATTTTACTAAATAAATTCAACTTTTACTTTTTCCGTTACATGATTAAAACTATAATTCTCCTATCCTTTCAAATAAAATCGACTTGTATTTTCATATATTGTTTCTGCGACCTTATCAATGGATATGTTTTTTATAGAACTAATTTCCTTTAATACCTCTCGAATCATTCTTGGGTGCGTTATAACATCCTCTTGAAATTCCCACGGTCCATCTGTTTCTACCATCATATATTCAAGCGGATAATACGAAACGATTTCTCTAATCTTCTCCTTATGTAAAACATCCGGTGTAATCGAAATATAATAACCATTTCTCATCATCCGTTTCATTGTTTCATCGCTTCCTTTAAACCAATGGAAGTGTGCACGTGAAACTTTATATTTCTCTAGCAAATCACATACAATGTCAGCATCTTCATAAACTGCGTGTAATACAATCGGCAAATTATACTTACTAGCTAGTTCTATAAATTTTTTCAATACAGCTATGTATGGATCTGCAGCAATTCTTTCATCTTCTTTTCTCAAATAATAGGGCAAACCTACTTCACCAATCGCAACAATTCCCTCTGCGTTCTGTTCAATAAGTTGATAAATCTGTTCACACTCCTCTTTATGAATCTGTTGCTCTGGATGAAACCCTATCGCTGGATATATAAAAGGATACTTCTTCGCTAAAGATAACGTTTCCTTACAAGAGTGATAATTTATAGATACTGCAATAAGCCCCTTTATTTCATTACTATTTTCCACCTCTTTTAGTAATCTGCTCTTCTCTTCATCCTTATATTGATCAACATGTATATGACTATCAATCCATTTCATCTTTATGCCCCCATAAAAAAAACAAGAAAGGACTTCCTTTCTTGTTTTAGCATCTATATTATTTAACAATTAAGTTTGTTATGATATCAAATAATCCAATACACACTACGGCAACAGTAAAGTAGCTACAGAAATCTTTAATTGGTAACTTCACTACTTCTTCTTTACGCATCCCATTTTTCTCCCTTCTTACTAGATCCCTAATTATTTTTCTATCTGTATCTATTATGCAGAAAATATGACAAATTTACTATCGAATTAACTTACGTAAACCTTACAATGTTGTAAGGTTTACAAAAGGATCCTCATCTTTATTCAGATGAGGATTATTAAAAATTAGTTGGTTTTTCATTCTTCATTACAAACAGAAAGTAATACATTAAGACTTTCTAGTTATACTATATGAAAATTACTATCTTTTAACTATCGAATTACATTACAGAAGGCTTACATGTTTGTAAGTTATGTGTAATGTAATTCGATAGTTCCCCTTACTTATATTTCGTACAATAACGTTAGAAAGTAAGCCAAATAAGAAGAACACTCACATAACCAAATTACATTGCTAGTAGCTACTCTTCTTATACCTTTCACCTATGCTACTACAATGTACCCCCTTCCCCTTTATATAATAAAAAAGCCTTAGTCTATATGTACTAAGGCTTTTTTGTTAATCTCAAAAATACCCTTACCCAGTATTTTTATTTTCGACAAAAAATAGCTGGGGGTATATTTTACTATCTCATCGTTAAAAGTTTGCTCTTCGCATTTATAGGAATATTTGCAACCTCAATCTCTTCAATCGATTCACCGTAACGTCCTTTTGCAAAAACCTTTAATGCTTCATCTCTCTTTAACATATGCTTAACCGTTTTCTTTATTTTCTGCTCTCTACCACGTTCATCGAATGCAATAAATTCATATTCATACCACTCATCACCAATATGCTGACCAATTGTATTCACAACCGTATAGTATTCTTTCGTCTTATAAAATGGATTATATTTATCGATAACCGGTCCAAGTTTCGTAGGCAGTAACATTACTACTATTACTATCATCGCTATTATAGTAGTGATCATTTTTTTCTTCATAATAAACATTCCTCCTCTGCAGGATATATATACATCCATTTTAAAAAGGGGGAATAAAATCTACTATTGAATCTCATTACATTACACTTACATTTTTGTAAGAATTAAAAAAGGTGAACGAATTTACTCGTTCACCTTTTAGCTTGCTTTAAAGCCACCGCCAAGTACATCACGTACATCATGTATAACAACGAAAGCATCTTCATCTACCCGGCTAATAACTTGTTTTAACTTAACAAGCTCTTGTTTATTAATAACAACATATAAAACTTCTTTATTTTTACCAGTATATCCGCCGCGCCCTTCTAATACAGTAACACCGCGTGTCATATTTTTCGTAATAGCCTCACGAATTAAATCTGGTTGATTCGAAATAATCGTAACAGCCGTTTTTGTATCCATTCCTTCTACAATGAAATCAATCACCTTCGCTCCGATGAACACAGCTACAAGTGTATACATTGCCTTTTCTTGCCCTATTATAAATACAGAACCAGCAATTACAACAATATCAATAATTAGTACGCCTTTACCTACGCTCCAACCTAAATATTGATTTGCTAACTGAGCTAAGATTGCTGATCCTCCCGATGTACCTCCGGCTTTGAACATACAGCCTAATCCAATACCCACAAATAAACCAGCAAATAAAGCTGCTAATAATGTATCACTATTTACATGATACTCAATATGTTCTGTAACGTATAAAAACAAAGATGTTTCTACAATCCCTAAAATTGTATAAATCATTGTTTTCTTATCAAAAAATTTATAACCAACAGCTAGTAAAATTGCATTTATAGCAAAGTTCACAATTCCTGGTGACCAATCAAATAAGTAGTACGTAACAACCGTTAAACCAATAATTCCACCTTCTGATAAACGGTTTGGAATTGCAAAGTAATTAATACCAATTGCGAATAATAATGAACCAATTGTAATTAGTGTTATTTCCTTTATACGTTGATTAACCATAGTTCATACCCTCCCCCCATTTGACATTGTATCACTATCTCCTAGAGGTTTAGAAGTGGTTTTTATTCCGCTTTTTCCCTGTTAAAAATTGAAATATTATGTTTAAACATAGGGGTGATTAATTATTCATATTTACTCTAACTGCACGGACAAATTGCTCCACATTCCCTTTCTGAATATACTTAGCGCGAATGGTTTCATGATTACAAGTAAATTCAAAATACGGATGAAAATCTATGCTATCTATATGCAAATATGAATACTCTTTAAATGTTGAAGAATAGTACGGAAATTTCCCGTAAAAAAGGAGACGTCTAGTAGTGGCAACAAAAACCCCATGTTGATACGATAATATAAAATTATCCTTCTCAAATATCCCTACCACAAAAGCCAGAATCTTTTCATCATCATCTACATACTTTTTCATACTCGATAAAAGTTCATTCATGCATATTCCTCCAAATTCTATTCATTGCATTAACACTTGAAAAGAATCCATGGATTATTACAAACCGGTTTAACTCCTTTATAAAGTATGAAACGCGTTTCCTGTCAAAGATATTTCAAAAAAAATAATCCGTTATGCGATTATACACATAACGGATTAAAATTAAACTGTAGAGCGTTCCACAAGTTCGTATGGAATTTCCAGCTTTTCTTGTTCAGAACTCTCGTCATTCACTTTTCTATGCAACATTTCAAAAGCAGTTTTCCCTATCTCCTTTAAATTTTGATCAATAGTTGTCAGTTGTAACACTTGTGAGATAGGTTGATTATCAAAGCCAATAATTGCTAAATCCTCAGGAACTTGAATGCCTAATTTTTCAACCTCTGTCATAACACCAATCGCAACCTCATCACCTGCTACTATTAATGCTTCAGGAAGATCCTGCATCTCTTTTAACTTATGAGCTACTTTCACACCATCTTCTAGTGTAAAACATTCTGTAAAAATCCATTCTTCATTAACATCTTCGTCTATAGATTGCAATTGCTGTTTATAAACATCAAAACGCTTTTGACTACTCGGCCCTAATTTTCTTCCCGTACAATAACCAATTTTTTTATAACCTTTCTCAATCAAATAATCCATTCCTAATTGAAAGGCCGCTGAATGATTCGTATATACACTTGAGATGTTTGAAATATCATTGTCTTCACAAGCAATTATTGCGCCGTAAGAAGCATACGGTTCTATCGTTTCCCAATCATTTGCACGTGAACAAATAATAAGACCATCCAATTGTTTTGTTTTTAACATATGTAAACTTTTCATTTCTTCTTTTTTATTATAATTCGTTTGGCAAAGTAGCACCCTGTAATTATGCGCTAACGCAGTCTCCATCATTCCGCTCACCATCGCATCAAAACACGGATGATTAATATACGGTAAAATCACACCAACAATATTCGTTTTTCCTTTTGATAAATGAACAGCATTTGCGTTTTGCGAGTAATTCAATTTCTCAACTATCTCTATAACCGCTTTTCTTTTTTCTTCACTTACATATGGGTGATCATTCAACACTCTCGAAACAGTCGTAACTGAAACTCCCGCCATCTTTGCAATATCTTTAATATTAGCCATACACTCACCTCTACCTTTAACTTAATGAATCTCATGAACATATGTCAAATCTTCTTATCATTACACCTTCATTCGTTTCTCTTACAAAAGTGTAATTTTTCTGTAAGCTAATTCGATAGTGACTTTCCGCAACATTTCATACAATTGAGTCAGAAACAGGGTAACAACTATTCGAAAAGGAGCGGATTAATATGATGAACAAAATGAAAACAAACAATTTCTTAAATACAATGGGCATGGTATTTTCCGCTCTTATCGACGCAAAAGCTGTTGCTTCTACATTAAACAAGTAAGGAGAATGTATTATGAATAACATCACTTTTAACAAATTAGATTTTTTAGGACTAGCTAGTGGCTCGCTTCTTCTTACTGCTTTTATTTATGCCGCTACGCTTGTATAACTTTGTGTCCCCTTTCCCCTTTATTATAAATAGTAATAGAAAAGACGACCGTCTATGCCCGGTCGTCTTTTCTTATTTTTGATTTGATTGCAAAGCTTCTTTTAACTCCTCAAACTTCTCATTTAATTGATCTGTCATCATTTTCATAGCGGTTTTTCGATCTATTTGTTCTCCAGCCTCAATTTGAATTGGATCTCCAAAAATCAATTGTGCCTTTTTCCCCTTTATTAATTCTTTTACACTTGATGGACCAACATAAGCTGCTGGTACTAACGGAACATTAGAACGCATCGCAATTGTCACAGCACCCGCTTTTAATGAAACATCTTCCGCTGATCTCGTTCCACTCGGAAAAATCCCTACTACCTTTCCTTCTTTTAATAAACGTGATGGAATTTTAAGTGTACTTGGTCCTGGGTTCGCACGATCTACAGGGAATGCATTTACATTTTTAAAGAACCAATTTTTGAATTTCCCTTCAAATAATTCTTTTTTGGCCATGTAATGAATTTGAGTTGGATACATCCCTGTAGCTAACATTAATACATCCATAAAACTTGTATGTGTACATGCAACAACATACGGTCCACCTTCTGGTAGCTTTTCTCTTCCTTGTACTTCTACTTTTCCAGCTGTTTTAAATATATATTTCAACAAAAATGTAATTGGTTTATACATTTGTTTCGTTCCTTTCTAAACATCCGAAGTATAATCATATTCTTATAACGATTATAACACTAAGTTTTAGGAGTTGGTAATAAAATTAAGTGTGAATTGTTAAATTTCAATTCTTACAAAAGTGTAATTTTCTTGTAAGCTAATTCGATAGTTACTTCTTACTATATTTCATACAATTAAGTCAGAAACAGGGCAACAATTATTCGAAAAGAAGTGGATTAATATGATGAACAAAATGAAAACGAACAATCTCTTAAATACAATGGGCATGGTATTATCAGCTCTTTTCGATGCAAAAGCTGTTTCTTCTACATTAAACAAGTAAGGAGAATGTATTATGAATAACAGTACTTTTAACAAATTAGATTTTTTAGGATTAGCTAGCGGCTCTCTTCTTCTTACTGCTTTCATTTACGCTGCTACGCTTGTATAACTTTGTGTCCCCTTTCCCCTTTATATAGAAAAAGACGACCGTCTATGCCCGGTCGTCTTTTTAATTTTTTCTTTCTTTCAACTCTTTTAAAAGCTGTATCAGCTCAGCTTGTTGTTTTATCTTTTTACGACCATTTCGATTAATTGCTGCAAGCTCACAGGCAACTCCGACGGCGAAGAAAAACAATAAACTTTCTAACATGTGAAATCCTCCATTTGCCTATTAAACAGCTTGACGTAATTGCTCTTCTTGTAAAACTCTCTTATTTATATTTTCTTCTTTTCTCTGACAAACGTTATTGCGAATAAGCGCTGCAATAACAAGTACAGTCCCTATAATATCAAACATTGTGATTTGATACCCTTGCATCATCATAATAACTAAAGTCGTAATTGGTACAAAATTAATAAATAAAATCCCATTAATGGATGATAAAATTTTCACACCGTAGTTCCAAGCAAGTAGCGCTACAATACCTGGCAATGTCATCATAAATAACAAATCATACTTCACAATAGAAATCGTTCCCATACTAGGAACTGAAACATATCCAAGCGACGTTATAATTACCGTTATAATTCCTGTAACAGTCGTACCGAATACACACGTCAACGTAGAATAACGTAATGTTGACCAATCACTACAAGTTTGACCACCCATCGTATAAATAACCCAGCCTACAACACCAATAAATATAAATGCTAATGAGAACATATTATCTTTCAATGTTACAAAGAAACTCATGTCACCTTTTGTAATAACAAACACAGCTCCTACAAAAGCAATAACCATACTCGTTACCATATACTTCTTCGGTTTTATATGCTTATATCCCCATAAAATACAAATAGAAATCATCGGCATAAGTGATTCCATAATGGAAGCTACCATTACACCCGACTTACCCATTAACATTTGCCCTAAAAATATGAGGACATTATATACTGTAAATGCCATCGTTCCAAAAAAGACGAGTAACTTTCCTCTTCCCTCTAAACGAAATGCCTGTTTTCCTTCTTTCATTAACAACAATACAATCAGCATTATCGCCACTGCTCCATAACGAATAAGCGAAAAATAAAATGGATCTATGTATTCTAGCGCATGATCAGCAACCGGAAACATCGCTCCCCATGACATACTCGCAATTAAACACGCTAAAGCCCCTATTATCATTTGACCTCTTCTCACCGCAATCCCCCGTTTCTTTCTATTTGCACAAAGAGAATTGTAAAAGAAAAAATATATCACGTAAAATGATTCAAAATGATGTTAACTATCATTTATAATGATAGTTAACATCAAGGGGGATTACAAAATGGAATTAAGAGACTTACAAATCTTTAAAAGCGTTGCCGACCAGGGTAGTGTAAGTAACGCAGCAAAGGAATTAAATTATGTACAATCAAATGTAACTGCACGTATTAAACAACTAGAAAACGAATTAAAAACCCCGCTCTTTTACCGCCATAAACGAGGGATGACTTTAACAGCTGAAGGAAGAAAAATGCTCGTTTATGTTAATAAAATTTTGCAAGATGTCGACGAACTAAAACAAGTATTTTTAGATAGTGAAACACCCTCCGGTATATTAAAAATCGGTACAGTAGAAACAGTAAGTACATTACCTACCATTTTATCTTCTTACTATAAAAGCTATCCGAATGTCGATTTATCATTACAAGCGGGTCTAACAGAAGAATTAATTAGAGAAGTACTTGATCATCAATTAGATGGCGCCTTTATATCAGGTCCTATTAAACATCCACTCATCGAACAATACGATGTTAGTACAGAGAAATTAATGCTTGTAACACAAAATAAAGCTTTTCATATAGAAGAATTTACAACAACGCCTCTACTCGTTTTTAACCAAGGATGTGGATACCGTTCCAAATTAGAACGATGGCTGAAAGACGAAGGTTTGCTACCAAAAAGAATTATGGAATTCAATATATTAGAGACAATATTAAACAGCGTTGCACTTGGCCTCGGAATTACACTCGTACCACAGTCTGCTGTCCATCATCTTTCTAAAGCAGGTAAGGTACATTGTCATGCAATCCCTGAAAAATACGGCAGTATTTCAACGGTTTTCATACGCCGCAAAGATAGCTATATGACGAATTCAATGCGTAGTTTTTTAAAAACAATTGAAGAACATCATCATATTAATATGCTGTGAAAGACATTCTTACATGAATGTCTTTTTTTCTTACAAAAGTGTAAGTCTTTCGTAAGCTAATTCGATAGTTGCAAGTGGACATATTTCCTATAATTAAGACATAAGCAGGGCAACAACAATTCGAAAAGGAGCGGATACGCATGATGAACAATATGAAATCAAATAAATTTTTACATACAATGGGCATGGTGCTATCCGCACTTATCGATGCAAAAGCTGTTGCAACTACATTAAACAAATAAGGAGAGATTATAATGAACAACATTACTTTCAAAAAATCAGACTTTACCCCGCATTAACGGGCAGTAAGACTCCCACTTCAAAATTCAGCGAAATCAAAGAAGTTAGGTTTAGGTTCAACTGCCCGTAAAAGCCCGATTGGTTCAACTAATAATCAGCGAGGGATACCCCGCCCTCACTGATTAAAGTTTCATTTTATCGGACTTGCAAGTGGAGCTACTCTTCTTACAGCTTTCATTTACACACTTGCTCAAGGTCTTATTTAATACTTTGTTTCCCCAAACCCCTTTATATATAGAAAAAGCTGTTCGTCTTATAGACAAGCAGCTTTTTAGTTTGTTTCATATATAATTTGACCTGTTTTCTTAATATCATATCCGCCAATCGCATTTAATTCATTATAAAATCCTTCCGATTGCAGAATATCTTTCACGACTTCAACCAGCTCTTCATTTTCTTTATTCTTCAAAATTACTAAATCATACTGTTCTTTCATGATTGGAATAAAGTCCACATTTACAATTTGCGAAAACTTTTCTGAACCTACTCCTACATCAGCTTTTCCATTTGCAACTTGCGTGGCAACACCAAGATGATTCGATTCTTCCCATTCATATCCACTAATATCGGATTTATTTAATTTTTGGATTCGTAATTGTTCATCCACTAACACTCTAATACCAGAACCCTTTTCTCGATTTACAAACTTTATAGTGGATCCGGATATGTCAGCCCATGTCTTTATTTTCTTCGGATTTCCTTTTTGGACATAAAACCCTACATTTCTGGACAATAAATTAATCATAATACATGGTTGACCTACTAAAATGCGTTTTACGTAAGGAACATTATATGTACCCGTTTCACCATCAAACAAATGCAAACTAACGATACTTCCTTCTCCTTGATACATTTTCACTAAACTTGTTAAGCTACCTTGATACGCTCTTAAAACATTAGAACTTGGCAAACGATTTTCTATACGTTTAGCTAACATATCTAACGTTAGTTCTTGACCACTAATAATACACGTGTTCAAGATACTACTACCATCGTTTTTCACAGGAGTAACTTGTACCTTTCCTGTTTTCATTTGTTTTATATATTGATCTAAATCCACTGCATCAATGCGCATCTGTCTACCAACTCTATAAGAAGGAAGTTCTCCTTTTTTAATTAAGTCGTATACAGTTAATTTTGATACCTTTAATCGCTTTGCTACTTCTTCCGTTGTGTAGGAATGATGATCCATAGACGATTCCTCACTTTCTCCTTTCATTGTAACAAAGAAAAGAATATTTCTCCTATTTTTTAAAAATAGATATATGTTCAAATTATATTCAATTATAACTAGTTATATTTAGTTATATTTAGTTATACTTAGTTATAATTAGTTATATCAAAACGAAAGGGGATTTTTTTATGAATAAATTTACATTACGTTCTATTGGGGCACTTATACTTTCTTTCCTTCTTATATTTAGTGCTGCTTGTACAAGTGGGGAAAAGAATACAAAGTCAGCTGCTAAAGAAGATAAAACAGTTGAACTGACTATCTCAGCTGCTGCAAGCTTACAAGATGCATTAAAAGAAATTGAAAAACAATATAAAGAAAAAGAGCCAAATATCAAACTTTCTTTTAACTTCGGTGCTTCTGGAGCACTTCAACAACAAATTGAACAAGGTGCACCTGCTGATTTATTCTTCTCTGCAGCAGAAGATAAATTCCAAACCCTTGTAAAGAAAGGATTCATTAATGAAAAAGAAGGGAAAAATCTTCTTGGAAATGAACTAGTTCTAGTCATCCCTAAAGATAGTTCTCTTACAAAATTTCAAGATTTAAAAGATGAGAAAATCAAAAAAATTGCACTTGGTACACCTGAATCTGTACCTGCTGGAAAATATGCAAAGGCTTCTCTAACACACGAAAACCTTTGGAATGATGTTCAAAATAAAGTCGTATTTACAAAAGATGTTCGCCAAGTGTTAACATATGTAGAAACAGGGAATATCGATGCTGGTATCGTATACAAAACAGATGCTCTCATTTCAGATAAAGTAAAGATTGGTGAAACAGCAGCAGCTACTTCTCATGAGCCAATCCACTATCCTTTAGGTGTTATAAAGGAATCTAAACATAAGAAAGAGGCGACTTCATTTTATGAGTATTTGCAGTCAAAAGATGCACAATCTATCTTTAAGAAATATGGATTTACAGTCCTGTCGTAATTACTATGAGCATTGATGCTATTATATCGCCTGTCTTTCTATCTTTAAGAGTAGCTGCGTGTGCCACTATTCTCGTTACAATTTTAGGGACGATTGTCGGGCGAGCACTAGCTCGCTCCTCATGGCGATATAAAGTACTATTAGAAACCATATTTTTATTACCAATGGTACTTCCACCAACTGTTATCGGCTTCTTTCTCATTATCATCTTTGGAAACAACAGCCCGATTGGAAGGTGGGTTGAATCATTATTTCAGCAGTCTATTATGTTCACATCTACCGCTGCGATCATCGCTTCCACAGTTGTTGCATTTCCGCTTATGTACCAATCAGCGAAAACGGGATTTTCTATCGCAAATGTACAAATTGAAGAAAGTGCTCGTGACCTTGGCGCAAGTGAATATCAAGTTTTTCTGCACGTTACACTTCCGCTCGCATTTCCTGCATTACTAAGCGGGATGATTTTGAGCTTTGTCCGCGCGCTCGGTGAGTTTGGTGCTACACTCATGTTTGCCGGGAACATTCCTGGTAAAACACAGACAATCCCAACTGCAATTTACATGGCCATTGACGCAAGTAATATGCAACTCGCCTGGACACTTGTGGTTATCACTATTAGTATGTCACTCCTATTTCTGCTATGTATTCAGCTTATTAACAAAAGAATTACTAACCTTTAAAGCAGCTTTTTTGGAAGCTGCTTATTTATTTCTTAGGAAATAAATAAGTCGTTGGGAAATAACTGAATTTTACCTCTTATTTAAATATACATTTTATTTGAATTCACTTTCTAAAATAGGCAATTTCCTGTTATTATATGGAGGTGTTTCAAAAAATGAAGAAATGAAAACGCATTTATATCGTGAATTCTTCATCCTGTTTTAGCGATCGGTAATCTTCTACTCTATTAGTGGGGCATTACCGATCGTTAGAACGATATGTAATTATATTGGTATAGGAAACCGAAGGGAGTCTTGTAATGGACATTTTATTAGCGCTTCTTCCTGCAATTGCATGGGGAAACATCTTATTAGTAAGCGTAAAAATGGGCGGTGGTGCATATAGCCAAACGGTAGGTATGACAATCGGTGCTCTATTCTTCGCAACAATTATGTATGTATTTACTCAACCAGCTTTAACAATGACAGTCTTAATTGTTGGTTTTATTTCAGGTTTATTCTGGGCTTTAGGACAAGTAAACCAATTAAAAACAGTTGAAAAACTAGGTGTTTCAACTACCGTAACAATTTCTACTGGTATGCAACTTGTTGCAACTTCTATCTTTGGGGTTATCGCTTTCCGTGAATGGACTACTACGACAACAATTGTTCTGGGAACGATTGCAATCCTATTAATCGTAGTTGGTGTTGTATTCACATCACTAGATGATAAAGAAAATGCTCAGCCACCAGGACAATTGAAAAAAGGACTTCTTACTTTAATTGTTTCTACTTTCGGCTATCTTGTATATGTAATTATTATTCGTTGGTATAATATCGATGGTTGGTCTGCTATTTTACCACAAGCAGTTGGTATGTTTGTTGGTGCGGTTGTACTGACGTCTAAACATAAACCATTTAACAAATATGCAATTCGTAATGCTTTATCCGGTTTACTATGGGGAACGGGAAACTTATTCTTACTTCTTTCATTACCACGTGTCGGAGTAGCAACAAGCTTCCCATTATCTCAAACTGGAATCGTTATCTCAACATTCGGTGCAATTGTCTTCTTAGGTGAAAAGAAAACAAAACGTCAATTGATCTTTATTGCACTAGGCAGTGTTTTAATTATCGGCGGTGCTGTATTACTTGGTATGACAAAAGCATAATCTTATATTCTATTAGTAAACCCCTGAAGCATATATGCTTCAGGGGTTTTTCAATTCTAATTATTTTCTAGATATAATTATTTGTATGTTCTTGCCCCTTATAATTGCTCTTCCACTCTAGCAAACCAGCTACACATATAAAGAGATTAATAACAGCTAATATTAGTATGACGTAGAAACCAGTATAAGTAATAGCCCTTTCCTTTACCATGAATTTCCGCCTTCTCATTATCCATTCCATCTACGGTAAGTCTTTTCTTTTTACAAAATTCTCTTAAAGATGATATCGTTTTTATAACATATCTCTACTAGAAAGGAATAAAGGATATGCTAACTAAACATCGAATTTTATTTATTGGTGCCGGTCGTATGGCCGAAGCTATATTTTCCGGATTACTTAAAACAAGCAAAGAGTACATCGAAGAAATTATCGTCTCTAACCGAAGCAACGCAGAAAAACTAAAACAGTTACAACATCGATATAATGTGTCTACTGCAACAGATTGGAAGCAGCATGTTACATCTGTCGATACGGTTGTTTTAGCAATGCCACCTTCTGCTCATGAAGAGTTATTAGCTGAGCTATCTCCGTTAATATCAAATCAACTTGTCGTAACAGTAGCAGCTGGCATTGGACCATCTTATTTAGAAGCTAGACTCCCAAAAGGCACGCCTGTTGCTTGGATTATGCCTAATACAGCTGCTGAAATTGGAAAGTCTATCTCCTTATATACAATGGGACAATCAATAAAAGAGATGCATCAAGAAACCCTGCAACTGCTTTTAAGAGGTATTGGTACTTCGCAACTTTGTACTGAGGAAGAAGTTCATCAGCTTACTGCAGTTACTGGAAGTGCACCAGCCTTCCTTTATTACTTTGCTGAAAGCTTAATTGAAGCAACAAAAAGTTATGGAGTCGATGAAGAAACCGCAAAACATCTTGTCATTCAAATGATTTCTGGCTCTGCTTCTATGCTCGAACAAACGCAAGATCCAGCTAACCTCCGCGAACAAGTAACAACGCCAGGTGGTTCCACAGCTGAGGGTCTCAAAACTTTATATGAATATAATTTTTCAGAGGCAATTCAAAAAGCAGTAGAAGCAACAAACAAAAAAGCTAGGGGGAAATAATATGACTTTAACAAGTTTAAAGGACTATACAACATTACATAACGGTGTAAAAATGCCTTGGTTTGGTTTAGGTGTTTTTAAAGTAGAAGATGGTTCAGAAGTAATTGATTCTGTAAAAGCAGCAATTAAAAATGGCTACCGCAGCATCGATACTGCAGCAATCTATCAAAATGAAGAAGGCGTTGGACAAGCGATTCGTGAATCCGGTGTTTCACGTGAAGAATTATTTATTACCTCAAAAGTATGGAATAGCGATCAAGGATATGAAACAACACTTCAAGCATTTGAAACTACATTAGAGAAATTAGGTCTAGAATATTTAGATTTATATTTAGTACATTGGCCTGTAAAAGGGAAATATACCGAATCATGGAAAGCATTAGAAAAGCTTTATAAAGATGGCCGTGTTCGCGCTATCGGTGTGAGTAATTTCCACATTCACCACTTACAAGACGTATTTGAAATTGCTGAAATTAAGCCAATGGTCAACCAAGTGGAATACCACCCACGTTTAGCACAAGAAGAGTTACACGCTTTCTGTAAAGAACATAATATCCAGCTTGAAGCTTGGTCACCATTAATGCAAGGACAACTACTAGATAATCCAACGTTACAAGAAATTGCGACAAAATATAATAAATCAACTGCGCAAATTATTTTACGCTGGGATTTACAAAACGAAGTTGTAACAATCCCTAAATCAATTAAAGAACATCGCATTATTGAAAATGCAAACATCTTCGACTTTGAATTAAGTGCTGATGATATGAAAGCAATTCAAGCTTTAAATGAAGATCGTCGCGTTGGTCCAGATCCAGATAACTTTAACTTCTAAGCGAAAAACCACTGCCATATGCAGTGGTTTTTTCATTTTAGATAACTGAAAATTTAAACTATATTCCATTTGGTTGACACTTCATTGTTCAAGGTGTAAGATTTTGAATTATCAAAGAAACGCAAAAATTAATAAAATTTATTCGTTTACTCATTGTATCAAGAGAGGTGGAGGGACTGGCCCTTTGAAACCTCGGCAGCAGGTTCATTTTGAATACTGTGCCACTTCCTGCAAGCTTTATGCTTGAAAGATAGAATGAGGGACTTCGTTTATATACGGGTGCATAACTTGTACGTAAAAATCCCTCTTTCTCAATATGAAAAGAGGGATTTTTTATTTTTCATTTCCCTCATCATCATCCAAACTTAATTATTTAGGAGGAAAATCAAATGAAAAAGAAGTTTGTACCCGGTATTGCATCAGTTGTAGGAGTAAGTATTTTATTAACTGGTTGCGGTAGTTATAAAAACGAAGCAAGCGGAGCAAATGCAAAAGACGAGGCACCTAGCAAACAGGTTTTAAATTTATCTTCACCTACTGAAATACGAACAATGGATACAGCCCGTGCTACAGATACTGATTCTGGTCAAGTAATGAGAAACGTATTTGAAGGTTTGTATAATCTTGGTGAAGGTAACAAACCTTTCCCTGGCGTTGCAAAATCTCATGAAGTAAGTGGCGATAAAACAAAATACACATTCCACCTGCGAGATTCAAAATGGTCAAACGGCACTCCTGTTACAGCGAAAGATTTTGTGTTCGCTTGGCAGAGAGCCGTAGATCCAGCAACAGCCTCTGAATATGCATTTCTATTCTTTGATATTAAAAATGCAACAAAAATTAACAACAAAGAACTTCCAGCCGACCAACTTGGTGTAAAAGCAGTTGATGACCATACGTTTGAGGTAGAATTGGAGCGTCCTGTTCCGTATTTTATTAGCTTAACAGCGTTCCCAACATTTCTACCAATTAACGAGGAATTCTTTAAAGCACAAGGTGATAAGTACGCTTTAGAAGATCATACAATCTTGTACAATGGAGCTTTTACACTAAGCGATTGGAAGCACGAACAAAGCTTTAAATTCAAGAAAAACCCTACCTATTGGGATAAAGATACTGTCAAACTAGAAGAAATCAATTTTAACGTCGTAAAAGAAAAATCAACAGAAGTAAATTTATTCGAGTCAAAACAATTAGATCGTATAAAACTAACATCTGACTTTGTCGATAAATATAAAAAGGATGCTAACTTTAAAGAACGTCCAAACGTAGGCTTACAATTTTTACGTATGAATCAACAAAACAAAGTGCTTCAAAACGTTTCTGCACGCCAAGCAATTGATCAAACAATTGATAGAAAATCCTTTGTAAATACGTTATTAAATGATGGATCTACACCAACATTTGGTCTCGTTCCAAAAAACTTTGCAAAAGGACCTGAAGGAAAAGACTTCCGTACTGCAAACGGCGATTTAACAAAAGTTGATACAAAATCTGCACAAAAGTTATGGAAAAAAGCTAAACAAGAGCTTGGTTCTGAAAAGATAACATTAGAATTATTAACGAGTGATGCTGACCTTGATAAGAAAACTGGTGAATTCTTAAAAGGGCAACTAGAAAAGAATTTAGATGGATTAACAGTAAATATAAAACCGCAACCGCGTAAGCAACAAGTTTCGCTTTTATTAAAAGGTGACTACGAAATCGGAATTGACGGCTGGAGCCCTGACTTTGCGGATCCAATTACATTCCTTGAGCTATTTACAACGAATAACCCTTATAACTTAGATCATTACTCTAATAAGGAATTCGATGAAACAATAGCAAAAGTGAAAACAACTTTAGCTGGTGATGAAAAAGCTCGCTGGGAAGCATTACTAGCATCCGAGAAAATATTATTTAAAGACTCTGTTATCGCTCCTCTTTACCAAAAAGGCGAATCTTATTTAGAACGTTCTTATGTGAAAGGAATTGTGCAAGTAGACTTTGCGGGTCAATTAAATTTCAAGTGGGCAAAAATTGAAAAATAAAGTAAAACCGTAATAAGTGAGGGTTCTTCATCCCCACTTATTATTAGCCCACACCAATTGTTTTTTTAGCAAAATATATTAAAAGCAGGTTCTCTCACACAAGAGAATCTACTTTTTTAATATATTATTCTAAGAAATTAACATTCTATTTTTATTATTGACATATAGTTCTTTCCAGTGTTAATATTCTAAATAATCAAAGAAACAAAATATTTCACCATCAAAATATAATGTCTACTACGTTGAAACATATAACGATAGATTATAGCTCAACATGTATATACATATAGAACACCTGATTACCTATAAACAAATATTTATAATAGGTTTTATCTCCTTCTATAGCTACTTCAAGACATGGACATTATGACGTTACGAACAACACATTTAGGGAGGAACGAACAATGAAGAAAAAAGTTGTACCTGTTGTTGCATCTGTTTTAGGGGCAAGTCTATTACTAACTGCTTGCGGGGGAAATAAAGATAATGCAGGCGGAGCGAAAGCAAACGATAAAGTACCTGATAAACAAGCAATTAACTTATCATTCGCTTCAGAAATTCCAACAATGGATGTTGCAAAAGCAACGGATGGGGAATCCATGAATGTAATGCGCAATGTTTTTGAAGGTTTATATGCAATGGGAGAAGATAATAAACCGATTCCTGGTGTTGCTGAGTCGGTTGACATTAGTCCCGATAAAACAAAATATACATTCCATCTGCGTGATTCAAAATGGTCAAACGGTACTCCTGTTACAGCAAAGGACTTCGTCTTTGCTTGGCAACGTGCCGTAAATCCTGATACAGCAGCTGAATACGCATTCTTATTCTTCGATGTACAGAATGCGAAACAAATAAACCAAAAACAATTACCAATTGATCAACTAGGGGTCAAAGCTGTTGATGACAAAACGTTAGAAGTACAACTAGACCGTCCTGTTCCTTACTTCTTAAGCTTAACGACATTCTCAACATTCTTGCCAATTAATGAAGAGTACTTAAAGTCTCAGGGCGATAAATACGGTTTAGAAACAAATCATTTAATTTACAACGGTGCTTTCACATTAGATAACTGGAAACATGAACAAAGTTTCCAATTGAAGAAAAACCCTAACTATTGGGATGCTAAAACGGTAAAATTAGAAGAAATCAACTTCAATGTCGTTAAAGATAAGTCTACAGAAGTGAATTTATATGATTCAGGACAAATTGATCGTGTTGCTTTAACTGCAGAGTTTGTTGATAAATATAAGAGCGATCCAAACTTCAAGGAACGCGCTGAAGTCGGCATTCAATTCTTACGACTAAATCAGAAAAATGAAACATTAAAAAATCAACATGCACGCCTTGCTATTAACGGCGCAATGAATAAAAAAGCATACGTAGAAACAATTTTAAATAACGGTGCTGTTCCAGCTGAAGGAATGGTTCCTGCGAAATTTGCAAAGAGTCCAGAAGGCAATGACTTCCGTAAAGAAAATGGAAATCTAGTCAAGGATGATGTGAAAACAGCGAAAGAAAACTGGAAAAAAGCAAAACAAGAACTTGGTACTGACAAAGTAACAATCGAACTATTAACAAGTGACAATGCTTTAGCTAAAAAGACTGGTGAATATTTAAAAGGTGAGTTAGAAAAGAACTTAGACGGATTAACAGTGAATTTAAAACCGCAACCACGTAAACAACAGTTGAAACTACTATTAAGTGGTGACTATGAAATTGGTATTGACGGCTGGGGCCCTGACTTCGCTGATCCAATTACATTCTTAGATTTATTTACAACAGATAGTGCTTATAACTTCGATAAGTACTCTAACAAAGAGTACGATGAGCTCATTCATAAAGTGAAAACAGATTTAGCTGGCGATGAAAAAGCACGCTTTGAAGCAATGAAGCAAGCTGAAAAAATTCTATTACAAGACGGCGCTGTCGCTCCTTTATACCAACAAGGTCGTTCTTACTTACAACGCTCTTTCATTAAAGGACTTGTAACGACTGACTTCGGCGGTGAATTTAACTATAAGTGGACAGAAGTTGCAAAATAACAAAAGTAAAAAGGTATCCTACGAAGGATACCTTTTACTTTTATACAACTTTAACTACAGAGCTTCCTCTCCCCTTTACCATTCCTTTTATAGCTAAAGTCGTCACTGCTACTAATTGTGTAACCAATACAATAACTAATAATGAAATAATATTTCTCTCTAAACTAACTCCTCCGAATATTATTGTATAATAGCCATTTGCTGCATATGTTGCTTGAAATAATTCACCGATCGTTTGATACGTTTTAGAAAGCATTTCAGTACCTCCTCACAACTTCAATTTACCATATACATACAAATCATTTTTGATTTAAATTGCGGATGAGCCCTTGTGACTGCAGGATAATAATTTATTTTCAACACATACATAATTACATGTTTTTGGGAAAAACTTGTATAGAACGAATTTACATAAGGAGGAATTTATAATGAGAATTCTACTATCAGTTTTATTAGCTCTTATGCTAGTACCTGCATTAACAGGATGTAAAGCCCCTGCAAAAGAAGACACAACTTCTAATAAAAAGACGACTGAAGAAGCAAAAAATGAGGCTCCTGCAGATTTAAAACTAAACTTTAATGAATTTAGTTTAGATGCAGACTATCAAGATACGAAGAAAGACTACGAAGCTGATTATAAGAATGTAGCCGCTGATAAGAAAATGGAAGCAAAGCTTGAAGACCATAAAACAAATGCAAAGTTTACAGGTGACGAGGCTATTACAAAATTAAGCCCACTTCTACAAGAATTAAAATTTGATAAAGATACTCCTGACCAAGAAGTAATCGATCAAGTAGTGAACGTGTTCAAACTTGATAAAGACTACCAAAAATTCGATTTAGAAGTTGTCTTCTCTGATGGAACGAAAAAAGAATATAAAAGAGAAATAAAATAAAGAAGTAGGCGATTGCCTACTTCTTTATTTTTGCATATCTTAAATCTGGTTTAGATCCAACATAATATTGAAGTCCAGATACCGTTTGTTTTTGTAAATAGGAATCCGACGGGAATATAATTGGAATTAATGGTGAATCTGTAAACATAATATCTTCCGCTTTATGCAATAAGTCAAAACGCTTATCTTCATTTTGTTCAACTTCTGCTTCCTTCACTAAAGCATCAAATTCTTTATTATGCCATTTTGCATAATTGTTTGGACCATCACCTGCATATAAATCTAATTTAGTAATTGGATCTAATAAAGAACCGCCCCATCCCATATAAGCCAATTGGAAATCACTTTGCTTATATGTGTCGATGTAACTCTTCCACTCTTTATTTTCTAATTTAATATCTACACCAAGATTTTTCTTAAACATTTCTTGCATTGCTTCTGCTACTTTTTTATGTTGTGTATCTGTAGTGAATTTTAATGTTACTTCAGGTAATGTAGACCAGCCTTGTTCTTTCATGCCTTCTTCTAATAATTTTTTCGCTTCTGCTGGATCAAATTTAACGTAACCACCTTTTTCTTTACGGAAATCACGCCCACTTTGTGTTTTTGCTCCTTCTGGAACGAATGCATTTGCTTCTTGTGCATTGTTTTTATACAGTTTTTCAACAATAAACTTACGATCAACTGCTAATGAGAATGCTTTACGTACTTTCGCATTTGTGAATGGCTCTTTTTCTACGTTAAACGAATAAATATAAGATGAAAATCCTGCAACACGTTTATATTCTTTATTTCCTTTTTCTTTTTCAATCATTTCTTGCGGTAAACCGCTTAGTAAATCTAATTCTTTTGATTTATATAATTGGTACGCTGTTTTAGAATCTGGAATAATACGAAACTCAATTTCTTTTAATGTTACCTTTTTATCATAGTATTCTTTATTTTTTTGTACTGTAATAGCCTGATTATGCTTCCATTCTTTTAATGTGAATGGCCCGTTCGTAATTAACTCTTTTGGATCTGTTTTTAATTTATTATTATCATCAATCGACTTTTTAGCTAATGGAATAAATAATGAGCTTGCTAATTTCTGTTTAATAGAAGCAACTGGATGTTCAAGAGTTACCTTTAATGTTTGAAGATCAACGACTTGAATACCAACTTGTCCTTCTTCACCTTTTCCAGTATTGTATGCCTCTGCCCCTTTAATAAAATACATTTCTGTTGCATTCATAGAACCCGTTTTCGGATTCAATAATCGCTTCCATGCAAATTCAAAATCATTTGCTGTAATAGCAGAACCATCTGACCATTTAATATCTTTCTTTAAATGAATTGTATACTCAGTTCCATCAGCATTTACTTCTTCTTTCTCTGCTAATTCATTTTGATATTTCCCATCACTATCTTGCGTATATAAGCTTGAGAATAAATGTCCAATTACATAACCTGACGTGCTATCTGTCGCAATAGCGGAATCAAGTGTATATGGATCGCTACCAATATTCGTTACTAATCGATCGCCTTCTCCCTTACCAGCACTCGCCTTTTGCGTCTCTTTCTTACCGCAAGCGACAGAAGTAATTGCTAAAACAGTCATAATGACAAACAGTAAAAACTTCTTCATCCTACATTCTCCTTTAACCTGAAATTTTTGGTGTTGATGCCAATAGTGTTTTTGTATAAGAATGTTGTGGATTACAGAACACTTCGTCCGTATTTCCAAATTCAACAAGTTCTCCTTTATATAAGACAGCCACTTTTTCACATAAATAGTGAACCATCGGCAAATCATGTGCGATAAATAAATATGTATAGCCTTGTTCCTTTTGAATCTTTTGCAGCAGATGTACAATTTGAATTTGCAATGAAACATCTAATGCTGAAATTGGTTCATCAAGAATCAATACTTCTGGCTCACACAATAACGCTCTTGCAATAGCAATTCGTTGACGTTGTCCTCCGCTAAATTCGTGCGGATAGCGATCGATATATCGTCTATCTAATCCCACACGTTCTAGCGCATCACCTGCTACTTTATCCTTTAATCCTTTATCACCTAAACCGAATGAAATATAACCCTCCGTTACGCTATCGCGTACTTTCCAGCGCGGATTTAATGCTGCTGTGGAATCTTGAAAAATGAACTGTACTTTCTGTAAAAAATCTCGCCTATGAGCTGATTTCAGCTTGTGAACGACTTGACCGTTATAATCAATTTCACCAGACGTTGGACTCTCAATCCCTGCTACGAGCTTTCCAAGTGTTGTTTTTCCTGAACCACTTTCACCAATAATGCCAAGTGTTGTTCCTTTCGGAATAGAAAGTGATATGTCTTTTAACGCTGTGATTTCTTTACTTTTACTTCCATACGTTTTCGTTACTTGCTTTATAGTAATTAAATCTGTCGTCATGAGGCATTCACCTTCTCTTTTGATTTCGCTTTATTATGCTCTAGAACATGTTGCCAACAATGTGAACTATGCTCCTTAGAATATGTGGTTCTCTCTGGAAAACGATGAATACATTCTTTTATCGCTACTGGACAACGATTTACAAAAGGACAACCAAAGCTACTTAATGTTTCAATGGAAGGTGTCGTTCCTTCTATAGCACGTAATACCTTTTCGGAATCATCCATATTCGGAATTGCTTGTAATAAACTTTTCGTATATGGATGTTTAGGAGAACCTATTACCTCCTGTATCGTTCCTTTTTCAACAACACGTCCCCCGTACATAACAACTACTCGATCAGCTACTTCACGTACAAGTGCCAAATCATGTGTAATTAATAAAATACTCGTATTTTGTTTTTCTTTTCTTTCTTTTAATAGCCCCATAATTTGTTTCTGAATCGTTACATCTAACGCTGTTGTCGGCTCGTCTGCAATTACAAGCTTTGGGTGACAAGCAAACGCAATTGCTAAACAAATACGCTGCCTCATACCTCCGCTTAATTGATGTGGGTACTGTTCAAAGCGTTTCTCTGCTTCATGTATCCCTAAACCCGTTAACAAGTTAATCGCAATTTCCTTTGCTTCTCTTTTCGATTTTTTCCCATGTTGCAAAACTACTTCTGTAATTTGTTTGCCTACCTTCATCGTTGGGTTTAAAGATGAAAGCGGATCTTGAAATATAAAGGAAATATCTTTTCCGCGAATTTGATTCCATTCTGACTCTTGTAAATTCGTTAATTCATTTGCTTGGAAAGCTATATTTCCATCATCGATATGAATAGATTCTTGATTTAATCCGACAATAGATTGTGCTGTAACACTTTTTCCTGAACCACTTTCTCCTACAAGTGCAACGATTTCACCTTCATTAATAGAAAAGGAAACATGCTTCACAATTGCTTGCTTACTATTCTCTTTTTCAACGGTCAATGTTACGTTTTCTAAAGATAAGAGCTGTGCCATGTTTTTTCTCCTTTCGATTCCGTTTGACGATTTTTGGATCAATCGCATCTTGCAAACCATCACCAATTGCATTAAATGCGAACATAATGAGTGCAATCATGATTGCCGGGAAAAATAGCTGCCACCATTCTCCGCTCAATAATGTCCCGAGTGCATCATTCGTCATCGTCCCCCAACTTGCCGCTGGTGATTGTACTCCAAGTCCTATAAAGCTTAAAAATGATTCTGAAAAAATAGCTGCTGGAATTGTAAATGATAAATTTACGATAATAATCCCTGTTAAATTCGGAATTAAATGCCCATATATAATTTTCATATGTGATGTACCTAATCGCTCTGCTGCAATAACAAACTCTCTTTGTTTTAAAGACAATACTTGTGCTCGAATGAGACGAGCCATTCCAATCCATCCCGTTAATGCAAGAGCGATAATAATGGTGAAAAGACCTGGTTTCATAACAATTAATAGTAAAATAACAATTAATAAATATGGGATGCCGTATAATACTTCAATTCCTCTTATAATCCACTCATCAATTAACGTTCCAAGGCGATTACGCCCTCTCACATATCCACTAAATCCACCAATCAGTACACCAAGCCCTATATCGAGGGCAGCTGCTACTAATCCAACTGTTAGTGAAATCTTCCCACCAGCCCAAGTACGTGCCCAAATATCTCTCCCTAGATCATCTGTTCCAAACCAATGTTCACTACTCGGCGGTAAATTTGTTGCCTCTTTTACTTGTTCACTCGCAGTAAATGAAGTTAAACTTTCGCCAATAAGCGAGAAAACAATAATTAGCAATAACGTCACTGTTCCTAAAACTGCGATTGGATTCGATATAAACTTACGAAACACTTCTTTCTTTCTGCTAATTGTTTGCTGATTTTTATTTATCGTTAATTCTTTTTTCTCTTCTTTCGTTAATAACTGTTCATTAATCTCATAAGCTCCCATTTAAATATCCCCCCTCCTTATGTAATAGAACGAATACGCGGATCAACAATGCGATGAATAATATCTGTAATGAAAATACAAGCAATTAATAATGCACTATAGAAAATCGTTGTTCCCATAATCACCGGATAGTCTCGGTTAAAAATACTATCTACAAAATATTTTCCTAGGCCAGGAATTGAAAAGATTTTTTCAATAACGAAAGTCCCTGTTAAGAGTCCAGCCATTAACGGTCCAACAAATGTAAGTACTGGAACAATCGCATTTCGAAGAGCGTGTCTTATAATAATCTTCTTAATTGGTATACCTTTTGCTCTTGCTAGCTTAATATAATCACTCTGCAGTACTTCGATCATATTAGAACGAACAAACCTTGTAATAACTGCGATTGGCCCTAACGCTAATGCAAAGGATGGCAATACCGTATGTTCGAATGTTCCCCAAGAGGCTACTGGTAAAAACTCAAATTGGATAGCGAATACTTGTATAAATAGTGGTGCTAAAATAAAACTTGGAATAGAAATACCTAAAATTGCGAGCAAACTCACACTATAGTCAATTACTCTCCCATGATATAGAGCAGCAAATGTCCCTGCCGCAATTCCTACTAACAATGAAATAACAAGTGCTTGTAGACCAATAATTGCTGATGGACCAAAGCCAGTTGTTATAATTTCTGATACACCTTGCCCGGTTGATTGAACCGATTCACCAAAATCAAAATGAACTACACCGTCTAAATAAGCAACATATTGATTCCATAACGGTTCATCAAGGTGATACTTCGCTCTCATGTTTTGGATCACTTCTTCAGGAAAGATTTTTGCATCTGATGAAAATGGATCTCCCGGAATAATATGCATAATTAGAAATGTCACTGTCGTAATAACCCATAGTGTGAACACCATAACCGATAATTTTTTAATTACATACACTTCAATAACCCCCTAAACACATGAATTTACTTTGTTTTATGAATGTACTTTTTCCATTACTCCCTTTTCTCTTTTTAGAATACAAAAAGCCTTGATCTTAAAAAATAAGATCAAGGCTTAACAAAAAAAGGCCCATCACTTATCTTTCAAGACTTGCTTGCTGGAATTAGCACGGTGTTCCTATTACAGAACCCGCTGCTGAGGTGTCATAGGGCCAGTCCCTCTACCTCTCTGGATAAGTAAATTGCTATATTATTATTTGGTTCAAATTGTATATTTCGAATTATAATTCTGAAAAATTGAAAAGTCAATCGAATTGGATAAATTTAGAAAAATCAGTTTTTAATTCGTTTATCGAAATTACAGTTTTCGGCTTATCATAAAAAGAAATGATGTTAAAGGAGTTATAAGATGGACCCCTTACTTCTTGCTACTATAGGATTACCCTTAACAATCGTTATACTTGTCATCATCGGCTCCTATAAACTCTTTATTAAAAAGAAACGTATTACTTCTTTTTATACTCCTTTCGATAATATTACCGGGCAAACTATTTCCGAATTTCACGAAGAACAGAAAATATTAGTATCTGAGGATGAAGACAGAGATGGCAAGAAGAAAAAATAACCTTGCACAGGCAAGGTTATTTTTTCGTTTCTGCTTGAAAACGTTTATAGTATGTCGATGCTGTTGCAAAGTTAATTTCTATATCACGAATCAACGATGAATCTTCTTCTTTAGCTAACTTCTGTAATTTTTTCATCGCTTGTTCTGATTCATTCAAGAAACCAACATATACCTCATGTTCTTGCTCTTTCGACTTCGGAACACGAATTTCTTTACGTATATGATCAATATCTTCTAACATGCTCGTTGTTACCTTTTGCACGTCTTCTTTATATGTTGCATTCGTTATTTCCTTACCGCCCTTTTCTTTTGCCACTTCAAATAACTGCAGTGCTTTATTAATTTCTTTATTCATTTTTATATCGTATTTTTCATGTACTGCAAGGTATTCTTTCATCTCTTCTGTTTGTTCAGTAGATTGCTCTACCTTTTCTTTCGGTTCTTTCGTATCTTTATTTCCATTACATCCTGCTAGAAGGATCATACTTCCCATTACAGCAATACCCAAAACCTTCTTCATCTCTTCTTCTCCTTTTATCTACAGCTATTACTCATTATAGTTTCTTTTATCTCCACTTGTTATTATACCGAGAACGCCCTACTTTTTACACTTAAGACGACATCGTAATATATATACCAACATGTTTGTCACAGTATCGTCACTTTATACAAATAACTTTTGCAATGCTTTACTACATCACCTTACAAAACTGTAAGCACACATAAAGAACAAACCATGCTAGACTTACATATGCATAACGCAAACATATGTAAGGTTTTAAGGAGAATCATCTATGTACAACACAATGCCTTTTATGGGAGAAGATATTCGTGTCCTTATTCGCGAAAAATCACTTCATATCGAAAATACAGAGAGCCTTCGCCGCGTATTAAAGAAGAAGCATGCTCCATTTAAGTTAGCTCAATATTTAAAACAACAACATACAAATCAATTTCATACCGTGCTAAATATATCGGATAAATCATTAACAATCGAAATCATCGGTCATGTCTACATTGGAAACTTTGCAGATACCTTAAAGGAAATCCCACGTATACCGAAGATTGCTCCTATTATCGTTAAAAAAGCGTATAAAATTACTGACCATACCGATATTATCGACTGTGGGGAAAAAGAAGTCGATAGTAATCGCTGGGTGTGGGATAAACTTGCTGTTTTATATGATACGATCATGAATAATATGTATGAGGTATTTCAAAGAAATGAAAAAAAGAACTGATTCAAACATTCCCTTTGAATCAGTTCTTTTTTGTTAAGCCTCTAAATTTTGTCTTTGTTGCAGTTCAAACTGCTTCTCACTTCTTCTGGCCATAAATAGATAACATAATACTGCCCCTACTTCACAAAGCGCAATAACAACACCCATCGGTAACGCTGTATTACTCCCACCAATACCTACTAGCGGAGCGACAAGCGCTCCTGAAATGAACTGTAATAAGCCTAATAAAGCTGACGCTGTTCCTGCAGCTTGCTTCTGATTTCTCATCGCTAATGAGAACCCAGTTGTTGATACAACCCCGACACTTGATACAACAAGGAATAACGAACATAAAACACCGATTAAACCTATTCCTAGTACGATTGTCAGTAGTAAAGATAGGCCACCAACAGCTGCGATAATAATACCAGCAACAAATAATGTCTTCTCATTCACTTTCCCCGCTAAACGACCCGTTACCTGACTAGCAATAATAATACCGATGCCGTTAATCGCAAAGAATAAACTAAATTGCTGTGGTGATGCTCCGTATATGTTCTGCAACACAAATGGTGAGCCCGAAATGTATGCAAACATTGCCGCTGTTACTAATCCTTGTGACAATGCATATCCCATAAACAGACGGTCCTTTAACAATTTTCCGTACGTCGCCAAAGTCCCTGACAAACCACCCGTTTCCCTTTCTTCAGGAGGTAATGTTTCACGCAATACAAAAGTAGCTGAGATTAACATGAATACGCTAATTGCTCCAAGAACGATGAAAACACCGCGCCACGTTGTAAACTGTAATAATTGCCCCCCAATAATCGGTGCCAAAATAGGTGCTGCTCCGTTTACTAACATAAGCAGTGAGAAAAACTTCGTCATTTCAGAACCTGAGTACATATCACGTACCATCGCACGTGATATAACAATCCCGGCTGATCCTGAAGCTCCTTGTAGGAAGCGCAATAACACTAATGTCCAAATAGATGGCGCAACAGCACAAAGTAAAGAAGAAGCAACATAAATAATAAGAGCAATAATAAGTGGTTTGCGTCTTCCGTAAATATCACTAATTGAGCCAACAAATAATTGTCCTACTGACAGCCCAAGCAGACAAGCTGTTAATGTAAGCTGCGCTAGGGATGCACCTGTTTGCAAGTCATCCGTTAACTTCGGTAATGAAGGCAAATACATATCAATAGATAATGGCCCAATCGCCGTAAGTGTTCCTAATACAAGAATCATCCATAACCTGTTTGCCTTTACAGGTTTATATATTTCGTGATTAACTTCATTCACTTTTTCAATTCACCCTTTCCTATACACACTGAATCGTAACAATTATAGTTACATCATAAACATACGTCAAGTACAGCGCATTTTCCTCTTTCATAATGTAAAAAAAGCGATAGAAATTCTATCGCTTTACTTTTTCACATTGCTATTCGTAAATTTAGATACTGAGGCCATCGTCTCTCCTGTATCTAAATATGTAATTTGAATTGGGTCTCCTACTTCTGTAAACATAGCATACGGGAATTTCTTCACCGGTATCATAAATACCTTTTGTTCATTCTCTAAAAGTACGTACACGATTGTATTTTCACCTGATTTCTCTTTATATACACGTTGTACAATACCTTCTTTTTGCGCTTCTTTTCCTGTTGAGGTTGGTCTAAAGGTATCACCATTACCACTCATTACGTTTTTATAATTCTCAAGCGCTTCTTTCTGCGAAGAACCTGTCGCAAATATTTTTGCATTAGCAGCATATACAACTGTATGTGCACGTACTAGGCCTCCATCATCAACAACCGGAATAATCCAAGCTGGTTTACCGTATACGTTATAAATGACAGGCATTGTCCCATGCCATTTCTCTCTCTTAAAGGAATTATCCACTACTTCTGTAGCTGCTGAACCATCCATAATCCCCTTCACTTCTTTTCCATTATAGTAATATAGCTTGCCTGTGCGTGCATCTACTAATGAATAGCCTAGGGCTGAATCTACTCCTTCTTTTGGAGAAGTAAAGTCTGTAAAATAATATAGTGTTCCATCTTTACCAAAGATCGGGGTCACGCCTTCTTTCGTTCCCCACTCAGTCGGAATCTTCATATCAGTTTGCGAGAATTTCGTATTCCAAAATCCGTGAATATATTTACCAAAGTACGTATTTAACGTAGATGCAGTCTCATGATTTAATACACCATCAACAAATTTAGGTGCCTTTCCTTTATCATACCTTTTCACTTCACCTGTTTGTGCGTCTACTACGACAACACCCTCTACCTCAAATCCAGATCTTCCTGAAATAAATTCACCATACGTCATTGTATAATATGGTTTCCCTTTATCATCAACCTCAAATTTAGGTTTTCCTTTAAAGATTAAATCTGGTTCTGCTTGCCTTACCACACGCTCTAAATTATTACCAAAAAACATGCTTGGCACATATTTCATTTTATAACCGAGGTGCAGTTTCGCTTCCGCATCAGGATTTGTACCTGACATCGTTACATACCCTGGAATTGTCTCAGCTTTACGCGCTTTAAAAAATCCTGAAACTTCAATCGGCGCTACATATAAAGCTTCGCCGTTTACCATTTGTGGCGTTAATTCTCCTAGCTCAAAATAAGCTACTTTCGGAATATCACCAAATACTTTTTTCATCTTATTCTCCGCTGTCTTTGGCGGCACTGTAAACGGCTGGTCATTTTCAGTAAATGGCTCTGAAATATCTTTCTCTACCTTAACAACAGAATCATATTTCTTTTGCGAGATTACTATATCGTGCAAATAACCAAAGTAACCGTAACTTGCGAGTAAAATAAACATTAGAAGTCCTTTTAACGTACCTTCTAATTTACCTATTTGATCTTGTGAAAATAAAACAAGCCCAATTAAAAGTGCTACTGCAACAGAATAATGAGTAAGAATCGAATCTACTCGATCATCAATTAGCCAAAAGTATTCATAGATTGCAATACCTATCCAAAATAAAACAGGAATAACTAAAATAGATGATTTCTTACCCTTTACAACCTTCTTATCTCCCTTCTTATCCACTGCTCGAAGCTTACTACTACTTCTTGTCCATGGAATCAAAAACAAAGTAAGAATAGCTAAAACTACAAATTTCATCAAAGGCACTGTCCCCTTTTCTTTTGTATTCCCTTTTAGTATAACAAATAAAGGGTATTAAGGTGAAAATAGGAATAGTTATATTTTTTTACTACTTAATACAATCCCGCTTACTACATATAGAATAGATGCAATATAAAAAATTGTACCAATCGTAAAGAAATCTACTAAATATCCCGTGGCAATAACCGCTTCTGCTCCGCCAATGGATGTCCACACATGGTATTTTCCAATCTCATAACCAGCCTTTTCCTGCGCAACCTTTCGTGCTAACGAAGTCTTCTCAGTATTACGCTGCACAGCACCTAAAACTCCCATTACAATTTGAAGAAGATACACATGCCATACTTCCGTGGCAATCGGAAAACAAAGCATTAAGATTGCCATGGACCAAGCGTATATTATTAATAATTTTTTATCACCTACTTGATCAGATACCTTTCCCACTAGTGGATATACAAGTGCTGATGTTAAAGCAAATAAGCCATACGCCCAGCCAAATTGCGAGAAGCTATTTCCAACGTTTCGAAGCAATAATATATAAAAAGGAAATACCATACTTCCTGCCATCATGATGATACTTTGCGAAGCTACAAATCTTCTATATGTCATTTCGTATACTCCCTATAAAATAAATTCACAAATCTCTCTTCTGAATCTACTTCCTTCTTTTTCTTGAGAAATTCTTCAATACGAGGATATGCCTTCTTTAACTGCTCTTTCGTTGGATAAGAATAATACGGCAAATAGTAACTACCGTTATGCTTTAAAGTAACATCAATCATCTTCCGAATGACATCTTCTGTTTTCTTTATCTCACTATCTGAGCGTCCCTGGTTAATTAAAAGAACCAGCGCAAACATATCATCTTTCGCATAGGACAAAACTGCATTTTCATTCTTTTCCACGTAACGAATCGTAATGTTGAGTAAATTAAACTCTTCTTCATTTAATACGTTACGTAAATCATCTATATACTCCGTGAAAGCATCTATAGGCACAAAGTATTCTTGTAACACTTCGGTCCTATTTGGATTTTCATATTCCATAAAAGCACTATCTGATCTCATAACATTATTACGCGTCTCATACTTTCCATCTGTACGTTCAAAATAACCTCTTTGTATATTCCAAAATGTATTCTTTCCCCAATCACTATAACGTGATAACCCAAGTAAAAATTTCGGTGCAGCTATAATATTTTCTTCCTTTAATTCACTGTACTCTTCTCTCATATTTTGATTTTGTGCCAAAGTATAATCTGTCACATACATCTCTTTTAAAAATGAATTTGGAGCAACAGAAATACGTGCTAAGTGCATACGAACATTCTCATCTCTTTTCACTTTCTCTTTGAAATAAGATGCGTATTCTTTATAATCTATCATTCTCGTGTGCATTTCATATAATTCATCATCTGTTAACTTCAGCGTCACATCTAAAATAATTCCAAATAAACCGTAACCACCAATGACATATGGAAATAACGCTGCATTTTCTTCTCTACTTACATTACGTACCGTGCCATCTGCCATTAACAATCTAAATGACTCTATTGTATCAATCAGTGCCTCATGACGAATATCACGCCCGTGTACATTTACACTTAATGAACCACCAACAGTAAAAATATTTTGAGACTGCATGACCTGTACCGCAAGGCCATATGGATTTATTTTCTTCTGAATATCATTCCACGTGACACCACTTTGAACTGTAATCCGCTTCTTCTCTGGATCAAATTCTAATATTTTATTATATCCTTTCATATCGAGCATCGTACCATTCGGATAATATGTCTGTCCTCCTTGGCTATGTTGCATACCTGCAATGGAAATTTTCTCTCCTGAAACTTTTGCATCTCGCACTAATTTTATTAACGAGTGCTCTTCCGTAGCACTTTCAACTCGTTTTATTTTTGTCGGAAGCAATTTACCTACATCACTCATAATAGGATGATCAATTTGTTTTTTATACGTATGTACAGACGTTGCAAGCAAAACCGTATATGCCGCAATGACCACTGCTATCTTTCTTTTTTTCAAAGGACACTCTCCTTATTAGCAACAAAAAGAGATACCCGTTCTTTCAGGTACCTCTCTTGACAGTGATTACTTTGCTGCTGGCAATTGTATTGGATCAAATTTATCATACGATGTAAACTTTGCATCCGTAATAATGTGCGCTTTATCTTCACCATTGCTACTCATAACCATATCTATCTTTGCTGATTCATATTTAAAATCTTTTGTAATAATATATTCCCCATCTATTTCTTCTATCTTTGCATTTTGGCCTTGTAGCATTTGTTTCTGCTTTTCATCCATACTAGCTAGCATACTCTCTGTCTCTTTCCCTTTTAATGCAAACTTCAGCTTATAATTATCTCCACTTTTCTCCATCTTAACTTTATTTAAAATTTCCGATGGAATCTCTAAATTATCTACCATTCCTTGAGTCGCATTCATTCCGTTAGCATTTAATTGTTCCTCTGGTACAGACATAACTTCACCTGAATTAGGATTTTTCACCTGACCAGCAATTTTTCCACCCACATCATAAACAATAACCTCTGTACCAGAAACATTCATTTCAGAACGAGAGTTTTTTTTCTTCGGCTCTAGTTGCATTTTAGCCTTCATTACATTCATCTCTGTTCCTTCAGCCTTTATTCCCACATCATATGTCATCGTTACATTTTCTTCGTTTTTAAAAGCTTCATTCGCTTTATTGAAAACATCCTTCGCTGTTAATTCCTTTTCTTTCTGCACAGCTTCTTTTTTCGGTTCATCAGTCTTTTTTGTTTCCTCATTACTACACCCTACTCCTAGACCAACTGCAAGTACTAAACTTGAAATTAAAATAAGTTTTTTCATAACGTCCCCTCCTTCCCAAAAATAATATCATCTCTTTTCCTATGAAATCTATATAATTCGTAATATTCTTCTTTAATTTTTTTCCTATATAGCAACATGTTTGAGAAAAAGTTTAAATATGATGTAAATAATAACAACTCATTTCAGGAGGTCATTATGAAAGCAATTATTTGCACAAAGTATGGACCACCTAATGTTCTCCAGATTCAAAATGTAGAAAAGCCTAAACCTAAAAAAAATGAAGTATTAGTTAAAATTCACGCAACAAGTGTATCGACTGGAGATTGTAGAATACGTGGCTTTAATAGCCCCCTCTTATTTTGGATTCCTATGCGGATCATATTAGGTTTCAGAAAACCGAGGAAACCTATACTTGGCGTAGAGTTATCCGGTGAAATCGAAGACATTGGAACAGATGTAACACAATTTAAAAAAGGAGATCCAGTTTTTGCATTAACAGAACTAAACCTTGGTGGTTATGCCGAATACACATGCGTGCATGAAAGTGGATTAATAGCATTAAAACCTACCAATGTGACATATGAAGAAGCTGCCGTTATTCCTTTTGGCGGAACTTCAGCATTGCACTTCCTTAGAAAAGGACAGATAAAAAAAGGGCAACGAGTACTTATATACGGCGCCTCTGGTTCAGTAGGGACAGCTGCCGTACAACTTGCTAAATACTTCGGGGCGACTGTCACAGCTATTTGTAGTAGTTCGAATTTCGATTTAGTTACAGCCTTAGGGGCAGACAACGTAATTGATTATATGAAAGAAGATTTTACTAAGCGGGGCGAGCACTATGATATTATATTTGATGCAGTTGGAAAATATAATAAGTCTCTTTGTACAGATGCATTAATGCCTAATGGAAAATATGTATCTGTGAACGGAATGATGGCAAAAGTCAGTAAAGAAGATATGAACCTACTAAAACAACTAGCTGAAACAGAAAAGCTAAAGCCTGTTATTGATAGAACTTACCGATTAGAAGAAGTTGTAGAAGCCCATACGTATGTAGAAATGGGCCATAAGAAAGGAAATGTTTCGATTACCTTAAAATAAAATATATTCTGAAAATATCATTGACAATTCTTTTTGTACGATTTACTATTAGTACCATATTCAAAACTACATACACATACTCTTATCAAGAGTGGCGGAGGGACTGGCCCGATGATGCCCGGCAACCGAGCTTATAACATATAAGCTAAGGTGCTAATTCCTGCAAAACGAGTTTTCGTTTTGGAAGATAAGAGAGGAATCTATTTCGTCTATTCGGCACCTCTCTTATTTTTGGGAGGTGCTTTTTATTTTGGAACGTATATGAAGGGGGATTTATAGATGAAAAAGGTATTATTAAGCATTGTAAGCGGAGCAGTATTATTATTAGGCGCCTGTAGCGTGAGTTCAGATAAAGAGGTAAAAGCATTAGACGAGAAAAAGATTACTGTCGGTGTAACAGGTGGACCACATGAACAAATTTTTGAAAAGGTAAAAGAAGTTGCAGCAAAAGATGGTCTCGAAATTGATATAAAAGTATTTAATGATTATGTAGCGCCGAACGTATCTTTAGATGAAAAAAGCCTTGATGTAAATAGCTACCAAACAAAATCGTATTTAGATGTATTTAAAGCTGAACGCAATATGAAATTAGCTGAAGTATTTTCAACAGTAACATTCCCTATGGGCATATATTCTAAAAACATAAAAGATGTAAAAGACTTAAAAGAGGGCGATGCAATTGCTGTACCAAATGACCCAACGAATGAACTGCGAGCTTTAAAATTATTTGAAAAAGCAGGGGTTTTAAAAGTTGATCCGAAGGCTACAGAAAAAGCGACTGCGAAAGATGTAATTGAAAACCCGAAAAATTTAAAGATTGTTGAATTAGAAGCTTCTCAATTACCAACGCAACTAAGTGAAGTGAAAGCAGCTGCAATTAACACAAACTTTGCATTAGGTGCAAAATTAAGTCCAGCGAAAGATTCTATTTTCCGCGAAGGAAAAGATTCACCATATGTGAACTGGGTCGTTGTTCGTACTGAAAATAAAGATGATGCCGTTGTAAACAAATTAAAGAAAGCTTATCAATCTAAAGAAGTAAAAGAGTTTATCGAGAAAAAATTTGATGGTTCAGTTTTACCATCTTGGTAGGAGCTGACGATAATGATTGAATTAAAAAACATATCCAAAGTATTTACAACAAAAAAAGGGAATGTTGAGGCTCTTAAGTCTACTTCCCTTAAAGTAGAAAAAGGCGATGTATTTGGAATCATTGGGTATAGTGGCGCTGGTAAAAGCACATTGATTCGATGTGTAAATCTATTAGAAAAACCAACGACAGGAAATATCATTGTAAACGAACAAGACCTAACAACATTATCAACAAAAGAACTAGCAAAAGCGAGACAAAAAATCGGAATGATCTTTCAAGGATTCAATTTACTTAAAACTGTTACCGTCTATGAAAATATTGCATTACCGTTACGGCTTGCTGGCATTCCAAAAGCGGAAATTGAAAAAAGAGTAGAAAAATATTTACGCATCGTGGATCTTTTTAACCGTAAAGATGCTTATCCAAGCGAACTTTCTGGCGGTCAAAAACAGCGCGTTGCAATTGCACGTGCACTATCACATGAGCCTGAAGTGTTATTAAGTGACGAAGCAACGAGCGCTTTAGATCCAGAAACAACTGATTCTATTCTTGATTTGTTATTAAAGATTAACGAAGAAATTGGAATTACGATTTTACTCATTACACATGAAATGAATGTCATCCAACGTATATGCGACCGCGTTGCCGTTATGGAACATGGATCTGTAGTCGAAAGCGGGACTGTGAAAGATATTTTCACAAACCCACAACATGTAACAACGAAGAAATTTGTAAATAGCGCATTTGCAGCGAAAATTCCAGAAGAGGTACAGAAAGAACTACAAAGTACTGGAGAAATTGTAACACTTTCTTTTATAGGAAGTTCTTCAGGAGAACCAGCACTAGCTGTCGCCACAAAACGTTTCCAAGTATATCCAAATATTTTATCTGGTAATATTACACAGTTAAAACATGAGGCATATGGGAAACTTGTCGTTCATATGCAAGGTGAAAAAAATGAAGTAAACCGTGCTTTAGCATTCTTACAAGAGAAAGGTATCATCGTAGAGGGAGGGAAAACAGACTATGGAAAACAAGTCCTTTTTGGATGAATGGAGTAAAGTCATATGGGAAGCCACAATCCAAACCTTTCAAATGACATCTATTTCATTACTCATCTCGATCCTTATTGCACTACCACTTAGTGTAACACTTGTTTTAACAAGACCTGGTGGACAGCACGAAAATAAAATCATTTATCCTATTCTTAATACAATTATTAATATAATTCGCTCTCTTCCATTTATCATTCTATTATTCTTCATCTTACCTTTTACAAAGTTTCTAATGGGAACATCCATTGGCGTGCAAGGTGTGATCGTACCGCTTGTCGTCTTCACAGCTCCTTATATCGCACGTTTAATGGAGACAGCCTTACTAGAAGTAGATCGCGGTGTTATTGAGGCCTATCAAGCAATGGGTATCTCTACTATTAAAATCATTTGGCACGTCATGGTGAAAGAAGCTCGTCCCTCCCTTGTACTTGGATTAACAATTGCAACAATTGGCTTAATTGGCGCAACAGCAATGGCTGGACTCGTAGGTGCTGGAGGGCTAGGGGACTTGGCATACCGCTTCGGACATTTACGCTATGAACCTGAAGTAATGTATGCAACAGTCTTTATTTTAATTATCCTCGTTCAAGGATTACAGTCTTTAGGGAATGGTGTTGCACGAAGATTGAAGAAAGATTAAAAAAAGAAGGCATCTCACCAGGGTGAGATGCCTTCTTTTTTTATCTTTTAAATCCACCTTCTGAATGAATAACTTGCCCAGTAATCCACTCAGCTTCTTCACTTACTAAAAATTTAATGAGTCTAGCTGCATCCTTTGGCTCACCAATTCTGCCAAAAGGAAACATCGGCTTTAACCCTTGTGTTATCTCTTCAGTCATCCATCCTGTATCGGTTGGTCCTGGATTAATTGCATTCACTGTTATTCCTAAATGAGCTACCTCTGCTGACAATGTACTAGTAAGAGCATCAATAGCTCCCTTCGTTGTCGCATAAGCTAGTTCTCCTGCCATAGGACCTTGAAATTGCCCCGAAGTAATATTAACAATTCTACCACCAGATTTCTTATCAAATCTCCGGGCAAATTGACTACTTAACAATGTAGTCGCACGGATATTTACCATGTAATGCTTATCTAGTTCTTCAGCAGTCAACGTAGAGAAATCATTATTCGTAGAGTACGCTGCATTATTAATTAATATATAAGGGTACCCTAATTGTTCAGTAACTTTATTTATAAGCTCTTTCGGTGCATCATTCCGAGTTAAATCTAACTCCATGCTCGATACTCTAACACCGTTTTGCAATAGCTCTTCTTTTAATTGTATTTGTTCATTTTTATCGACGCCCCAAGGCATCTCTTTATCGTAAGCTGTCCAATACGTAAAAAACATATCGTATCCTGCTTCAGCTAATTCTTTACAAATCGCTGCCCCAATACCATCTAGACGACTTACCCCTGTAACAACTGCTACTTTATTTTTTAATTGATTCATCATATACTCCTCCAAGTTTAAAGGGCGCATACTTTATATAAGAGATATAAAATTTCCCACAAAAAAAGACAGATACATAAAATAGGCATCTATCCTTACAAAAGGGATGTACAAGCCAAATATGCAGTCCTTGAATGATTTACAGATAGCTAAATAAACCCTCACTTATGAGAGAAAAATTCATCTATCTAATTTCTAATCATTACAAATTCATCCACATATTAAGTCTTTGTCCCCTTTACATATATCTCTATTCTTAGTTTACCAAAACAGATAAAATGTTACAAAAAATAAAACAATTACTCACAACCTATCCTTGTTCACATTCTCTCCATTGTGAATCTTTTCACATTGAATATATAATAAACTTGTAAATACAATATTGGAGGGATTTCAATGATTATCAATTTTTTAAGAACTGATAAACGTGCTACTTTCATATTATTACTTTTACGTCTTTACATAGGATATACATGGCTCGCTGCTGGGATAGGCAAAGTCTTCGGACAATCTTTTGACGCAAGTGGTTTTCTAAAGGGTGCTATTGCTCAAGCATCAGGTGACCACCCTGCAGTACAAAATTGGTGGGCAGATTTTCTTCAACATTTTGTCCTTCCAAACGCAGACCTATTTAGCTTTTTAGTTCAATGGGGAGAAATTTTAGTAGGTCTAGGTTTAATTTTAGGCGGATTAACAAAAACAGCTGCATTTTTCGGAATCATAATGAATCTTTCATTTTTATTAAGTGGAACTGTTAGTGTAAACCCAAACCTGCTTATTTTGACTATATTCATTTTAGTTGCAGGGCAGAACGCTGGACGTATTGGATTAGATGGCTATATCTCTCCTAAACTTTTCCATAAAAACAACCACGGAACATATAAATTAAGTAAAACTGCGTAGTAACAGTTTACTTTTAAAATATAAATAAGAAAAAGAGCCTGAGTTGAAGTGACCCCTAAAAGTTAGACACGGTTATTTGATTAGGCAGCTTGATAAAAGTGAGTCCGGTATTGTACCGGGCTCATTTTTAATTTTGCCTTAATCCGTTTCGTATTATAATAATCTATATATTTTTCTAATTCTATTTTAAAGTGCTCTACATTTTCAAATTCTTTTATGTAGAGGAACTCCGATTTCATAATCCCAAAGAAATTTTCTATTACTGCGTTGTCGTAACAGTTGCCTTTTCGAGACATACTCTGGACGATAGCTCTTGATTCTAGTGTACGGACGTATTGTCTCATTTGATAATGCCATCCTTGATCCGAATGCATCAGTAGCTGGTGCGTTTCAGGTAAACGTTCCAATGCTTTCTCTAACATGTCTGAAACAAGCGAATACGTCGGTCTAGAACCAATTGTATAGGTAATAATTTCACCATTATACAAATCTAATACAGGTGATACATACAGTTTTTCTCCAAACAATTTAAACTCTGTGATGTCTGTTACCCACTTTTGATTCGGTGCATCTGTATGAAAATTACGCTCTAAAATATTAGGTGCAATTCTACCGACTTTTCCTTTATAGGATTTATATTTCTTCATACGCACAACACACTTTAACCCAAGCTCTTTCATAATGCGCTGAACCTTCTTGTGGTTCACTTTCTGGCCACGATTCGTTAATTCATCACGAATGCGACGGTAACCATAACGACCTTCATTTTCCTCATAAATCGCTTTAATCTCAGCTTTCAAATCGGCATCTACATCTGGACGATTCATTTTCTTTACTAAATCATAATACGTGCTTCGAGGAATAGTAGCTAGCTCCACGAGTGCCTTCACCGAATATTTATGCCTTAATTCATAGACTACTTGCGCTTTGTCTTGTTTTGTGATTTTTCCTTGTTTTGAACTAAGGCATTTAACTTTTTTAAGTACTCATTTTCCATCTCAAGCTGTTTAATGCGTGCTTCAAGTGCTTCGACTGACCCTTCAGCTAAATGTTGTTTTAATTGTTTATTTGAATCTTTTTTCATGGATGGACGCCCCTTTTTCTTAGATTGAAGGGCATCAATTCCTTGTGTTTCGAGCTGTTTTTTCCAAACAGAAATCGTTGAAGGGGCAGGAATATTAAAGATAGCTGCCGTCTCAAATAAGGACATACCGTTTTCAATCATAAAGTTTAGTACGTCTAGTTTAAATTGTTGTGTGTAATTTGTACATCGTTTTAGAAAAGCTTCCAGACCATTCTGTTTATATTGGTTTACCCAATTCAAAATGATTGTGTCACTTATACCGAGCGATCTACCCATTTCTCGATAACTTTCATTTCCGTTCAAATAACGTAGAACGATTTGTATTTTTTCATCAGCTGTAAATTTAGCCATAGAAAAACTGCACCTCCAATTGTTAGACTGTGTCTAACAATTGGGGTGCAGTTCAGAGTATAGGCTCTTTTTCTTATTTATCCTAATTTAAACTTTTAACGAGCCACGAAAACCTCTGGCAGCATAGTAAGAGTCTGCTCCATTGTGGTACACGAAAACATGTCCGAAGCGATAATCGCAAAATAGAGCACCACCGAGTTCTCGAATATCTGAAGGTGTTTGTACCCAGCTTGATGATTTCATGTCGAAATCCCCAAGTTTTTGCAATTCCCGATATTGTTCTTCAGTTAATAGTTCAATGCCCATAGCATTTGCAACATCAATAACGTTATTTTCTGGTTTATGTTTTTTTCTTGATTCTAACGCTTCAAGATCATAACAAAGACTCCTGCGGCCTTTAGGACTCTCCTTTGAACAATCATAGAAAGCATACTCGTCCTTTTCTTCATCATAACCAACAACATCCGGCTCACCGCCAGTTACTTCCATTTCATTAAGTGACCACAATTTTTCATTATTAGTAGTCAGCTTCGCTTCAACTTTAGCCCATTCAAGACCTTCATGGCGGTTCATGTTTTTCTCAAAACGAGCTTTCAATACTTTCAATAACTCTTCACGTTTTTCTACTAGTAAGTCATTTTTATTTCCTGTCATATTAATCCTCCCTGATATGTGTACGGATAGTAGTTTAAGTATATATTTTATAATAAATCATCTCAATATGAAGAGCGTTTCAACCTTATGTCTTTTACAAACATCCATTATAAAGTCCTAAAACCCTCTACACTCTCTCCAAGAATATAGTGTGAAAACCACATCAAATTCTGCTTCATAATAGCTACATTCATTCCCGGCTGATTAGGACTATATGCCATTCCTTTAAATATAATTAATTCTGTATCAACTTCCATATCCTTTAATCCTTGATATAGATCATATGCATTTGTAATTGGAATTCTTGCATCCTTTTCCCCATGTTGAATTAAGGTAGGCGTACAAGCTGATTTAATATACGTCATAGGTGATGTCTTCGTATATATCTCTCGATCATTCCATGGGGTATTTCCTAAATACATTCTAATAAAATAAGGGATATCTGTATTTACATAATGAGTACTCCAGTTCGTGATTCCGCCTCCAACTGAAATAGCTTTAAACCTGCTACTAAATGTAGAACAGAAAGCTGATATATATCCTCCGTTACTCCATCCCATAACTCCTACTTTATCATTATCTACAATCCCTTGATCAACTAGTTTATCCACCCCTGATATAACATCATCATAGTCAGCGATTCCCTGTTTTCTATAGTTTGCTTTTAAAAATTCATTACCATAACCAGAACTTCCTCTGTAGTTTGGCTCTAAAACGATAAAGCCTTTTTCGATAAACTGTTCAATCGGATATTTCTCATTGAAGCAGTCTGAAAATATCGGAAAGGATGCCCAAGCCGGACCGCCGTGAATTACTACTAATAAAGGATATTTTTTATTTACGTCAAACTCTACTGGCGTTGATAAAACACCTTCTATTTCAAGACCATCACTACTTTTCCATGAGATGATTTGCCTGTTACTTTTAAGTTTCCCTTTGAAAAAGTTATTTTCATCCGTTATTTTTTTATCGTCTAAATAGATTTCAAAGGTTTCATTTGTTATAGCCTTATTATAGGATATATGTTTTCCATCCTTTGTTATAGAAGCATCCATTATAAAGCCATCTACTTTTTCGCTTAATGCTTCTACAGTGCCATCTTCAGCTAGTAATCCAATACGATAATTCGTTTTATCCTGCCATCTAATTAAAATTCCTTTAGCTGTCCACTGTAATGGCATAACAGTACTATCAAAATCTGTTACAGGTTGAATTACCTCTCCTGTATTTATATCACATACCTCTAACGTACTGTCTTGTATATGGTTTCTATAGTAATCCTTCTCTCTTATACTTGCTGTGTAACATATTTTACTGCCTTCAGGAGAAAAGCAGACGCTACCGCCCAACAACTTATCCACATTCAGCTTTTGTAGCTCTCCAGCTTTAGTATGGAGTATGTATAAATCTCCATTTATATAATCCGCCATATTTGAGCTTGGTGTCGCCATAAACACAATCTTCTTCCCATCATTTGAAATATCAAATTCATGGATATGAAAATCCTTACCATCAGTTAATTGATAAACAACTCTTTTCTCGTGTTCATATGTATCACTTTGTATCACCTTTTCTATTTCAATGTAATATAAACAATTATTCTGGTGTTCCTTACCTATATGTTGAAACTCTCCATATAGATCCCTACGCTTCTTTATCTCCACACATTCTTTTGACTGCGTAACATAATAAAGACCCTTGCCAGTAGGACCCCATTTGAATGTACTGACTCCTTCTTTCTCATCAGTAATTTGAACCCCTTCATAACCATCTAGTGACTTAACAAAGATCTGATTTTTCCCATTACCAACGGGGCTAAGATATGCTATATCCCTAGAATTTGGAGACCATAATGGGCATGTACTTTCTATATCTCCATTTATCAATAAACAACTCTGTCCCTTTTCTTTTCCATATATCCATACATGATTCCTATATGTATTGTCTTTCCAGTTAGCCGTCTTCTTAACAAACGCTACGTTTTTACCATCATCACTTATGTTTGTACTTGATAAGGTTGGTAATGAAATAATCTCTTCTATACTTAGATATGTTTTTTTATTCACTTTCATCAATATCCCCCCTTGAAATTTCCATAAATCTCTCGTCTCTTTTTGTCGTAATAAAGGAGATTTTTCACAGATACTTAAAATAACAACGGAAAATTCAGATAAATAAAAGTAAAACATTAATCTATAGGGTTCTATCCACTTACCAATTCTAGATGTTCTTTTTCGGCACAAAAACACCCCTTTAGATAAAATATCTAAAGGGGTGCAAATTTGTAAATTTATTTTAAAGCTATAACTATATTTATTAACCTACCAATCTCCTACTCAACAGTAACAGATTTAGCTAAGTTACGTGGCTTATCAACGTCACACTCGCGGTGAAGTGCTGCGTAGTATGAGATAAGTTGTAATGGAATAACTGCTACTAGCGGTGCTAGTGCTTCGTGGACAGCTGGTAATACGAAGCTGTCACCTTCCATTTCTAAGCCTTTCATTGAGATGATACATGGGTTAGCACCGCGTGCTACTACTTCTTTCACGTTACCACGAATTCCAAGGTTTACGTGCTCTTGTGTAGCAAGTGCGATAACTGGTGTACCATTTTCGATTAAAGCGATTGTACCGTGTTTTAACTCTCCTCCAGCGAATCCTTCTGCTTGGATGTAAGAGATTTCTTTTAGTTTTAACGCACCTTCTAATCCTACGTAGAAGTCTACGCTACGTCCGATGAAGAAACAGTTACGCGTTGTTGCTAAAAATTGTTTTGCTAATGCGTCCATTTCTTCTTTTTGATCACAAAGTTCTATCATTGCATTTGCTACAAGTCCTAGTTCGTGTGTTAAATCGAAATCAAGAACTTCACCTTTTGCTTTAGCAATATCAGCTGCTAAAATTGAAAGTACTGCAAGCTGTGCTGTGTAAGCTTTCGTTGATGCAACTGCAATTTCTGGTCCAGCGTATAATGGAAGTGTATAATCAGCTTCACGAGAAAGAGTAGAACCAGGCACGTTTGTAATTGTTAATGCTTTATGACCCATTTCATTTGTTTGTACAAGTACTGCACGGCTATCAGCTGTTTCACCACTTTGTGAAATGTAAATGAAGAATGGTCTTTCTGTTAATAATGGCATGTTGTAAGAGAATTCACTTGCTACATGTACTTCAACTGGCATGTTTGCAAACTTCTCGATAAATTGTTTTCCAACAAGACCTGCATGATAACTCGTTCCACATGCAATGATGTAAATACGATCGCTATCTAAAATCGCATTGCGGATGTCTTGATTTAATTCAATTTCGCCATTTTCATCTTGATACTTTTGAATTATATTACGGATTACAAGTGGTTGCTCATCGATTTCTTTAAGCATGAAGTGAGGATATGTTCCCTTTTCAATATCACTTGCGTCTAACTCCGCTGTAAAAGGTGCACGTTCAATCGTTTCACCTTGTAAGTTTTTAATTGTAATACTTTCTTTCGTTACGATTACGATTTCTTTATCCATTAACTCAATAAATTGATCTGTAACTTGTAACATCGCCATAGCGTCGCTTGCCACAACATTAAAGTTGTCACCAACACCTACTAATAGCGGGCTTTTGTTTTTAGCAACATAAATCATGTTTGGATTTTCAGCATCAAGTAATCCGATTGCATAAGAGCCATGTAAAAGAGATAGCGTATTACGGAACGCTTCTTCTACACTTAATCCTGTGCTCACTTGTTGTTCCATAAGCTGTACGATAATCTCTGTATCTGTTTCACTTACGAACGTTACATCTTGTAAATATTCCTTTTTCACTAATTCATAGTTTTCAATTACACCGTTATGAACTAGTGTAAAGCGTTTTGATGTACTTTGATGCGGATGCGCGTTTACTTTACTTGGAACACCGTGTGTAGCCCAGCGTGTATGTCCGATACCTACGCTTGCTGCTACGTTCTCATCTACGATTTCACGAAGTTTTGCGATACGGCCTTTTTCTTTGTATACAACAACACCGTTCTCTGCTTGTACTGCAATACCTGCTGAATCATATCCACGATATTCTAGCTTTTCTAAACCTTTTAATAAAATTTCCTTTGCATCTTGCTCTCCAATAAATCCTACGATTCCACACATGTTTAGTCGCCGTTACAAATGCTTACACTGCTCTGCGAACATGTAACGACATAGTCCGATACCATTTTTATTTATACTAAAAAACGGATTACATATTGCTAGCCCTGTAAGCTTGTAACGGCTTTCACCTTCCTCTCGATTGGGTTTAAGTCCGTATATACTTATACAGCTAGTTTTCATCCGTTCCTCTTCTCTCATCACACTTTCACCTTTGTCCACTAAGTCACCTTAATGATTTAAGTAAAAGTTTGCGGTTGTGATGAACAACCGGGAGTCATCCGCCGAAATCTCGATAAACCCCACCTCGTCAACTACACTATTTGTAGTTCTGGCGCTTTTATAATTTACAATATTTCCTTTGAGAAAAAGAACAAGACCATCTTATAACAAACATGGATAAACCGTCAATGAAATTTTTTTCATCGTCTATAAAACATATGAAAAAGGAGCACTTATTGTGCTCCTTTTTCATATAAATTCAGCTAATTATTCAGCGCCAACTTCAGCTTTCACAACTTCTACAATGCGATGTACAAATGCATCACAAACTTCTTGTGTTGGTGCTTCTGCCATTACACGAATAAGTGGCTCTGTTCCAGATGGACGAACAAGAATACGGCCATCACCGTTCATTTCTTCCTCTACAACACGAATAATTTCTTTAATTTTTTCATTTTCTAATGCTAATTTTTTATCTGTTACACGAACGTTTACTAGCAATTGTGGGAATTTCGTCATTTCTCCTGCAAGCTCAGATAATGGTTTTTTCGTCATTTTCATGATGTTTACAAGTTGAAGTGCACTTAACATTCCGTCACCAGTTGTAATGTAATCAAGTAAGATAATATGGCCTGATTGTTCTCCACCTAAGTTGTAACCACCGCGTTTCATCTCTTCCATTACGTAGCGGTCACCAACTGCTGTTTTATCGCTTGTAATATTGTTTGCTTCAAGTGCTTTGTAGAAACCTAAATTACTCATAACAGTTGAAACAACTGTATTATGTTTTAATTGACCAGTTTCTTTCATGTATTTCGCACAAATAAACATAATTTGATCACCGTCAACGATGTTTCCTTTTTCGTCTACAGCAATTAAACGGTCGCCATCGCCATCAAAAGCAAGTCCGATGTCAGCACCTTTTTCTTTTACTAATTCAGCCAATACTTCTGGATGTGTAGATCCTACACCTTCGTTAATATTCATACCGTTCGGTGAAGTCCCCATTGTTGAAATATCAGCTTCTAAATCTGCAAATAAGTATGGAGCTAAAGAAGATGTGGCACCATGTGCACAATCTAAAGCGATATGTAGGCCAGAGAAGTCTTCTTCAACAGTTTGTTTAATGTATTGTAAATATTTTTGTCCACCTTCAAAGTAATCGCTCACTTGTCCAAGGTTAGTACCTGTTGGACGTGGTAGTTCATCAACTTCTTTGTCTAATAAAGCTTCAATTTCAGCTTCTTGCTCATCTGTTAATTTAAAGCCGTCTGAACCAAAGAATTTAATACCGTTATCTTGTACTGGATTATGAGATGCAGAAATCATAACACCCGCTTGTGCGTCTAGTGCTTTTGTTAAATAAGCAACACCCGGTGTAGAAATAACGCCAAGGCGCATTACTTCTGCTCCAGTTGATAATAGACCTGCTACTAAAGCTCCTTCTAACATATGGCCAGATACACGTGTATCACGACCGATAATTACTTTTGGACGATCTGTATCTTTTGTTAATACATAACCACCAAAACGCCCAATTTTGAAAGCTAATTCAGGTGTTAACTCCTTATTTGCAACTCCGCGTACTCCATCTGTACCAAAATATTTACCCATTATGATTCGCTCCTTTTTCTTGCTCTTTTTGATTATGGTTATCTACTGTTGGTTCTTGACTAGTTTCTTTATCTTTATCTTGATTTTGGTTTTGATTATTTTCCTGTTCCGTTTCCTTTTCTGGATCGGGTTCAGGATTTTTTGGCTTCTCATTTTGATTTTCTTGATTGGTGTTTGAATCCGGTTGTTGACCGTTACCCTGTACTTCTTTATCTGGTTTTTCTTTCTTTACAATAGTAACTTTAGCACTTTTTTGTTTTGGCTCTATTGAAATATTACCAGGACCACTCACTTGAATAGAAATATCTTTCGTCCCTGAAGATACATTTTGCAGATTAATTACCGCTGTTATTTGAGCAGCTGTTATTTTATCTACTATACTTGCTTCTCCTGAAATATCAACACTTATCTTTTCATCTTGCGGCGAAATTAGCTGAGCCGTAACATCTTTAGAAAGTCCATTTTTTTGGATTGGGATACCATCAATCGTTTTTGTTTTCGTTTGTTTTGTTTTTTGTACTCCCACCGAAACCTTCACTTGATTCGGTTTTGCACTTGTTACACCCTTGGGTAATAAAACAGAGGCATCGAATGTTGTAGACTCTGTCAATTGACTAAAATCTACTTCGACCCCCTCTAGCGATTGTATATTATCCAAAATATCTTTTGGACCAGCTATCGTTACTTCTCTCGGCTCGACACTGATATTTGTAACTGCCAACCCTTCTGCTAAACTCCCCTTCTTCGTATACGTTACAGGAACAGTTTTTTCAGTATTATTGGCTGTAGTTTGCGTTGCCACATTCAACGTTACACTAATCTTAGATGGACTTGTTCTTACATTTAAACGTTTTCCTTCTTTATTGTATAATGTAACTTCGGGCGTTTTTGTAACAGTTTTATTAACACCTTTTAAATCAACATACGCTTTGGCAGATGAAATGCTTTCAATTTCTTCTTTCGTCCCAACTACCTCAACAGTATCCGGTTTAAGGCTTGATTTTTCGAGAGTAGCCCCCGCTGGCATCTGATCCTCATTTGATAATTTCAAATCTACATGAACATATTTTCTCGCCTTTTCATGAAGAGTAACTTTAATTGTTGATGGCTGAACTGTTCCTTTCACATCATCTGGAAGCCCGTTCGTTTTTAAAGAAATCTCATAAGTTCCTTTTGGACTATCTCGCAAATCAATTGGTATGTCAAATTGTTTTTTTGCTTTTACTGTAGCAACTGATGCTTTTGGGCCTTCTAACTTCACCTTAACGCCCTCTGCTGGAATACCACTTACAATATATTTCTCCTCATCATACTTAAGGTTAATCGCATAATTAGTTAATGTTTCTTTCGTATCATTTGCAAAAGGTAATATACCTGATGTCGTATTTTTTTCAGTTAACGTCGCTGACATAAAAAGCATACACGCCAATAGTAATGAGATCCCTTTTAAAAACCAATGATTCTCCATTAACTTATCCATGACGCTTTCTCCTCCAATTCCATAAAGACGAAGAAGTCGTTTTTTCGTTCCCACTAAATTCAGCTAATAACATATCCTTCAGCTGTTCTGTCTTCAAATCACGATGCAACTTACCATTTTTCGTTAAAGAAATTTGACCAGTTTCTTCAGACACAACTACTGTAATACTATCAGTAACTTCACTAACTCCCATTGCAGCACGATGTCTAGTTCCTAATTCTTTAGAAATAAACGGACTTTCTGATAATGGAAGATAGCATGCTGCTGCTTTAATTGTACTTCCTTGCATAATTACCGCTCCGTCATGAAGAGGTGTATTTGGAATGAAAATATTAATAAGTAATTCCGATGATACGTTTGCATTCAGCGGAATACCCGTTTCCACATAATCACCCATACCGGTCTCTTTTGACAAAGTAATTAATGCACCAATTCTACGTTTCCCCATATATTCGGTTGCTTTTGCTATCGCTGTTGCAACCATTTCAGGTTCATCATCCTCATGCGGTCCACCACGCGAAAATAAACTCCCGCGCCCTAGCTGCTCAAGTGCTCTTCGCAATTCTGGCTGAAAGATAATAATAACGGCTAAAAATCCCCATGTTAATACTTGTTCAGTTAGCCAAGATAACGTATGCAATTCAAGGAAAATACTAATCATCTTAACGACAATGATAACTGTAATCCCTTTTAAAAGTTGAACAGCTTTCGTCCCTCGGATTATGAGAATCAGCTTATATATAATAAACCATACAATGGCAATATCTAATGCCGTACTAAGATATTTCAAAATGGTCGTATCTTCAAAAGGCATGCTATCCCTTCCTCCTACTTACGAGCAATTCTATCCATATATTGAAATATTGTTTTATGCTCTATCTGTATGTATTTCCAACAACTAGTTAATTATACCATACATGAAACAAACGACAATTACAAACAACCCCCTTTAGCTCAAATTGGTAAGATGTCAAACATTTTTATCTTACAGTATAATATAAATCATTATTATACGCCTATTTTCAAATAAAAAAAGCAACTTCTCAGTTGCTTTTCTTACATTTATTTTAGTTTTTCACCGAATAAAGAACCCATTAAAGCAACTGCTGTTGTTGCCGTTCTATTTCTCTCATCTAAAATCGTATTTACCTCAACAAATTCAGCAGATGTGATAATATCAGCTTCCGCTAACATTTCCATCGCCAAGTGGCTTTCACGATAAGATAGACCACCAATTACAGGCGTTCCAACACCTGGTGCATCATGAGGATCAAGACCATCTAAATCTAATGATAAGTGTACACCATCAGTATGAGATAAATATGCGATTGTTTCTTCCATAACAGCCGTCATCCCCATACGATCAATTTCATGCATCGAGAACACTTTAATACCTTCATTGCGAATGAAGTCTTTTTCTCCTTCATCTAATGCACGCGCACCGATAATTACAACATTCTCTTTTTTCACCTTTGGATATGCTCCGTATAAATCTACAAGTGAAGAATGTCCATAACCTAAACTTGCTGCAAGTGACATACCGTGAATATTTCCAGATGGTGAAGTTTCCTCTGTATTTAAATCACCGTGTGCATCATACCAAATAACACCTAAGTTTTTATAATGTTTGGCTACACCAGCTAATGTACCGATAGCAATACTATGGTCACCACCTAATACAAGTGGAAAACGACCTTCTTCTATAATATGATCCACCTTACTTGCTAATTCATTACATACAGTTGCAACTTGTGTAAGGTTTCTTAATTTTGTATTTTCATCTACCTCTTTTTCTCTCTCTATACATATATCTCCCATATCTTTAACGTCATATCCAATTTCTTCAATTCTTTCAATTACCCCTGCATAACGGATCGCGCTCGGTCCCATATCAACTCCACGACGCATCTGTCCTAAATCCATTGGAACTCCAATAACTGAAATTTCTTTTTTCATAGATAGTATCCCCCTTTTATGCCTTCACTAAATATTTTAAATCTTTTATATAGTCTGACTCAACTCGACATTTTTTTGTATGGATATACAATTTATTCACTTATATTCACGTTGAAAATCAAATTTCAAGACTATTCTATGTATAAAGTTAACTTAATGAAACAATCGCAATCACTATTATCAAATAATAATAATAAAACACTCCTACATTTAGAAGTGTTTTTCTGACGCTATTTTCCATACTGCTGCAATATTCTTCGTTGTCATTTCAATATTTTCTTCTGCTACTCTATATGCTTCTTCTAGTGTCATCGGTCTTGTTGTAATACTAAATACCGCATCTATTCCTTTCTCGTAAACAGCTGGATAATCAGATGATACAGACCCTCCAATAGCAATTACAGGCACAGAAAAACGTTTCGCACGCCCCGCAACACCAACAGGAGCCTTCCCATATGCAGTTTGTTCATCTATTCTACCTTTACCAGTTATAATGAGATCTGCATCTTCTATATGTTTATCGAAATTTGTATAATTCAATACAATTTCAATGCCCCTTCGCAAGTCTCCCTTTAACACTGAAATAACAGCCGCTCCCATTCCTCCTGCTGCCCCTGCACCAGGTATTTCAGATACATCAAAAGATACATATCGTTTAAGGATATTCGCGTAATGTTTTAAATTCTCATCTAGCTCTTTCATCATCTCTACATTCGCACCCTTTTGTCTCCCAAATACGAAAGATGCCCCCTGCATTCCGACTAATGGATTATCCACATCACAGGCCGCTTCTATCTTTACTCCCTTTAAGCGTGGGTCCAGTTGTGAAAAATCAATAGCATCAATTGAATGTAATGCGCCTCCAGATGGATCTATTACTTCACCCTTGTCATTTATAAATCTTACTCCTAAAGCTGCTAACATACCTGCCCCACCATCATTTGTAGCACTTCCTCCAAGTCCTAAAATTATGTACCCCACTCCTTGATCTAGCGCATGTAATATAAGTTCTCCTGTTCCTTTTGTCGTTGTAATAAGTGGGTTGCGCTTTTCAACTGGAACGTGCTGTAATCCTGATGCTGCTGCCATTTCAATAAACGCTGTCTTTTTATCTTTAGAAATGCCATAAAAAGCTTGTACACCTTCTCTAAGCGGTCCTGTCACACTAATTGATATAATTCTCCCCCCTGTAGCATCAACAAGTGATTCAACCGTCCCTTCTCCTCCATCTCCAATTGGTATTTTCACATACTCTGCATTAGGAAAAATCGCTCTAAAACCTCTTTCAATAGCTCCACATACTTCTATAGCTTTTAGGCTTTCTTTATATGAATCAGATGCAATAACAACTTTCACAATTATCCCCCCATCCCTTATTTTTACGTTTTCTTCATTTTAAACGATAAATATAAAAGTTGTCTTTTTAAACACAAAAAAGCTTACATCGTATGATGTAAGCTTTTTCTATTTAGATGGAGCCTAGCGGGATCGAACCGCTGACCTCCTGCGTGCAAGGCAGGCGCTCTCCCAGCTGAGCTAAGGCCCCTTAGTAATAAAGCGGAAGACGGGATTCGAACCCGCGACCCCAACCTTGGCAAGGTTGTATTCTACCACTGAACTACTTCCGCGAAAATGGTGAGCCATGAAGGATTCGAACCTTCGACCCTCTGATTAAAAGTCAGATGCTCTACCAACTGAGCTAATGGCTCGTAAATGGCTGGGCTAGCTGGATTCGAACCAGCGCATGACGGAGTCAAAGTCCGTTGCCTTACCGCTTGGCTATAGCCCATTAATATTTACTAGTATGGTTATCTTCTCAAAAAAATAAACCCTTTCAGGTTATTTTAAAGAAAATGGTGGAGGGGGGCAGATTCGAACTGCCGAACCCGAAGGAGCGGATTTACAGTCCGCCGCGTTTAGCCACTTCGCTACCCCTCCGACATTTAAACATATATGGTGGAGGATGACGGGATCGAACCGCCGACCCCCTGCTTGTAAGGCAGGTGCTCTCCCAGCTGAGCTAATCCTCCAAAAGTGGTGACCCGTACGGGATTCGAACCCGTGTTACCGCCGTGAAAGGGCGGTGTCTTAACCACTTGACCAACGGGCCAAAAATTTAAAAACTTTTCCAAGCTTCCAACCGGGCTTGAACCGGTGACCTCTTCCTTACCATGGAAGTACTCTACCAGCTGAGCTATGGAAGCATAATGGCTCCGCAGGTAGGAATCGAACCTACGACCGATCGGTTAACAGCCGATAGCTCTACCGCTGAGCTACTGCGGAACAATACAAGCCTGGCAACGTCCTACTCTCACAGGGACAAGGTCCCAACTACCATCGGCGCTAGAGAGCTTAACTTCCGTGTTCGGTATGGGAACGGGTGTGACCTCTCTGCCATCATTACCAGACTTTTATCATTATACACATTCTTTTCAGAATGTCAAAAGGAATTTTAAATATATATTCCTTCAAAACTAGATAACATTGCTACATATTATATGGTTAAGTCCTCGATCTATTAGTATTCGTCAGCTCCACATGTCACCATGCTTCCACCTCGAACCTATCAACCTGATCATCTTTCAGGGATCTTACTAGCTTACGCTATGGGAAATCTCATCTTGAGGGGGGCTTCATGCTTAGATGCTTTCAGCACTTATCCCTTCCGCACATAGCTACCCAGCTATGCCCTTGGCAGAACAACTGGTACACCAGCGGTGCGTCCATCCCGGTCCTCTCGTACTAAGGACAGCTCCTCTCAAATTTCCTACGCCCACGACGGATAGGGACCGAACTGTCTCACGACGTTCTGAACCCAGCTCGCGTACCGCTTTAATGGGCGAACAGCCCAACCCTTGGGACCGACTACAGCCCCAGGATGCGATGAGCCGACATCGAGGTGCCAAACCTCCCCGTCGATGTGGACTCTTGGGGGAGATAAGCCTGTTATCCCC
>NZ_JBBOWI010000001.1:85000-150000 GCF_038006965.1 Bacillus sp. FSL K6-1338 | reverse complement strand
ATCCTTGATACTCTTAAAGAAAGAGAAATTAAGAATGCAACCTTCTTCCTTTCTGCTGCATGGGCCGAAAGACACCCCGATATTGTAGAGCGCATCATGAAAGATGGACACGAAATCGGTAGTATGGGTTACAATTACACATCTTATACTTCTCTAGAGACGAATGAAATAAGACGAGACCTTTTACGAGCACAAGATGTTTTTACAAAACTTGGTGTAAAACAAGTCAAACTGTTACGTCCACCTAGTGGCGAATTTAACAAGGCAACCCTTAAAATTGCAGAATCACTTGGATACACCGTCGTGCATTGGAGTAATAATTCAAACGATTGGAAAAACCCAGGTGTAAACCACATCGTTTCCACCGTCTCTAATAATTTGAAAGGTGGAGATATTGTCTTATTACACGCATCCGATTCTGCCCTTCAAACAAATAGAGCTTTACCGCTGCTCCTGCAAAAATTAAAAAGTGATGGATATGAGCAAATATCCGTATCACAACTTATTTCCAACACAAGTACGAAAAGTGAAGATGTGAAATAGCTTCGTCCCTACTACTCTTCACGTATAAAAAGCTCTACTACCTTTCAAGAAGGTGGTAGAGCTTTTTTAATCACACCATTTCCAGTAATATAACTGCCGGTGTATAAAACCTCTCTCTATTAAGCAGGTTTACTCGTTTTTCCGATTAAACGATGTAATACAAGTAATTGATATGCATTACATAACAATAGCGGTATAACCATTAAATATAACCAATCTGTATCATTAATCCGAAGCGCCGGTACCCATTCAAGAATTGTTACAACAACCATAAAGAACAGAGCTGGCACAAATGCTTTTTTATTTGTTTCTTTACTTTTTACATAAGCAACAATTGCTCCAAACACAAATAAAATTCCAGCAACAAGTATGTTATTCCCCAATGAGACTTCCCCATTTGCAATAAGTACAGACCTTAAATACACAAAATCAAATAATACGAATGCAATAAAGAAGAGCTGGACTGCATTCCATAAAGACGATGAGCGAAACATCCCTAGTCCAAAACGATGGATTGTTAAATATGCAAAGAATCCCATTTGACTTATAACGCTAAAAATAAATCCTACACCCATCAACCAGAAAGATACCGCTAAAATCTCCTTAACGTCGAAATTTTGAAAAAATTCATTGTACCTGTCCCACTCCAAAACAAAACCAATAATAACTGTGCTAATCCCACCAAGAAACAACGTCGTTAAAAATAGTCGTACCCACTTGCGGCTATTCACAACACATCCCCCATTATCCTTATATTTCTAATTAAATTGTATCAATGACAATTTCAAAAAGCTAGCCATGTTCATGTATAAATTCCTTAAAGATATTTATATTAAAAAGAGAGAACTGTGCTGAAAGGAGTTCCAACTTATGAAACGGATACTATTCATTTTCGTTTCTTCTTTTCTACTTATCGCACTTGTAGCATGCGCACAAGGAAAAGAAACGAAATCCGAACTAGATTACGATCAAACAAAGAAAATGATTGTTGATATTTTAAAAACAGATCAAGGTAAGAAAGCTATTCAAGATGTATTAACTGATGAAAAAATGAAACAAGCACTCATACTAGATGAAACAGTAGTAAAGAAAACGATTGAAGATGCAATGGTATCCGATAAAGGGCAACAATTCTGGGAAAAGCTCTTTAAAGATCCTGAGTTCTCATCGAAGTTCGCTAAAAGTATGGGGAAAGAACAAACCCAATTAATGAAAACCTTATTAAAAGACCCTGAATACCAAGCAGGCGTTATAGAAATCATGAAAAATCCTGAAGTAGAAAAAATGATGTTACAAACAATGAAGAGTAAAGAATACCGTCAATATCTACAACAAGTACTAACAGAAACTGCTGAAAGTCCACTCTTCCAATCCAAGATGATTGATATCATTAGTAAAGGTGTACAAAAGGCTGAAAAAGGTGGATCTGATAAGAAAGAAGCAGGCGGTGACGGTGGTTCTCAAGGCGAGAAGAAGGAAGAACAGTGAAAATAATAACTATAATAACGAGTGGACAATGTATAAATTGTCCACTCGTTATTACTTTATCTTGCTATTAACAGACAAAATGGCCCTCTAGTTAAGCGAAAAGTTTACTAGTAACAAAACCCTTATTGTTGCCAGTAACAGATGAACTCCACTGATTAAAGTTTCACTTTATTTTTGTGTAACAGCTGTTTTATCAATTACCACTTCGGCTATTTTACTATAAATAATGCCGGTTGTATGTGTATCTTCATATACTGAAGGAGCAAAGTCTTCTTTATTCCAATCAGGTTGTTGCAGCGGAATACGACCAAGAACATTTGTTTGTAGTTCGGTAGCCAACTTATCTCCCCCGCCTCTTCCAAATACATATTCTTTCTCACCAGTTACCTTACTTTCAAAATATGCCATGTTCTCAACAACACCGAGAATACTATGTTCAGTGCGTAATGCCATCGCTCCAGCACGCGCTGCTACAAACGCAGCTGTTGGATGAGGCGTCGTTACAATAATCTCTTTGCAAGATGGCAACATTGAGTGCACATCTAACGCAACATCACCTGTTCCTGGTGGTAAATCTAGTACTAAATAATCTAAATCGCCCCATTCCACTTCTGTGAAGAAGTGGTTTAACATTTTCCCAAGCATAGGTCCTCTCCAAATAACTGGTGCATTATCCTCTACAAAGAAGCCCATTGAGATTACCTTTACACCTAAACGTTCCACCGGAATTATCTTGTCACCTCTTACGATGGGACGTTTTTCTATCCCCATCATGTCTGGCACACTAAAACCGTAAATGTCCGCATCAATAATACCAACTTTTTTTCCTAAACGAGCTAAAGCAACTGCAAGGTTAACGGAAACGGTTGATTTTCCCACGCCACCTTTTCCACTCGCTACTGCTAAGAATGTCGTTTTTGAATTTGGTGACAATAAAGATTCACTTTGCTCTGCTTCTTGTTCTGGTGCAAACTGAGCTAATTCCTCTTCTGTAAATTCTGCAAAACGAAGTCCAACTGTTGCTGCTCCAAGTTCTTTTACTAACTTTACAATTCCAGACTGCAACTGCATTTGTTCCGCTGTACCAGTTTTTACGATTGCAATTTTGACACTCACATGTTCCTTCTCAGGCTTGACTGTTACCTCTTTAATTGCACTTGTTTCTTTTAATGTTTTATGTAAAAACGGATCTACAATCCCTTCTAACGCTTCAACCACTTGTTCTTTCGTTACCATAATTAACCCAGCCCCCTGTATGAAAAATAACGTAATGTTAATTGAATTCATCTTTGTTTATTCTTCAAATTAATGCGTTTACATTTCCAGTATAACATATTTTCCGAAAACTTCGTTAACGAGAGAAACTCAAAAAAATCCTCCTTATTCTGGAGGATTTCCTTTTTCCGTGAAATAACGCAATATACCACGGTATATTGCAGCTGCTACCTTCTGTTGATATTTCTCCGAATTTAACATATACCTTTCGTTCACATTCGATAAAAAGCCGGCTTCAATTAAAGCACCTGGTGTTTTCGCATACTTCAATAAGTATACGTGAGAAATTGTTTTAGCAGAACGATTCGTATTTTCTAAACTCGTTCTCAATTCAGCCTGTATAAATTTAGCAGCACGTTCATTTTCAATTGAAGAGCGATAGTAGAATGTTTGTGCGCCTTTCGATCCACTACTAGTTAAAGCATTTAAATGAATGCTTGCAAAAAAGTCTATATCTGGTTTATTGATGATTTCTACACGTTTTTTTAAATCCTCCGCTTTACGTCTACTATATGACTTTGTATCTTTGTTAGCTAAATCATAATCTCCCTCACGCGTTAAAATAACTAGTGCACCTTGTTCTTGTAAATAGTCTTGTACCTTTTTTGTAATTTCAAGCGTAATATCCTTTTCTATAATATCCTTTCCACCAACAGCCCCTCCATCTGGTCCACCATGCCCAGCATCTAATACGATTACTTTCCCTGATAAGGGTAAATTCCAAGCTCGCCACGATTTTGTGATTTGAAATTCTTGTTTGACTAAAAAAAACAAAACAACCGCAGCGAGTGCAAAAGAGATAATTCGAATTCTCTTCATACCTTTCCTCCTCCAGCTAGTCCCTCTAATTACTTATATGGGACAAGAGGAAAGTTTATGCTTGTCTTAATGAAGCTTTAATCGATATCTTCTTTCACCTTTTTCATACCCTTCTTGCCACCACAATCCTATAAACTGCTGACAAGATTCAAAAAGTAATTCCTCATCTTTCAACTTTATTTCTCGCATAGTCATACTCGTTAAAAATTGAAATAGCGTTTCAGTTAATTGTTGTTCTTCTTCTAAAGCTCTATATTTCACATCAAAAAACGATTCACCATAATAACCAAATTTACTATATCTCGCTCCTAATAAATAAGATTCTATCCCTAATTCAATACAGTAATCTTCATACTGACGATGAAGCTCTTGCATTTGAAAGGCATCACGAATATTTGAGCGCAATGTTTTTAATGATAATTCTCGCAGCATCTTCCGCTCGTATTTTAACTGCTTTTCTTTTTGTTTTTCTTGTAAGCTGACAATGACATTCATAGTACTTATAAACCTCCCTAATACGTATAGTCTAAACTTCTAAAGAAGAAGCATACGCGAGGCCGTAGCACTAAAATATTCCAAGCTAAAAAAATTGTAAAAGAGGAATGAAACACAAAAAAACCCCAACCAAAATGGTTGGGGTTTGTAGTTCGCAAAAATTAACGTTTTGAGAACTGAGGTGCACGACGTGCGCCTTTAAGACCGTATTTTTTACGCTCTTTCATACGTGCGTCACGAGTTAATAGACCTGCACGTTTTAGTGTTAGACGGTATTCTGGATCAGCTTTTAATAAAGCGCGAGAAATACCGTGACGAATAGCACCAGCTTGACCAGTGTATCCACCACCATTTACGTTTACAAGTACATCGTAGTTACCTAAAGTTTCTGTTGCAACTAGAGGTTGTTTCACTACTTCACGTAATGCAGCAAATGGGATATAGTTTTCAAAATCACGACCGTTAATGATAACGCGTCCTTCGCCTGGAACTAGGCGTACGCGCGCTACTGAACTCTTACGACGTCCAGTGCCATAGTATTGAACCTGTGCCAAAGTAAGCCCTCCTTTAATTAATTATCCGCGAAGTTCGTAAACTTCTGGTTTTTGTGCTTGGTGTGGATGCTCTGCTCCAGCATACACGTTAAGTTTCTTAGAAACTTGACGGCCTAAGCGTCCTTTTGGAAGCATGCCTTTAATTGCAAGCTCTAACATTTGTACAGGGTAGTTTGTACGCATTTCAAGAGCTGTTCTTTGCTTAAGTCCACCTGGGTGGTTAGTGTGACGGTAGTAAATTTTATCGTTTAATTTATTACCTGTTAAATGAATTTTCTCAGCGTTAATAATAATTACATGATCACCCGTGTCAACGTGTGGTGTAAATGTAGGTTTGTTTTTACCACGTAAAATGGATGCTACTTCAGTAGATAGGCGACCTAAAGTTTGACCTTCAGCATCAACCACATACCATTTACGCTCAACTTCGTTAGCTTTTGCCATAAAAGTCGTACGCATGTGTTTCCCTCCTCGTTATCTTTTCCATAGAAAAAATCTATTGTTTATCTTAAACACGATTTCCTTCCGGGGCTAATCGTGGTTTTAGAAACAATACCATATGTTATGATATACTTTTGAGTTTCTAATGTCAAGCAAATGTTACACCAGGATTAGTTGTTATAGTTTACCTCCCATAGGTAAAGCCCATGACCTGGAGCCATCTTTCCAGCAAACTGACGATTTTGTTTCGCTAAAATCTCTGGAATGCTATCAGGATCAAGCTTTCCTTGCCCTACGTTAAGTAACGTACCAACAATAATTCTGACCATATTATATAAAAATCCATTACCTACAAAACGAAAAATTAATTCATCATCTTGCTCAATTAACTCGATTTCATAAATTGTTCGCACTTTATCTTTTTTGTCAGTTTTTGCCGAGCAAAAAGAAGTGAAATCATGCGTTCCAATAAAATAAGGAATTGCTTTTCTTATAGAATTGATTTCGAGCGGATATGGATATTGATATACGTAATTTCTACGGAATACATCCGCAGTCTTTGATAATAATACACGATAACGATATTCTTTTTTCTCAACACCGTAACGTGCATGAAATTCTTCTGTTTTTTTCTCTACTCGCCTAATAACAATATCATCTGGCAACATTGTATTTAAAGCGTTATTCCATTGCCACTCCTCAAGAGACAAAGGAGTATCAAAGTGTATTACTTGCCCTTTTGCATGAACCGTAGAATCTGTTCTACCAGACGCCTGAACACGAACAAGTTCTCCCTTATGCAATTTCTGTAATGCTTTTTCTATCTCCTGTTGAACAGTACGATGCTTCGGCTGAATTTGATAACCACAAAAATGCATACCATCATATGCAACCGTACATTTTATTCTATCCATTTCTCTATTCTCCATTACGATCGCACCCATGCCAAAATACAAGCTAAACAAAATAAGCTTACAATCGTTACTGTATCGCTTGTTTTCCAGCGTAGTTGCCTAAATTTAGTACGTCCTTCACCACTTTGATATCCACGAGCTTCCATCGCAATAGCTAAGTCCTCTGCACGCTTAAAAGCACTGATAAACAGAGGAACGAGCAGTGAGATAATAGCTTTCATTCTATCTTTTATCGGTCCACCAGCGAAATCAATACCACGTGATGCTTGTGCTTTCATTATTTTACTCGTTTCATCCATTAATGTCGGGATAAAACGAAGAGAAATTGACATCATTAATGCGATTTCATGAACAGGAACCTTTATACGCTTCAATGGCTTTAATAACGTCTCCAAACCATCTGTAATTTCAATAGGTGTCGTCGTTAACGTTAATAATGTCGTCATTAAAATAATAACGAAGAACCGTACAGAAATGTATATCCCTTGCTCTAATCCTTTTTCATGTATCGAAAACCAACCAAGCTGGAGTAGTACATCCCCCTCTTTATTTGTAAAAATATGCAGGAAAAATGTAAAAAGAAAAATCCATAAAATTGGTTTTAAGCCCGAAAGTACATAACGAATCGGCACTTTTGCAAAAAATAAAGCAATGAGTGCATATAAAAATAAAAATCCATATGAAATCGCATTATTTGCTAAGAAAACAACAAATACATATAAAAAGACAATCAGCAGCTTCGTACGTGGATCAAGTTGATGAATAAGTGAATTCCCCGGGATATATCTCCCAATAATCAACTGCTGCATGATTCATGACCACCTTTTCGTAACACCTGCACAACTTCATGAGTAAGATCCTCTAAAGATAAGGTAGCCTTTGGAATTGAAATACCAAACTTCTCTTCAATTGCACGTTTATACTTTAATGACATAGGAAGATCCACACCAATTTTCTCTAGTTCATCAGCATGTGAAAATACTTCCTCTGCACTTCCTTGCAAAAAGACCGTTCCTTTATGCATAACTACAATTTGTTCCGCATACTGAGCAGCATCTTCCATATTATGCGTTACAAGGATAACTGTAAGCCCTTTCTCCTTATGCAACTTATAAAACATCTGCATAAGTTCGTTCTGCCCTTTTGGATCTAGACCTGCTGTAGGTTCATCTAATACAAGCACTTCAGGTTCCATTGCCAGTACACCCGCTATAGCAACACGTCTCATTTGTCCACCACTTAATTCGAACGGAGAACGTGTTAACAGTTCCGGTTCTAGCCCTACAAGTTCTATTGCCTCTCTAGCCTTTTGCTTCGCTTCGTCTCCAGATACCCCGAAATTAGTAGGTCCGAAGCAAATATCTTTCTCCACAGTTTCTTCAAACAACTGATGTTCCGGGAATTGAAAGACAACCCCTACTTTTTTACGTAGTGGCTTTAGCTTTTTTTCTTTCTTTCCTGCCGAAATCAAATGTTCACCAATTTGAACTGTACCATTTGTCGGCTGCAATAAACCATTTAAATGTTGAATCATCGTCGACTTACCTGAACCAGTATGACCGATAATGGCATAATAGCCCCCACTTGGAAACGACACGTCTACATCATAAAGTGCGCGTCTTTCAAATGGAGTTTTATATTGATAACGATGTTCTACTTTTTGGAATGTAATCTCCAAAGTTCGTTCACCAAGCTTTCCATTGTAAGATGCGTATTTTGCAAAAGAATTTCATTTCTTTTTAATAATTCTGCTATTTTCACCGAAAACGGTACATCTAAGCCAATTTCTTGGAGCATATGAGAGGACTTGAAAATTTTCTCTGGAATCCCTTCCTCTAATATTTCTCCCTTATTTAAAATAATGACACGATCTGACTGCGCCGCTTCTTCTAAATCGTGCGTAATTGATAACACGGTAATACCTTTTTGATTAACAAGTTGTCTAACCGTTTCTACTACTTCACGTCTTCCTTGAGGATCTAACATTGACGTTGCTTCATCTAATATTAAAATAGATGGCTGAAGTGCTAAAACGCCTGCTATTGCCACTCGCTGTTTTTGCCCACCAGATAAGGAATGAGGCTCATCATTAAGAAAATCTTCCATACGGACAAGTCGTAAGGCCTGTTCTAATCTTTCAATCATTTGTTCTCTTGGCATTCCGATATTCTCTAAACCAAATACAACATCATCTTGCACTGTTGTTCCAACAAATTGATTATCTGGATTTTGAAATACCATTCCAATTTGTTTTCGAACATCCCATACCGTTTCCTCTGATAAAACCATTGAATCATTTACTGTAATAGTCCCTGCTTCCGGCAAAAACAAACCATTCAATAATTTTGCAAGTGTAGACTTTCCTGAACCGTTTTGTCCAATAATAGATACCCATTCTCCCTCATATAAGGAAAATGAAACATCTTTTAATGCATACGTGGCTGCCCCAGGATATTGAAATGATATATTTCCTATCCGAAGTTTCTCTTTTTTCAATAGAAGGCACCCTTTCCTTCGCCAAGCTCGCCTATTTTTATATTTAAAAAAAAGGGCCATGACCAGTTTCTTGAAAAGAACTGTCCTGCCCTTTTAATTATCATTATACTAACTCGATAATTACCATTGGTGCTGCGTCTCCGCGACGTGGACCAATTTTTGCAATACGAGTGTATCCGCCTTGGCGCTCAGCATAGCGTGGAGCTACATCAGCGAATAATTTTTGAAGTGCATCTTGACCAGTCTCAGCGTTAGCTACTTCATTGCGAATGAAAGCTGCTGCTTGACGACGAGCATGAAGATCTCCGCGTTTACCTAAAGTGATCATTTTTTCCACTACAGAACGAAGTTCTTTTGCACGAGTTTCTGTCGTTTGGATGCGCTCGTTGATAATTAAATCAGTAGCTAAGTCACGTAACATAGCTTTACGTTGCGCACTTGTACGGCCTAATTTTCTGTATGCCATTCGTAGTTCCCTCCTTTGTTCATGGGTTTAAATCCTCAGTCGTCTTTACGTAAACCTAAACCTAATTCCTCAAGTTTATGTTTAACTTCTTCTAAGGATTTACGTCCTAAGTTACGAACTTTCATCATATCTTCTTCTGTTTTGTTCGCAAGCTCTTGTACAGTATTAATTCCTGCACGTTTTAGGCAATTATAAGAACGAACAGAAAGGTCTAGTTCTTCGATAGTCATCTCAAGAACTTTCTCTTTTTGATCTTCTTCCTTCTCGACCATAATCTCAGCATTTTGTGCTTCATCAGTTAAACCAACAAAGATATTTAAATGCTCAGTTAAGATTTTGGCACCTAAAGAGATAGCTTCTTTTGGCCCGATGCTTCCATCCGTCCATACATCAAGCGTAAGCTTATCATAATTAGCCACTTGTCCGACACGTGTCTTTTCCACTTGGTAAGTCACACGTGATACTGGAGTATAAATAGAATCAATAGGAATTACTCCTATTGGTTGATCTTCGCTTTTATTTGCATCAGCTGGCGTATACCCACGGCCACGCTTTGCAGTTAAACGCACGCGGAAATGCGCATCTTTTGCTAACGTTGCAATGTGTAAATCTGGATTTAAGATTTCTACATCACTATCGTGAGTAATATCAGCAGCTGTGACAATACCTTCGCCCTGCACATCAATTTCCAACGTCTTCTCTTCTTCAGAGTAGATTTTAAGAGCTAACTTTTTCAAGTTTAAGATGATCGTCGTAACGTCTTCTACTACGCCCTCAACTGTTGAAAATTCATGTAATACGCCATCGATTTGGATAGCAGTAACAGCGGCACCAGGGAGTGAGGATAAAAGAATACGACGTAAGGAGTTACCCAAAGTAGTACCATATCCACGCTCAAGCGGTTCAATTACGAATTTACCATATTTAGCATCTTCGTTAAGTTCAACCGTTTCGATTTTCGGCTTTTCGATTTCAATCATTAACTAAACCCTCCTTCAAAACGTCGAAACCCCGGTTAAACAAAGGTATAACCCCTGTCTAACCGAAAGTCCCCCTTAGGCAGTTCCCGATTGTGCACAACAAGCGATGTTTCTGTACGAAATTTCTCGATAATGCATCATATCCATTATAGACAAAAGGGAAAATTCTATACAGAAAAATTACACACGACGACGTTTTGGCGGACGACATCCATTATGAGGAACTGGAGTAACATCTCTAATTGCTGTTACTTCTAGACCTGCAGCTTGAAGAGCACGAATTGCAGCTTCACGACCAGCACCAGGACCTTTAACAGTAACCTCTAAAGTTTTTAAACCGTGCTCCATTGCAACTTTAGCAGCAGCTTCAGCAGCCATTTGCGCAGCGAATGGAGTAGATTTACGAGATCCACGGAAACCAAGTGCACCAGCACTAGACCAAGAAAGTGCGTTACCGTGAGTATCTGTAAGTGTTACGATTGTGTTGTTGAAAGTAGAACGAATATGAGCTATACCAGCTTCGATATTCTTTTTCACACGTTTTTTACGAGTGTTTGTTTTACGTGCCATTGTTAGTTCAACCTCCTTTACTTATTATTTCTTTTTATTTGCTACTGTACGACGTGGACCTTTACGTGTACGAGCATTGTTTTTAGAATTTTGACCACGAACTGGTAAACCACGACGGTGACGAAGACCACGGTAAGAACCGATCTCCATTAGACGTTTAATGTTAAGAGATACTTCACGACGAAGGTCTCCCTCAACTTTAATACGATCGATAACATCACGGATACGTCCTAATTCGTCTTCCGTTAAATCACGAACTCGTGTTTCTGAAGAAATACCAGCTTCAGTAAGAATTTTTTCAGCAGTTGTGCGACCAATGCCGAATACGTAAGTTAAAGAAATAACAACGCGTTTGTCTCGAGGAATATCTACACCTGCGATACGTGCCATTCTGAATGCACCTCCTTCTGATTAACCTTGTTTTTGTTTATGTTTAGGGTTTTCACAAATAACCATTACTTTTCCACGTCTACGAATAACTTTACATTTTTCGCAGATTGGTTTAACTGACGGTCTTACTTTCATGTCTCGAACCTCCTTAAAGATTACGGAGTGCTATATTATTTAAAACGGTACGTAATACGACCACGATTTAAATCGTACGGAGATAATTCTACCGTAACTTTGTCTCCTGGTAAAATACGAATGAAGTTCATACGGATTTTACCAGAAACGTGAGCCAATACGACATGCCCATTCTCTAATTCTACTTTGAACATAGCATTTGGCAACGTTTCAAGAACGGTACCTTCGACTTCAATTACATCATCTTTAGCCATTCAATAGTTCTCCCTTCTTCAAATCAGTAACATTTTACACTGCTCTGAAATCCCGGAGAGCCAGCTACTTATAAAGTGGTAAGGATTTCGTATCCTGCTTCTGTAAGAGCAATCGTGTGCTCAAAATGGGCACACCATTTACCATCTACCGTTACCACTGTCCAGTCATCAGATAGTGTTTTTACATATCGTCTTCCTTGATTCACCATCGGCTCAACACAGATGACCATTCCCGGCTTTAATCTAGGGCCTCTATTTGGTGGACCATAGTGCGGGATTTGAGGGTCCTCATGTAAGTCTTGCCCGATTCCGTGACCAACATACTCCCTAACGATCGAGAATCCATTCTCTTCAGCATGGGTTTGAACCGCATGTGAGATATTTGATAATCTCTCGCCTGGTTTTACTTGTTCTAGACCAAGATACAACGATTTTTCTGTGACATCAAGTAGCTTTTGAACAGATTCAGAAATGTTTCCAACTGGATACGTCCATGCAGAATCTCCATGGTACCCATTGTATTTCGCACCAATATCGATACTGATGATATCGCCCTCTTTGAGCTTGCGCTTTCCTGGAATTCCGTGTACAAGCTCTTCATTTACAGAAGCACATATGCTCCCCGGAAATCCGTTGTATCCTTTAAAAGATGGCGTAGCACCATATTTTTGAATCGTCTTTTCCGCTATTTGATCGAGCTCTTTCGTTGTAATTCCTGGAGTAATGTGCTGTTTCAACTCTTGATGAGTTAAAGCAACGATTCTGCCAGCTTCTCGCATGATTTCTATCTCGCGAGGAGTTTTGCAGATGATCATTACGCTAAGCCTCCGATGAGAACATCGATATCAGCAAATACTTTATTGATATCTTGCTCACCATTAATGCTTTTTAAGTAACCAAGCTCGTCGTAGAAATCAAGCAAAGGTTTTGTTTGCTTAATATTTACATCTAAACGATTTGCTACAGTTTCTTCATTGTCATCAGAACGTTGGTATAATTCGCCACCACATTTATCGCACACATCAGCTTTTGCTGGTGGATTGAATTCTAAGTGGTAAGTCGCACCGCACTCTTTACAAATGCGACGGCCTGTAAGGCGTTTTAATAACAACCCTGAATCCACATTAATGTTTAAAACATAGTCGATTTTTTTGCCAAGATCTTTCATAATCTCTTCAAGAGCTGATGCTTGTGCAACAGTTCGTGGGAAACCGTCTAGTAAGAAACCTCTTACGCAGTCTTCTTGACTTAAACGTTCACGAACAATTCCGATTGTAACTTCATCTGGAACAAGTACACCTTTATCAATAAAAGATTTTGCTTGTAGACCCATTTCAGTTTCAGCCTTCATAGCTGCACGGAACATATCTCCTGTTGAAATGTGAGGGATGTTATACTTGGCTACAATCTGTTCGGCTTGTGTACCTTTACCAGCACCAGGAAGCCCCATTAAAATTAAGTTCATCCTTGTTCCCCCTCAGTACATGAGCATGTAGGGAAGATAGTTCTTCCCACTTACTCACTGCTTGATAAACCCTTTGTAATGGCGTTTTACCAGTTGGCTTTCTAGCTGCTTCATTGTTTCTAAAGCAACGCCGACAACGATTAACATACTCGTTCCACCAATCTGTGCAGATGGAGGAAGATTTCCCAATTTCGTAAAAATAACTGGTAAGATTGCAATCGCTGCTAGGAAAATTGATCCTACAAAGGTCAAACGATACAAGATTTTTGTTAGATATTGTTCTGTATTCTTACCCGGACGAATACCTGGAACATATCCACCTTGCTTGTTTAGATTCTCTGACATTTGCTCTGGATTAACCTGAACAAATGCATAGAAATATGTGAAGGCTACAATGAGCGCAACATATATGATCATTCCCACTGGGTGAGAATAGTTAAAGTTTGCAATAATCCACTGCGATACATCATGTTTCGGGAAGAACTGTGCAATAGTTGGAGGCGTAATTAAGAATGAAACAGCAAAAATGACTGGAATAACACCCGCACTATTTACCTTAAGCGGTAAATGTGTGTTTTGTGCTCCAGCATGATTCCCATTCCCTCCTGTTACACGCTTCGCGTATTGAATTGGGATCTTTCTAACAGCTTGTTGAATGAAAATAACACCAACAATAACTGCTAGCACAGCTAGTAAAATCAATGCAACTTTAACGATACTCATGAACAATTGATCTCCGATATTTTGAAACTGTTGTTGATACACTTGAGATATAACACTTGGGATCGCTGCAGCAATACCGCCAAAGATAAGGATGGAAATACCATTACCTACACCTTTAGCTGTAATCTGTTCGCCTAACCACATTAAAAATGCAGTACCAGCAGTCAGTACCGTAGCAATGTATAAATAAGTGCTCCAACCAGGATTCAAAATTAATTGCCCACCTACCATACCGTTAAAACCGATTGACATACCAAACCCCTGAATAAACGCAAGAACAATTGTAAAGTAACGCGTGAATTGCGTTAGTTTACGACGGCCCATTTCACCTTGCTTCGACCATTCCGAAAATTTAGGAACAACATCCATCTGCAATAATTGCACGATGATGGATGCTGTAATATACGGCATGATTCCCATCGCGAAGATGGAGAAGTTTTTCAAGGCGCCACCGCCAAATGTATTTAGGATGCCTAAAGCATTTAATTGGTCTTGTGCTTTCAGTACGTCTCCATTTGTAAATGGCACTGGGATAAACGTGCCAATCCTGAATACGATTAACATCGCTAAAGTGAATAATATTTTACGTCTTATCTCAGCAACGCGCATAAAGTTGGAGATTGTACGAAACATTAGATCACCTCAACTGATCCGCCAGCTGCTTCAATTGCTTCTTTAGCACTTGAAGAGAACTTGTGCGCTTTAACAGTTAGTTTTTTCTCTACTGCTCCGCTTGCAAGAATTTTAACACCGTCGTTTAACTTGCTGATAACGCCAGTTTCCAGCAATAATTCAGGTGTTACTTCTGTACCATCTTCAAAACGATTTAACGTTGATAAGTTTACAATAGTAAACTCTTTACGGTTAATGTTTGTGAAGCCGCGTTTTGGTAAACGACGGAATAATGGAGTTTGACCACCTTCGAAGCCAAGACGAACACCGCCACCAGAACGTGCGTTTTGTCCTTTATGACCTTTACCAGCAGTTTTACCGTTACCAGAACCGATACCACGACCGACACGGTTACGTACTTTACGAGAACCTTCTGCAGGTTTTAATTCATGAAGTTTCATTCCCAGGCACCTCCTTATATTAATGAGTTATCCTTAAGCTTCTTTTACAGTTAAAAGGTGAGAAACTTTGTTGATCATACCAAGAATAGCAGGAGTTTCTTCCTTAACTACAGTTGAATTCAACTTTTTAAGACCTAAAGCTTCTACCGTCGCACGTTGATCTTGTGGACGACCAATTACACTACGAGTGAGGGTAATTTCTAACTTTTTCGCCATTTGTTTTCCCTCCTTAACCTAGTAGCTCTTCTACAGATTTACCGCGTAATTTTGCAACATCTTCAGCGCGCTTAAGTTCGCTTAATCCGTTCACAGTAGCGCGAATCATGTTGATTGGTGTGTTAGAACCAAGAGATTTCGAAAGAATATCTTGTACACCAGCTAATTCAAGAACCGCACGAACAGGTCCACCAGCAATAACACCAGTACCCTCAGCAGCAGGTTTTAAGAATACTTCACCAGCTCCAAAGTGACCGTTGATTGTGTGTGGAATTGTTGTACCAACTAATGGTACAGCGATTAAATTTTTCTTAGCGTCTTCGATAGCTTTGCGAATTGCGTCTGGTACCTCTTGTGCTTTACCAGTACCGAATCCAACATGACCGTTTTTATCGCCAACTACAACTAGTGCAGCAAAGCGGAAACGACGACCACCCTTAACAACTTTCGCGACACGATTTATCGTAACTACACGTTCTTCAAGTTCTAATTTACTTGGGTCAATGCGATGCATCAATTTTCCCTCCTTTGACCATTAAAATTGTAATCCAGCCTCACGAGCAGCTTCAGCTAGAGCTTTAACACGGCCATGGTATAAGTAACCACCGCGATCGAATACTACTTCTTTAACGCCTTTCTCTACAGCACGCTTAGCAACTGATTCTCCAACTTTCGTAGCAGCTTCAGTATTGCTAGTACCGTTAAGAGCAAGGTCTTTATCAAGAGTAGATGCACTTACTAACGTTACACCATTCACATCATCAATAACTTGAGCGTAAATATGTTGGTTAGAACGGAACACGTTTAAACGTGGACGCTCTGCAGTACCAGTAAGTTTAGCACGTACACGTGCATGTCTTTTCTTACGAGTCGCATTTTTATCAGCTTTAGTGATCATTTTCTTGTCACTCCTTTCTCTCACCTAACGGGTTTACTTAGCAGTTTTACCTTCTTTACGACGAACAACTTCGCCTTCGTAACGAATACCTTTACCTTTGTAAGGCTCAGGAGCACGTACAGCACGGATGTTAGCAGCAAATTCGCCAACACGTTGCTTGTCGATACCTTTAATTACGATTTTAGTTGGTGCAGGTACTTCAACTTCAAGACCTGCTTCCGGAGTCATTTCTACTGGATGAGAATAACCTACGCTTAAAACAAGTTTATCTCCTTGTTTTTGAGCACGGTAACCAACACCGACTAATTCAAGTCCGCGTGCGAAACCTGCAGTTACACCTTCAACCATGTTTCCGATTAAAGCACGAGTTGTACCGTGTAATGCACGGTGTTCCTTCTGTTCAGATGGACGCTCAACTGTTAGTGTATTTTCTTCAATTTTGATAGACATATCAGCATTGAATTTACGAGTTAATTCACCTTTAGGGCCTTTTACTGTTACAGTATTGTCTTCTGCAATTGTAATAGTAACACCTGCAGGGATTTCAAGAATCTTTTTACCAATACGAGACATGTGGTCACACCTCCGTTCGTTTTAAATATATATTACCAAACGTATGCTACTACTTCTCCACCAGTTTGTAATTGACGAGCGTCTTTGTCTGTCATTACTCCCTTAGATGTAGAAACAAGAGCGATACCTAATCCGTTAAGTACACGTGGTACTTCGTCAGCTTTAGCGTAAACGCGTAAGCCAGGTTTACTGATACGTTTTAATCCAGTGATTACACGTTCATTGTTTGCACCATATTTCAGGAAAATACGAAGGATACCTTGTTTGTTATCCTCGATGTATTCTACATCACGAATGAAACCTTCACGTTTTAAAAGTTCAGCGATCTCTTTTTTGATTTTAGAAGCAGGAACCTCTAATTTCTCATGACGTACCATGTTCGCATTACGGATGCGAGTAAGCATGTCTGCAATTGGATCTGTCATCACCATGTGTTTTACCTCCTTCCCATTTGTGGGTTTTACCAACTAGCTTTTTTAACACCAGGAATTTGACCTTTATATGCAAGTTCACGGAAACAAATACGGCAAAGTTTAAATTTGCGGTATACAGAATGCGGACGACCGCAGCGTTCGCAACGTGTATACTCTTGTACTTTAAACTTAGGAGTACGCTTTTGTTTCGCTATCATAGATTTTTTAGCCACGTTTTCGCCTCCTCTACTTAGCGTTGGCTTCCATTATTTTTGGAATGGCATACCGAATTGTGTTAAAAGTTCACGAGCTTCTTCATCAGTTTTCGCTGTAGTAACGATTACGATGTCCATACCGCGTACTTTGCTTACTTTATCATAATCAATCTCAGGGAAGATAAGTTGCTCTTTAACACCTAATGTGTAGTTCCCACGACCATCGAATGATTTCTTAGAAACACCACGGAAATCACGTACACGTGGTAAAGAAACCGATACTAATTTGTCGAAGAACTCATACATTTGCTCGCCGCGTAAAGTTACTTTCGCACCGATTGGCATACCTTCACGAAGACGGAAACCAGCGATTGATTTTTTAGCACGAGTTACAACAGGTTTTTGACCTGCGATTTGTGTTAATTCTTCTACTGCATTGTCTAAAGCTTTTGAGTTAGATACCGCGTCACCAACACCAGTGTTGATTACGATCTTTTCGATTTTCGGTACTTCCATCACAGATTTATAGTTAAACTTGCTCACTAGAGCAGGAGTAATTTCCTTTTGGAACTTCTCTTTAAGGCGATTCAATGAAGTGACCTCCTTTCTTAAGAAAATTATTTATCTAATAATTCACCAGATTTTTTTGCAATACGAACTTTTTTACCATCTTCTACTTTGAAGCCTACGCGAGTAGGTTCACCTGTTTTCGGATCTAAAATCATAACGTTAGAAACGTGAATAGGTGCTTCTTTAGTAATAATTCCACCTTGTGGATTTAATTGAGATGGCTTAGAGTGTTTTTTAACGATGTTAACACCCTCAACGATAACACGGTTTTGCTTTGGGAAAGCCACAAGGATAACGCCTTGTTTTCCTTTGTCTTTACCAGTGATTACCTGTACTTTATCACCTTTTTTTACATGCATCTTAATTCTGCACCTCCTTAGCAAGGCAATACCTTAAATTATAGAACTTCTGGAGCTAAAGAAACGATCTTCATGAAGTTGCTATCACGTAATTCACGAGCTACTGGTCCGAAGATACGAGTACCACGTGGGCTCTTATCGTCTTTAATGATAACCGCTGCGTTTTCATCAAATTTGATGTAAGAACCGTCCGGACGACGAGCTCCGCTCTTCGTACGTACTACTACTGCTTTAACAACGTCACCTTTTTTAACAACGCCACCTGGTGTTGCTTGTTTTACCGTAGCAACGATAATGTCACCAATGTTAGCATATTTACGACCAGAGCCGCCTAATACTTTAATTGTTAAAAGTTCACGTGCACCAGAGTTGTCAGCAACTTTCAAACGAGATTCTTGTTGGATCATGTTATGAAACCTCCCTTCGGACTAAAAATTCCGATTCGTCTATTTAGATAATAACCGCTTCTTCAACGATTTCAACTAAACGGAAACGCTTAGTAGCAGAAAGCGGGCGAGTTTCCATGATTTTAACGATATCGCCAAGTTTCGCTTGGTTTTGCTCATCATGGGCTTTGTACTTCTTAGAATACTTAACACGTTTTCCGTACAAGGAATGAGTTTTGTAAGTTTCAACTAAAACTGTAATCGTTTTGTCCATTTTGTCAGACACTACACGACCAGTATAAACTTTGCGTTGGTTACGTTCGCTCACTATGCAAACCTCCCCTCAATTTATCGATTAATTCCGATCTCTCTTTCACGAACTACAGTTTTCATACGAGCAATTGCTTTACGCACTTCACGAATGCGAGTTGGATTCTCTAATTGTCCTGTAGCAAGTTGGAAGCGAAGATTAAACAACTCTTCCTTTAAAGCTTTAACTTTTGTTTCGATTTCGGCAGTGGTTAATTCACGAATATCATTAGTTTTCATTAGATTCACCACCATTTTCTTCACGTTTTACGAATTTACATTTCACAGGTAACTTGTGAGCTGCAAGACGTAATGCTTCGCGTGCTACCTCTTCAGATACACCCGCGATTTCGAACATAATTTTCCCAGGTTTTACTACTGCTACCCAGCCTTCTGGTGCCCCTTTACCGGAACCCATACGTACTTCTAGAGGTTTTGCAGTGTAAGGTTTAGAAGGGAAAATTTTAATCCATACTTTACCGCCACGTTTCATGTAACGAGTCATTGCACGACGAGCAGCTTCGATTTGACGGTTTGTAATCCATGAAGCAGCTTGTGCTTGTAAACCGAATTCACCGAAAGCAATTTCAGTTCCACCTTTAGCACGACCACGCATTTTACCACGATGCTCTCTACGATATTTTACGCGTTTTGGCATTAACATATTATTTTCCTCCTTCCTCAGAAGCTTTCTTTTTTGTAGGAAGGACTTCTCCACGGTAGATCCATACTTTTACGCCTAATTTACCGTATGTTGTATCAGCTTCAACTGCTGCATAGTCAATATCAGCGCGAAGTGTATGAAGTGGAACAGTTCCTTCACTGTAAGATTCTGCACGAGCGATATCAGCTCCGCCAAGACGACCAGAAACCTGTGTTTTAATACCTTTAGCACCTGCACGCATAGCACGTTGAATAACTTGCTTTTGTGCACGACGGAATGATACACGGTTTTCTAATTGACGAGCGATGTTTTCGCCTACTAATTTAGCGTTAAGATCAGCTCTCTTAACTTCTAAAATGTTGATGTGTACACGCTTGCCTGTTAATTGGTTAAGAGCTTTACGAAGTGCTTCAACTTCAGTACCACCTTTACCAATTACCATACCAGGTTTTGCAGTGTGAATTGTAACATTTACACGATTTGCTGCACGTTCGATTTCTACTTTAGCAACAGCAGAATCTTTTAAGCGTACATTAATGTACTCACGGATTTTGATGTCTTCATGTAATAATGTAGCGTAATCTTTCTCAGCGAACCAACGAGATTCCCAGTCACGGATAACACCGACACGAAGACCAATTGGATTAACCTTTTGACCCATCGATTATCCCTCCTTCTTTTCTGATACCACAACTGTGATGTGGCTTGTGCGTTTGTTAATTTGGCTTGCACGACCCATTGCACGTGGACGGAAACGTTTCAACGTTGGACCTTCGTCAACGAAGACTTTTTCAACAACTAGGTTGTTAATATCCATCTCATAATTGTGCTCTGCATTTGCGATTGCAGATTTTAAAACTTTTTCTACAACTGGAGAAGCAGTTTTTGGTGTGTGGTTAAGGATAGCAATCGCTTCACCCACTTGCTTACCTCGGATTAAGTCTACTACTAAACGAACTTTACGAGGAGCAATACGAACTGTTCTCGCTACTGCTTTAGCTTGCATTGAAGTGCCTCCTCTCATTATCTTCTAGTTTTCTTATCGTCAGCAAGGTGACCTTTATACGTACGAGTTGGTGCGAATTCACCTAACTTATGGCCAACCATATCCTCAGTGATGTACACAGGTACGTGTTTACGACCATCATATACAGCGATTGTGTGTCCGATGAACTGAGGGAAGATTGTTGAACGGCGAGACCAAGTTTTAACAACTTGTTTTTGCTCAGATGCAACTAATTTTTCCATTTTGCTCATTAAGTGATCATCGACAAATGGTCCTTTTTTTAAGCTACGAGCCATTTTGGTGCCTCCCTTCGTGATTGGCGTACGGTTCTAGAAATGAACCGTACTACAATCCCATTATTTTTTACGACGACGAACGATAAATTTGTCAGACGCTTTGTTTTTCTTACGAGTCTTGAATCCAAGAGTTGGTTTACCCCATGGAGACATTGGAGACTTACGTCCGATTGGAGAACGACCTTCACCACCACCGTGTGGGTGATCAACCGGGTTCATTACAGAACCACGAACTGTTGGGCGTTTACCTAACCAGCGAGAGCGACCTGCTTTACCGATTTTGATAAGTTCATGTTGTTCGTTACCTACTTGACCGATTGAAGCGCGACAAGCAGATAATACAAGACGTACTTCACCAGAAGTTAAACGTACAAGTACGTATTTACCTTCTTTACCAAGTACTTGAGCAGATGTACCAGCAGAACGAACTAATTGTCCGCCACGACCAGGCTTAAGCTCGATGTTATGAACAACAGTACCTACTGGAATGTTGATTAATGGTAATGCGTTACCGATTTTGATGTCAGCTTCTGGGCCAGACATAACTTCCATACCTACTTCTAATGATTTAGGAGCAAGAATGTAACGTTTTTCACCGTCAACGTAGTTAATTAATGCGATATTCGCAGAGCGGTTTGGATCGTATTCGATCGTAGCAACGCGTCCTGGAATTCCATCTTTGTTACGCTTAAAGTCGATGATACGGTATTGACGCTTATGTCCGCCACCTTGATGACGTACAGTAATTTTACCTTGGTTATTACGACCAGCCTTCTTGCTTAAAGGAGCAAGTAAAGACTTTTCGGGTCTGTCAGTCGTGATTTCAGCGAAATCATTCGTAGTCATATTACGACGACCGTTAGTAGTTGGATTATACTTTTTAATTCCCATCTCAATTTCCCTCCTTCTTTAGTAAGAATTAAACGCCTTGGAAGATTTCGATTTCTTTGCTGTCAGCAGTTAGCTTAACGATTGCTTTACGACGACGGCTAGTAAAACCAGCGTGACGACCAACGCGTTTTGCTTTCGGCTTGTAGTTCATGATGTTCACTTTTTCTACTTTAACACCAAAGATCGCTTCAAGAGCATCTTTAACTTCTGTTTTATTAGATTTAACGTCCACATCGAACGTGTATTTTTTTTCAGCCATCATTTCCATAGAACGTTCAGTGATAACTGGGCGCTTAATGATATCACGAGGATCTCTCATTATGCAAGCACCTCCTCTACTTTTTCCACTGCCGCTTTTGTCATGATTAGCTTATCATGATGAAGCACGTCTAAAACGTTTACGCCATCAGCAGTGATTACTGTTACTCCAGGGATATTGCGAGCAGATAACTCTACAGATTCGTTTGCATCAGCAGTTACGATAAGAGCTTTCTTCTCAACAGTTAATCCTTTAAGTACTGCTAGCATGTCTTTTGTTTTTGGTGCATTTAATACTAGGTCTTCAAGAACTACAATGTTGTTCTCAACTACTTTAGTAGCTAATGCAGATTTAATTGCTAAACGACGAACCTTCTTAGGAAGTTTGTACGCATAGCTTCTTGGTGTAGGTCCGAATACCGTACCACCACCACGCCATTGAGGAGAACGGATAGACCCTTGACGAGCACGTCCAGTTCCTTTTTGACGCCATGGTTTACGACCACCACCGCGAACTTCAGAACGAGTTTTTACTTTGTGTGTACCTTGACGTAAAGATGCACGTTGCATCATTACAGCTTCGAAAAGTACAGCTTCATTTGGTTCGATACCGAAAATAGCTTCAGCTAATTCGATTTCACCAACCTGTGAACCAGTTTGGTTATATACAGTAACTTTTGGCATTGGAATTCCTCCTTCCTATTGTGAATTATTTGCTAACCTTCACAGCGCCTTGAACAACTACAAGAGATTTCTTAGCACCTGGAACGTTACCTTTTACTAGTAATAAGTTGCGCTCAGTGTCAACTTGAACGATTTCTAAGTTTTGGATAGTAACTTGGTCTCCACCCATACGTCCAGCAAGTTTTTTGCCTTTGAATACACGGTTCGGAGCAACTGGGCCCATTGAACCTGGACGACGGTGATAGCGAGAACCATGAGACATAGGTCCGCGAGATTGTCCGTGGCGTTTGATAACACCTTGGAAACCTTTACCTTTAGAAATTCCTGTTACGTCAACGATTTCACCTGCAGCGAAAACTTCAACTTTTACCTCTTGACCAACCTCTAATCCGTCCACGTCTGCATCGCGGATTTCGCGAATGAAGCGCTTAGGAGTTGTAGATGCTTTAGCAGTGTGGCCTTGTTCAGGTTTGTTAGTTAACTTTTCACGTTTATCTTCAAATCCTAACTGGATTGCATTGTAGCCATCAGTTTCAGTTGTTTTCTTTTGAAGAACAACGTTTGGATTAGCAGCGATAACTGTTACTGGGATTAACTCACCGTTCTCAGCAAATACTTGAGTCATACCGATCTTTCTTCCTAAGATTCCTTTGGTCATGAGTTACACCTCCTACATTTTTAAGTTATATAATTTATAGTTTAATTTCGATATCTACACCAGACGGTAAGTCTAAACGCATTAATGAATCTACTGTTTGTGGAGTAGGACTCACGATATCGATTAAACGTTTGTGTGTGCGCATTTCGAATTGCTCACGAGAATCTTTGTACTTATGAACAGCACGAAGAATTGTGTAAATAGTCTTCTCAGTTGGTAATGGGATCGGACCAGAAACTGTTGCCCCAGAACGCTTAGCTGTTTCTACAATTTTCTCAGCTGATTGATCAAGAATACGGTGATCATAAGCTTTTAAACGGATACGAATTTTTTCTTTTGCCATTATTTTCCCTCCTTCGTTCGCCTATTTCTAAAATAGACCTTCTCCATGGAAATTTCCCCACACCATGCCATGGCAAAGCGGCCGGGTGTGTCAGCAACCTTCCACTTCATCGCAGTCAAAGACCAACATTGTCTATTATACAATGTTATTAGTCTAGATGCAAGCATCTTTTTGTTTGCATCTGCTTTTCTCTACTTTTGCTATTATACATGGCACTTTAAAGAATTTCAAGTTTTCATCTACTAGAATTCATTTTACAGTTTTTGGGTTTCGTTTTAATGTTTTTATATACTATAGAAGAAACTCGTCAAAACATAAAGATATCATCCAATTCATTATATAAACACAAACAAAACCCCCCAAGGGAAATCCCTTGGGGGGTTTTATATCAGTTAAGATTACTCAACGATAGTAGCAACTACACCGTAACCTACTGTACGTCCACCTTCACGAATAGAGAATTTAGTTCCCTCTTCGATAGCGATTGGAGCGATAAGTTCGATAGTCATTTCGATGTTGTCACCAGGCATTACCATTTCAGTACCTTCTGGTAATTGGATGATACCAGTTACGTCAGTTGTACGGAAGTAGAACTGAGGACGGTAGTTAGCGAAGAATGGAGTGTGACGTCCACCTTCTTCTTTAGATAATACGAAAACTTCAGCTTTGAATTTAGCGTGTGCTTTTACAGAGCCAGTTTTAGCAAGAACTTGTCCACGTTGGATGTCTTCACGAGCAACCCCACGAAGAAGAGCACCGATGTTGTCTCCAGCTTGAGCTTGGTCAAGAAGTTTACGGAACATTTCTACACCAGTTACAGTTGTAGAAGCATTCTCTTCAGCAAGACCGATGATTTCTACTACGTCACCAACTTTAACGATTCCGCGCTCTACACGACCAGTTGCAACTGTACCACGACCTGTGATAGAGAATACATCCTCGATAGGCATTAAGAATGGTTTGTCAGTTTCACGTTCTGGAGTTGGGATGTAAGCATCAACTTCAGTCATTAATTCAATGATTTTTGCTTCCCAATCAGCTTCTCCTTGAAGAGCTTTAAGAGCAGAACCTTTGATTACAGGAATGTCGTCGCCTGGGAATCCGTATTCAGATAATAGGTCACGAACTTCCATTTCTACTAATTCTAATAATTCTTCGTCGTCAACCATGTCGCATTTGTTTAAGAATACAACGATGTAAGGAACACCTACTTGACGAGAAAGAAGGATGTGCTCACGTGTTTGAGGCATTGGGCCATCAGCAGCAGATACTACTAAGATACCGCCGTCCATTTGAGCAGCACCAGTGATCATGTTTTTAACATAGTCAGCGTGACCTGGGCAGTCAACGTGTGCATAGTGACGAGTTTCAGTTTCGTACTCAACGTGTGCAGTTGAGATTGTGATTCCGCGCTCTCTTTCTTCTGGAGCAGCGTCGATTTGATCGTATCCGCGTGCTTCAGCACCACCAGCTTTTGCAAGAACTGTAGTGATCGCAGCAGTTAATGTAGTTTTACCATGGTCAACGTGGCCGATTGTACCGATGTTAACATGGGGTTTAGAACGTTCGAATTTAGCTTTAGCCATTCTAAATTCCTCCTTAGTTTATATAGGTTATTTTATATTTAGACTAGAAAGCGAAACTTACGTCCCACTTTCTAAGCTTACATAAGTAGTTATACTCGAACAATTGATAAAAATCAATTATTCGCCTTTATTTTTTTTAATAATTTCTTCTGAAACAGACTTCGGTACTTCTTCATAATGATCAAATGTCATTGAGAATGTTCCGCGTCCTTGAGTGTTAGAACGTAATGCTGTCGCATAACCGAACATTTCAGAAAGCGGAACCATAGCGCGAACAACTTGTGCGTTACCGCGAGCTTCCATACCTTCTACACGTCCACGACGAGATGTTACGTCACCCATGATGTCTCCCATGTATTCTTCAGGGATTACAACTTCAACTTTCATCATTGGCTCAAGAATTACTGGGTTACATTTAGAAACCGCAGCTTTAAGTGCCATAGATGCAGCGATTTTGAACGCCATCTCAGATGAATCGACATCATGGTAAGAACCGTCAACTAATGCTGCTTTAATGTCAACTAGTGGGTAACCAGCTAGTACACCATTTTTAAGTGAGTCTTCAAGACCCGCTCCAACAGCTGGGATGTATTCACGTGGAACTACACCGCCGACGATTTTGTTTTCGAATTCAAATCCTTTACCTTCTTCGTTAGGTGCAAACTCAATCCAAACGTGACCGAATTGTCCACGTCCACCAGATTGACGAGCAAACTTACCTTCAACTTTCGCAGCAGCGCGGAAAGTTTCACGGTATGCTACCTGAGGAGCACCAACGTTTGCTTCGACTTTGAATTCACGGCGCATACGGTCAACGATGATATCAAGGTGAAGTTCACCCATACCAGCGATGATAGTTTGGCCAGTTTCTTGGTCAGTGTGAGCACGGAATGTTGGATCTTCTTCAGAAAGCTTAGATAATGCTGTACCCATTTTATCTTGGTCAGCTTTAGATTTTGGTTCGATAGCTACAGAGATAACTGGCTCTGGGAATTCCATAGACTCAAGGATAACAAGACTCTTCTCGTCACAAAGAGTATCACCAGTAGTAGTATCTTTTAAACCTACAGCAGCAGCGATATCACCAGCGTAAACTGTTGAAATCTCTTCACGGCTGTTAGCGTGCATTTGTAGGATACGTCCTACACGCTCACGCTTACCTTTAGTTGAGTTTTTCACGTATGATCCAGAGTTTAACACACCAGAGTACACACGGAAGAACGTTAACTTACCAACATAAGGGTCAGTCATGATTTTGAATGCTAGAGCTGCGAATGGTTCTTCATCGCTAGACTTACGTTCTACTTCTTCATCTGTATCCGGAAGAGTACCTTTAATAGCAGGTACATCTAATGGAGATGGTAGGTAGTCGATAACTGCGTCTAACAGGATTTGAACACCTTTGTTTTTGAATGCAGAACCACAGATTACTGGGAAGAATTCTACAGAAGTTGTAGCCTTACGGATACCAGCTTTAAGCTCTTCTACAGTGATTTCTTCACCTTCTAGGTACTTCATCATCATTTCTTCATCAAGCTCAGCTACCGCTTCAATAAGCTTTCCACGGTATTCTTCAGCTAGTTCTTTGTGCTCTTCAGGAATTTCGACACGCTCGATGTCTGTTCCTAAATCGTTACCGTACATGTAAGCACACTCTTCAACAAGATCAATGATACCATTGAACTCATCTTCAGCACCGATTGGTAACTGAATTGGATGTGCGTTTGCTTGTAAACGATCGTGGATTGTTCCTACAGAGTATAAGAAATCTGCACCGATCTTATCCATTTTGTTAACGAATACGATACGAGGTACACCGTAAGTAGTAGCCTGACGCCAAACAGTTTCTGTTTGTGGTTCTACACCAGATTGTGCATCAAGTACTGCTACCGCACCATCAAGTACGCGTAAAGAACGTTCTACTTCTACTGTGAAGTCTACGTGTCCTGGAGTATCAATGATGTTTACACGGTGACCTTTCCATTGAGCTGTAGTTGCAGCAGAAGTAATTGTGATACCACGCTCTTGCTCTTGCTCCATCCAGTCCATCTGAGATGCACCTTCATGAGTTTCACCGATTTTATGAATACGTCCTGTGTAATACAGAATACGCTCAGTTGCTGTTGTTTTACCAGCATCGATGTGAGCCATGATACCAATATTACGAGTGTTTTCTAAAGAGAACTCTCTTGTCATTTGGTGTCTTGCTCCTTCCATATATGGATTGGATTTTTTATTTTAAGTAGCAAAAAAGCCACTTTATATTGTTACATATGCCAGTGTCCAGTACCCTCATTATGTAAAACGAGCGCCCAACGAAAGGGAGAGGCATTCTCCCTCTCCACACTTCCATAAGCGACAAATAAAGCGGTTTATGCTTACATTTATTTTACGTTGAATCCTACCAACGGTAATGAGCAAATGCTTTGTTAGCTTCTGCCATTTTATGAGTGTCTTCACGTTTCTTAACAGATGCACCAGCGTTGTTAGCTGCATCTAAGATTTCGTAAGCTAGACGCTCTTCCATAGTTTTTTCACCACGAAGACGAGCATAGTTTACTAACCAGCGAAGACCTAAAGTTGTACGGCGTTCTGGACGAACCTCAACTGGAACTTGGTAGTTAGCACCACCAACACGACGAGCGCGTACTTCAAGAACAGGCATGATGTTCTTAAGAGCTTGCTCGAATACTTCCATTGGTTCTTTATCTGAACGTTCACGAACGATATCGAAAGCGTTATAAAGAATTGTTTGAGATTTACCTTTTTTACCGTCAACCATCATTTTGTTGATAAGGCGTGTTACTAGCTTAGAATTGTACATTGGATCTGGTAACACGTCACGTTTCGCAACAGGTCCTTTACGAGGCATATTGAGTTCCTCCTTTCATTATAAGTTTATTATTTTTTAGCAGGTTTTGGTCGCTTAGTACCATATTTAGAACGTCCTTGCATACGTTTGTCAACACCAGCTGTATCAAGCGCTCCACGAACGATGTGGTAACGTACCCCTGGTAAATCCTTTACTCGACCACCGCGAATTAATACTACGCTATGCTCTTGTAAGTTATGACCGATACCTGGGATGTAAGCTGTAACTTCAATCCCGTTTGTTAAACGTACACGAGCGTATTTACGTAACGCTGAGTTAGGTTTCTTTGGAGTCATTGTACCAACACGAGTACATACACCACGTTTTTGAGGTGCAGAGATATCAGTTGATTTTTTCTTTAAAGAGTTAAAACCTTTGTTTAACGCAGGTGATTTAGATTTCCATACTTTATCAGTACGACCATTTCTCACTAATTGGTTAATAGTAGGCATTTGATTATCCTCCCTTCGCATGTTTGTATGACCACATATCCAGGTGGTTCATTATTAGTTGAAAACAAAGTTTTTGCAAGGAAGAGCAAATGCTCTCTCCTCACAAAAACAGTTTTAACTTATTATTCCTATTGCTGAAGCTCCCACTTGAATCCCCGAAACTTTTCCAAGCTTACGAACTGATTCAACTTTTGTTATGGGTATGTTATGTTGCAAAGCAGTGCGAATGATAACATGGGTTAACCGCACATCAGCATCTTCTGCAATAACAACTTCTTTAACTATACCATTTTTGATTGCTTCCAATGTTCGTTTATGACCAACGACTACATTTTCAGCATTTGACACTTTTTGATAAGACATATAAATATCCTCCAAAGCATCGTTCAGGAGCAACCTTGATTATAGTAACATTTTGACTCATACAATGTCAACTAGGATTAGCTGTTTTTATACAAAATTTACGACGGAAAATTTTACTGTTCCACATAAACTTCATCGTTTTCTACATTCATGTTATCTTGTGTTGTTTTTACAAGATCCACTTTACGATAACGATTCATACCTGTTCCAGCAGGAACAAGCTTACCGATAATAACATTCTCTTTCAATCCTAGAAGCTCATCGCGTTTACCTTTAATTGCTGCATCCGTTAAAACACGAGTTGTTTCTTGGAACGAAGCTGCAGATAAGAACGAATCTGTTTCAAGTGAAGCTTTTGTAATACCAAGTAGAACAGGTCTAGCTGTCGCTGGTTGTTTACCTTTCAGTAACACCTTCGCATTCGCATCAGTAAACTGATGGATATCTAGTAATGTTCCTGGTAATACATCTGTTTCACCTGCATCACTTACACGAACTTTACGTAGCATTTGGCGTACCATTACTTCTACGTGTTTGTCACCAATTTCTACCCCTTGCATACGGTATACTTTTTGAACTTCACGTAATAAGTATTCTTGCACTGCTGTAATGTCCGTTACTTTTAGTAATTCTTTCGGATCAATAGAACCTTCTGTTAACTCTTTACCGTGGCTAATTGGCTGTCCTGGAGTTACTTTCAGACGAGCACCGTAAGGAATAGCATACGTACGAGCTTCAACTTCACCCTGTACAACTACTTCTTGGCGATCTTTAACATCGTTGATCGCTGCGATAACACCGTCGATTTCACTGATAACTGCCTGACCTTTCGGATTACGAGCTTCGAAGATCTCTTGGATACGAGGTAAACCTTGAGTGATATCATCTCCGGCAACCCCACCTGTATGGAATGTACGCATCGTTAACTGTGTACCTGGCTCACCGATAGATTGAGCTGCGATAATACCTACCGCTTCTCCTACTTCTACGTCTGTACCAGTTGCTAAGTTACGACCGTAACACTTCTTACATACACCGTGGCGAGTGTTACACGTGAACGCTGAACGAATGTTTACAGTTTCAACACCCGAATTTTCAACGATATGAGCGATATCTTCAGTAATTAATTGGTTTTCACTAACTAATACTTCACCTGTTTCAGGATGTTTTACAGTTTTTCTTGCAAAACGTCCAACAAGACGATCATATAATGACTCAATTACTTCATTACCCTCTTTAATCGCACCAATTAATAGACCACGATCTGTTCCACAATCATCTTCACGGACAATTACATCTTGTGCAACGTCTACAAGACGACGCGTTAAGTAACCAGAATCGGCAGTTTTAAGTGCTGTATCGGCAAGACCTTTACGCGCACCATGCGTAGAGATGAAGTACTCAAGTACTGTTAAACCTTCACGGAAACTTGATTTAATTGGAAGTTCGATAATACGACCAGATGGATTGGCCATCAGACCACGCATACCAGCAAGCTGAGTAAAGTTCGATGCGTTACCACGGGCACCGGAATCACTCATCATGAAGATTGGGTTGCGTTTATTCAAGGATTTCATCAGTTTTCCTTGGATAACATCTTTTGCATTACTCCAAATAGAGATAACGCGATCGTAACGTTCTTCTTCCGTGATTAAACCGCGACGGAATTGTTTAATTACATTATCTACTTTTGCTTGTGCTTCATGGAGAATTTCATCTTTTTCACCTAATACAAGAATGTCAGATACCCCAACTGTAATACCAGCCTTTGTAGAGTACTTAAATCCTAAGTTTTTCATACGGTCAAGCATGCGAGATGTTTCCGTAATTTGGAAACGTTTGAATACTTCCGCAATGATGTTACCAAGGATCTTCTTGCTAAATGGTGCCACTTCTTCGCGACTAGCAATAATTTCTTTAATGTTCGCACCTTTTTCAACGAAATATTCCGCTGGTGTTTCTTTTTCAAGGTTTGAGTTTGTCGGTTCATTAATATAAGGGAACGACTCTGGTAAGATTTCGTTAAATATTAATTTACCAACTGTTGTTAATAGAAGCTTACCCTTTTGCTCTTCAGTAAACGTTACGTTATTTACTGAACTTGCAGCAACTGCAACACGTGTGTGCAGATGTACATATCCATTTTGGTATGCAAGTATTGCTTCGTTTGCATCTTTGAAGACCATACCTTCACCGATTGCGCCTTCACGCTCAAGTGTTAAGTAGTAGTTACCTAATACCATATCCTGAGATGGAGTAACAACTGGTTTTCCGTCTTTTGGATTCAAGATGTTTTGTGCCGCTAACATAAGAATACGAGCTTCTGCTTGTGCCTCTGATGATAACGGAACGTGAACCGCCATTTGGTCACCGTCAAAGTCCGCGTTGTATGCAGTACATACAAGTGGATGAAGACGAATTGCGCGACCTTCTACTAATGTAGGTTCAAACGCCTGGATACCAAGACGGTGAAGTGTTGGTGCGCGGTTTAGAAGTACTGGATGCTCTTTAATCACAGATTCTAAAACGTCCCAAACTTCAGGGTGTACACGCTCAATTTTACGTTTCGCACTCTTAATATTGTGTGCTAAGCCTTTTCCAACTAACTCTTTCATAACGAAAGGTTTGAACAGTTCAAGCGCCATTTCTTTCGGTAATCCACACTGGTACATCTTTAAGTTCGGTCCTACAACGATTACAGAACGGCCAGAGTAGTCAACACGTTTACCTAATAAGTTTTGACGGAAACGTCCTTGTTTACCTTTAAGCATGTGAGATAGTGATTTTAATGGGCGGTTACCTGGTCCAGTAACCGGACGGCCACGACGGCCATTATCGATTAATGCGTCTACAGCTTCTTGTAACATACGTTTTTCGTTTTGAACGATGATGCTTGGAGCACCTAGGTCCAATAGACGTTTTAAACGGTTGTTACGGTTAATTACACGACGATATAAGTCGTTTAAGTCAGAAGTAGCAAAACGTCCACCATCTAACTGTACCATTGGGCGTAGTTCTGGTGGGATTACTGGTAGAACATCTAAGATCATCCAAGATGGTTCATTTCCAGAGTTGCGGAATGCTTCTAATACTTCTAGACGTTTAATAGCACGAGTACGGCGTTGTCCTTGTGCTGTTTTTAATTCTTCTTTTAAGAAGTCTACTTCTTTATCTAAATCGATGTCTTGTAGTAGCTTTTTAATCGCTTCTGCACCCATAGCAGCTTGGAATGTGCTACCATATCGATCACGATATGCACGGTATTCTTTTTCAGAAAGTAATTGCTTCTTATCAAGTGGTGTATCTCCACTTTCTGTTACAACATAAGAAGCGAAATAAATTACTTCTTCAAGCGCGCGAGGGGACATGTCTAAGACAAGTCCCATGCGGCTCGGGATACCTTTGAAATACCAAATATGAGATACAGGAGCAGCTAATTCAATATGACCCATACGTTCACGACGTACTTTTGCACGCGTTACTTCAACGCCACATCGATCACAAACTACACCTTTATAACGTACACGTTTGTATTTTCCGCAATGACATTCCCAGTCCTTTTGTGGTCCGAAAATACGCTCACAGAACAAGCCATCTTTTTCAGGCTTTAACGTACGATAGTTAATAGTTTCTGGTTTCTTAACTTCACCGTATGACCAAGAACGAATCTTGTCAGGTGAAGCAAGTCCAATCTTCATATATTCAAAGTTATTTACATCTATCAAGGGGCCTACCTCCCTTTTAGTCTACAGGTTATCCCAATTATTCCTTAGTTGTCTCAACTTCAACATTCAATTTATCTGCTGATTGATGATCATCATCATCTTCTGTATCACGCATTTCAATTTCTGTATCGTCGCTAGACATCATTTTAACGTCCATACCTAAACTTTGCAGCTCTTTAATCAATACTTTGAATGATTCAGGAACGCCTGGTTCTGGAACATTTTCGCCTTTAACAATTGCTTCATAAGTCTTAACACGTCCAACAACATCATCAGACTTCACTGTTAAGATTTCTTGAAGAGTATAAGCAGCACCGTAAGCTTCAAGTGCCCAAACCTCCATCTCACCGAAACGCTGTCCACCGAACTGAGCTTTACCTCCAAGAGGTTGCTGCGTTACAAGTGAGTATGGTCCAGTAGAACGAGCATGAAGTTTATCGTCAACCATGTGCGCAAGTTTGATCATATACATGACACCAACAGATACGCGGTTATCGAATGGTTCACCAGTACGTCCGTCATACAGGATTGTTTTCGCGTCATTTGCCATACCAGCTTCTTCAATTGTGCCCCAAACATCTTCCTCACGAGCACCATCGAATACTGGTGTTGCAATGTGAATGCCCAGGTATCTTGCTGCCATACCAAGATGAAGCTCTAATACCTGACCGATATTCATACGAGATGGTACCCCTAATGGGTTTAACATAATATCGATTGGCGTACCGTCTGGTAAGTAAGGCATATCTTCTTCTGGTAAAATACGAGAAATAACACCTTTGTTACCGTGACGTCCGGCCATCTTGTCACCTTCAGAAATTTTACGTTTTTGAACGATATATGCACGTACAAGTTGATTCACACCTGGTGGCAATTCATCGCCATCTTCACGGTTGAATACTTTTACGTCTAAGATAATACCGCCACCACCGTGTGGTACACGTAGTGATGTATCACGTACTTCACGCGCTTTTTCTCCAAAGATAGCATGTAATAGACGTTCTTCAGCTGTTAATTCTGTTACACCTTTAGGTGTTACTTTACCAACAAGTAAATCTCCATCTTTTACTTCAGCACCAACGCGAATGATACCGCGCTCGTCAAGGTTACGTAATGCGTCTTCCCCAACGTTTGGAATGTCACGTGTAATTTCTTCTGGTCCAAGCTTCGTATCACGAGCTTCTGATTCATATTCTTCAATATGAATAGAAGTGTACACATCATCTTTTACAAGGCGCTCACTCATGATAATCGCATCCTCGTAGTTATAACCGTCCCAAGTCATGAAGCCAACAAGTACGTTACGTCCAAGTGCTAGTTCACCTAATTCCATAGAAGGACCATCCGCAAGGATTTCACCTTTTACAACTTCATTTCCAACACTTACGATTGGACGTTGGTTGTAACAAGTTCCTTGGTTAGAACGAATGAATTTTTGCATTTTGTAGCGATCTAAGTCGCCTTTTACTGTTTGACCGTCAACTTCTACATAGCGACGTACCCAAACTTCACGTGCTTCTACGCGCTCAACAACACCAGGATGTTTACAGATTACTGCAGCACCCGAGTCTTTTGCTGATACGTACTCCATACCTGTACCTACAATCGGAGATTCCGGATTCATTAACGGAACCGCCTGACGTTGCATGTTCGCTCCCATAAGTGCGCGGTTAGAGTCATCGTTTTCTAAGAACGGAATACAAGCTGTCGCTGCCGACACTACTTGTTTTGGAGATACATCCATGTAGTCGATGCGTTCTCTATTTGTGACAATATTTTCGCCACGGAAACGAGCTACGATATCTTCACTTAGGAATTCACCTTCATCAGATAATTTCATATTCGCTTGGGCTACAACATAGTTATCTTCTTCATCTGCTGTTAAATAATCAACATGCCCTGTTACAAGACCAGTTTCTGGGTCAACACGACGGTATGGTGTTTCAATGAAACCAAACTCATTTACTTTCGCGAACGAAGATAATGAGTTAATCAAACCAATGTTTGGTCCCTCTGGTGTTTCAATCGGACACATACGACCATAGTGGGAGTAATGAACGTCACGTACTTCAAAGCCTGCGCGCTCACGCGTTAAACCACCAGGTCCTAATGCAGATAGTCTTCGTTTGTGAGTTAACTCTGCTAATGGATTTGTTTGGTCCATGAACTGAGATAACTGAGAACTTCCGAAGAACTCTTTAATAGATGCAATAACAGGACGAATATTAATTAGTGCCTGTGGTGTAATTGCATTTGTATCTTGGATCGACATTCTCTCACGAACAACACGTTCCATACGAGAAAGGCCGATACGGAATTGGTTTTGTAATAGTTCTCCAACAGAACGCAGACGACGGTTTCCTAAATGGTCAATATCATCTGTATCTCCTACTTTGTATAGTAGGTTGAAGAAGTAACTGATAGAAGCAAGGATATCACCTGGTGTGATGTGTTTCACATCACGAGTAATGTTTGCATTACCAATTACATTAATTACGCGTTCGCCTTCCGACTCAGGAGCATAAATCTTAATAGATTGCAGCTCAACATCGCCTTCTACCACTCCACCCATTGGTTTCGCTGTTTTGAATCCAATGTTTTTCTCTAAGTAAGGTAAAATGCGATCAAGTGTACGACGATCTAAGATTGTTCCTTCTGCCGCTAAAATTTCACCAGTTTCTGGATCCACTAATGTTTCAGCTAAACGTTGATTAAACAATCTGTTTTTAATGTGTAACTTCTTGTTGATCTTATAGCGACCTACATTTGCTAAATCGTAGCGCTTTGGATCGAAGAAACGAGACACAAGTAAGCTCTTAGCATTTTCTACTGTTGGTGGTTCACCAGGACGTAGACGCTCATAAATTTCAAGCAATGCTTTTTCTGTGCTATCTGTGTTGTCTTTTTCTAATGTGTTGCTTAAGTATTCGTTATCACCTAAAAGCTCGGTGATTTCTTGATCAGAGCCAAACCCTAATGCGCGTAACAAAACAGTTACAGGAAGTTTACGCGTACGGTCAATACGCACATATACAACATCCTTAGCATCTGTCTCATACTCTAACCAAGCTCCGCGGTTTGGAATTACAGTAGCAGTAAAACCACGTTTTCCGTTTTTATCCACTTTGCCACTATAGTATACGCTTGGAGAGCGAACTAACTGGGAAACGATAACACGTTCTGCACCGTTAATTACGAATGTTCCAGTCTCTGTCATGAGTGGGAAATCTCCCATGAACACATCTTGTTCTTTTACTTCACCAGTTTCCTTGTTGATTAGACGCACTTTTACACGAAGTGGTGCTGCATACGTCACATCACGCTCTTTGCATTCGTCTACAGAGTATTTAGGTTCACCTAAGCTGTAGTCGATAAATTCAAGCGATAGATTTCCCGTAAAGTCTTCAATCGGAGAAATGTCTTGGAACATTTCTCGCAAACCCTCATCAAGAAACCACTGATAAGAAGAGGTTTGAATTTCGATAAGATTTGGTAACTCTAATACTTCACTAATACGGGCATAACTTCTTCGTTGGCGGTGGCGTCCGTATTGAACTAGTTGACCTGTCAACTGCTTCACCCCTCAAATCATGAGTATTATAAATGCACAAAAAAATTTGTGCAAAATCACAAATAAATACAACTACTGCTATTAGCGTAGTCTTTTTCTCTTAAAGATAAATACGTTGAGTCTTTCTACCTGCTCAAAAAAGAAAAATGGCTTCTATAAGAAAACCATCATTCTGTTTCATAATCTGCTGATTTTACTATCTTTTCCAAGAGAAACAAAAATATACATCTTTCTCAACGCAGAAAATCATATATTGGCATTGTATAATGTTAACATAGCCAAAAATAACCGTCAACGTTTTTTTGATTTTATGATATAATATCCTTTTTTCTTTTCTACAACCTCAACTTCAGAAAATACTTCCTCTAGTTTTTTCAGCGCAGATGGTGCACCTTGCTTCTTTTGAATAACAATCCAAAGTTCTCCACCTGGAACTAAATACTCCACAGCTTTTTCTAAAATTTCATGTACGACATCTTTACCCGCACGAATTGGAGGGTTAGATAGAATAGCAGCATACTTGCCATCTACATTTTCATAGACGCTACTTTGAAAAATACGTATATTCTCGATTTTGTTATTAGCGGCGTTTTCTTTCGCAAGTCCAAGCGCCCTTTCATTCACATCCACCATGTGAACTTCACGACCTTGAAACTCTTTCGCTAGCGACAAACCAATAGGACCGTATCCGCAACCTACATCTAATATATTACCTTTAATATCTGGCATTTGAAAAGCTTCAATTAAAAGACGGGAACCAAAGTCCACTTCGTTTTTCGAGAACACCCCATGGTCGGATAAGAAAGTAAATTGAGATCCACGAAGTGCAAATTCCCATCGCTTACGATCACTTTTACTAGAAGGGTCGTTAGAAAAATAATGGTCTGCCATATGGCCACCTCTCTTCTTTACAGTTAAAAAAAAAGCTCGCATGAGAGCGAGCTTTTTTTAAAGCATCAAAAGTTAATTACTTAACTTCTACAGCAGCGCCAACTTCTTCAAGTTTAGCTTTGATTTCTTCAGCTTCTTCTTTAGCAGCAGCTTCTTTGATTACTTTTGGAGTGTTGTCAACTAATTCTTTAGCTTCTTTTAAGCCAAGACCAGTGATTTCACGAACAACTTTGATAACTTTGATTTTTTGTGCACCAGCGCTAGTTAGTTCCACATCAAATTCAGTTTTCTCAGCAGCAGCTTCTCCAGCGCCACCAGCAACAGCTACAGGAGCAGCAGCAGTTACGCCGAATTCTTCCTCGATAGCTTTTACTAAGTCGTTAAGTTCTAATACAGTCATAGATTTAACTGCTTCAATGATTTGTTCTTTAGTCATTGTAAATATCCTCCCTTAAATAGGTTTGTATTGTTTTATCGATAATACGTAATTATCTTTTAAAAAATTAAGCGCCTTGCTCTTCCTTTTGTTCTGCAACTGCTTTAGTAGCAAGTGCAAGGTTACGGATTGGAGCTTGAAGAACGCTAAGAAGCATAGAAAGTAAGCCTTCACGTGATGGAAGAGTAGCGATTGCTTTAACCTCATCAAGTGTTACAAGTTTACCTTCGATTACGCCCGCTTTAATTTCTAAAGCTTCATGATTTTTAGCGAAGTCGTTTAATACTTTCGCAGGAGCAACTACATCCTCGTTACTGAACGCGATTGCGTTTGGTCCTGTTAAGAATTCGTTTAACTCAGCCATTTCAGCAGATTCTGCAGCACGACGAGTTAGAGAGTTTTTGTAAACTTTGAACTCAACGCCAGCTTCACGTAATTGCTTACGTAATTCTGTTGCTTCAGAAACTGTTAAACCACGGTAGTCAACAACGATCGTAGATTTACTAGCACGAAGTTTGTCCGCGATTTCAGTTACAACTTGTTGTTTAGTTTCGATTACTTTGCTCATGTTATTACACCTCCTGTAGATTATATAGAAGATGTACCGAAAGTGCACTAAAAACCTCCATGCCCAACTTGTAGACATGGAGGCATATAGTCACAGAAAAAAATTCCGTTTCGTATATTAACACCTAGGTAGGAAATTAAGTCTATTGACACCTACTGTCTACGGTACACTATTTAAATTCACAACATAAATGATTATATTAAATCTTCTTTATGAAGTCAACTTCCAATTTTTACGCTAATGTAGAAACGTCTACACGTACGCCAGGTCCCATTGTAGAAGCAACTGTTACGTTCTTCATGTAAGTACCTTTTGCAGCAGATGGCTTAACTTTTAATAAAGTATCAGCGATTGTTTTGAAGTTTTCTACTAATTTAGCATCTTCGAAAGATACTTTACCGATTGGAACGTGGATGTTACCAGCTTTATCAACGCGGTATTCAACTTTACCAGCTTTGATTTCGTTAACAGCTTTAGTTACATCGAAAGTAACTGTTCCAGTTTTAGGGTTTGGCATTAAACCTTTAGGTCCTAATACGCGACCAAGTTTACCAACTTCACCCATCATGTCAGGAGTTGCTACTACTACATCGAAATCGAACCAACCTTGTTGGATTTTACCGATGTAATCAGTATCGCCTACGAAGTCAGCTCCAGCAGCTTCAGCTTCTTTAGCTTTTTCACCTTTAGCGAACACTAATACACGTTGTACTTTACCAGTACCGTGCGGAAGAACAACTGCACCACGGATTTGTTGGTCAGCTTTCTTAGGGTCAACACCTAAACGGAATGCAGCTTCTACAGTTGCATCAAATTTAGCTGTGTTTGTTTTCTTTACTAATTCTACTGCTTCTGTTGCAGAGTAAGCAGCTGCACGGTCAACAAGCTTTGCAGCTTCTACGTACTTTTTACCTCTTTTAGCCATTTTTATTTCCTCCTCGAATGTGGTTTTAGCGGAATAACCTCCCACGTTTACGCCTGTTTTCAGGTATAACCTGAGGATGAGCGCCATCCATTTATTTAAAAACGATAATCATTTACGATAATAAAGGTTGCGAATTGGAATTCCAGACCCGCAACCTTTTTTTAAAAACAAATCGAATTAGTCTTCGATAACGATGCCCATACTGCGTGCAGTACCTTCAACCATACGCATTGCAGCTTCTACGCTAGCAGCGTTTAGGTCAGGCATTTTAGTTTCAGCGATTTCGCGTACTTTATCACGCTTAACAGTTGCCACTTTATTACGATTTGGTTCACCAGAACCAGACTCAATACCAGCTACTTTCTTAAGAAGAACAGCAGCAGGAGGAGTTTTAGTAATGAAAGTGAATGAACGGTCCTCAAATACCGTAATTTCAACAGGGATGATAAGACCAGCTTGATCTGCTGTACGAGCGTTAAACTCTTTACAGAAGCCCATGATGTTAACACCTGCTTGTCCTAATGCTGGACCAACTGGTGGAGCTGGGTTAGCTTTACCTGCAGGAATTTGAAGCTTTACCATTTTAATTACCTTTTTAGCCACGAGACACACCTCCTTAAGTCCGTGATGTGGTCAATTGGACAGTGATTTGCCCTCCCACGTCATATTTTATCTGTAAGGATAAAATCTTTCAAAAAACGCCTCCGATAATGAAGACGTACTGACTTAAAAGATATTATCACTTTTTACAATTCATTTCAAGTTTCATTTTATAATTTTTCAATTTGATGGAAGTCAAGTTCAACTGGAGTCTCGCGACCAAACATGTCCACAAGTACACTAACCTTTTTCTTCTCCACATCAATTTCTTCAATAGCACCTGTATAATCTGCGAATGGCCCCTCATTTACACGTACTGTCTCATGAAGTTCAAAGTCGAAATCAACCACTTCGTTGTCCATTCCCATATGTTTCATAATGGTAACAACTTCCTCTTCTAATAGAGGCGATGGCTTAGATCCAGAACCAGAAGAACCAACGAACCCAGTTACACCCGGCGTGTTACGTACAACATACCAAGAATCATCAGTCATGATTAATTCTACTAATACATAACCTGGGAACACTTTTCTTTTCATTAATTTTTCTTTTCCGTTTTTCATTTCTACTTCTACTTCTTCCGGGACAACAACACGGAAAATTTTATCTTGCATACCCATTGATTCTACACGCTTCTCTAGGTTTGCTTTTACTTTATTTTCATATCCAGAATAAGTATGGACAACATACCAACTTTTTTCCATTCATTTAGGACGAGCGTCCTTCCCTCCCTGACGTACATTTTTTTGCGCAAATGAAAAAACCCGTTCACCGGGCTTTTACACAGTTCTTATAAATAACATTATATCATGGATAAGTGCTTCTTATTCAAGAATTAACCAAGAATTAACCGAATTAAAGAAGAAATGCCCATATCAACTACTGCGAAGAAAATCGCAAAGAACACAACTGTAGCAACAACAGTCGCTGTTGAGCGGAGTAATTCATCTTTTTTAGGCCAACTTACTTTTTTCATTTCGCGACCTACATCGCCGAAAAAGTTCGTTAAACGCATCTGCGGGACCTCCAGTGTATTATTTCAATTATTTATTTTGTTTCCTTGTGAACTGTATGCTGATTGCATGTTTTACAAAACTTTTTTATTTCAAGTCGCTCTATTGAGCTCGTATCTTTCATAGTAGAGTAGTTTCGATTTTTACACTCTTCACATGAGAGTACAACTTTTTTCCTCATTAGTTACACCAACCTTGTAACATTATGTCCCTAAAAATGTATCATACAATAAAAGACAATGTCAATGACATGCATTTTGTACGCTCTACAAAAGAAAACAGGTGATTTATTTTACACCTGTTGCACTTGTTATTTGTTATGAATTTAAAGTTGTACTTTCTCGCATTTCCATATATCGTTCCAATTTCCTCTTCACCCGCTGTAAAGCGTTATCAATAGATTTCACATGTCTGTTTAACTGTTCTGAAATCTCTTGATAAGAACGCCCATCTAGATATAAAGAAAGTACTTTTCTTTCTAAATCGCTTAATAATTCTGATATTTTTGATTCTATGTCTGTATATTCTTCTTGGCTAATAATCATCTCTTCAGGATCAGTTACCTTCGCTTCAGAAATAACATCCAATAATGTTCGATCAGATTCCTCATCGTAAATCGGCTTATCTAAAGACACATATGAATTTAAGGGAATATGTTTTTGTCTTGTTGCCGTTTTAATAGCGGTAATAATTTGTCGAGTGATACACAGTTCAGCAAATGCTTTGAATGAAGACAGCTTGTCCTCTTTATAATCACGAATTGCTTTAAACAACCCTATCATACCTTCTTGAACAATGTCTTCTCGATCGGCACCCACTAAAAAGTAAGATCTTGATTTCGCGCGAACAAAGTTCTTATACTTGTGAATTAAATATTCTAGAGCGTCAGTATTACCTTTTCGAACTAACTCAACGATTGCCTCATCCTCTAAATCACGAAATGTAACGTCGCCTACACTTACGAAGCCTGCTTCCACCTTGATCCCTCCGACCGCTATTTATTTAGCAATATTATACAGTAAAAAGACAAAGAGCGTCAATGCTTCAACGCTCTCCTCTTCTTAATTTTTCTAATTTTTCTGTAATATCTTTACTAAATATCTTTCGCATGGCGGGTTGCTGTTCTTTCGTGTCTTTTGTACGCCTTCTTACTTGTTGCTCCATTGCCTGTACTTCCAACTCTAATTCACGCGCAGATTTCCGAAGGGCACCTTGCGCAAATATAACCCATTGTTCCGTGTAATCAGAAGTCGCAACATATATTCGTGTATTTATATTTCTAAGCTCTATCGCAAGTTGCTCTATCTTTTCATCTGCAGTTTGATTCTTTCGTGTGAATATTACTTCCACACGAGATTGTTTCATCTTTTTTTCAATACCATGTACTGTATAGGCATCAAAGACTATCATCACTTTTGTGCCTGTATAACCTTGATAATCCGCCATCTTATCAATAAGTGCATCTCTTGATGATTGTAAATCTACATCCCGCAGTTTCTTCAAATCTCCCCAAGCTCCGATAATGTTGTAACCGTCAACGATTAAAATATCGTTCATCTTTTATTTACCAATTTCGTGACGTTTACGATATACCTCATACATTAACAAACTTGCGGCTACGGAAGCATTTAAGGATGTAACTTTACCAACCATCGGTAGAGTGATTAGGAAATCACACTTTTCACCAATAATACGGCTCATACCTTTTCCTTCACTACCAATTACTAACCCAATCGGCATTTTACCATCTAAATTACGATAATCCGTTTTTCCTTTGGCATCTGTACCAGCAATCCAAAGTCCACGTTCTTTTAATTCATCAATTGTACGGGATAAGTTCGTTACGCGTGCAACAGGAATGTATTCAATTGCTCCTGTTGATGCTTTCGCAACTGACGCTGTAAGCCCCACAGCCCTTCTCTTTGGAATAATAATCCCATGAGCTCCTGTCGCATCAGCAGTACGCATAATAGAACCTAAGTTATGCGGATCTTCAATCTCATCTAAAATTAAGAAGAATGGATCTTCATTACGTTTTTCTGCCACTTTGAATAAATCTTCTAACTCCGCATACTGATATGCAGCTACTTGAGCGATTACACCTTGATGATTACCCTCAACTAATTGATCTAACTTTTTCTTTGGTGCATGTTGTAAAATAACCTTATTCTCTTTCGCTAACGCTAGTACAATCTGCACTTGTCCTTTGGCAGCACCTTCTGCGATCCAAATTTTATTAATATCTCTCCCTGATCGTAACGCTTCAATTACAGGGTTACGTCCGATAATATATTCACTACTCATGATGATGTGCCCCCTTCCTTTTCTTCTAAAACTGCAATTGCCTTATATACAATTTCGTCTAATCTTTCACGGTTATTTAATAAATGATGATAACCAATTAGCGCTTCAAAGGCTGTACTATGTCGATATGTTTGTACATCCGTATTTTTCGGAACCGTACCTGAATTTGCATTACGTCCTCTTCTTAATACCGCCTCTTCTTCCTCTGTCAAAAACGACGTCTCTAATAAATGATAAACAACTTTCGCCTGTGCTTTTGCTGAAACAAAGCTCGTCCCTAAGCGATGTAATTGATTAGGGCGAACCTTTCCTTTTTGAAGGAGGTGATAGCGGATATATTGTTCATATACCGCATCACCCATATACGCTAACGCCAAGCTGTTTAATTGCTTTGCATCAATCATCCTTATCCTCTTTTCCATCTTGTACCTTGAGCGGTATCTTCTAAAATAATATTACGTCCTTTTAAATCGTCACGAATTTGATCAGACAATGCGAAATCGCGATTTTTACGAGCCTCAATGCGCTTTTGGATAAGTTCTTCAATTTCTTCATCCAGCAATTCTTCTTGCGTTAATTCTAATCCTAAAATATCAAATAACGTTTCCAATTGTTTTACGTATGCTTCGATCACAACTTTAGATGTATGCTCTTCAAGTAAATATTGATTTGCATGATTGGCTACATTGTATAATTCGGTAATTGCATTCGCAGTGTTAAAGTCATCATTCATTGCCTCTTCAAATGCAGTCTGGAATTTCTCTATTTCAACTAACCATTTCTCATTATGGTCTGTTAAATCCGTACTGCTTTCCATACGATGCTTTAAGTTTCCATAAGCTGTTTTAATTCTTTCCAGCCCATTATTCGTACTTTGTAATAACTCTTCACTAAAGTTAATCGGATGACGATAGTGTACTGATAACATAAAGAATCTAATTAACTGTGGGTCGTATTGCTTAATAATATCGTGAACTAAAATAAAGTTACCAAGCGATTTAGACATCTTCTCATTGTTAATATTAATATATCCATTATGCATCCAGTAACGTGCAAACGTTTTTCCAGTCAATGCTTCCGACTGCGCAATTTCATTTTCATGATGCGGGAACGCCAAGTCTTGACCACCAGCATGAATGTCAATTGTATCCCCTAAGTACTTACGTGCCATTGCTGAGCATTCAATATGCCACCCTGGACGCCCTTGCCCCCAAGGGCTTTCCCAGAAGATTTCTCCTTCTTTCGCAGCTTTCCATAAAGCAAAATCAAGAGGGTCTTGTTTCTTTTCCCCCACCTCAATACGAGCACCGTGACGTAAATCTGCGATTGGTTGATGTGATAATTTACCGTAACCTTCGAATTCCTTCGTTTTAAAGTACACATCTCCCTCTGATTCGTATGCATACCCTTTATTCACAAGTTCTTGAATAAATTCAATAATGATATCCATATTTTCTGTTACACGAGGATGGACTGTTGCGTGTTTGCAACCTAGCGCTGTTACATCTTCAAAGTACGCTTCAACAAAACGATCAGCAATTGTCGGTACATCTTCACCTAATTCATTTGCCGCTTTAATTAATTTATCATCTACGTCCGTAAAGTTCGATACGTATTGCACATCGTACCCTTTATATTCTAGATAGCGACGTACTGTATCGAATACCATAGGAGGTCTTGCATTGCCAATATGAATGTAGTTATAGACTGTAGGTCCGCATACATACATCTTTACCTTATTTTCTTCTAATGGAACAAACTCTTCTTTTTGACGTGTTAACGTATTATAAATGTGAATAGTCATTTTTATCCTTCCTTTCTACCTTTACTTCCAGTTGTTTCTTCAATTTATCAAGTTCTACTTCCATAGCCTTTAATTTATCAAAAATTGGATCCGGAAGGTCAGAGTGATTTAATTCTTGACCAATCTTTACTCCATTTTGAATAACGACTCGGCCAGGTATACCTACAACTGTAGAATGTGCAGGAACTTCTTTTAATACGACAGACCCTGCCCCGATTTTAGAATTCTCTCCCACAGTAATAGAACCAAGGACTTTAGCACCCGTCGCAATTAATACATTATCCTGAATTGTTGGATGCCTCTTGCCTTTTTCTTTTCCTGTACCACCTAATGTAACCCCTTGATAAATTGTTACATTATCACCAATTTCACAAGTTTCTCCAATTACAACTCCCATTCCATGGTCTATGAAAAAGCGTCGACCAATAGTTGCTCCTGGATGAATCTCAATGCCAGTAAAAAAACGACTAACTTGTGAAACAAAACGTGCAAGAAAGAAAAAATCCCTTTTATAAAAAGCATGTGCAATTCGATGAGCCCAAACTGCATGTAATCCAGAGTAAGTTAAAATGACTTCGAAATAACCTCTTGCCGCTGGATCCTGTTCAAAAACGACTTCAATATCTTCCCGAAGCCTCTTAAACATCGATGTTCCCTCCCCTTTATGGGCTGCTTTTTCGAGTGAACTAACTCCCTACTTATCTCCCTAAATCTTTATACACGTAGATAAAATTTATACTCATACCCAGTTTTACGGTATAAAAAAAGACGCCTCTGTCATATTGACAGAGACGCCTTTTAAGCGCGGTTCCACTCTGTTTAGGCTAAAAAAGCCTCAAACTCATCTCTGATAACGGTGTACACCGCTTCTGCTTACTTTAACGCCTTAAGATGTTTCACAAAACATTTTGCTGTTCAGCAGAAGACTCGAAGGGGCATTTCAAAAACCCGCTTATAAACCACTTCCAGCCTAAAGGTGGTTCTCTCTGTAAAAAGCCTGATTTTCTACTTCTCCTTCTCGTCGCTTTTCCTTATTAGGTTTTAAGTATACTTATTATATTTCTAAACCTAGAAAATGTTAACCAATTACTTTTTGAAGACGATTTAAAACTTTTTCTTTTCCAAGAAGTGCAATAGCATTAGGAAGCTCTGGGCCATGTGTTTGACCAGTAGTTGCAACACGGATTGGCATAAATAAGTTTTTACCTTTATGACCTGTTTCCTTTTGAACTGCTTTAATAGCCGCCTTAATTGCTGCTGGTTCCATCGCCTCTAGTGCTTCTACTTGACCAGCAAATGCACGAAGTACTTCTGGTACTTGTTCACCTTTTAATACTTCTTGTCCTTCTTCTTCATGATCAACATGATCTTTGAAGAACATTTCAGAAAGCTCTACAATTTCAGCTCCAAAACTCATTTGTTCATGATATAACGCAATTACATCACGAATCCAAGCTTGCTCTTGTTCACTTAAAGTTTCACCTATACGTCCAGCTTTCACTAGATGCGGTAAGCTTAATTCTACCACCGTATCTAAATCTTGCTTTTTCATATATTGGTTGTTCATCCATTTTAATTTTTGAGAATCAAATAATGCAGGTGATTTTGATAAACGAGCTGCATCGAACATTTTGATAAACTCTTCGTTAGAGAAGATTTCTTCTTCTCCTACCGGCGACCAACCTAGTAGTGCAATAAAGTTAAAGATTGCTTCTGGAAGATATCCAAGCTCTTTATATTGCTCAATAAATTGAATAATAGATTCATCACGCTTACTTAATTTTTTACGGCTTTCATTTACAATTAAAGTCATATGGCCAAATTGCGGGATATCCCAACCGAAAGCTTCATAAATCATCATTTGTTTTGGCGTATTTGAAATATGGTCATCACCACGAAGTACATGTGTAATTTCCATTAAGTGATCATCTACTGCTACCGCAAAGTTATAAGTTGGAATTCCATCTTTTTTCACGATAACGAAATCACCGAAATCATTTGAATGGAATGCTACTTCATCTTTTACGATATCTTTAAATGTGTAATCACGATCAGCTGGTACACGGAAACGAATACTTGGAATACGTCCCTCAGCTTCAAATTCTTTCATTTGTTCTTCAGTTAAATCACGGTGGTTACCTGCATAACGAGGTGTTTCACCACGAGAAATTTGTCCTTCACGCTCTGCTTCTAGCTCTTCTTCTGTCATATAACATTTGTAAGCTAAACCACGCTCTAATAAATCTAGATATAATTTTTTATAAATATCTAAACGCTCTGTTTGACGATATGGTCCAAATTCACCACCAACATCAACACCTTCATCCCAGTCCATACCGAGCCATTTCAAGTATTTTAATTGGCTTTCTTCTCCACCAGCCACGTTACGTTTTACATCAGTATCTTCAATACGAATAATAAACTTGCCATCTAAATGACGAGCAAATAAATAATTAAATAATGCCGTACGCGCATTTCCGATATGTAAGTGTCCTGTTGGACTTGGCGCATAGCGCACTCTCACTTGCTTTTCCATAATTGGTACACCTTCCATTCTTAATGTCTACACATTCTATAATTGTACAACAAAAAAATGTGATTATCCATCTTACGAATTAAAAACCATTATTTTTTCTGTAATAATACCACTGCTTGAGAAGCAATTCCTTCTTCTCTACCTGTAAATCCTAATTTCTCTGTTGTTGTTGCCTTTACATTAATGTTATCTATAGACGTTTCTAACAGTTCACTAATACGTTTACGCATACTTTCAATATGCGGTGCCATTTTTGGCTTTTGAGCAATAATTGTACAATCTAAGTTCCCTAACTCGTAACCTTGTTCACGCACAAATTCCCAAACTTTTTGTAACAATACAGCTGAATCTGCATCTTTAAAAGCTGGGTCTGTATCAGGAAAATGCTTTCCAATATCTCCTGCTGCAATGGCACCTAAACATGCATCAGCAATCGTATGTAACAATACATCTGCATCTGAATGACCGATTAATCCTTTCTCGTGTGGAATTGTAATTCCGCCAATAATTAACGGTCTACCTTCCGCAAATTCATGCACATCAAAACCTTGTCCAATTCGAAACATTCTTTACATCCTCCTTGAGCTAAACCACTGAGCTTTATGACTCTATATTATATTGATATCCCTACAAAGAAAAGCCCGGCCATTGCCGAGCTTTCCTTTGTTATACACCATCACGGCTATTTTTTCTGAACATGAAGGAAACTTTCAGCAATTAGCAAATCCTCTGGAGTCGTCACTTTAATATTATAGTAACTCCCCTCTACTACACCTACTTGCTTACCAATACGTTCCACGAGACTTGCATCATCTGTACCAAGAAAACAACTCTGTTTTGCACTTCTATGAGCTTCTAACAAAAGAGAAACAGAGAACCCTTGCGGTGTTTGTACAGCCTTAAGCTGAGATCGTTCTACCGTTTCGACAACAACACCTTGCTCTACTTTCTTAACTGTATCCTTTACTGGCACTGCACAAATGGAAGCTCCATATTTTTCTGCTGCTGTTAATACGTCTTGAATCACTTTATTCGTTACGAATGGGCGCGCTCCGTCATGTACAAGAACGTATTCAACATCACTCGCATGCTGAATCGCGTTATATACACTATCTTGTCTTTCGGCTCCACCCTGAATAAATTGTACCTGTTTTTCAATCGGATACTTCTGCATTAATTCCTCAAAATACGGGCGTTCCTCTTCGTTAATTGCCATAACAATACTTTTGCACTCTTTATCTCTTTCAAAAGCACGTAATGTATGAACGATAATCGGTACTTCGTTTATAAGTAAGAACAACTTATTTTTGCCAGCACCCATCCGCTTTCCTTGGCCGGCTGCCGGAATAATTAATGTATACATATTAATAATCCTCTACCTATAATGCTTTTTCTAATAATTTACGTTTTGCGAAAATCATACGACCAGCCGATGTTTGTAATACGCTAGTAACCAGTACATTAAGTTGCGAACCTACATACTCTCTACCATCTTCTACTACAATCATCGTACCATCATCTAAGTACGCAACACCTTGGTTTTGCTCTTTACCATCTTTCACAACATAAACATTTAATTCTTCGCCAGGGAGTACAACTGGTTTAATTGCATTAGCTAAATCATTAATGTTTAACACCGTTACTCCTTGTAATTCAGAAACTTTATTTAAGTTGAAATCATTCGTTACTACAGTTCCACCGGTGATTTTTGCTAACTTTACAAGTTTGCTATCCACCTCTTGGATATCCTCGAAATCGCCTTCATAAATTTCTACCGGAATCGGCATCTCTTTTTGAATACGATTTAAAATGTCTAGTCCTCTGCGACCACGATTACGCTTTAAAGCATCGGAAGAATCGGCAATATGCTGAAGCTCTTCTAATACGAATTGTGGAATCACAATTGTTCCTTCCAAAAACTTCGTTTGGCAAATATCAGCAATACGTCCATCGATAATTACACTCGTATCGAGAATTTTCCAATGAGTCGTAGATTTTTCTGCTTCTACCTCTTCGTTCTCACTATTATTTTTCTTCTTACCTCCGCGTTGGGGTAATGTAAATAATCCTAGCAATTCATTCCTCTTTTTAAATCCTACTTGGAATCCTAAATATCCAAGTAAAAGAGTGAAGAACACTTGCAACACCGTACTAATAACCGGAATTGTAAATTCACGAATCGGTATTAAAATTAAATATGCAACAATAAGACCAGAGATCAATCCTAATGTACCAAATAAAACATCTGCTACAGGCGCCTTTACAAGAGCCTCTTCAATATGCTTAATAAGTTGAACAATATAATCTACAAGCCAAAATGTTGTTAAAAATAAAATAATTGCACCAATAATCGCACGAACATAAGATCCTTCCAATAAAGGAACAGCACCGATGTCTAATACATTAATAACTTTTGGGATTAAGTAAATCCCTAACGCTCCCCCGATTACTAGAAAGAAGAGCTGTACGATCCGTTTTAACATCCAACCACCTCCTACTCATTATTAACCATTGTTTCGCTAATCAAAACGCCGAATGCAAAAGCGGACGTGTTTTTTTTTATAAATAGTTTTATTTACCAATATATCATATCATATACCAAAAATGTTCTAGTGTCGTTATATTATGGAATCAATGTAATATTCTTAATTGTGTCTACTCATATAGAGATGCTCTTGAATTCTTTTTAGGCCTTCTCGTATTTTCTTCGCCCTTACTTCCCCAATTCCTTCCACATCATCCAATTCATGAATAGTCGCGCGACAAACTCCTTGCAACGTTTTGAATCGATTAATTAAATTTTCAATGATAAGTGGCGGAACACGAGAGATTTTGCTTGTAATTCGATATCCCCTTGGCGTCACACTTTCTTCTAAACTGGTTTGCCCTGGATAGCCAAGTAATTTAACTAAATCACTATCCTCTAAAAGTTGTGTATTTGCAAGGTCCTGTAACTTTTTCAAAATTTGATGATGGTCTTGTGTTTTCTCCTGATGGTAATCTTTAATTAACAATGCTGCCTCTGCTTCTAAATCAGCTAGTAATTCTGTAAGCTGTAAACGAATTAACCTACCTTCTGTTCCTAGCTCATGAATATAGCTCAATATTTCATTTTTAATACGCAGTACCATTTCAACACTATGTAAAACGTGAACTACCTCAGACATTGTAACGACCTCTTCAAATTCTAGAATGCCCAAATTCGTAATACCATCATTCCATACAGCCTTATATTTTTCTAACGTTTGAATAGCTTGGTTTGCCTTTGTTAAAATAACCCCTATATCTTTTAGTGTATAACGTAAGTTCCCTTGATATAGCGTAATTACGTTACGTCTTTGTGAAATGGCCACAACAAGGCTGCCCGTCTGCTTCGCTACACGTTCTGCTGTTCGGTGACGCATACCGGTTTCAATAGAATCAATAGATGCCTCTGGAACTAACTGTGCATTCGCTATTAAAATTTTACTTCCCGTTTCATTTAAAATAAGTGCCCCGTCCATTTTTGCTAATTCATATAAACTAGCAGGAGAGAATGCACAATTAATGTGAAAACCACCATCCACAATACTTTTAATCTGCTCATTATATCCAAGAACAATTAGCCCCCCTGTTTGTGCGCGAAGTACATTATCTATCCCTTCACGCAGTGGTGTTCCTGGGGCCACGAGCTGTAAAATATTAATCATACTTTTGACACGTTGCTTATTTTCTTCCATAGCCTAGCCTCCTAATGTCAAACGAAGCGCTTCTCCTAAATTAGAAACACCTACAACCTCAATCCCATCCGGAATTGTCCATCCTCCTAAGTTTTTTCTAGGAATAATAACACGTTGAAATCCTAATTTAGCCGCTTCTTGTACACGTTGTTCGATTCTTGATACTCTTCTTATTTCTCCAGTTAATCCTACTTCTCCTATTACTGCATCAGTTGGTGCCGTAGATTTATCCCTAAAACTTGAGGCTATACTTAAAGCCACTGCTAAATCAATTGCCGGTTCGTCTAATTTCAAACCACCAGCTACTTTTAAATATGCATCTTGATTTTGCAATAGTAAACCTGTTCTTTTTTCTAATACTGCCATAATAAGCGAAACACGGTTATGATCAATTCCCGTCGCCATTCTTCGAGGATTTCCAAAACTAGTAGGGGAGATTAATGCTTGTATTTCTACTAAAACCGGTCTTGTTCCTTCCATTGAAGCAACTACTGTTGATCCTGCAACACCAACCGGCCTTTCCTCAAGGAAGATTTCAGAAGGATTTAAAACTTCCGCAAGACCAAGCTCTTTCATTTCAAAGATACCCATTTCATTCGTGGAACCAAAACGGTTCTTCACAGCCCGTAAAATACGATACGTATGGTGTCGATCTCCTTCAAAGTAAAGAACTGCATCGACCATATGTTCTAACATACGAGGTCCTGCAATTGCTCCTTCTTTTGTCACATGCCCGACAATGAAAATAGGGATTCCTTTTGTTTTTGCAAGTTTCATTAATTCCGCTGTACATTCACGTACTTGTGCCACACTTCCTGGTGCTGACGTCACTTCAGGTAAATGTATCGTTTGAATAGAATCAATAACAACAAAAGCTGGATTCATCTCTTCAATATGTGCTGCAATACGCTGCAGGTCTGTCTCTGCTACAACAAATAGATTGCTACCCTTTACATGCAAACGATCTGCACGAAGTTTAATCTGCTTTGCCGACTCCTCACCCGATATGTATAATACATCATATGAAGAATCTGCTAATTGTGATGAAATCTGTAATAGTAATGTTGATTTTCCAATCCCAGGGTCTCCACCAATAAGCACTAAGGACCCATCTACAATTCCACCACCAAGCACACGATTAAACTCTTGAAATTCCGTTTCAATACGTGCCTCAGACTTTGTTTCTACTTCGGTAAGACGTCTTGGTTTTGTTACTTCCGTTTGAATTGCATTCGCGTAATTAAGGCGCCTAGATGATACAACTGGCTCCATTTCTTCAACAAGTGTATTCCATTGACCACATCCAGGACATTTACCCATATATTTTGGTGACTGATAACCACATTCTTGACATATAAATTTCGTTTTCTTTTTAGCCATACCTTTTTATAGTTCACTTCACTTTCGTCTATAAACGTTTATCCTTCTCGTACAAGAAAGAGGGCTATCGCGTAGCCCTCTTTGTTTGTCTATACTTATTTTACCTTTTCCGCACTATGAATGACAAATGATTCTCCTTCTACATCAAAGATAACTTTTTGTCCTTTCTCAATAGCACCTTTTAAAAGTTCTTCTGATAGTCTATCTTCTACATGTTTCTGAATTGCTCTGCGAAGTGGACGAGCGCCATACTCACGATCAAATCCTTTATCTGCAATAGCTGAAATTGCCCCTTCCGTTAAGTGCAATTCGATTTCTTGTTCTTTTAAGCGATTTACTAACTGATTTACCATAAGAGTTACAATCTCTTGAATATGTTTTTTCTCAAGCATATGGAATACGATAATTTCATCAATACGGTTTAAGAATTCTGGACGAAATGCCTTTTTCAACTCATCCATTACTTTACCTTTCATATCCGAATAATCACGGCTTTCATCTTGGACATTAAATCCAAGATGTTTGTTACGTTTTAACGCCTCGGCACCAACGTTAGACGTCATAATAACAATTGTATTACGGAAATCAACTGTACGTCCTTTAGAATCTGTTAAACGACCATCTTCTAATACTTGTAGTAGAATATTAAATACATCCGGATGAGCTTTCTCTACCTCATCTAATAATACAACTGAATATGGCTTGCGACGAACTTTCTCTGTTAATTGTCCACCTTCTTCATATCCAACATATCCTGGAGGAGAACCAACTAAACGGGAAGTAGAATGCTTCTCCATATACTCTGACATATCGATGCGAATCATTGCATCTTCATCACCGAACATAGATTCTGCTAGTGCTCTTGCAAGTTCTGTTTTACCTACACCTGTTGGTCCTAAGAAAATAAATGAACCAATCGGGCGCTTCGGATCTTTTAATCCTGCTCTTGCACGACGAACAGCTTTTGCTACTGCTACTACTGCTTCATCTTGACCAATCAAACGATCATGAAGAATGGATTCTAAATTTAATAATTTATCAGTCTCTGTTTGTGCAAGTTTAGAAACTGGGATACGCGTCCATGTAGAAACGACATTTGCAATATCTTCTACCGTAACCTCTGAATTTTCTTTTCCTTGTTGCTCTTTCCATTGACGTTTTGTATCTTCTAACTTCTCACGTAAGCGTTGCTCCATATCACGTAAGGATGCAGCCTTTTCAAATTCTTGACTTTGTACAGCTGCATCTTTTTCTTTTCGAATCTCCTCAAGCTTCACTTCAAGCTCTTTTAAGTTTGGTGGTGTTGTATAAGAACGTAAGCGAACTTTTGAAGCAGCTTCATCAATTAAATCAATTGCTTTATCCGGTAAAAAGCGATCTGTAATATAACGATCTGAAAGTTTTACAGCTGCATCAATAGCGTCATCTGTAATAGATACACGGTGATGCGCCTCATAACGATCACGTAAACCTTTCAAGATTTGAATCGATTCTTCTAAACTTGGCTCATCAACATGAATTGGTTGAAAACGTCTTTCTAAAGCCGCGTCTTTTTCAATATATTTACGATACTCATCTAAAGTTGTTGCCCCAATACATTGTAGCTCTCCTCGTGCTAAAGATGGTTTTAAAATATTCGATGCATCGATTGCACCTTCTGCTCCACCTGCACCAATTAATGTATGAAGCTCATCAATAAATAGAATAATATTGCCTGCTTGGCGAATTTCATCCATCACTTTCTTTAAACGATCTTCAAATTCACCGCGATATTTTGTTCCAGCTACCACTGTACCCATATCTAGTGTCATAACACGCTTATCTCTTAAAGTTTCAGGAACTTCATTATTTACAATTTGCTGTGCTAATCCTTCTGCAATTGCCGTTTTACCTACACCAGGCTCACCAATTAATACTGGGTTATTTTTCGTTCTACGGCTTAATACCTCAATTACACGTTGAATTTCTTTACCGCGTCCAATAACAGGGTCTAAGCGATTTTCACGTGCAACAACTGTTAAGTCCCTTGCTAAACTGTCCAGTGTCGGTGTATTTGCATTTGTTGCTGAACCACCTTGATGACCTGAACTAGCTTCATTACTTCCAAGAAGTTGTAACACTTGTTGTCTTGCTTTATTTAGACTTACACCTAAATTATTTAAAACACGTGCGGCTACACCTTCACCTTCACGGATTAAACCGAGTAAAATGTGTTCTGTTCCAACGTAAGAATGGCCTAGCTTACGCGCTTCATCCATAGATAATTCAATAACCTTTTTAGCACGAGGTGTATAATGTACAGTTTGAGAAGCTTCTGTTCCTCGCCCAATTAACGCTTCTACTTCTTTTTGAACTTTCTCTGGACTTAATCCAAGAGCAATTAATGCTTTTGCTGCAATTCCTTCACCTTCGCGTACAAGCCCAAGTAAAATATGTTCTGTTCCAATATTATTATGCCCAATACGAATTGCTTCCTCTTGAGATAAAGCTAACACTTTCTGTGCTCTTTCTGTAAATCTTCCAAACATCATAGAAATCGCCTCCTACTTGCGCTTAGTTTTTTTCAATACGTAATCGCTCACGGATTAAGGTTGCTCTTCGATAATCTCTTTCTTCTGGCCCTAAAGGTCCACCTGCGTATTGTTGTAAAATACCTGGTTGCGTAAGAACCATTAGCTCAGTCAAAATATTTCTCGATATACCTTTTATATATCCTAGATCAATACCAAGTCGTACATCTGATAAGCAATTGGCTGCTTCTGCAGATTGAATTAAACGACTGTTTGCTAGTATGCCGTAAGAACGATAAACCTTATCTTCAAGTTCAATACTTGAATTTTGTACAATTAATTCTCTAGCCATTTTTTCTTGCTGTATAATTTGTTGAATGACACTCTTTAAATCTGCAATAATATCTTCTTCAGACTTTCCTAGCGTCATTTGATTTGAAACTTGAAATATATTACCTAACGCTTCGCTACCTTCACCGTATATTCCTCTTACTACTAACCCTAATTTTTGAATTACTTGTATAATACGGCTAATTCTTTTTGTTAAAACCAGTCCCGGTAAATGTATCATCACAGAAGCTCTTAACCCTGTGCCAACATTAGTAGGACAACTCGTAATATATCCAAGTGATTCATCAAAAGCGTATTCAACTTCTTTCTCAATCCAATTATCTATTTGATTGGCACTTTGAAGTGCCTCTGATAACTGTAATCCTGAAAATAGGCACTGAATCCGAATATGGTCTTCTTCATTAAGCATAACACTAATATGTTCACTTTCTGATAGTAGACATGCTCCATATTCTGTCCCTGCAAGATTTGGACTAATTAAATGCTTTTCGACTAAAACTCTCCTTTGAAGAGGGGTTAATTCATTCATCTTTAATAGTCCAAACTCCCCAAAAGACCCTACTGCTTTATTTATGAATTTCTTTTTGAATAATTCATGAATCTGTTTAGCTTCTTCTTCGTTTTGCATAGTGGAAAATTGATATTGTTTAAAGTTACGAGCCAAACGAATTCGACTACTTAAAACAATATCAGAATCAGGGCCATCCCCCTTCATCCATGGACTAATTGCTTCGTTCATAATTTTGTCCAGTGACATAGAACTATTCCCCCTCTCTATGCTCACTAAGCTGTATTTCAAGACCTCGGATCTTATCTCTTACTTCTGCAGCTTTCTCAAATTCCTCTTTCTGTACGTATTGTTTCAGAATAAGTTTTAGTTCATCTAATTCTTTCTTTAAGTGGATATTTCCTTCTATACGTTCCGGAATTTTCCCACAATGTTCTGTATGCCCACCGTGAAGGCGTTTTAATAATGGCTTTAAATGCTCCTTAAATGTATCGTAACAAGAATAACAGCCAAAACGTCCGACTTTTGTAAATTGTTCATATGTCATCTTACAATCTGGACATCTTACTATATCTGCATTTGAAAATCCATTTTTTCCTTCTTCAAACATTGTTGATTCACCGTGTAATAAACCAGCAAATAAATCATGAAATGAAAAGTTAGACTGCGATGATGGAAAGAAAGACGTATAGCCACTTTGCTCTGCACATTGCTCACAAAGATGAACTTCCGCCTTCTTCTCGTTAATTACTTTTGTATAATGTAAAGTTGCTGGTCTTATATTACAGTTTTGACAAGTCATCACTATCCCCACCTTTACAACAGGAACGCTCTATCTCATGGTACTTTTCATACATTACTAGATTGTTCGCTTTCCTGAATCCGTTTAAATAAAAGTGCATGTTCTTTTTCAAAACTTCTACAATATTTAACTGCTTTATCTTAGTTATCAATCTTTTACAAAAGTTATATTTATTTATATTTCAGTGTTCTTAACATTGCGCATAATATTCGAGCCCTAAGTTCATCTCGAGAAGGAACATCCATTGATAATACAGAACGATCTATTACGCTTAACATCAGTTTCGCTTCACGATTTGTTATAATTCCCTCTTCTATTAAACGTATAATCATACTTTCTGCATTCCCTTGCGCAACGCTATGATCAATCATATGAAGCATTTGATCAATAATATCTATATCGTCATGCAGTTTGACTTTTATAATGCGAATGTAACCTCCTCCACCACGTTTACTTTCTACTACAAATCCTCTTTCTAACGTAAAACGGGTATTGATTACATAATTGATTTGAGATGGTACGCACTCGAATCGATCCGCAATCTCATTTCTCTTGATTTCAATCACATTATTATTACTTAAGTCAATAACTTGCTTTAGATATTGCTCAATGATATCAGATATATTTCTCATTTATCCGCCACCTTTATTGACTTTGACTATCTTTGACTTTAATTATATACGTATTAATAAAATTTGCAACTCTTTTGCTTATTCACTATCCTAGCCACATTCCCCTGTATTTAAACAAAATATGAATACTTTAAACACATTTTTTATTACTATGGATTATAAAATAAAACACGAAAAAACACGAGTCATTTGACTCGTGTTTTAGTTGCTTGGCGACGTCCTACTCTCACAGGGACAAGGTCCCAACTACCATCGGCGCTAGAGAGCTTAACTTCCGTGTTCGGTATGGGAACGGGTGTGACCTCTCTGCCATCATCACCAAACTATTGAAGGTATATTCCTTCAAAACTAGATAACATTGCTACATATTATATGGTTAAGTCCTCGATCTATTAGTATTCGTCAGCTCCACATGTCACCATGCTTCCACCTCGAACCTATCAACCTGATCATCTTTCAGGGATCTTACTAGCTTACGCTATGGGAAATCTCATCTTGAGGGGGGCTTCATGCTTAGATGCTTTCAGCACTTATCCCTTCCGCACATAGCTACCCAGCTATGCCCTTGGCAGAACAACTGGTACACCAGCGGTGCGTCCATCCCGGTCCTCTCGTACTAAGGACAGCTCCTCTCAAATTTCCTACGCCCACGACGGATAGGGACCGAACTGTCTCACGACGTTCTGAACCCAGCTCGCGTACCGCTTTAATGGGCGAACAGCCCAACCCTTGGGACCGACTACAGCCCCAGGATGCGATGAGCCGACATCGAGGTGCCAAACCTCCCCGTCGATGTGGACTCTTGGGGGAGATAAGCCTGTTATCCCCGGGGTAGCTTTTATCCGTTGAGCGATGGCCCTTCCATGCGGAACCACCGGATCACTAAGCCCGACTTTCGTCCCTGCTCGACTTGTAGGTCTCGCAGTCAAGCTCCCTTATGCCTTTGCACTCTACGAATGATTTCCAACCATTCTGAGGGAACCTTTGGGCGCCTCCGTTACACTTTAGGAGGCGACCGCCCCAGTCAAACTGCCCACCTGACACTGTCTCCCGGGTCGATAAGACCCGTAGGTTAGAATTTCAATACAGTCAGGGCGGTATCCCACCAGCGCCTCCACCGAAGCTAGCGCTCCGGTTTCAATGGCTCCCGCCTATCCTGTACAAACTGTACCAAAATTCAATATCAGGCTACAGTAAAGCTCCACGGGGTCTTTCCGTCCTGTCGCGGGTAACCTGCATCTTCACAGGTACTATAATTTCACCGAGTCTCTGGTTGAGACAGTGCCCAAATCGTTACACCTTTCGTGCGGGTCGGAACTTACCCGACAAGGAATTTCGCTACCTTAGGACCGTTATAGTTACGGCCGCCGTTTACTGGGGCTTCAGTTCAGAGCTTCGCTTACGCTAACCCCTCTCCTTAACCTTCCAGCACCGGGCAGGTGTCACCCCCTATACTTCGCCTTACGGCTTCGCAGAGAGCTGTGTTTTTGCTAAACAGTCGCTTGGGCCTATTCACTGCGGCTTTCCGTTAAGAAAGCACCCCTTCTCCCGAAGTTACGGGGTCATTTTGCCGAGTTCCTTAACCAGAGTTCTCTCGCACACCTTAGGATTCTCTCCTCGCCTACCTGTGTCGGTTTGCGGTACAGGCACCTTTTATCTCGCTAGAAGCTTTTCTTGGCAGCGGGGAATCAAAGACTTCGCTCCATAAGGAGCTTCCCCATCACAGCTCAGCCTTCACGATAAGCGGATTTGCCTACTTATCAGCCTAACTGCTTGGACGTGCACAACCAATCGCACGCTTCTTCTATCCTTCTGCGTCCCTCCATTGCTCAAACGATAAAGAGGTGGTACAGGAATATCAACCTGTTGTCCATCGCCTACGCCTGTCGGCCTCGGCTTAGGTCCTGACTAACCCTGAGCGGACGAGCCTTCCTCAGGAAACCTTAGGCATTCGGTGGACGGGATTCTCACCCGTCTTTCGCTACTCATACCGGCATTCTCACTTCTAAGCGCTCCACCAGTCCTTCCGGTCTGACTTCACTGCACTTAGAACGCTCCCCTACCACTGATACCATTGGTATCAATTCGCAGCTTCGGTGGTGTATTTAGCCCCGGTACATTTTCGGCGCAGAGTCACTCGACTAGTGAGCTATTACGCACTCTTTAAATGGTGGCTGCTTCTAAGCCAACATCCTAGTTGTCTAAGCAACTCCACATCCTTTTCCACTTAATACACACTTTGGGACCTTAGCTGGCGATCTGGGCTGTTTCCCTCTTGACTACGGATCTTATCACTCGCAGTCTGACTCCTAAGGATAAGTCATTGGCATTCGGAGTTTGACTGAATTCGGTAATCCGATGAGGACCCCTAGTTCAATCAGTGCTCTACCTCCAAGACTCTTACACTTAAGGCTAGCCCTAAAGCTATTTCGGGGAGAACCAGCTATCTCCAGGTTCGATTGGAATTTCTCCGCTACCCACACCTCATCCCCGCACTTTTCAACGTGCGTGGGTTCGGGCCTCCATTCAGTGTTACCTGAACTTCACCCTGGACATGGGTAGATCACCTGGTTTCGGGTCTACGACCACGTACTAAACGCCCTATTCAGACTCGCTTTCGCTGCGGCTCCGCCTCTTCAGCTTAACCTTGCACGGGATCGTAACTCGCCGGTTCATTCTACAAAAGGCACGCCATCACCCATTAACGGGCTCTGACTATTTGTAGGCACACGGTTTCAGGATCTCTTTCACTCCCCTTCCGGGGTGCTTTTCACCTTTCCCTCACGGTACTGGTTCACTATCGATCACTAGGGAGTATTTAGCCTTGGGAGATGGTCCTCCCAGATTCCGACGGAATTTCACGTGTTCCGCCGTACTCAGGATACATTCAAGAGAGAACGAAGTTTCGACTACGGGGTTGTTACCCTCTACGACGGACCTTTCCAGGTCGCTTCGTCTACCTCGTTCCTTTGTAACTCCGTATAGAATGTCCTACAACCCCAAGAGGCAAGCCTCTTGGTTTGGGCTATGTTCCGTTTCGCTCGCCGCTACTCAGGAAATCGCATTTGCTTTCTCTTCCTCCAGGTACTTAGATGTTTCAGTTCCCTGGGTCTGTCTTCCATACCCTATGTATTCAGGTAAGGATACCATACCATTACGTATAGTGGGTTTCCCCATTCGGAAATCTTCGGATCAAAGCTTACTTACAGCTCCCCGAAGCATATCGGCGTTAGTCCCGTCCTTCATCGACTCCTAGTGTCAAGGCATCCACCGTGCGCCCTTTCTAACTTAACCAAACTAAAAATTAAAAAATATGAGCTACACTGTTATCTAGTTTTCAAAGAACATACATTTATATATGAGAGATAGTTCTCTCAAAACTGAACAAAACGAAACACGGAAACTTATATTGATAAGCAGCGCTTATCAATTCTCCATAGAAAGGAGGTGATCCAGCCGCACCTTCCGATACGGCTACCTTGTTACGACTTCACCCCAATCATCTGTCCCACCTTAGGCGGCTGGCTCCAAAAAGGTTACCCCACCGACTTCGGGTGTTACAAACTCTCGTGGTGTGACGGGCGGTGTGTACAAGGCCCGGGAACGTATTCACCGCGGCATGCTGATCCGCGATTACTAGCGATTCCAGCTTCATGTAGGCGAGTTGCAGCCTACAATCCGAACTGAGAACGGTTTTATGAGATTAGCTCCACCTCGCGGTCTTGCAGCTCTTTGTACCGTCCATTGTAGCACGTGTGTAGCCCAGGTCATAAGGGGCATGATGATTTGACGTCATCCCCACCTTCCTCCGGTTTGTCACCGGCAGTCACCTTAGAGTGCCCAACTTAATGATGGCAACTAAGATCAAGGGTTGCGCTCGTTGCGGGACTTAACCCAACATCTCACGACACGAGCTGACGACAACCATGCACCACCTGTCACTCTGCTCCCGAAGGAGAAGCCCTATCTCTAGGGTTTTCAGAGGATGTCAAGACCTGGTAAGGTTCTTCGCGTTGCTTCGAATTAAACCACATGCTCCACCGCTTGTGCGGGCCCCCGTCAATTCCTTTGAGTTTCAGCCTTGCGGCCGTACTCCCCAGGCGGAGTGCTTAATGCGTTAACTTCAGCACTAAAGGGCGGAAACCCTCTAACACTTAGCACTCATCGTTTACGGCGTGGACTACCAGGGTATCTAATCCTGTTTGCTCCCCACGCTTTCGCGCCTCAGTGTCAGTTACAGACCAGAAAGTCGCCTTCGCCACTGGTGTTCCTCCATATCTCTACGCATTTCACCGCTACACATGGAATTCCACTTTCCTCTTCTGCACTCAAGTCTCCCAGTTTCCAATGACCCTCCACGGTTGAGCCGTGGGCTTTCACATCAGACTTAAGAAACCACCTGCGCGCGCTTTACGCCCAATAATTCCGGATAACGCTTGCCACCTACGTATTACCGCGGCTGCTGGCACGTAGTTAGCCGTGGCTTTCTGGTTAGGTACCGTCAAGGTGCCAGCTTATTCAACTAGCACTTGTTCTTCCCTAACAACAGAGTTTTACGACCCGAAAGCCTTCATCACTCACGCGGCGTTGCTCCGTCAGACTTTCGTCCATTGCGGAAGATTCCCTACTGCTGCCTCCCGTAGGAGTCTGGGCCGTGTCTCAGTCCCAGTGTGGCCGATCACCCTCTCAGGTCGGCTACGCATCGTTGCCTTGGTGAGCCGTTACCTCACCAACTAGCTAATGCGACGCGGGTCCATCCATAAGTGACAGCCGAAGCCGCCTTTCAATTTCGAACCATGCAGTTCAAAATGTTATCCGGTATTAGCCCCGGTTTCCCGGAGTTATCCCAGTCTTATGGGCAGGTTACCCACGTGTTACTCACCCGTCCGCCGCTAACTTCATAAGAGCAAGCTCTTAATCCATTCGCTCGACTTGCATGTATTAGGCACGCCGCCAGCGTTCATCCTGAGCCAGGATCAAACTCTCCAATAAAGTTAGTTTGTCTAGCATCTAAAAATAAAAATTGACGTTTCACGTTGTTTGTTTCGTTCAGTTTTCAAAGAACTAATGGTGGAGCCTAGCGGGATCGAACCGCTGACCTCCTGCGTGCAAGGCAGGCGCTCTCCCAGCTGAGCTAAGGCCCCAAACAAGTATCGGGAAGACAGGATTTGAACCTGCGACCCCCTGGTCCCAAACCAGGTGCTCTACCAAGCTGAGCCACTTCCCGAAAGAAAACGCGCCCGAGAGGAGTCGAACCCCTAACCTCTTGATCCGTAGTCAAACGCTCTATCCAATTGAGCTACGGGCGCATATGGTGCCGAGGGCGGGGGTCGAACCCGCACGGTGGTCACCCACCGCAGGATTTTAAGTCCTGTGCGTCTGCCTGTTCCGCCACCCCGGCATGTCATATTGAAAATTGGAGCGGAAGACGGGATTCGAACCCGCGACCCCAACCTTGGCAAGGTTGTATTCTACCACTGAACTACTTCCGCAAGACATGTTTGAGATATTTTATTAAAAGTGCGGGTGAAGGGAGTCGAACCCCCACGCCAAAGGCGCTAGATCCTAAGTCTAGTGCGTCTGCCAATTCCGCCACACCCGCATATTTCATTAAAATGGTGAGCCATGAAGGATTCGAACCTTCGACCCTCTGATTAAAAGTCAGATGCTCTACCAACTGAGCTAATGGCTCTCAAAATTAAAACTGGTGCCGACTAGAGGACTTGAACCCCCAACCTACTGATTACAAGTCAGTTGCTCTACCAATTGAGCTAAGTCGGCTAAATGGTGGAGGATGACGGGATCGAACCGCCGACCCCCTGCTTGTAAGGCAGGTGCTCTCCCAGCTGAGCTAATCCTCCATTTGCCTGGCAACGTCCTACTCTCACAGGGACAAGGTCCCAACTACCATCGGCGCTAGAGAGCTTAACTTCCGTGTTCGGTATGGGAACGGGTGTGACCTCTCTGCCATCATTACCAGACTGTATTCATTTAAGACAAGAATTATTGTAACTCATTTAACTTTTAAAGTCAACAAGTTTTTTATATTCTTTCAAAACTAGATAACATTGCTTCATATTATATGGTTAAGTCCTCGATCTATTAGTATTCGTCAGCTCCACATGTCACCATGCTTCCACCTCGAACCTATCAACCTGATCATCTTTCAGGGATCTTACTAGCTTACGCTATGGGAAATCTCATCTTGAGGGGGGCTTCATGCTTAGATGCTTTCAGCACTTATCCCTTCCGCACATAGCTACCCAGCTATGCCCTTGGCAGAACAACTGGTACACCAGCGGTGCGTCCATCCCGGTCCTCTCGTACTAAGGACAGCTCCTCTCAAATTTCCTACGCCCACGACGGATAGGGACCGAACTGTCTCACGACGTTCTGAACCCAGCTCGCGTACCGCTTTAATGGGCGAACAGCCCAACCCTTGGGACCGACTACAGCCCCAGGATGCGATGAGCCGACATCGAGGTGCCAAACCTCCCCGTCGATGTGGACTCTTGGGGGAGATAAGCCTGTTATCCCCGGGGTAGCTTTTATCCGTTGAGCGATGGCCCTTCCATGCGGAACCACCGGATCACTAAGCCCGACTTTCGTCCCTGCTCGACTTGTAGGTCTCGCAGTCAAGCTCCCTTATGCCTTTGCACTCTACGAATGATTTCCAACCATTCTGAGGGAACCTTTGGGCGCCTCCGTTACACTTTAGGAGGCGACCGCCCCAGTCAAACTGCCCACCTGACACTGTCTCCCGGGTCGATAAGACCCGTAGGTTAGAATTTCAATACAGTCAGGGCGGTATCCCACCAGCGCCTCCACCGAAGCTAGCGCTCCGGTTTCAATGGCTCCCGCCTATCCTGTACAAACTGTACCAAAATTCAATATCAGGCTACAGTAAAGCTCCACGGGGTCTTTCCGTCCTGTCGCGGGTAACCTGCATCTTCACAGGTACTATAATTTCACCGAGTCTCTGGTTGAGACAGTGCCCAAATCGTTACACCTTTCGTGCGGGTCGGAACTTACCCGACAAGGAATTTCGCTACCTTAGGACCGTTATAGTTACGGCCGCCGTTTACTGGGGCTTCAGTTCAGAGCTTCGCTTACGCTAACCCCTCTCCTTAACCTTCCAGCACCGGGCAGGTGTCACCCCCTATACTTCGCCTTACGGCTTCGCAGAGAGCTGTGTTTTTGCTAAACAGTCGCTTGGGCCTATTCACTGCGGCTTTCCGTTAAGAAAGCACCCCTTCTCCCGAAGTTACGGGGTCATTTTGCCGAGTTCCTTAACCAGAGTTCTCTCGCACACCTTAGGATTCTCTCCTCGCCTACCTGTGTCGGTTTGCGGTACAGGCACCTTTTATCTCGCTAGAAGCTTTTCTTGGCAGCGGGGAATCAAAGACTTCGCTCCATAAGGAGCTTCCCCATCACAGCTCAGCCTTCACGATAAGCGGATTTGCCTACTTATCAGCCTAACTGCTTGGACGTGCACAACCAATCGCACGCTTCTTCTATCCTTCTGCGTCCCTCCATTGCTCAAACGATAAAGAGGTGGTACAGGAATATCAACCTGTTGTCCATCGCCTACGCCTGTCGGCCTCGGCTTAGGTCCTGACTAACCCTGAGCGG
>NZ_JBBOWI010000001.1:32500-82500 GCF_038006965.1 Bacillus sp. FSL K6-1338 | reverse complement strand
ATTCCGGATAACGCTTGCCACCTACGTATTACCGCGGCTGCTGGCACGTAGTTAGCCGTGGCTTTCTGGTTAGGTACCGTCAAGGTGCCAGCTTATTCAACTAGCACTTGTTCTTCCCTAACAACAGAGTTTTACGACCCGAAAGCCTTCATCACTCACGCGGCGTTGCTCCGTCAGACTTTCGTCCATTGCGGAAGATTCCCTACTGCTGCCTCCCGTAGGAGTCTGGGCCGTGTCTCAGTCCCAGTGTGGCCGATCACCCTCTCAGGTCGGCTACGCATCGTTGCCTTGGTGAGCCGTTACCTCACCAACTAGCTAATGCGACGCGGGTCCATCCATAAGTGACAGCCGAAGCCGCCTTTCAATTTCGAACCATGCAGTTCAAAATGTTATCCGGTATTAGCCCCGGTTTCCCGGAGTTATCCCAGTCTTATGGGCAGGTTACCCACGTGTTACTCACCCGTCCGCCGCTAACTTCTTGAGAGCAAGCTCTCAATCCATTCGCTCGACTTGCATGTATTAGGCACGCCGCCAGCGTTCATCCTGAGCCAGGATCAAACTCTCCAATAAAGTTAGTTTGTCTAGCATCTAAAAATAAAAATTGACGTTTCACGTTGTTTGTTTCGTTCAGTTTTCAAAGAACTACTTGGTCGCTCAGAAGCGACTTTATCAATATAACATTTCGTTACATTCTCGTCAACAACTTTTTTCAATAAGTTGTTTTTCGTTTGTTTTGCTTGTTACCTTTCGTGGCAACGAATATAAATATACCAGTTTGATTATTAAAATGCAATAGTTTTTCTAATAAAATTTTTAACTTAGTAAAAAAGTATAAAAACAGCACATTTCTTCTATATAAGTATAATTTCTCGCACCATCAAGATCTATTATACCCACGCAACTCATACTCAAATAAAAAAAGCTTTGGAGAAATCTCCAAAGCTTAGTCTTGTTTATGGCGCATAGCAGGGAATAATAATACATCACGAATAGATGGTGCATTTGTTAATAACATAACTAGACGATCAATACCAATTCCTAATCCACCCGTAGGAGGCATACCGTACTCAAGAGCTTCAATATAATCGTCATCCATCATATGTGCTTCGTCATTACCTTGTTCACGCTCTTTTAATTGCGCTTCAAAACGTTCTTTTTGATCGATCGGATCATTTAACTCAGTAAATGCATTTGCATGTTCACGTGCAACGATAAATAATTCGAAACGATCTGTGAATCGTGGATCTTCATCATTCTTTTTCGCAAGTGGCGAAATTTCTACCGGATGACCGTAAATAAATGTTGGTTGGATTAATTTATCTTCTACTTTTTGCTCGAAGAACTCATTAATAATATGACCAACTTCCATTGTATCCTTAATTTCTACATTATGTTCTTTCGCAAGCTCACGCGCTTCTTCTACACTCATCGGATTCCAGAAATCCGCTCCAGAGTGTTGCTTAATTGCATCTACCATATGAAGACGTGTCCATTCTGGTTCTAGATTAATTTCATAATCACCATATTGGATTGTTGTTGTACCCAATACTTTTTTCGCAATATGAGCAACCATATTTTCTGTTAGTTTCATAATATCATTATAATCAGCGTACGCTTCATATAATTCAATCATCGTAAACTCAGGGTTATGACGAGTTGATACACCCTCATTACGGAATACACGGCCAATCTCATAAACTTTTTCTAATCCGCCCACAATAAGACGTTTTAAATGAAGTTCAATTGCGATGCGCATATATAATTCCATATCTAACGCATTATGATGCGTAGTGAAAGGACGAGCAGATGCTCCACCTGCAATCGCGTGCATCATAGGCGTTTCTACTTCAAGATAACCGTTGTCATCTAAATATCTTCTCATTTCACGAATAATTTTACTGCGAGTAACAAATGTTTCACGACTTTCCATACTTGTAATTAAGTCTAAGTAACGTTGACGGTATCGTTGTTCAACATCTTTTAATCCATGATATTTATCCGGTAACGGACGGAGAGATTTCGTTAAAAGCGTAAATCCCGTTGCTTTTACTGAAAGTTCTCCAACGTTTGTTTTGAACACTTTACCTTCAATACCTACTAAGTCACCTAAATCTGCTGTCGTAAATAACTCGTACTCTTCATCTCCAACAGTATCTTTACGAACGTAAATTTGAATTTGTCCGTGTAAATCTTGAATGTGCGCGAATCCAGCTTTTCCTTTACCGCGTTTTGTCATAATACGACCAGCGATAGAAACAGTGATTTCTTTCTCTTCTAATTCTTCTTTAGAGAATTCTCCATATAAACTTACTAAGTCGGTCGTTGAATTTGTGCGTTCAAATCGTTTACCGAACGGATCGATTCCTTGCTCACGTAAATTATGTAGCTTTTCACGACGAACAAGCAATTGGTCGTTTAATTCTTCGTGGTTCATGTTATCCATGATATTGATATCACTCCAGCTCTATTAATTTTTACAATATATACAGTATAGCATTTTCTACTCAACTAGAAAAACTGCCAGCAACTAACTGGCAGTTCTTCTTTCTTTCACGTAATTATAGGAAGTGTATAGAAGAATGTCAATCTCCTATGTTCCTTATTAACCAACGTAAATTGTTTGTTGTTTCGCTTCTACTTCTTCTACAAATGCACCTAACACATTCGCAAGGTCTTCACGTGTGTTACAAGCATTAATACCATTACGTACACTCGCATTACCACGAACACCTTTTAAATACCAAGCTGCATGTTTTCTCATCTCTCTTACAGCGACACTTTCGTTCTTTAAGTCGATAAGACGATCTAGATGCAACATACATACATCAATTTTCTCGCGCACTGTTGGTTCCGGCATTAATTCACCTGTCTCTAAATACTTTACTGTACGATAAATCATCCATGGATCCCCAAGAGCCGCACGGCCAATCATAACACCATCTACACCAATCTCATCAAGCATTCGCTTCGCATCTTGCGGTGTTTCGACATCACCATTTCCGATAACCGGGATATTCACAGCTTGCTTTACTTGTTTAATGATATCCCAATCCGCTTTACCTTCATACATTTGCACTCGCGTACGTCCGTGAACCGCCACAGCTTGTCCACCAGCACGCTCAATAGCTCTAGCATTTTCTATTGCGAAAATATGTTCTTCATCCCAACCGATACGCATTTTAACTGTAACCGGCTTTTCAACAGCATCTACAACCGCTGCTACCATTTCATATATTTTATTGGGATCTAAAAGCCACCTTGCCCCCGCATCACATTTTACGATTTTCGGTACTGGGCAACCCATATTGATATCAATAATATCTGCTGTCGTATATTTATCTACGTATTTCGCAGCATCTACAAGAGTTTCTTTCTCTCCACCAAAAATTTGTAAACTTAATGGTTTTTCTCTCTCATCGATATATAACATATCTAATGTTCTTTTGTTATTCAGTAATATTGCCTTATCACTTACCATTTCAGCACAAACTAGACCTGCACCAAATTCTTTCACTGTTAAACGGAATGCAGAATTACACACTCCCGCCATCGGTGCTAATACAACCGGATTTTTCATCTCAATATTTGCAATCTTTAACAATCAACCTACTCCTTCCTGCACAGTCACTTTGGCATTAATTCATCTATCGAAACATTTAATGCCTTAGCAACTTCTACTACAAAATCTTGAGAAGGTGATCGATTCCCTCTCTCAACTTCACCTAAAACAGATACAGATACCCCTAATTCTTTAGCAAAACCTTCTTGCGTGTAGCCTTTTAGCTTTCGAAAAGCACGAATGCGTCTTCCCCATTTTTCTGCTTCCATACCGTTACTCCCTCTCGCCTTTTCATTTCTTCTACTTGTGAACGTGAAATGTTTTGTTTTATGTCTTGATTAATCTCTAACAACGGAACGATAACAAAAGCTCTTTCAAACATCCGCGGATGCGGAACAATAAGATTCTCTGCTTCAATATTCTCTTGATTATAAAGTAAAATGTCAAGGTCGATAGTCCTCGGTCCCCACCTAATTTCCCTTTTTCTTCCTAGGTCATTTTCTACTTTTTGTGTTACTTTCAATAATTCTTGTGGTGATAAATTGGTAGAAATTTTTATAACTAAATTTAAAAAGCAACTTTGGTCAGTATAGCCAACTGGCTCAGTTTCATATACAGATGAAATATCATCAACCTGAATATAAGGATTTTTATTTAAGAACTGAATCGCTTCGGTTAGATACGTATAACGCTCTCCAATATTTGACCCTAATGCAATGTATGCTATATTATTCATGGACGTTCTCTCGTAATTTCTACTGCTACAGCACGATAATGACCTGGTATCGGTGGATCCGGCTTAATTACCTTAATTGTACATCGTGAAATACTTTCATATTGTTTTAATATATCTGCAGCAATATTTTCAGCGATACTCTCCACAAGCTTATACTTTCTATCTTCAACAACTTTTCTACATAATTCGAAAAGCTCTCCATAATTGACCGAATGCTCTAATTCATCACTTTCCCCTGCACGCTTTAAATCCAACTCCACCGTTAAGTCAACTTTAAATCTCTGACCTAATTTATTTTCCTCCGGGAACACACCATGATAACCGTAAAACTCCATATCATGGATATAAATTTTATCCAATTACTTTACCCCCTTACCAATCATTGCATCCATCATTTTAGCCATACGCGCCATTTCTTTCACATCATGGACACGAACAAACTCACAACCCTTTTCAATACCAAGACAAACAGTAGCTCCCGTTCCCTCAAGGCGTTCCTCTACTGGCAAATCTAATACGTGCCCAATAAAGGACTTTCTCGATGTACCTAAGAGAACCGGATAACCTAGCACATTTAACTGTTCTAAATTACGCATCACCTCTAAGTTTTGCTTAGGTGTTTTAGCAAAACCGATACCTGGATCTAAAATAATATTCTCATCTCGCACACCAGCATTTTTAGCAATTTTGATACTATCATACAAATCAGCAATCATATCCGCCATTAAATTTCGATAATTCATATTATCGCGGTTATGCATTAAAATGATAGGTACATCATAATGAGCTGCGACTTCAGCAATTATTGGCTCCGCCTTCGCTCCCCAAATATCATTAATAATATGAGCACCAGCCTCAATTGCTTGCTTTGCAACTTCAGCTTTATATGTATCGATAGATATAGGCAATTTCACTTCTTTTGAAACCGCTTGAATCATCGGGACAACTCGCTTTATTTCTTCTTCTACTGATACTTTAGCAAAACCCGGGCGAGTAGATTCGCCACCAATATCAATAATATGAGCACCTTCACCTTGCATTTCTTTTGCATGACGTACCGCAGCATCTACCTCGTTGTAACTCCCACCATCAGAAAACGAATCTGGTGTTACATTTAAAATCCCCATAATTAATGTCTTTTCATTTAAATTCAATGTATATTCGCCGCAGCGTAAATCATAATCCCACTTCAAACTACACATCTCCTCTTCGTAATTCATTTCTGCTCCATAATTTCTCTCTCTGCATTCCATAAAGGTACATTAAACTTTTTGTAACTACTCCTACTTTACCCGGGAAATCCTGCGCTTCTATACGATAAAGCGGAACAATTTCTTGAATTGAGTTTGTTACAAAGACTTCATCTGCTGAAAGTAATTCATCTTTTGTAAAGAAACCTTCCTTTACTTCTATATTCAATTCTTCAGCACTTTTTATAATAAACGCACGAGTGATACCATTTAAAATCCCTGTTTTTAACGAAGGTGTATATAAAACATCACCTTTCACAAAAAAGAGATTCGAAACAATCCCCTCTGCAACATAACCTGCTTCAGTAAGGAAAATACCTTCCTTGCTCACTACATTTCCAATTTCACGCTTCCCTAAAATATTATTTAGATAATGATGAGACTTCAGACGAAATGCTCCTTCTGGTGTATTTCGCACTTGTTTTAAAATAACCCCTTCTTTTTCTACTACATCTCCTGGAGCTGTTAAAGGTTTTATAAAAACAATAACCGAAGGGTCTTCATACATTTCCGTTTGTAATCCTATTTCATCTACACCTGCTGATACATTAAAACGTACATACGCATGTTCCAATTCATTCTTAGCGAGTAGATTTTTCAAAATAAGCATCACGTCATCTTTTGTCATTGTCCATTTAATTTGCAATGCATCTAGCGCACCTATTAAACGGTTATAATGATCATCTAACAAAAAAGGATGACCATTATAAATACGAAATGTCTCAAAAACTCCCAGCCCATATAAATAACCATGGTCATAAGGGGAGATTTTCGCTTCATTCGCTTCTACATACTCGCCATTTACGTAAATTAACATGATGTCACACTTGGACTATATTTACGAATGAAGTTCTGTAGTAACTCTTTCCCATGAGAAGTCATAATAGATTCTGGGTGGAATTGCACACCCTCTATCGGCAGTGTCTTATGACGAATCGCCATAATTTCCCCTTCCTCTGTCCAAGATGTTACCTCTAAACAATCTGGCAATGACTCTTTCTTAACAATCAGGGAATGATAACGCGTTGCAGTAAATGGATTAGGAATATCTAAGAAAATCGTTTTCCCATCATGATGCATAAGTGACGTTTTTCCATGCATTAATCGCTCTGCACGAACAACTTCTCCACCAAATACTTGTGCAATCGATTGATGCCCAAGACAAACTCCAAAAATCGGAATCTTCCCAGCAAAGTATTTAATAACTTCCATACTAATCCCCGCTTCATTAGGACTACATGGACCTGGCGAAATCATTAAGAAATCTGGTTTCATATTCTCAATATCTGCAATACTCACTTCATCATTACGCTTAACAACAAGCTCTTGTCCAAGTTCTCCAAGAAACTGTACTAAATTAAATGTAAAAGAATCATAATTATCAATCATTAATATCATTTCTCTCACCTAACCGTTTCTTCGCTACTTTCTTTTGCACGCCATAAAGCAATTGCCTTTTTTAACGACTCTTTATATTCATTTTTCGGATTTGAATCAATTACAATTCCCGCTCCAGCTTGCACATGTGCTTGCCCATCTTTCGCAAGAAGCGTTCTAATGACAATATTTAATTCCGTATCTCCAGAATAACCAATCCAACCAATTGAACCTGTATAAATCCCTCGACGAACAGGCTCTAATTCTTCTATAATCTCCATCGTACGTATTTTCGGTGCACCAGTAATTGTTCCACCAGGAAATACAGCTTTCACTAAATCGAAAGCATCCTTATCTTCTTCCACCTCACCACGCACATTGGAAACGATATGCATAACATGTGAGTACTTTTCAATTACCATAAATTCATCGACTTCTACAGTACCATATTTACAAACACGTCCTAAATCATTTCGCTCTAAATCTACAAGCATCACATGCTCTGCTCGTTCCTTTTCGTTCTCAATTAATTCCCTTGCTAAGTCTTGATCCTCTTGTTCATTTGCACCTCGGGATCTTGTACCTGCAATTGGTCGTGTACTTACTTCTTGCCCTTGTTTTTTAATCAGCAATTCAGGCGAAGCACTAACAATTTGAAAATCCCCAAGCTCTAAGTAACCCATATATGGAGATGGATTAATTTTACGAAGACTTGTATAAATTTCTAGTGGATGCGTTTGTAAAGTTCTTTCCTGTCTTGTCGACAAGTTTACTTGAAACACATCACCATTTCCAATATACTCTTGAATACATTCAACAGCCTTCATAAAGCCTGCTTCTGTAAAGGCAACCGCTTCATTTTTCTTTTTAGGACGTTCAAACGGCATAGTCACTTCAGGCACTTCTGCCGTCCAAAGATCCTTCCATTCATTTAAACGTTCTTCCGCTTCTGCATGCTTATCTACATAATGTGTAATAATCCACAATACCTTTTCTTTTTGATCATAGACAAACACATCATCAAATAATAAAAAGTATATATCGGGTATATTCAGATCATCCTCTGCAAGAGAAGGGAGTTTTTCAATATAACGGATACAATCATAACTAAAGTAGCCCATTGCACCACCTTGAAAAGGTGGGTACTCTGGATTGTAGTCTGTTTTCCATTTCTCCATATATTCTTGCATTAAATCTAATGGATTCCCTTTTTTTATTGTTTCCTTACCACTTTCACTTATATGTAACTTTACACCCTTTCCTTGGATTGCCGCTACCGGGTTTAAACCCACTATGTTATAACGACCGCCACGTCCACTTTCCAGCAAAATATGTTGCGGCTTATCCTGAGAAAGAAATTTATATTGCTTAAAGAAATCTAACTGATATGGAATAGAAAGCGCTAAAGATTTTCTTCGTTGCATATCAACACCCCGTCTTCTTTTATCCCACCCTCTTAGATGAACCACCTCAAACTACATAAGTTATTTATATAGAGATTGATTATACTCGAAGGCTAGTGAAAATAATTTAATTATACTACCTCTTATTTTACATGAAGTTTTCTAGTCATTCACTCTTTTCCTATTTCCAATCCAAAAAGAAAAAGCATCCTTTTTCAAGGATGCTTTTTCAATCGCATTTAATTATGATTCAAATTGATAAAGTGGTGTACTTAAATAACGTTCACCGTTACTTGGAATAATAACGAGTACCTTTTTCCCTTTACCTAACTTTTTCGCAACTTCTGTTGCTGCATAAATAACTGCTCCTGAAGAGATACCAACTAAAATACCTTCTTCTTTAGCCACTCTTCTCGCATATTCAAATGCTTGCTCTGTTTTCACTTGAATAATTTCATCATATACTTCTACATCCAATGTCTCTGGGACAAATCCCGCCCCAATTCCTTGGATTTTATGTGGACCTGGTTTCCCACCAGATAACACTGGTGAATCCGCAGGTTCTACTGCATAAATTTTAATACCTTCATATGCTTCCTTCAGCACTTCACCAGCACCAGTAATTGTTCCACCTGTACCAATACCTGCAATAAACGCATCTAATTGATCACCCATTTGTTCAACAATTTCTGGACCTGTTGTTAAACGGTGAATTTGTGGATTCGATTGATTTTGGAACTGTTGCGGTATAAAGTAACCATGCTCTTTTGCTAATTCAGTTGCTTTACGAATTGCTCCACCCATCCCTTCAGGACCTGGAGTCAATACTAATTCAGCACCGTAAGCACGTAATAAATTACGACGCTCAATACTCATTGTTTCTGGCATTACTAAAATTGCATTATATCCTTTAGCAGCCGCTACCATCGCTAAACCAATACCTGTGTTACCACTTGTTGGTTCAATGATTGTATCGCCCTCTTTTAACAATCCCTTTTTTTCAGCATCTTCAATCATAGCTAGTGCAATACGATCTTTAACGCTACTCCCCGGATTCATAAATTCTAGTTTTAAGTATATATCTGCGCTGTCTGATTCTACGATGCGGTTCAACTTAACGATCGGCGTTTTCCCGATTAATTCTGAAACTGATTGTGCCACTCGCATTCCTGTCACTCCTAACACCGAGTATTTTTATTGGTTTTATCTATATTTAGATTTTGTCAGAAAATTCCCTGTTTGTCAATCTATTCGGAGGGTTAATCCCCTTATTACAAATTCTCAATTAAATTTGTAATATCTTCTTTAGAGAACTTGTAACGTTCATTACAGAAATGGCAATGAACTTCTGTCTCTTCTTCTTCTTCACGAATTTGCTCTAACTCTGTTTTACCTAAACTAATTAACACACTCTCAATACGCTCACGTGAACACGTACAATTAAATTGAACATCCATTGTTTCTAATACTTTTACTTTATCTTCTCCAAGGACTGCATATAGTAGCTCTTCTGGAGAAAGGCCTCGTTCAATCAATGTTGATACAGGCGGGATTTTTTGCAAACGATCTTCAATGAATGAAATTGTTTCTTCCTGTGCGCCCGGCATAATTTGAAGGATAAATCCACCCGCCGCTAATACGCTGTCATCTCCATTTACAAGAACACCGACACCAACAGAAGAAGGCGTCTGCTCAGAAACTGCGAAATAATACGTGAAATCTTCCCCTAGTTCTCCCGAAACGATTGGGGATTGACCGATAAACGGCTCACGCATACCAATATCTTTAATTACTGTTACAAAACCTTCTGTACCTACCGCTTGATATACACGTAATTTCCCTTGTTCCGTTCCTTCAAAATCAACATGTGGATTCGTTACGTAGCCACGTACATCTCCATTTGCATGAGCATCCACTAAGATAGGGCCAATCGGACCATTACCTTCTACCTTAATCGTTAACTTTTGATCACCTTTTAACATCGCACCCATCATTGTACCTGCAGTTAAAGAACGACCAAGTGCCGCCGAAGCTGTCCTCCATGTATCATGACGTCTTTGTGCCTCACTTACTGTATTTGTTGTACGTACACTATACGCACGTACTTCTCCATCAAACGCTAACGCTTTTACTAAATAATCTTTCATACTTATTTATTCACCTTTCTCCTGCTGTAAATTTGCATTACGCTCATATAACATATACAAGCCTTTTAACGTTAAAAATGGATCTACAATATCAATTACATTCGATTCCTCTGAAATTAATTTCGCCAATCCACCTGTTGCAATAACTTTCGGTTCTTGTTTAGCTTCCTCTTTCATACGCTTAACAATACCTTCCACTTGTCCTACATAACCATAAAGAATACCTGATTGCATCGCACTTACTGTATTCTTCCCAACAACACTGCTCGGTTTTGTAATTTCAATACGAGGAAGTTTTGCCGCCCTACTATATAAAGCCTCTGCTGAAATCATAATTCCTGGCGTAATAACTCCACCCATATAATGCTTTTCTTCATTAATATAACAATATGTAGTAGCCGTACCAAAATCAACAATAATAAGTGGACTTCCATACAATTGGATTCCTGCTACTGCATTTACAATTCGATCTGCGCCTACTTCACGTGGATTTTCATATTTAATATTTAGCCCCGTTTTTATTCCAGGTCCTACTACAAGCGGTTTAATTTTAAAATACTTTTCACACATACGTTCTAAAGCGAACATAATTGGTGGTACGACTGAAGACACAATAATACCTTTCACATCTTCAAACGAGAGACCCTCATGATCAAGTAACTGTTTTACAAGCATTCCATATTCATCTTCTGTCTTATGACGATCTGTTTCCATGCGCCAATGCTGACGAAGTTCCCCCTCTTCAAACACGCCTAGTACAGCATTTGTGTTCCCTACATCCAATACAAAAATCATATTCTCACCACTTATCTTATTTAATCTATATTTGTGTAGTATGTATAAAACTTATAAAAACATCATATCACACATACTTATATAATCAGCTTTCCTATCCTCATCATTTTACAAAAAGATTGCTCTCTATTTCAATTTTTAATACTAGTTTTACTTAAATTACTTTATCCACTAAGCCCTCAATAGTAATTAGCAAAAATCTTAACAAATAAAAAAGGAGTGACGATAGTCACTCCTTCATTTCTTACTTATCTTCTTTATCTTCATCGTCTTTCTTCATATTGATGTTTACTTTCACATCATCTGAAGATGTTGGACGCTCAGGTAATCTGCCATAATCATATAAATGATTAATTTGCTCTGCATCTAATGTTTCTACTTCAAGTAACGTTTTTGCGATAATATCAAGCTTATCTCGTTTTTCAGTAAGAATTTGTTTCGCACGAGCATAACAGTCTTTAATAATCGTTTGCATTTCCACATCAATTTCATGCGCAATTGCATCACTGTAGTTTTGTTCTGAATGGAAGTCTCTTCCTAAGAATACCTGACCACCTTGTGAGCTACCAAATTGCATCGGTCCAAGCTTATCACTCATACCGAATTCCGTAACCATACGTCTTGCAATACCAGTCGCACGTTGGAAGTCGTTGTGAGCACCTGTACTTGCTTCACCAAATACAATCTCCTCAGCTACTCGACCACCAAGTAAACCAGTGATTTTATCAAGTAACTCTGGCTTTGTCATGAAGTAACGATCTTCCTTCGGAAGCATTACCGCATATCCACCAGCTTGACCACGAGGGACAATTGTTACTTTATGAACGACATCAGCCTCATCAAGAACAACACCAATTACAGTGTGGCCTGCTTCATGGAAAGCAACGATATTACGTTCTTTTTCAGAGATAACACGACTTTTCTTAGCTGGACCTGCAATAACACGATCCGTTGCTTCATCGATATCACTCATATCAATTTTCTTCTTATCTCGACGTGCAGCTACTAAAGCAGCTTCGTTTAATAAGTTTTCAAGATCCGCACCAGAGAATCCTGGTGTACGAGTCGCAATTGCTCTTAAATTAATATGCTCATCAAGCGGTTTATTACGCGCATGTACTTTCAGTACAGCTTCACGGCCATTTACATCTGGACGATCTACTGTAATTTGACGGTCAAAACGACCTGGACGTAATAACGCTGGGTCAAGAATGTCTGGACGGTTTGTCGCAGCAATGATAATAATACCTTCGTTTGCACCGAATCCATCCATTTCAACAAGTAACTGATTCAATGTTTGCTCACGCTCATCATGACCACCACCAAGACCTGCGCCACGTTGACGACCTACTGCATCAATTTCATCAATGAAAATGATACAAGGAGCATTTTTCTTTGCATTTTCAAATAAATCACGTACACGTGATGCACCGACACCGACAAACATCTCTACAAAGTCAGAACCACTGATAGAGAAGAATGGAACGCCAGCCTCACCTGCAACAGCACGTGCTAATAAAGTTTTACCTGTACCTGGAGGTCCAACTAATAGGACACCCTTTGGAATACGGGCACCAACTTCAGAAAACTTACGAGGGTCTTTTAAGAATTCAACTACCTCAACAAGTTCTTGTTTCTCTTCATCCGCCCCAGCAACATCTCTGAAACGAACTTTTTTCTTTTCATCATTATATAACTTCGCCTTACTTTTCCCGAAGTTCATAACACGGCTACCGCCGCCTTGAGCTTGGTTTAATAAGAAGAAGAATAAAATGAAGATGATGACAAACGGAATGATTGAAGTAAAGAATGTTACCCAAGCACTTGTTTCTTCTGCTGGTTGATACTTAACTTCGGCACCTTTCGCTTTATCATTGATTTTCTTTTGTAATTCCTCAGTATTTGGTGCATAAGTAACAAATTGTTCTCCTTGGCTAGAGTTATTGAATTGTCCTTTTACCTCAAATACACCATTTTTCGGTTGAAGTTGCACATTACGCACTTCACCGCTTTCTAGTTTAGTAATGAATTTGTCGTAGCTAACTGATGTCGTTTTTTGTGTCGAACCATTAAAATAGCTCACGATTCCAATTACTACTAAGAATATCAGTAAATAAAAGATGGTATTACGGAAGATACGATTCATTCCTAACCTCCTCTCACGGCATAAACACTATAGTAAATCGTAACATAGAAAAACTTTCCTATACAATTGTAAAGCCTGTATTTAATTAATTCGAGTAAACGCTTGGTTTTAATACGCCTACATAAGGAAGATTACGGTACTGCTCTTTATAATCTAATCCATATCCTACTACAAATTCATGTGGAACAGTAAATCCAACATAATCCGCTTTCAGATCAACCTTACGGCCTGTTGGCTTATCTAATAATGTAACAATTTTTACAGACTTCGCTTTACGATATTTGAATAAGTCTACTAAGTAGCTTAGTGTAAGACCACTATCAATAATATCTTCGACGATTAAAATATCACGACCTTCTACAGAAGTATCAAGATCTTTTAAAATTTTCACTTCGCCTGTTGAAACTGTAGAGTGACCATAACTAGATACAGCCATAAAATCCATTTCAAGATATGTATCTGTTCTCTTTAATAAATCTGCCATAAATGGCATTGCGCCTTTTAATACACCAATTGCAAGGGGTACTGTGTTTTTATAATCCTCTGCAATAACTGCACCTAGTTCGCGCACCTTTTCTTGTATTTGTTCTTCAGAAATTAATACTTTTTCGATATCTTGATTCATCATTTCATTATCCTCCCGGAAGACTCCTTGCTTTTGTAGTGAATAATCATATATTTACCCTTCTTTGCCATCTCTTTCGAAATTGCAAATGCAGATCGCTTCAACAAGGGTACCCAAATAATGTTCCCACTTGCATCACAAACGACCGGCCATTCTTCCCTTTTTTCTTTTGGTACTTTCGCTTCGATAAAAATAGCTTTTATCTTTTTCGTGCCATCCATACCTTGTATTGACATGCGATCTCCATTTTCCCTAGAACGAATACGAAGTGGATATGATATATCATTATACTTAGCAACAAATACTGTTTCATTCATGTTACTTGGTATATCTTCGCTCACCTCTGTTACAAATTCATCCCCGTTCAATAGCGTAATGATCCCGGGTACTGATAAATCTTGCAAAAAAGGAGAGACAATTTCTTGTTTAAATCTAAAGCTACACTCCTCGTATGTACGAACAATTTTCAAATCACCTGGAAAATCAAGTGAACCTGAAGGTTGTGTCCGCTTAAAAAACTCAATCACCTTGTCAATATGTATAGAAGAAAGAGAAGATGGAATCTTATATTCATAAAGATAGTTTAATATTAGTTGAATCCCTCTTCTTTGTAAAGGCATAGACATGGATTCAAAGGCAGGAATTGATAAGCTAATTTGTTTATCACTTTTTTTTGTAATTACTTTATTCATTTTCTCAAAAGCTAATTCCTGCAAATAAGCCTCATCCTCTTGCATCTGCACGCTAAATTTTTGGAATTTCTCATGCATTTGTGGATTTTCTTCTTTTAAGTGAGGAAGGACATATTTACGTAATCGATTCCTTGTATATACTTCCTTTTTATTACTCGGATCTATACGTGGAATTAAATTTAGCTTATTACAGTAATCAACAATTTCTTCCTTCGTTACCCCAAGTAACGGCCTAATTAAATATCCATTATGAAAAGGACGCTTCACTGCAATTCCTGCATATCCTTTCGGAGTACTCCCTCTTACAAGACGCATTAAAATCGTCTCTACTTGATCATCTCCATGATGTCCAAGAGCAACATATCTTGCATCATATTTCTTCATTATTCTTTCCAAAAATGCATATCTGCATTCCCTAGCAGCAACCTGTGCATTCATCCCGTATTGCTGTTGATATTGTGATACATTAATTCTTATCGTTTCACAAATAATTCCCAGTTCTTCACAAAGGTCCTGCACAAACTGTAAATCCTCATGAGATTCATCACCTCTAAACATATGATCCACATGAGCTACTACAATTTCCAACTGTTTTTCCGCTCTTTTTTCTAATAAATAATATAAAAGGGCTAACGAGTCAGGACCACCAGAAACTCCCACAACAATTGTTGAATCATTCTTTAATACATCATGCTGCTTTACAAAGTCATCTACTTTTTCAACAAATGTATCTTTCAACTTCGCAATCACCTTTCATTAAACAAGAACAGCAACATTAGTCGCCTTGTCTATAATGGTACAACTTTTACAAACATTGTGCAAAAAAAAGATATACAAAAATTACATTTTTATCTTACATCCTCCGTCTGTATTCACAAAATCAATAGCATTACCTTTTCCCACAAAAAAACCTAGGTATTCGCCTAGGTTTTTAAAATCAAATTTTAGATAAACATTCCACTTACATTTTACTGCGCCTGCATGCCTACAATCGGAATCGTAGCCCACTTCGGCATATTTTTCTTCACTTTTGCCACTACAATAGTCATATCATCATTTATATAACCATCACAAGAGCGAATCACTTCTTCCATAATGATATCAGCAATTTCTTGCGGGTCTTCGGTTTGCAATTCTTTAATTTTTCGTTTCATCCACAATTCATGATTCTCTACATGCTGCGCTCCCTCAAAAATCCCATCGCTCATCATAATAAGGATATCGCCCGTTTTTAATTGTTCACCCACCACATCAACTTCAACATCTTCGATGATTCCCATCGGCAAATTACTTGCTTCAATTTTCAAAATATTATTCGCGCGTTTAACAAAACTCGGCGTTGATCCGATCTTTAAAAACCTTGCACTCGCATCTCGCAAATCTACCATAGCTAAGTCTAATGTCGTAAACATCTCTTCCGTCGTTCTCAAAGAAAGAATTGAATTAATAGACTTAATCGCTATTTCTTCGTCAATACCGGATTGGAGTATTTTTTGTAATAATTTCACCGTTTCCTTACTTTCCATATGAGCTCTTTGCCCATTCCCCATACCATCACTAATCGCAAGTGCATATTTGCCAACACTTAAATCCATCATCGCATAAGAGTCACCCGAAACAAATCCACCGCCCTTTGCGGCTGTGGCCAATCCCGTATCAAGAGAATACGTCTTCGCCGAACCGAATGATATTAAACTGTGGCCATTCGGATAAGAAGACTTTTCTTCATGTTTAACGACAATATTTTCTTTAAGGATATCCGAAAGCATCGGTGCAACTAACTTTTCACATTCACCATGTTCATTAGATGCAACGGGAATCAACATTTCAATATCAATACTTCCTCTATCTAAACAATAAATATCAACATGCTCTACTTCGACACCAAAATCACGGAACGCTTGCATAATCTGTTCTTCCTGCACCTGATGATTTTCACGCTCTCGTTGTATCTCCTTAGCAAAATCCTCCATAACCTTTGATACACCTAATAGTTGCTCCGCAACTATTCTACGATTTTCCTTCATTTGTTTTCGTAATTTTTGTCCCTCATAGAAATGATCTAATTCACCCGCTACTAAATCCGTCACTTTTTTCCCTCTCACACAATGCTTGTCCCACTCACGAACTAATTTACGATTATGTTGCAGGGTTCCTTCTTCCGTTTCACTCATTATTTGTTTCATATAATCGTACGTTTTATCGAAATTCACTACCCAGCATTGATCCTTTTTAAAGCATGTTTGACATGTTTTCGCAGTAATTGTACTCAAAAACAAATCTGCTTCTGTCTCTTTATCTTCTTCCTCTACATACCCATATACAGAAAAGCTATTAGATAAAGCAGCAAATACATTTGCAAATTGGTTGATTTTGTTCGCTGTAACATCGCGCATCCTTCTTAAATATTGTTGTTGATCTTGCGAATGCTCTTGTGTACCTGGCATAAATTTAGCAATACGATCTAAAACAAGCTTTGGCGTTAATAAGAAGATAGCAATCGCTACGCCTGACTCAATTAAAGTCGTTACAATATTTGTCTGTTTGTCTACATATAATGTAATTAAGCTTGTCCCAATTAATAAACCTAAACTAACACCTAAACGCTTCCCTTCTTTTAACAACCCACCAAGCAATCCAGAAAAAGCAAGAAGGCTAAGCTGGGACAAGCTAGATACATTTGCTAAACTTAATATCAAACCTGTTACGACCCCCACTGTAGATCCTGTAGCAGCACCCGCAATAAATGCAAATACTAGTACTAAATACCGTGTAAAAATATGTTGAATAGAAGCATCATATACAAACCAATCTGTTGTACCCGTTAAAACAGATGCTAGTAATATAATCAAACAAACAATTTCTTCCGTCTCTAACGCCTGTTGTTTTCCTTTCCTTTCTACTAAAAGCGGAACACTTTGTAAAAATATCATAGTTAATACAAAACTAAGCCCAGCCTCAATGGTACTAACGAGTAAATCGTACATGGTGACAGTTTGTTGTGCAAAATATACAACAACTAAGTGTGCGGTTAATGCGGAGATAAATACTTGAAATGGAACAAGTCCAACGGTTTTACGTGTGAATCTACTAAAGAAGATATTATAAATGAAGAAAGTAAAGATAGATGCAAAAGTAAAAAACAAATTATCTATCGAGACTGAAAGAGCTCCTCCCATTAGAGCTAAAAATGCTAGCGGCATCTTATCCCGCTTCATAACATAAACAGCAGCAAAAAATGGTAGTGCAAACGGTAAGATATTTGTTAATATATATGCTCTTCCCAAAAGAAAACCAATAACAACAATAATAAATCCCCATCTAAAGAAAACTTGTTCAAATTTCATTCGCAACTTACTCGTCCACTTTATTCCTCCAAGCTGACTCTCATTCATTGCCAATACACTTGTATTCATAGTATTCCTTCCTGCTTTAGGCATACTTTTAACACCACCTGCATAGTTTAATTACTGTCATTATAAAAGATGATTGTTGGGATTTTTGTCAAAACAACAGTTTTCACTTTTATAATCGTTCGACTTTTTATTCGAAATAACTCTACAGATATACACGGTATGTAAGTTATTTCGATTTTTTAATTAAATATTCAGAAAATATAGGGTGATTTTGTAGAAGTGTTGTATATCTTAATCCATTTAACAAAAAAAAGATCATGCAAATTTGCATGATCTTTTTAGATGACCCGTACGGGATTCGAACCCGTGTTACCGCCGTGAAAGGGCGGTGTCTTAACCACTTGACCAACGGGCCGTTAAATTAAATATAGCGGCGGAGGGGATCGAACCCCCGACCTCACGGGTATGAACCGTACGCTCTAGCCAGCTGAGCTACACCGCCATGTCGTCGTATTTAACGGACAATTAGTATCTTACATCAGATATTATTTAAAGTCAACATATCTTGAAAACTTTTTTAAAATATATTTTCACATATAAAAAAGTACCCTGAGCCATCACTCTGGGTACCTCTCTATATGTTAAAAACTAAACGGTCTTATTATCCGCGACGTGCGCCACGGCCACCACGTTTAGACTCTGTGTTACGCTTTAAAGAAGTTAAACGATCTTCGCTATCCTTTAAGAAGCGTGCCATCTTTTGCTCAAATGTTTCTTTTGGAGCTCGGTCGTTACCGCCACCTCGATTATCTCTGTTGAAAGAGCGATTATTACGTTGTGGACGTCCAGAACGTTGTTGATCACCACCGCGTTGGTATTCACCGCGTGGACGATCTCCTTCTGTTTTTTCACGTTCTTTCGCTTTTTTGATAGATAAACCAATCTTTCCATCTTTTTCAACATTAATAACTTTTACTTCTACTTGGTCGCCCACTTTTAAGTGATCGTTAATATCTTTTACATAGTTATCAGCAACTTCACTAATATGAACAAGACCAGTTAAGCCTTCTGGCAGCTCCACAAAAGCCCCAAAATTTGTAATACCTGTTACTTTACCCTGTAACTTGCTGCCTACCTCGATTGACATAAAAAAAATGCTCCTCCTTAGTGGTTAAAAAGTCAAATTTTACTTTATTATATATAATCCTAAAATATAGTGTCAATAAGACATACTCTACTTCGAAACAGGAAAAATTATCTCCCCTTTACCAGAGAAGAAATAATCCCTTCTAGCAATCTTTAATACGTACTCTTCATCATTTAACTTTTGAACTTCGTCTTTTAGACTTTTTTCTTTATTCGTTAATGAATCCAGTTCTTTTTTCATGTCCTTAACTTTTGCTTCTTTTGCTTTAATGGAACTGTTTTGTTGATAAAACGTTACACTAATACTCGCAATAATTGTAAAAGTAAAGACAAGAAAAACCGCTAAACGGCGATAAAGTCGCTTCCTGTTCTCATCCGTTTGTATTATATGCTCTTTAACAGGATTTGGACTCTGTTTTTCGATTGTTCTTTGTCTCAGTTCCCTCATTTCCGAGGTCCCCCTAACTTCTTTTTTATACGCTCCCATATTTGGAAGATATGTCCCTTCAATTTTGCTATATATTGCAGGAACCCTATATGTTTCACTATAAAAAGTTTAACACGATTAGGGAGAAGTTTCCATATGAGCGAAGCAATAAATCGAACAGGCCAGAAAAAAACTTTCCATATGAAAAGTAATATCCAAATCACCATTTTCCATAACACATGTCCAATTGAAAGCAGTATACGAAATAAGAATAATATAAATGCAATAAATAGCTGCGCTATAATAATAACAGGTTTTATCATGAGTAGCTGTATAATTCGAACAAAAAAATATGTTGTTTGCATAAAAATATAGATGAGAAAATTTAACAGCTTCATGTATAGTGCTTTCAGTAAGCTTTGATATGCCGCAAAACCACATAATAATGCCAAAAACACATATATACGTAACTCAGCTTCATTTACGAGAAGCAATACATAAAAGACAAATAATGCTTGGACAATCCAAAATAGTATATCATGTATAAATACAAGCCAACGTTTACGTTCTTGACGCTTTAAAAAACGTTGATATGTATCTAAAGATGCTCCAATCCAAGCACCCATTCCAATCATTGAAAGCATTGTATACAACTGAATTGTTAAGCTCATTTAAACAACTTACTAAAGAAACCTTTAGTTTTTTCTCCTTGATTTTCATCAATATACAGCATCTCATGAACTTTCCCTTTAATCGACACAATACCTTTTTCTACATCTAAATTTTTCATTTGTAAATTTTGACCACGAATCGTTAAAAAACCCATTACGGTTTCGAGTAAAAACTCTTCGCTATCAAAACTCTCTACCTGCTTCACACCAGTAATATCAATTACACGCCTTCCACGCATAATAATATCATGCTCCACAGAAACATTTTGTTGATTAGAAGACGTAGGTGAGTAACCATTATTCACGTAAATCCCCCCATAGGTTTTTACTAGCTAATAGTAATGTATGAGGGGATAAATGATTTTAGAACAAGCCTTCTTCCGCTTTTACTTTTTCTTCGCGAACTAAGCTATACATATTTGCTGCATCTTCTTTTTTAGTTGTTTCTTTCAATTCATTTATTTTTACAGTCACTATTTTTTGACCAAAACGAATTGTTAATTCATCAGCTACTTTCACATCCGAACTTGCTTTTGCCACTTGACCATTAATAGATATTCTTCCTTGATCAGCTACTTCTTTCGCTAATGTTCTTCTTTTAATTAAACGTGACACTTTTAAAAACTTATCTAGACGCATCTCAAATCCCCCTATTAACGCTCTGTTTGTTTCGCTTCTTCCCATAAAACATCTAACTGTTCTAATGATAAATCTTCCATCTCTTTATTCATTTCAGCTACTTTTGCCTCCATGTATAAAAAACGACCAGTAAATTTCTCATTAGTTGAACGTAACGCCTCTTCTGGATCTATTTTATAATGACGAGCTATATTAACAAATGCAAATAGTAAATCACCAAACTCACCTAGCATCTTTTCCTCATCCATGTTTGTAACTTCTTGTTGGAACTCTTGCCATTCTTCCAAAGCTTTCTCTATCATAGGCTGCACATCAACCCAATCAAATCCAACCTTACCGGCTTTCTTCTGAATTTCATAGGCGCGTAGTAACTGCGGCAAACTTTTTGGAACGCCATTTAAAACAGATTCTTTCACGAATCCTTTTTCTTGTTTTTTAATTTCTTCCCAATTGGCAATCACTTCATCAGCATTGTTTACATCCGTATTTCCAAATACATGTGGATGGCGACGAACCATTTTCTCAGATAGAGTTCGAATGATATCATCTATAGAAAACCAACCTTCATCTTCTCCAATTTGAGCATGAAGCATAACTTGTAATAATATATCACCTAATTCTTCTACTAAGTGATCATCATCCTCTTCATCAATTGCTTCCAATACTTCATAAGCTTCCTCAATTAAATATTTCTTTAATGATTGATGTGTTTGCTTTTTATCCCACGGACAACCATTTGGGCCTCGAAGTTCTGCAATAATTTCTCTAAGTACATCGAACTGTTGATACAAGGATGCACGCTCCTGAACTGGCGGCACATACACACTCGTTAAATTATTCAATTCCGTTTCATGATCTAACATATACAACGGTACCTTCTTTACTTGTTCAAATGAAGTTCCTGCAGCTGTTACGATATACACTTCATAATCATCCGGCAACATCTCCATTAATGTTAATTTCACATCAGATGCAACGAATGCATCATATACTTGGCAAAAGATTAGATGTTGACGTAATTCTAATTGTCCTCTTTTAAATGATGTAGCGTCAAGTAATTGAAATCCTTCAATTGGATCAATCTTTAGGCTTGCAAACATAGGATCAAGGAAACTTTGTCCACCCTCAATTCGCAATTCAACATTTGAATCTTCACCTTTTTCCAACAGTAGCTGAACTGTTCTTTCTGCTACAAGCGGATGCCCTGGAACAGCATAGATAATTTCTGTACCTTCAGCTTGTTCTAGCAATTTATTCGCAATTGTTTCATATACAATTTCAAACGTATCATGCGCTTCATATACATCATCAAAAGCCGTATATTGCACGCCTTCTTTCTCCAATTCTTCTATAACTGGATGTTCCTTCGTCCTAACAAACAGATGATCTGCTTCTTTTATCTTTCGATATACACCCATCGTTAGCTGATCTAATTCACCAGCACCTAAACCTAAAATAGTAATGATTCCACTCACAATCTGTCACCTCTATCCACTCTTCTTCAATGAACCTTCTTTTTTCTCTTGTTTCATAACGGTTCCTAATTCTTTTTTTGTAAATACACGTAATTTCAAAATTAAAAACATATATGTCAATCCGCCGACAACTACACCTAGCAACGCTTCAAGCGTCGCGATTCCTCTATGTTCCGTATCAATTACTAATCCAGACACCTGCAACACACGTGTGAACATCATTAATACAAATCCCATACAGATACCACTAATCACTACACCTAACATATTTCGCTTATTGATAAGCGATCCTGATACAGCTCTCATAAGCAACAAACTATTTAGCCCAGAAATTATAATTAACGCACACAAAGTCGCAAAGGCTGCCCCTTTCACACCAAAATAAGGCATAAATATATAATTTAACGCTAACTTTAAGCAACCTCCAAATACAACAAATAATGCTGGCTTAAATGTTTGTCCCAACCCTTGTAAAATAGAAGCCGTCGTAATTGACAACGAGCTAAATAAAATAGATAAAGATAAAATAGATAAAACATCTGATCCATCACTATTTTCAAACAACATAATATTCGTAGGTTGAATAATACAAGTTAGTCCAATAGCTGCTGCAAGTCCAATAACAAGTGTTATTTTCATTGCTAACTTTACCTTTTCTTGAATAAAGGAAAGATCTCCTCTTTCCTTCGCCGCTGTAATAATTGGAATAAGTGACAACGAGAAAGAAGTCGTCACAACAGTACCTAATTGCATTAGCGGAATACTTCTATCATAAACACCCTTTAATACCTTTGCACTTTCAACCTGTTCTCCCGCACCAATAAGTAAGGTGTACAAGGATATTGAATCTGCCATCTGTATAAAAATAAGCACTAAATTACTAACACAAATCGCTAACCCCTGCCAAAAAAGGATTTTAATTATCCTCCTTTTGCCCTTAATTCTCGCTACACTTTTGAAAAATATAGAACGAAAATCTCGACGCATATACAACATAAGTACAATAATCCCAATAAGTCCACCCGCAATTGAGCCTAACATAGCCCCTGCACCAACTGTATATAAATCAAATCCGTGAGCAATTAGGAATAGCGATAAAAATACAATAATAGAAACTCGAATTGTTTGTTCTATTACTTGCGAAACAGCTGTTGGCATCATATTATTGAAGCCTTGAAAATACCCTCTTGCTACAGACAAAAACGGCATCAATAAGAATGAAAATGAAATAACACGTAGTAACTTATCTAAGTATATATCACCCATAGCTATCGCAATTGTTTTGGCCCCAAAAAACAATGTAAAGAAGCCTATAAAACCAATTCCCAATAAAAACCAAAAAGATACACAAATAATTTCTTCTGCTTCTTTTTGTTTTCCCCGCTCTAGTCGTTCTGCAACCATTTTCGAAATGATAATAGGAAACCCATAAGTAGCTAAAATTAAACAAAATCCATAAAACGGGTAAATTTGTTGGTAAATATAAAAACCAATATCACCCGCTATATTTTGATATGGAATACGGTAAAAAGCGCTTAATACTTTTGTAACAAAACTTGCAATCGTTAATATAATAGCCCCGCGCCAAAAGGCTTGATACTTCTTCGCTTCCATATAAGAAAACTCCTTTTTCTATTCTCACCTCTCGTATTATATCATAAAGAAATGAACAAGCTGCCTTACCACCACGGGTAATAATAGGTTCCTGCACCGTTAAAAATACTCAACGAAAAAAGGTAGCAAAGCGCTACCTTCATTCAATATACATATATCTCCAAATAATTGATTTCTCAAAAAGAAAGATCATAATTAGGAAAAATTGCTACTTCTAAAATTATACACCCTTACTGTTCCATTTGTTTCGCTAAGAAACTGGCAGCAGTATTAACCGCTTTATGCTCGATTTCGCTTATAATAGCTTCTTTCGAAAAAATAATGACAGCTCCAATCGGGTCTCCGTTTGCAACAATCGGTCCAACTGTATAAGAATGAACCTTTTCTGTTACACCATCGATAATGGAAATATCACTTTCGTCCGTCATAATAACAGACTTTCGTTCTTCCATCGTTTTTTCGATTAAATCGCCAACACTTTTATTTAAGTATTCTTTTTTCGATACGCCTGATACTGCGATGATAGAATCTCGATCACAGACAAGCACATTATGTCCTAAGCTGTCATATAAAGCCTCAGCATATTCTTTTGCAAAATCACCTAGTTCACTAATTGGAGAATACTTCTTTAAAATTACCTCTCCATCGCGATCAACAAATATTTCTAGTGGGTCTCCTTCTCGAATACGTAAAGTTCTACGAATTTCCTTCGGGATTACTACCCTGCCTAAATCATCAATTCGACGTACGATTCCAGTTGCTTTCATTCTAATGCTGCCTCACTTTCTACTGATGATCAAAGTGGTGAATTTACCTGTTCATGTAAAAATCACCAACTGTTAGACATAGTATTTTACACATTAGTTCTTCTATGCACGTCGAATTGTATTTTTTTATCTTATTTTAGGCATTTATTACTTCTTTTTTTACATCTGGTAAGCCTTTTAATAAATTTTCAGCAATTGTTAACCACTTCGATGTCTCTAAACCATTTGTTTTCATAACAATTTTCAATTGTGATCCTTCCATTCCTAAACCGATCATACGTCCAAAACTATTTCCAAGCATGAATAATTTTCCACCATCAATATTTTGACTTGCTTGTTCAGAAAACAGGAATGTTACTTCAAATTTATTCTGTTTAATTAACTCAATTTGTTCTTTCATTGCCAACACTTTGATATTTGCAATTTGTAATAAATAACCGACTTCTTGTGGATAATCACCGAATCTATCGATCATTTCTTCCTGCAATTCTTCAATATCCTCAATTGCAGAAACACCTCTAAATTGTTTATACATCATAATTTTTTGCTTACTATCTGAAATATAAGCATCTGGTAAGTATGCATCTACCTCTAAGTCAATTTCAACATTAACTGTATTTTCAGCCCCATCTGTTCCTCTACGCTGTTCAATTGCATCTTTTAACATTTGAGAATATAGATCAAATCCGACAGAATCAATAAATCCATGCTGCTCTGCCCCTAACAAATTACCTGCTCCACGAATAGATAAATCTCTCATCGCAATTTTGAAACCAGATCCAAGTTCCGTGAACTCTTTAATTGCTTGCAGACGCTTCTCTGCAACCTCTGACAGCACTTTGTCACGTTTATAGGCAAAGTATGCATATGCAACACGATTAGAACGTCCAACACGCCCACGAAGCTGATACAACTGTGATAATCCCATACGATCTGCATCAAATACAATTAACGTATTTACATTCGGAATATCTACACCCGTCTCAATAATTGTTGTACTTACAAGAACATCATGCTGTCCTTCTAAAAATGATAGCATAACAGACTCTAATTCACTTTCGTTCATTTTCCCATGTGCGTATGTTACACGGGCATCTGGAACTAACATCGAAATTTCATCTGCTTTTCTTTCAATATCCTCTACACGGTTATATAGGAAGTAAATTTGACCGCCTCTTGCAAGCTCTCGCTCTATCGCCTCTCGCATTAATGCTGGATTATACTCTACTACATACGTTTGGACTGGGAAACGATTTTCTGGCGGTGTCTCAATAACAGATAAGTCGCGCACACCAAGCATAGACATATGAAGCGTCCGTGGAATCGGAGTTGCCGTTAATGTTAATACGTCAACATTCGCCTTCAATTGTTTAATTTTCTCTTTATGCGTCACACCAAATCTTTGTTCTTCATCAATAATAAGAAGCCCTAAATCTTTATAAGTAACATCTTTAGATAAAATACGATGTGTTCCGATTACAATATCTATTGTGCCATCCTTTAAACCCTTAATCGTTTCATTTTGTTGTTTTCTCGTACGGAATCTACTTAATAATCCTATATTGATTGGATAATCTTGAAAACGCTCTCGAATTGTTTCATAGTGTTGCTGCGCAAGAATCGTTGTCGGTACTAAAATTGCAACTTGTTTTTCATCCATAATTGCTTTAAATGCCGCACGAATAGCCACTTCAGTCTTTCCATACCCTACATCACCACAAAGGAGCCTATCCATCGGGCGTCCGCGTTCCATATCTTTTTTAATCTCGTCAATAGAACGTAACTGATCCTCTGTCTCTTGATATGGGAAAGATGATTCGAACTCTTGTTGTTCTGCTGTATCTGGCGTATATGCATAGCCTTTTGAAGCTTCGCGTTCAGCATATAGTTTAATTAGGTCATCCGCAATGTCTTGTACAGATTTTTCAACTTTCGTTTTAACCTTCTTCCAATCATTACCACCTAATTTGTAAACTTTTGGATCCTTACCTTCAGACCCTACATATTTTTGGACTTGATCAATTTGTTCAATTGGAACGTATAACTTATCATTACCTTGATATTTAATATTTAAATAATCTTTATGAACACCATTAATCTCTAATGTCTCAATACCTAAAAATTTACCTATACCATGATTTACATGAACTACATAATCTCCAACTTTTAATTCCGAATAACTTTTAATACGTTCAGCATTCGATAACTTTTGTTTACGTTGTGATTTTTTAACTTTCTTATGAAAAAGCTCCTTTTCAGTAATGACAACAAGCTTTTGCATCGGCATTTCAAATCCTGCATGTAAATCACCTACAGCAATTTGTAACCTTCCAGGCAATAAGATATCTGTACCTTCCACAATATCTGCCTCAATATCATAATCACTTAAAATATGTTGTAATTTTTTCACACGTTCATCATCTGTTCCAAGTACAACAGTCGTAAAATGCCCTTCATTCCATCTATCAATTTCTGTTTTTAACAAATTCATCTGTCCATGGAAATCTTGCATTGTTTTACATGTTACATTCACAATATTTTGCGGATGTGTGTGTGCAATATGACGCAAGAATAACGTTAAATATACAAAATTTCTTTTTTTATGATGAAGAAATCCCTCGAATGCGTGAGAGAAAGATAAATCTTGAATAATTGTTCCTTCACCAAGAAGTGATATATACCATTCCGCCTCTTCTGTTTCCAGATGTGATGCTGTTTCTTGAATACGGGAAATCTCATCTAAAATTACAACACCGTCTTCTGGTAAATAATCTATCAGACTAGCAGGTTCTTTATAGAAAATAGATAAGTATTTAAACATCTGTTCTATACTTTGCCCGTTTTTCAACATCTCAATTTCATGACTTACCGTCTCAAGTACTGTAGTCTTTAGTTTATCATCAGAAAGTTTTTGCATCGTCTTAGTCAAACCTTCTTCAAGATGCTGAATTCCTGATTTTAATTCTTCCTGTGAAAATAAAAACTCTGTTGCCGGACCAAACTTAACGCTTTCTTTTTTTCCTTGAGAACGCTGTTCATCCACATCAAATAATCGAATAGAATCGACTTCTGTATCGAAGAATTCAATACGAAATGGTAGTTCTTCAGTTAAAGGATAAATATCTAATATTCCCCCGCGCAAACTGAACTCCCCTGGAGCTTCTACCATCGACTTACGTTCATAGCCAATATGATGTAAAGTATGCAAGAGCGCATCTAAATCAATCTCTTGCCCTAGATTGATTTCAACTTGCTTTTGCTTCCACAATTCTTTTATTGGTAAAAATCTACGCAATCCTGCCACTGGAGCTACAATGATTCCATTCTCTCCAGCAGCCAAGCGATTTAACACTTCTATACGTTGCGCCTTCAATTCTGGACTTGCAACCCCAATTTCCGATGCTATAAGTTCATTCACTGGATATAGCCACACATCTTTTTCACCAAGTAACGCCACTAAATCTTCATGTACTTTTTGCGCTTGGTATAAGTTATGTGTCACGATTAATTGTGATTTTTTTGTTTTTTTATATAAAGCCGCCATTAATAATGAACGAGAAGACGTTGCCATCCCTGATATAAGTTGTTCCTTTAACCCATCTTCTAATCCATTAATAACTGATTGTATCTCTTTATTTTTATAAAATTGCTCTAATAAACCTATCATTTTTAAAACTCCTCTCAACATAAAGAGCAAGCCATTCTATTTTATGCAAATATTTCGGAAAAGGAAAACAGAAAAATGCTTTGGACATGCCAAAGCGACAACATTTTATTGCAGAAATTTTTCATATTCATAATACTCAGGATAAGATGCGAGCGTTTCTTGACACGATTCACAAATCGTTTTTATATATATATTTCCATTCTCATGAAAATGAATCATCTCTACTACTTCTTGCTCTGTTAGTTGAAATAAAACGTCGCTATATACTTTTTCTGCGTTAATGGAGCCTACATTACCTCCGCAGTGTCTGCAATAATAATACCCTTCCATACTAGCCTCCTAAAAATTAAATTACTACTAGTATGGGTAAAACAAAAAAGAAATATTCCTAATCTCATTTTTAACTATTGAAAGTATTCATGATTTGGAGAAAAGGCTTATTTAGCCACTCTTCACATGCATCCGCTGCTTTTTCAATAGAATGGTTAACATCCGGAATCTCTTCAGATGTAAAGCGTCCTAATACATAATCGACTACCTTCATTCCATTTTTCGGGCGATCAATTCCCATACGGATACGTTGAAATTCTTGTGTTCCTAGGTGTGAAATCGTTGACTTTACACCATTATGTCCACCAGCACTACCTTTCATGCGAAGACGCAATTTACCTACAGGAATGTCTAAATCGTCGTACATAACAACGAAGTCCTCAACATCAATTTTATAATAATCCATGAGTGGACGAATACTTTCTCCAGATAAATTCATATATGTTAGCGGCTTTAATAAGATTACCTTTTCTCCATTAACAAACCCTGCACCAAATACACCTTTAAATTTTTGTTCATTCAAAGAAATGTTCCAACGCTTCGCAAGTTCATCAATGGCCATAAATCCAATATTATGCCTTGTTAATTCATATTCTCTACCTGGGTTCCCAAGTCCTACTATCAATTTCATTCTTGTACCACTACTTTCTTTTTTCGATACGAAAAGACGTAACCAATTTTGGTTACGTCTCATTCTATCCAATTAATTGAATAATACACTCACAGATTCTTCTTCGTATACACGAATGATTGCTTCTCCGATTAATGGAGCAACTGAAAGTTCATGTACTTTGTCGATTTTCTTCTCTTCCGGTAATACGATAGAGTTCGTTACAACTAACTCTTTAATATTTGAATTTTGAATACGTTCAATTGCTGGACCAGATAATACTGGGTGTGTACAGCAAGCATATACTTCAGAAGCACCGTTCTCAACAAGAGCGTTTGCTGCTAATGTAATTGTACCAGCTGTATCAATGATGTCATCAATTAAAATCGCTGTTTTGCCTTCAATATTACCGATAATGTTCATTACCTCTGATACGTTCGGGCGAGGGCGACGCTTATCAATAATAGCGATTGGCGCTTTTAGACGATCTGCCATTTTTCTTGCACGAGTTACACCACCATGATCAGGAGACACGATTACGATATCTTTAAGACCTTTTGTTTCAAAGTAATCAGAAAGAATCGGTACACCCATTAAGTGGTCGATTGGGATATCAAAGAACCCTTGAATTTGTGGAGCATGTAAATCTAGAGTGATTACACGAGTTGCACCTGCTGTTTCAAGCAAGTTTGCTACAAGTTTCGATGTAATTGGTTCACGAGAACGCGCTTTACGGTCTTGACGCGCATAACCATAATAAGGAATAACAATATTAATTGTTTTCGCAGATGCACGTTTTAATGCATCGATCATAATAAGTAATTCCATGATATGTTCGTTTACTGGGAAGCTTGTAGATTGAATAATGAATACATCGCAACCACGGATACTTTCTTCAATGTTAATTTGAACTTCTCCATCACTAAAACGATCAACAGAACATTTTCCTAGTCCTACTCCAATATGCTTTGCAATCTGCTCAGCAAGTTCCTTATTAGAGTTTAAAGAGAATACTTTCAAATTAGAATTTAGATATTGAGTCGACATCTAGATTAACCCTCCACATTATGATTTTTTCTTATTCAGCAATTGATCAACATAGTCTTCTTTGTTAACTTGACGTGCACGTGCTACCGATAATGCTTTTGATGGAACATTCTCTGTAATTGTAGAGCCTGCTGCCACATAAGCACCATCTTCAACTGTTACTGGAGCAACAAGGTTTGAATTACATCCAATAAATACCCCATTACCAATCACAGTTTTGAATTTATTCTTACCGTCATAGTTCACCGTAATTGAACCACAACCAAGATTCACGTCTTCTCCAACTTGTGCATCCCCGATATAACTCAAGTGTGAAGCTTTACTTCTATTACCAAAGACAGTTTTTTTGATTTCCACGAAGTTTCCAACGCGTACTTCGTCTCCAATAACTGAATCTGGGCGAATATGTGCAAATGGACCAACCGATACTTCTGTACCAAGTTTACTATCATGTACAGTAGATTGACGAATTGTCGTACGATCTCCAATTTCACTATCACGAATTACTGTATGCGGTCCAATTTCACAATCAGAACCAATTACAGTGTTCCCCTCAATAATTGTTCCTGGATGAAGAACTGTATCACTACCGATAATTGCATCAGCAGAAATATAAGTGTTACTTGGATCAATAATTGTAACACCATTTACCATGTTCTTTCGGTTGATACGGTTTTTCATAATAATTTCCGCTTGCGATAGAGCGACTCTGTCGTTAACACCTAACGTTTCATCGAACTGCTCTGTTTGATAAGCTGATACGATATGACCTTCATTTTTTAAAATCTCAATAACATCTGGAAGGTAATATTCACCTTGTACGTTATCATTTGAAACTTTAGAAAGTGAAGCAAATAAAGCCTTATTATCAAAACAATACGTACCTGTATTGATTTCTTTAATAGCTAATTCTTTCTCATTTGCATCTTTATGCTCAACAATCTTTTCAACATGACCATTCTCATTACGAACAATACGGCCATATCCAGCAGGTTCTTCTATGTACGCTGTTAGCACCGTCGCCATTGCTCCTGCTTCTTTATGTTGCTGAAGTAATGCTTCCATCGTTTCAGCAGTTATTAGCGGCGTATCACCACAAATAACTAAAGTTGTTCCTTCTTCATTTGCAAGTACACTTGCAGCTTGATCTACAGCATGTGCTGTACCAAGTTGTTCTGCTTGTAATGCAAACTCACTTACGTTTCCTAGCTGTTCTTGTACCATTTCAGCACCATGTCCAACAACCGTTACAAGTTTCTGCAATCCTAATTGAGATACTTGATCGACTACGTGTTGTACCATGGGTTTTCCACATACAGGATGCAGCACTTTGTATAGCTTAGACTTCATACGTGTGCCTTTACCTGCAGCTAGAATCACTGCAAATCTGTTTGACATATAGACCCTCCATCGCAACCTATTTATCCATTAAAGATATTATCCTAAATCATCATATATTTCAAGAAACACATTTTAACTATTAAATTTTACCATAATTCTTATAAGATGTTTTACTCTTTAGTATCTTTTTTAAGAAATAAGCTATACTATTTAAAATGATTTTGAAAAAATTAGTAGTTTCTTCTTTTTATATTAATGAATTATGAAATTTACAAATATAAAGTAAAAAAAACAAACTCCTGTAAATGCTTACAGGAGTTTGCTACAAAATTATAAGGCTTTTCGTCAAAGCCCTTTTCATTCGAATTTTACGAAGCACCTGCTTCTTCAAACTCAACCTCTTCTAACTCGCCTAAACGATGATACTCTGTTAAAACCGCATCTTGAATTTTAGAGCGTGTACCAGAATTAATCGGATGTGCAATGTCACGGAACTCTCCATCTGGAGTACGTTTACTTGGCATTGCTACAAATAATCCATTATTACCATCAATTACACGAATATCATGAACAACAAATTCATGGTCCAAAGTAATAGAGGCAATTGCTCTCATGCGGCCTTCTGTGTTTACGCGGCGTAATCTTACGTCAGTCACTTCCATCTTGTGTTCACCACCCTTTTCTAAATAAGCGATATATTTGTATAAATTCCACAAATTTTCTATTTTCCCTTTAATTTTTTAAAAATTTTTAAGATAAAAATTTTTAATGTAGTTGAATATAGAGATTAGTGGAGGTTATCGCTTACAAAAGGTTACTTAACTAGGGCGATTACTTCAATTTCAACGGAAACATCTTTCGGTAATTTTGCTACTTGCACACAAGATCGAGCTGGTTTATGAGTAGAGAAATAAGAGCTATATACTTCATTCACTGCATTAAAATCATCCATGTCCTTTAAAAATACTGTTGTTTTTACGACTGTATCAAATGAAGCACCTGCTTCCTCTAATACCGCTTGTAAATTTTGAAATACTTGTTCTGTTTGTACTGTTACATCTCCTGTTACAAGCTCCCCATTTTCCGTTAATGGAATTTGTCCTGAGCTATAAAACATATTATTTACAATAATCCCTTGTGAGTAAGGTCCAATCGCTTGTGGTGCCTTGCTTGTTTGAACAACTTTCATACTTTTCACCCTTTTATTATTTATTTTACTCTTTAAAAATAGTGTACGAAAGGCAGTTTGTCCATCTATTTTATAATCTATAAATAAAATAAAAAAAGATAGAGCTATCTGCTCTACCTTTTATTCAGCCTCTACAAGCCCTTCATCAAATGGTGCAAGAGAATAATTCCCTTTTTCCACTTGAATCGTTTTTTCTTTCACATCAACTTCCGATAGACGAATTAATGATACAAAATTATTAATTAGTCGTTCTTCAATATCTGTGGATTCTACTAATACACCAATACCAACAACATTAGCCTTGAACTCTTCTAACATACTCATCATACCTTGAATCGTTCCACCAGCTTTCATGAAGTCATCAATAATTAAAACATTCGATCCTTCTGGAAGGCTGCGTTTTGCTAATGTCATTGTTTGAATTCGTTTAGAAGAACCCGACACATAGTTAATACTAACAGTCGGACCTTCTGTTACCTTATTATCTTTCCTTGCAATTACAACTGGTACATCTAAGTAATTTGCCACTGCATAAGCAAGTGGAATCCCTTTCGTTGCCACCGTCATAACCGCATCAATTGATTGCCTAGCAAAAACAGAAGCAAACAAACGACCTGCGCCATTAATATGGCGAGGATTACTCAATAAATCTGTCATGTATAAGTAACCGCCAGGCAAAATACGATCTGGATTTTCAAATAAGCCACAAAGCTCATCAATAATTAGATCTGCCTCTTCTTCACTTATATACGGTATATATTTCACTCCTCCTGCTGCTCCTGGTATCGTTTGCAATGTGCCGACCCCTTGTTGTTCAAACGTTTGCTTAATAATAACTAAATCTTCACTAATGGAAGACTTAGCCGATTGATACCTTTCAGCAAAAAAAGTGAGAGATACTAGCTGACGAGGGTTTTGTAGCAAGTAATAAGTCATATCGACTAATCTTGTACTTCTTCTAATTTTCATACTCTCACCTCAAATCACGAATATTCTAAACAAATCATAACGTATTATACGTCTTTATTCAAGCGTTTCTCGCTCTCCTAATAAACGTACCGCATAGACCTGTTCACAAAATCCTTTTAACCCGTTATAAATGCGATGCATTCGAGAATCATGGTGTACAAGTCCAAATACAGTTGGACCACTTCCACTCATCAATACAGCATCCGCTCCGAATCGCTTCATCTGTGATTTAATACGTGCAACTTCAGGATGCATTCCAAATGTTACATCTTCTAAAACGTTACCAACAGTATCACAAATCCCTTTATAATCTCCAGAATTTATGACATCAACCATTTTATCTACATTTGGATGTATAACTCGATTTAACTTTAAATTTCCATACACATCAGCAGTAGATACACCTATATGTGGTTTCGCTAAAATAACCCAACAAGAAGGCGGAGTCTTTATATGCTCAATTTTCTCTCCTCTTCCAGTGGCAATTGCTGTGCCGCCGTATACACAGAACGATACATCTGATCCAATTTCTGCGCCAAGCTCTGCTAACTCATCAATTGTAAGCCCTAAATTCCATAATTTATTAAGACCACGTAATGTCGCTGCTGCATCACTACTTCCACCTGCTAATCCAGCTGCTACTGGAATCGTTTTTTCAATAGTAATAGATACACCTTTTTTTACATTAAACTTCTCTTTTAATAATTTCGCTGCCTGATAAGCTAAATTTCGTTGGTCGTCTGGGACATACCGATTATGGGATAAAATTTCAATACGGTCTTCTGCTAATTCCGTTAGTTCTAGACGATCTGCTAAATCAATGGTTGTCATAATCATTTTCACTTCATGATATCCGTCTTGTCTTTTTCCCAGTACATCTAACGACAGATTAATCTTTGCTGGTGCTTTCACTAGTAGCTTCAATCTATTCACCCACTCTATGTACTCAATCTTTTATCGTTTATTTTACCATAAATTTATAGTAAGACGATGACACTTCCCTAATTATAACGAAAAGCATTCAGAATGAAACTACTTATGTAAAATGATGGCACCTTTTAGAGTACAAAAAGCCGAGGAATGTCTCCTCGGCTACCGTAGCATAGAAAGTATCTTACAACTACTGGTTTCGTTTCATTAATTGCTGTTCTGCAATTTCTATAGCACGTTTCACCATGTTACCAGCATCTTTCGCACGAATTCCGCCCCATCCTTCTTTCTGAACAACATCATAAAAGCCAAGCTCTTTTGCTAGCTCTTCTTTAAATTGGTTTGACATGACACCTCTTCGTCTACTCAATGCAGAGTCCCTCCTTATTTTGCTACGGTATAGTTAGTATGCAAAATAATATAGCTTTTCATTTATGGGAATATATGTAATGATATATGGATTATAAAATGACCTCATTATGAGGGTCTCCATAAAATGTTAACTCTACTGTCTCTGTTAAAACATCTGCATAACTATAAGATACACGTTGCAACGCATCTTCTTGTTGATCCAATTGTACAACAAAAACAGAACGGTATGTTTCTGCTAGTACACCTGATTGCTCCACAGTTTTTCTTCTTCCACTATTTGCTTTTAACATAAGTCGCTGTCCAAGATGGTGATCTAATTCGCTTTTAATTTCATCTAAACGTTTTGACATATACTTCGCTACACCTCGCTGTAATTTAGATTGAACACTTAAAGCACTATATATCTATCCTAATTATTAACCGCGATTCACAGCTAATATCATCTTGCGTTTGAATAGATAGAAGAAATACTATATTGTAAAAGTATCATTACGTAGTCTGTACGTTCTTGCCTCTTTTTATCCAAATTCATTTAAATCCTTCCATACAAAAAAGCAAGATACATATGTACCCTGCTTACTCTTCGTAATGTTGAAAAGGTAATCCCGTTCGTAAAATCCCTCTCGTTTCAATTCCACCTAGTCCCTTTTCACCAGTAATTGTATTACGTACGACATCCCATACATTGACTCTCTCCATAAATGAAGTAAAACTAATTTTACCAACTACATATACGGGATCTAGTGCATGAATATTAATTCTAGATGGTGAACTAGCGAAATTGGCCCCTGCACGAATTAGTGCCTCAAAGTGCGATTGACATGCCCCAGCAAAAATAACAAGTTGATCCAATGATGGATATTTTTTTCGCACTTCTCGAACAGCCTGTACAAAATGCCTTGAATGCCTATATGCCGCTAAATCTCCCTTCACTCCTTTCGATTTTGTATATGCATCATGCCCCGTAATAACGAGAATGTCTGGGCGAAAGTGATCTATTAAGTCTACTACTTTTTCATGCATCTCCGTTTCTTTACAATGAATACCTTGTACAGGAACGCCAATTTTGTTATATAAGTCTAAGCACTTGCGCAAATATAAAGGGTCTCCATCTATATGCAATACACGTCCCGGCATTTGAAAATAATTCACCTCACTTGTGTATCCACCAGTTGAAGTATGTTCATGCCTTTGTTTCATTAACACATAATCTTGTTGAAACAAACGATACGTGCGCTCCATTGTTTCTTTCTCACGCTTCACCCTTTTTTTATGTTCTCGTTGATCTATACTAATTAAATCTTCAAGTGGCGCATCCGCCACCAGTCTAATTTCCTCTCCAAACAATATAGCTATCTCGCCTTTTATTTCTATAATACGAAAAAGAATATCCCTCTTATGAGAATATCGTTCCACTAATTCTCCAACATGTAAAGCCATTCTCCTACCTCCAAACTCATTAGGCCATCTTACCTGTTTTTAAAATATGAATTTAGAGGGAGAAAGGTGACAAAAGGGACAGTTCAAGTTGAACTGTCCCTTTCATATTCTTATGATAATTTATGAAGAACCAATGCATTACTTAATGTTGCAAACTCTTCAATAGATAGCGTTTCGCCTCTTCGCTTTGGATCAATTCCTACTTCTGTTAAAATTCGATCCAATAATTCCTTATCTTTCGGGAAACCATTTAAATTATTTGATAAATTATTCATTAAAGTTTTACGGCGCTGTGCGAAACTTGCTCGTACTACTTCAAAGAAGAATGTTTCATCTGTCACCTCTACAACCGGTTTCGGACGCTTTAGAAGGCGAATAATTGCAGAATCAACATTTGGCTGTGGTACAAACACTGTACGCGGTACAGTCATAACTGTTTCAACTTCTGTATAATACTGAATGGCAATCGATAAAGAACCATACTCTTTCGTTCCAGGTTTAGCAGCTAAACGATCTCCAACTTCTTTTTGCATCATAACAACAAATCCACGAACTGGTAACTTTTCTTCAAGCAATTTAAATAAAATTGGCGTTGTAATATAGTATGGCAAGTTAGCTACTACCATTACATCTTGCCCTTCTTCAAATTGCTCATTAAATACTTCATGTACATCCGCTTTTAGTACGTCTTTATTAATAACTGTAACGTTACCATATGGTGCTAACGTCTCATCTAAAATTGGTAATAGTCTTTGATCAATTTCAAAAGCCACTACTTTTTTAGCACGCTTCGCTAATTGCTCTGTTAATGCACCGATACCTGGTCCAATTTCAATTGCACCACTTTCTGAACCAATTTCAGCATGATCGACAATACGATTTAATACATTTGTATCAATTAAAAAGTTTTGTCCTAAACTTTTTTTGAATGAAAATCCATACTTTTCAACAATGTCTTTTGTACGATTTGGCGTTGCGATATCCTTCATTTTTTTTCCTCCTGTATTACTTGCTTATAAGCTTCTCCAAATGATTCCTTTGAAACTTGAAACATCTGTAATCGTTTATGTAACTGTTTTGCATTTGTATAACCAATCTTTAATAGCTTACCCATTCTTTCTCTGCGGCTCTTTGCCATTTCTCCGCCCACTAAGCCTGCATCGACTAAATCACTCCAACTAATTTCACTTGTATAAACTTCCATTTCTTCATGTATATTCTCTAGAGCACGGCGGATCGACTCATTAGAAGCATGTTCGATCCCAACTCCCTTTTTCCTTTTAGCAAGCGCTTCTTCCTTCGGTAAAAAGGCATGCTTACAGCCGGGAACCTTGTCAGAAATAATTTTTCGAATACGCTCTCCAGGATAATCCGGATCTGTGAAAATAATAACGCCCCTTTTTTGTTGCGCTAATTTAACTTGCTCAATAACATGATCACCGATTGCTGAACCGTTCGTTTCAATTGTATCCGCATCAACAGCACGCTTAATCGCAACTGTATCATCTTTACCTTCTACAACGATAATCTCTTTTATTTTCATGCTTGCCTCCACACTCGTTTCGTCTCTACTTAGTAAAACAAAAAAATGACGACTTTTCCATTATTATTTTCCCCATTCTTATATTTTAAAAAATAGAATAGAAAAATCTTTGTTCTCTGTCCTTATTGTAACACTTCATCATTCACATTTATTTTCTTCATCACTTCTACTAGTGTTTTTTCAAAATAAAAAAGAACAGGTTTCCCCATTCTTTTTTATTCAACACCAAATAAAAATTTTGCATTTTTGGTTGTCATTTCTGCTACTTCCTCATAAGAAATTCCTTTTAAATTCGCAATTTCTTCTGCTACGAGTTTTACATAACTCGGTTCATTTCGTTTCCCTCGAAATGGATGCGGCGTTAGATACGGACAATCCGTCTCTATTAACAATTTCTCTAATGGAATCTCCGTAGCAACCTCTTTCGGCTTCTTAGCATTTTTAAATGTAACTGGTCCGCCTAACGAAATTAAAAAGTTCATATCAACACATCGCTCTGCTACTTCTACGCTGCCGCTAAAGCAATGCATAATGCCTCCTACTTCAGCTGCATTCTCTTCTTCTAGAATATCAACAATATCTTGAGTTGCATCGCGGTTATGTATAATAATCGGCAATTTCACTTTTTTAGCTAATGTAATTTGTTTACGGAATACTTCTTTCTGTATTTCTTTTGGAGACTTATCCCAGTGATAATCTAAACCCATTTCTCCAAGTGCAACGACTTTAGGATGAGAAGCAAGTTCTTCTAACCAAGCTAAATGTTCTTCTGTCATGTCAATTGCATCAACTGGATGCCATCCAACCGCAGCGTAAATAAAATCATAGGCTTCAGCTAATTCCATCGCCTTTTTTATCGTTACTTCATCAAAACCAACAACAACTGTATAAGTAACTCCCGCTTCTTTCATTCGGGCAATAACTTCTTGCAAATCTTCTTCGAATTGCTCTGCATTCAAATGTGAATGTGTATCAAACAACATAATACATAACTCCTTTTATATTGAAATCAAGTTTATTCTACAAAAATAAGTTCTTTAATAACTTAACGATAACAATACTACAATCTTAATGCAAAAATAGAGAGTGTAAAAAGAAAAAAGACGCTTCACACATGTTACACGTGAAACATCTCTTTTCTTGTCTTAATTACTTGATTTTTGTACCATTTGGTAGATTTTGATCAATTGATGCTAATGACAATACGCCATTCTCTTCACCCGCTAAAATCATACCTTGCGATAATTCACCGCGTAATTTTACAGGTTTTAAGTTTGTTACACAAATAACCTTTTTACCTTTTAGGTCCTCTGGCGAATAGAATTTCGCAATTCCAGAAACAACTTGACGCTTTTCTGTGCCTAAGTCTAGTTGAATTTTTAACAACTTGTCTGCTTTTTTCACAGGTTCAGCAGATAGTACTTCAGCTACGCGTAATTCTACTTTAAAGAAATCATCAATTGTAATTTCTTCTGCCTTCGGTTCTTCTTCTTTTTTCTCTTCTACTTTAGGAGCAGAGCTTTTCATTTGTTCCTTAATGTACTCTACTTCCACTTCCATTTCTAAGCGAGGGAAAATTGGGTTTCCTTTTTCTACTTTTGTTCCAGCTGGAATACAGCCAATTGTAGATAGACTTTCCCAAGATTTATGAGCCTCATCAGTAAGGCCAAGCTGAGCGAACATCTTGCTTGGTGCTACTGTTAAGAATGGCATAAGCATAATACCTGTTTGACGAAGTACTTCTGCTAAATGAGCCATTACAGAAGCTAACTTTTCACGATCATTCTCATCTTTCGCTAATACCCATGGTTGTGTTTCATCAATATATTTGTTCGTACGACTAACCAATTGCCAAATAGATCCTAACGCTACAGAGAACTCCATATTCTCCATTGCCTCTTCTACTTTTTTCAATGTATCTTTTGCAAACGTTACTAACGTTTCATCAAATTCCGTTACATTCGCTTTAAATGCAGGGATTTCTCCGTTAAAGTACTTATCAATCATAGCTACTGTACGATTTAATAAGTTACCTAAGTCATTTGCTAGATCGAAATTAATACGCTCCACAAATCCTTCTGGTGTGAATACACCGTCAGATCCGAATGGAACTTCACGAAGTAAGTAATAACGTAATGCATCTAATCCGTAACGATCGATCAATGTAACTGGATCTACTACGTTTCCTTTTGACTTACTCATCTTTCCATCCTTCATTAAAATCCAGCCATGAGCAAAGACTTTTTTAGGAAGAGGTAAATCTAATGCCATTAAAATGATTGGCCAATAAATTGTATGGAAACGAACGATTTCTTTTCCAACTAAATGCACATCTGCCGGCCAGAATTTCTTATACATCTCTTCATTTTCTGTTCCATAACCTAATGCTGTAATGTAGTTAGATAATGCGTCAACCCATACGTAAATAACGTGTTTCGGATTACCTGGAACACGAACTCCCCAGTCAAATGAAGTACGAGAAACTGCTAAATCTTCTAAGCCTGGTTTAATGAAGTTATTAATCATTTCATTCTTACGAGACTCTGGCTGAATGAAATGTGGATTATCTTCATAGAATTTTAATAGTCTGTCGACATATTTACCCATTCTAAAGAAATATGATTCTTCACGAACAAGTTCTACATCATGACCACTATCTGGACTTTTTCCTCCAACTACTTTGTCACCTTCCATAATTGGATCTACTAATTGATGCTCCGTATAGAATGTCTCATCTTGTACAGAATACCAACCTTCATATTCATCAAGATAAATATCACCTTGATCTACTAGTTGCTTAAAGATTTTTTCAACAACATCTTTATGACGATCTTCAGTTGTACGAATAAAATCATCATAAGAGATATCCATCTTCTCCCAAAGTTCTTTAATTCCTGCAACAATATTATCCACATATGCTTGTGGTGTAATATTTAATTCTTCTGCTTTTTTTTGGATTTTCTGTCCATGCTCATCAGTCCCTGTTAAATAATGAACATTGTATCCTTGCATACGCTTATATCGTGCCATTGCATCTCCTGCTACTGTCGTATAAGCATGTCCAATGTGTAATTTTCCACTTGGATAATAAATTGGGGTAGTAATATAAAAGGACTTATTTTCCTCTGTCATTGTTTTGGACCTCCCGAATAACCTCATATGTATTTATAAACAGTATATCAAAAACTCATATATAAAGTGAAACTTTAATCAGCGGGGTTTTTGTTCATCCCCACTGATTATTAGCCCACATCAATCGGGCTTTTACGAGCAGCCCGAATCTCACTTATCTTCTTTACCCCAACCTAATTTTGAATTTGGGTTCTTAATGCTCGATATCTTTATCATCTATTGCTCATATTCCAAAAAAATATACAATCTCCACTTAAAATTTGTTAATTTTTCAGAAAACAATGTAAATAATTGTGGAATTTCCTCTCAATCTATTATATATAAGAAATAAGAAATCTATAAATCTTTTTAAAAAATATAGAATTTAAGAATTGACGGAAATGTAAATGATTGGTATCATATGTCCATAGGGTATTTTGTCGAAAAATGACGAATCTAAAAATAGACTCGAAACTTATAAACTATTTATTTAGGAGGAAAAAAATTATGAAATCTACTGGTATTGTTCGTAAAGTTGATGAATTAGGTCGTGTAGTAATTCCAATCGAATTACGCCGTACTTTAGGTATTGCAGAAAAGGATGCTCTTGAAATCTATGTTGATGACGAGAAAATCATCTTAAAAAAATATAAACCAAACATGACTTGCCAAGTAACTGGTGAAGTATCTGACGGTAACCTTTCTTTAGCTGAAGGTAAAATCATCTTAAGCAAAGAAGGCGCTGAGCAAATCTTAAACGAACTTCAAGATTATATCGAAACAGCAAAATAAGCTTCTCAATTATGAGAAGCTTATTTTTTATCGACATGATAGATTTGATATACATCTCTTTTCGACAAATCTCGATCTTTAGCGACTGTTTTAATCGCTTCTTTTGAATTCATACCTTTTTCATTTATATAGTGTTCAATATGATCATATACTGAAAGAGATTCCCACCATTGTTCTTCTGGAGCAGGTTCTTCTGTCGAACCAGCTACTAAAATACAAAACTCACCACGTACCTCATTTTGCTTCGTCCACTCAATTGCTTCTTCGACTGTTCCTCGAATAAATTCCTCAAATTTTTTCGTTAACTCCCGACATAATACAATCTCTCTATTTCCCAACACTTCCTGCATCGAAATTAAAGTATCATCTAAACGATGAGGCGCTTCATAAAACATCATTGTAGTTTGTACATAACGAAGCTTTTCTAACTCCATCTTTCGTTCCTTTTTATTTCTCTGCAAGAAACCATAGAAATAAAACTGCTTTGTTTCAAGACCAGATGCAATTAATGCTGTAAGGGCTGCATTTGCTCCAGGAAGCGGAATTACATGATATTGCTCAGCTACTGCCTCAACAACAATATCGTAACCTGGATCAGAAATACACGGCATACCAGCGTCACTAACAAGTGCTACATTCTTTCCATCCTCTAATTTCTCTAATATTTTCTTCCCACTTACTTCTTTATTGTGCTCATGATAACTCGTGACAGGTGTTTCAATTTCAAAATAATTACAAAGTTTTTTCGTTTGTCTCGTATCTTCAGCAGCAATTAAATCAACTTCTTTTAAAATTCGGATTGCACGAAATGTCATATCTTCTAAATTTCCAATAGGAGTTGGTACTAAATATAAAACTCCCTTTTCATTTTGTTGAAAGCTTTTTTGTTGCCACATAGCGTTCTCCTTTTTGCATATATGCCTCTTTTTGTTTTCTCGTTAATTGCTTAAAGTAATACTCCGCTTGCATAGCTGTACGTTTATCATCATGGGTCTCTACATATTTTAAAACGACAGGAAGCCTGACGCGTGTATACTTAGCTCCTTTGCCGCTATTATGAGTCTGTATTCGTTTTTCTATATGGTTTGTATATCCAGCATAATAACTTCCATCAGAGCACTCTACCACATAAAAAAAATGCTTATTCTTCTCCATATAAAATTGAACGTATCTCCTTTGTATATTCGTTATTGTTCTCATATACAACGAGAGGTGGTAAAATTTTTAAATCTGTATTTCCATCCTTAATTCCTTCAATTAACAATGTATTTGCTTCTTTTCCAACCTTAGGATAAACAAATCGCACACGCTTTGGTTCAATTTTATATTTACGCATTAATGTGACAATGTCGAGTAATCGCCCTGGACGATGTACAAACGCCACTTTCCCACCTTGTTTTACTAACTGACTACTTGCAGATACAACATCTTCTAATGTACACATAATTTCATGACGAGCTATCGCTAAATGTTCATTCATATTTTTCTCTGAAGTTTGAGGTGTTTGAAAATATGGTGGATTACATGTAACAACATCATATTGATGACGTCCGAGTTTCTCTGGCATATCTTTCAAATCTCCATGTATGAGGTGAATTCTTTCTTCCAGCCCATTATATTGAACACTTCTTACTCCCATATCATATAAGCGTTCTTGAATTTCCACACCAGTAATCTTTCCTTTTGTTCTTGTACTTAATAGAAGGGGGACAACTGCGTTACCTGTACACAAATCAAGTAAATTCCCCTTTTGAATTGGTACCCATGCAAAATCTGCCAGTAAAACAGCATCTAAAGAAAAATTAAATACTGATGGGCTTTGTATAATCTTCATGTCTTGCGCTAATAAGTAATCTAAACGTTCATCTTCATATAAATTCATATACTGCTCCTTTTCTTACCCTTAACCTACCCTATTTCATGTATAAAAAATTACCTTTCCAATTATAATTGGAAAGGTAATTTCACTTTTTATTTAAGAATGACAGACAGAACAAACAATCTCCCTCTTTACGTACACTTCCATAATGTAGATTGCAAATATGAAAACCTTCTTGATACAGTCTCGCTAGATTGTCATAGCCTTCACCAATATCTGTCTTCGGCTTCACTTCTTTACGCTTTTGAGTTTTTTGTTTTTCTTTATTCTGCACTTCTTCAAAACGGTGTCGCAAATTGTTATTTTCCATTTTTATATGCTGGTTTTCTTCCAACAACTCTGCAAGATGCTGTTTTAACTCTCCCAACTGTTTGTATAAATGTCCAATTTGCTCTTCCATACTAGAAACCGATTCAAAAATATCTTTTTTCTCCACAAGCACCCACCTCATTAATCTGTGGTTTGACTCGAAACGACCCCTTTATTCACTAACTCATCTAACGTATATTCTACTATCCGTTCCTTGTCTACTAGTTCCACTTGAATTAATCTTTCTAAAATATTTAATCCGATAACACGGCCAGTACCATGCGGGGTTTGTATACGTTGATCTAAATCAGGAAGTTGTTCCTTTGCTGCCTCATATTCATCATTCTCATATTTTAAGCAACACATTAAGCGACCACATAAACCAGAGATTTTTGCAGGATTTAATGATAAATTTTGATCCTTTGCCATTTTGATGGATACAGGTTCAAAATCTCCTAAAAAAGTAGAACAACAAAGCATACGACCACATGGACCAATACCACCTAGCATCTTCGCTTCATCACGAACACCAATTTGTCTTAGTTCAATTCTTGTTCTAAAAATTGCCGCTAAGTCCTTCACTAGTTCGCGGAAATCGATCCGACCATCCGCAGTAAAATAGAAAATAATCTTATTACGATCGAATGTATACTCTACATCTACAAGTTTCATATCAAGATTATGCTCTACTACCTTTTGTTGACAGACTTGATATGCTTCTTTTGCAGCATGTTTGTTCTCTTCAACAATGGTACGATCATTTTCATTTGCAATACGAATAACCTTTTTTAGCGGTAATACAACGTCGTTTTCATCAACTTGCTTTTTGGTAATAACTACTTTTCCGTATTCAATACCTCTTACCGTTTCTACAATGACAAACTCATTTTCAGAGATATCGAACTGATTTGGATCAAAGTAATATACCTTTCCGGCCTTCTTAAAGCGAACACCTACTACATCATACAAAACGGTCATCCCTCCTGCAACCGCAACACTAACTGTTCGAACACAAGCTGCGCATTTACATTAGCGTTGATTCTATTTTTTGCCTCTAATATATTAAAGAGAGCTGATACAATGCGCTTCTGAGCATAGGAAAACGATTCAAACATCTCTTTCTGCTCATGAAAAACAAGACGATCTTCTTCTCCAAGTTGAACATATAGTAAATCCTTATAAATAAGGAGTAACATATCTAAACCTTGTTGTAATTGTTCTTTCTCTCCAAAGTGTTTTCCCCATTTTTCTTGTACAAAAAAAATAGAGGTTTTATCTTTTTCGAGCGCTTCACATAATTTTATCACTAAAGCTCGTGCTTGTGCAAACCATTCATCACTACATAAAGCTAAAGCTTCATCAAAACTATTTGTGAGTTGAGCAGCAAGTGTCGATAAAGATGCTGTAATACCTTCTTCCTGTAATCTTCTAATTAAAGATTCCGTAGGTAACGGTCTAAACGTAACAACTTGGCAGCGAGATAAAATCGTATTTAAAATTTGATGACTTTGTTCAGTAAGTAAAATAGCGGTTGTATCACTACTTGGTTCTTCTAAAAATTTCAAAAGTGTATTTGCCGCATTTGCTGTCATACGATCTGCGTGCTCAATAATATATAATTTTTTATTTGCCTCTAATCCTGTTTTTGAAAACTCTTCTTGTAAATCATGAATTTGCTGCTTCTTAATAGATAATCCGTCTGGTTTTACAATATGTAAGTTAGGGTGGTTACCTGAATCAATTCGCTTACAATTTGTGCATACATGGCAGGGCTCTACTCCATTCCGCTGAGAACAGAGGAAACTCTTTGCCATTTGAATTGCTGTCGCAAACTTTCCCGTACCTTTCCCTCCCTCTAACAAGTAAGCGTGGGATATACGCTCTTTTGCAATGCTATTCATCAACATTTTTACACCGATGGGTTGTATAGCAGAAAGCTGCTCCCACGTCTTCATCATAATGCATACCTCACTTATTTCATTCTTTCCTTCTATTATAACAATTTATCTTCTATAATCTGAACAACTTCTTCTATAAGTTTTTCCATCGGCTGTTCAGCATTTACCAATACAATACGATCCGAGAAACGTTCTACAACTTGTAAATACCCTTCGCGCACACGTTTATGGAAAGAGATATCTTCCATATCTAGTCGATTTACTTCACGTCCTGCATCTTTTTCAATTCGAGCCAAACCAACCTCAGGCTCAATGTCTAGATAAATTGTTAAACTAGGCATACAGTCCTCTGTTGCGAAACGATTTATTTCAAATACCTTATCCATACCCAACCCTCTTGCATAGCCTTGATATGCTAAAGAACTATCTATAAAACGATCACATAGCACGAGATAGTTCTCATTAAGTGCTGGCATAACTTTTTCTACTAAATGCTGTCTGCGCGCAGCAGCATAAAGAAGCGCTTCTGTACGTGCTTCCATCATCGTATATTCTTGTTTATGTAAAATCGTCCTAATGTCCTCAGAAATTGCAATACCACCTGGTTCCCTTGTCGCCATTACCTTTTGTGCTTTTTGTTCAAAATATGGTAATAAGCTTTTAATTAACGTTGTTTTACCTGAACCTTCTGGACCCTCAATTGTTACAAATAATCCCTTCATCCTAAAACCTACTTTCTATATCATACACTTTCATATATTTCGTATTACCTTGAAAACGAGCTCCTGCTCTCTCTAAATACATAATTTGCTCTTTATGCTCTGAAGTAATTCTCTCTCCATACATAACCAATGGAATTCCAGGTGGATACGGAATTACCATTTCCGCCGCTATCATTCCAACAGCCTCTTCTATAGATACTATCTTTGTTCCATATCCTTCTAGTTGTTTATACGTATACGGCAAAGGAGAGAATTCACCTTTATAAGTATAACGAATAGATTCCCTCTTGTCTTTCACGTCATAATGTTGCAATGCTACTCGGATCATCTCTATAACCTTCATATACTCCTCATTTACTTGCAGGGGTAAAATAAATAGGACATTGTACGGATCAGCCATCTCTGTATATATACCGACATTTTCAAATACGGACTGTAATTCGTACCCTGATAACTGACAACGAGTTTGTACGGTAACCTTTAGCTCGTCTTGCAACGGATATTCTAAAATGGCGATTTGTGGAATAGAACGTAACTGTTCCTTAAATCTCCGTAAAAACTCAACAATTTCACCATGTCCTTCTTCTTTTATACGCGCCATTGTAAAGCGTGCTATATCCAAGGAAGCCATAATTGGATACGATGGACTACTCGATTGTAGCATACTTAAATAAGTAGTAACCTTCTCTTCGTCTACTAAGTGACCATTTATATGTAAATAGGAACCCATTGTCATTGCGGGTAATGTTTTATGTGCAGAATGAACTACAATATCTGCACCATATGTTAACGCTGATTTTGGGAATGGTTCTCCCAAACAAAGATGTGCCCCATGTGCCTCATCTACCAAAACAGGGATTTTATGTGCATGTGCAAAAGCGATGCTTGCCTCTAAATCCATCCCCATACCATAATAATTAGGATGCGTTAAAATGAGTGCTTTCGCATTTGGATATTTTCCAATTGCTTTCTTAATAATTTCATTACGAACTCCCACTGGTACGTTATAAGCTTCATCAATCCATGGATCTAAAAAAATGGGATTTGCTCCCGCTAGTTTTAAACCATTAATAATTGATTTATGACAATTTCTTTGTACAAGAACAATATCATGTTCCCTGCAACAAGACAAAATCATTGCTAAGTTCCCGACTGTTGAACCATTAATTAAAAAATAACTTCTCTTTGTATCATACACTTCAGTCAATAATTGTTGTGCCTCATCTATACATTCAAACGGACTATGCAAATCATCCAGTCCTGCTAACTCAGTTACATCAATAGATAGAATATCTTTAAACTCTCTTATTGCCTTCTGAGGGAAGTTTAAACCATTCTTATGACCTGGAACATGAAAAGATAACGACCCTCTTTCTTTAAACTCTATTAACGCCTCATATAAAGGCATATGATTTTGATTCATCTACATCTCTTCCTTATAATTCATTCTCCATCTATTATACAGAACAAAAAAAATAATAGGCATATGCCTATTTAAAAATATGATACTTCTAATTTTCGAAGTTGCTTTAAATAATGTATATATTTTGGATCATCTGTCTCTGTGTTCACCATATCCTTTTCACATTCATAACATATTAAATTATTATAAACATATATACCTTCTTTTCTTTTTGTCTCACAAACAATACAAACTTCACTTTGTAATTTCATAACCTTCCCTCCCTATTTAAGTGAACCTATTTTATACTTCTAATCCTTAACAATTTCCAGAAAAATATACACCCATCTCTTATATAATATGATTAACTCTTGGGCAACGTGTTTGTATTACCATTACTTCTTTCCCATTCTTTTTAACAATACAAAAAAACACGAGTCAAATGACTCGTGTTTTAGTTGCTTGGCGACGTCCTACTCTCACAGGGACAAGGTCCCAACTACCATCGGCGCTAGAGAGCTTAACTTCCGTGTTCGGTATGGGAACGGGTGTGACCTCTCTGCCATCATCACCAAACTATTGAAGGCATATTCCTTCAAAACTAGATAACATTTGCTACATATTATATGGTTAAGTCCTCGATCTATTAGTATTCGTCAGCTCCACATGTCACCATGCTTCCACCTCGAACCTATCAACCTGATCATCTTTCAGGGATCTTACTAGCTTACGCTATGGGAAATCTCATCTTGAGGGGGGCTTCATGCTTAGATGCTTTCAGCACTTATCCCTTCCGCACATAGCTACCCAGCTATGCCCTTGGCAGAACAACTGGTACACCAGCGGTGCGTCCATCCCGGTCCTCTCGTACTAAGGACAGCTCCTCTCAAATTTCCTACGCCCACGACGGATAGGGACCGAACTGTCTCACGACGTTCTGAACCCAGCTCGCGTACCGCTTTAATGGGCGAACAGCCCAACCCTTGGGACCGACTACAGCCCCAGGATGCGATGAGCCGACATCGAGGTGCCAAACCTCCCCGTCGATGTGGACTCTTGGGGGAGATAAGCCTGTTATCCCCGGGGTAGCTTTTATCCGTTGAGCGATGGCCCTTCCATGCGGAACCACCGGATCACTAAGCCCGACTTTCGTCCCTGCTCGACTTGTAGGTCTCGCAGTCAAGCTCCCTTATGCCTTTGCACTCTACGAATGATTTCCAACCATTCTGAGGGAACCTTTGGGCGCCTCCGTTACACTTTAGGAGGCGACCGCCCCAGTCAAACTGCCCACCTGACACTGTCTCCCGGGTCGATAAGACCCGTAGGTTAGAATTTCAATACAGTCAGGGCGGTATCCCACCAGCGCCTCCACCGAAGCTAGCGCTCCGGTTTCAATGGCTCCCGCCTATCCTGTACAAACTGTACCAAAATTCAATATCAGGCTACAGTAAAGCTCCACGGGGTCTTTCCGTCCTGTCGCGGGTAACCTGCATCTTCACAGGTACTATAATTTCACCGAGTCTCTGGTTGAGACAGTGCCCAAATCGTTACACCTTTCGTGCGGGTCGGAACTTACCCGACAAGGAATTTCGCTACCTTAGGACCGTTATAGTTACGGCCGCCG
>NZ_JBBOWI010000001.1:12500-27500 GCF_038006965.1 Bacillus sp. FSL K6-1338 | reverse complement strand
TCGCACCACGTAACACATGATATACACCTTGATACTCTTTCATTTTTTCCATCGCGATTACATCTTTCGGTTCTTGCACGACACAAACAACTGATTGATCTCGATGCGAATCATTACAAATATAACAAGGATCACGATCAGTAATATGTCCACATACAGAACAATACGCTAAATCTCGCTTCGCATTTACAAGTGCTTTCGCAAAACCTAACACATCATCTTCTTTCATATCTAATACGAAAAATGCCAATCGAACCGCTGTTTTCGGTCCGATACCTGGCAACTTCATAAAACTATCGATTAGTTTTGATATTGGCTCTGGATAATGCATGTATCAATATCCCCCTAGAACATTCCACCTGGTAAGTTTAAGCCTTTTGTAAATTTACCCATTGTAGAGTTTGATAGCTCATCGGCCTTTTTAAGTGCATCATTTGTTGCAGCTAACACTAAGTCTTGTAACATTTCGATATCTTCTGGATCTACAACTTCTTCTTTAATCTTCACTTCAAGAATTTGCTTGTGACCATTTGCAATAACTGTAATCATTCCGCCGCCAGCTGTACCTTCAACTGTTTTTTCACCAAGCTCTTCTTGTGCTTTCGCCATGTCTTTTTGCATCTTTTGCATTTGTTTCATCATGTTATTCATATTTCCCATTCCGCCACGCATCATAATTAATTCCTCCTAATTATTATTACTCTTTTATTTCAATGAGTTCTTGTCCTACTAATTTCACTGCCTCTTCTATAAGAGGGTCTTCCTTTTTCTCCGGGCTTTCTTCAGACTCTCCACCTTCACGTTGTAAAAAGTCTTCACGGATTTTACCCCACTCACTTTTTGGAATGGCAATCATATTTAACCTTTTACTTAGCAATTCAAATAAAGCTTGTTCTACTGTATCCATAGCTTCTCGATTTTCGCTCGCCATTTTACAGTGAATCTCATATTGAAATGCTAAAACGTAAGTGTCATCTGAAGCTGCCACTGGTTCACTATTTTCTAGTAAAACAGCAAACGCTACTTTGTTATATGATTTGAGTCTTCCTAACAACTCACCCCATACAGCTTTTAATTGTTCTAAATCTTGACGCTTCGCTTGTTTTAATACTTCATTTACACGCCCGATAGGAATCTTCATACTTCCTGTTCGTACGGTTTTTGGTGTTGCACGTGTCTCTCTTACTTCCTGTTGTACACCAGCTGGCACACCGTTCTTTTTGACTTGCTCTAACTCTTTCTCCAATTGCTGCATCCTGTTCATAATTGCTTGCAAACGATCCGTACCGTTTGCTTGCATCATAAACTGTTGACACAACTGCACCATAACAACTTCTAAGAAAATACGCGGATGATTTGTCCACTTCATTTCCTGTTGTCCCTTACTAAGGGTATGAATAATCTCATAGATCACTTCCGGTTGCATTTCTTCACTCAACTTACGGAATTGATCATCTACAATTACTCGTTCCAACATATGTTCTAGTTGCGGTGAAGTTTGATATAAAAGCATATCACGATAATAGTAAATGAAATCCTCCATAAAACGAACTGGATCCTTCCCTTTACTCATCATTTCATCTATGATCTGTAATGCTCTTGATACATCATTTTCACGTATGCATTCTACTAAATTGCCTAAGTATTGCTGAGAAACAGATCCTGTTACCGCCAATACATCTTCTGTCGTAACAATCTCATCACTATAAGATATAGCCTGATCAATAAGACTAAGCGCGTCACGCATACCACCTTCAGCAGCACGTGCAACAATTTGTAATGCTTCATCTTCCACTTGCGTACCTTCATTCGTCACGACTGTTGATAATCTCTCAACAATATCATTCACTGATATTTTTCGGAATTCAAAACGCTGACAACGCGAAATAATTGTAGGCGGGATCTTATGAGGTTCTGTTGTCGCCAAAATAAAGATAACATGTCCTGGCGGCTCTTCTAAGGTTTTTAAAAGCGCATTGAATGCACCCATAGAAAGCATGTGAACTTCATCAATAATGTATACTTTATATTCTACAGCACTTGGAGCATATTTTACTTTATCTCTAATATCTCGAATTTCATCTACACCGTTATTTGAAGCCGCATCAATTTCTAATACATCTGAAATGGATCCTTGTGTAATTCCTAAACAAGAAGGACATTCATTACAAGGTTCAGCTACCGGAGCATGTTCACAGTTAATTGCTTTTGCAAATACTTTTGCAATTGTCGTTTTTCCTGTTCCCCTCGGACCAGAAAATAAATAAGCATGTGAAACTTTCTCTTGAAGAAGGGCATTTTGCAACGTTTTTGTCACGTGCTTTTGACCGACTACATCTTCGAACTTTTGCGGTCTCCATGTTCGGTATAACGCTTGGTATGACACGAAAATACGGCCTCCCTCAAAGGTTATTATCTCATTTATTATAACCCATTCTGTTTATAGATTCCAAAAGTTATTTTCTATACAAAAAACTCACCTTTGTATTAAGGTGAGTTTTGTATACATATATAACTGCCGTGCACCCTCCGTCGATTACGTACCATAAGCGTTACTCAAGCAGTTAGCTCGGTTCAGGCACTCCTGCGGCACACGAGAAGACCCGCTTATTGCTGCTTCCTTCCGGACCTGACAAGGTTCACGGGGTCCCGTTGCGCAGGACCCAAACGTCAACACCACTTACTTAAGGCAGACCTTACAGCAACATAACCTCGAGAGGGGATTCGGCCTCGCTAGAGCGGATTGCGAGTATAGGGCACCGCTACCTCCCCGCTTAGCACGGCAAAGTTAAAACCAATATTCGGTTGCCTTCATTAAAGGCATTATCAGTATAACTTGTTTCTTTATAAAATGCAAATACGTTAGTTCCCATTGCTTTTCTCCAATTTTTTTATCGCTTTTCTTTTTTTACGAAGCTCCCTAAAAAAGTTTGTTAACAACGTACCGCATTCTTCCTCAAGTACACCAGTTACTACTTCACATTGATGATTGAATCGTTCATCCGTTAAAAGATTCATCAATGTCCCTGCACATCCGCCCTTCGGATCACTTGCACCATATACAACTCGCTTCACTCGCGATAAAACAATTCCACCCGCACACATTGGACAAGGTTCTAATGTTACATACAATGTTGCATCTTCTAAACGCCATGTCCCTAATTTTTTACACGCCTCATCTATCGCTAGCAACTCAGCATGAGCTATTGATCTTTGCTCAGTTTCCCTTAAATTATGAGCAACACTAATTACCTCACCATCTAACACTATAACTGCTCCAATTGGTACTTCCTGCATTTCCTCCGCCTTTTTAGCTTCTTCTATCGCTAATTGCATAAAATAAATATCTCGATCTTGTTCCATAACATAGTCCTTTCATTACAAATAAAGTACACTTATTTCCATTTACTGCACAGGGGATAACTTTTACAAATTCAATCCACCCTAAAAGAAAAAGAGAGGGATTACATATGAAAAATACCGCCTTGCTCATTATCGATATGATTAATGATTTTCAATTTTCCCACGGACCCATTCTAGCTCAAAAATGCGAAACTATAACAAACCCTATTTTACAATTAAAGAAAAAAATGAAATCCTTCGGCTATCCTATAATTTACGTTAATGACCATTATCAACTTTGGAGATCTGATATCGACCAACTTATTACTCATTGTACAAATAAATATAGTGAAAATATAATTCATAAGATTGCTCCAAGTTCTGATGATTACATTTTTATTAAACCACATTATTCCGCTTTTTATGAAACACCTTTAAATTCATTACTAGGTTATTTAAAAATAGAAAATCTAATATTAACAGGAGTTGCCGGGAATATATGCATCCTATTTACAGCTAATGATGCTCATATGAGAAATTATAAATTGTATGTACCACAGGATTGTATCGCCTCTAACAACGACCAAGATAATATACATGCTTTAAAAATAATGGAAACTACATTGAAAGCAAATATAACATCGTCATCCAAAATAAAATTTAATTAATACATATATCTATTTTCTAACTTTTTATATCAAATTAACCCACTCGCTTCCCTCTTGTGCTACAATAATTCTGTTTTGTGTTTTTAGTAGTCACGGTAAATCACTGATTGAAAGGAGGAAACAGCGTGACCGGAGTACCATTTATCACGGTTGAAGGACCAATTGGTGTTGGAAAAACTTCACTTGCGAAGGAAATTTCAACTCACATGCAACTCCACTTACTAAAAGAGATTGTTGATGAAAATCCCTTTTTAGGAAAGTTTTATGAAGACATCGACGAATGGAGTTTTCAAACAGAGATGTTCTTTCTTTGTAATAGATACAAACAATTAGAAGATATTAACATAAAGTATTTGAATCAAAGGAAACCAGTAGTAGCAGATTACCATATCTTTAAAAATTTAATTTTTGCATCCCGCACATTAAAAGACTCTCAATATGACAAGTACATGCAAATTTATCGTATCCTTACACAAGATATGCCTGTGCCAAATGTCATTGTTTATTTAACAGCTAACCTAGAAACATTGCAAAAACGAATCGCCTTGCGCGGAAGAGAATTTGAAAAAAACATGGATCCAAATTACTTACTACAGCTCACAAAAGATTATGAAACAGCAATGGATACTTTTAGAAAAGATCATCCGGAGATACCAGTATTGAAATTTAATGGAGACGATATGGATTTTGTAAAAAATCCTGATGATTTAAACGTCATCCTATCTGCCCTTCAAAATACTCTCTTAAAGGAGTCGAAATAATAATGAATTTAAGGCAAAAATATGATATACCCAATGATGCAGTAATCACTATCGCCGGAACGGTAGGTGTGGGTAAATCAACTATGACAACTGCATTAGCTAATGCTTTAGGTTATCGCACATCATTTGAAAAAGTAGATTCCAATCCATATTTGGACAAATTCTATGCGGACTTCACTCGCTGGAGCTTCCACCTACAAGTGTACTTTTTAGCAGAACGATTTAAGGAACAAAAAAGAATTTTTGAATATGGTGGCGGTTTTGTTCAAGATCGTTCCATTTACGAAGACACTGGAATTTTCGCAAAGATGCATCATGAAAAAGGTACAATGACGGAAACTGATTATGAAACATACAAAGGTTTATTTGACGCTATGGTCATGACTCCTTACTTCCCTCATCCAGACTTATTAATTTACTTAGAAGGTTCTTTCGATGATATTGTCGATCGCATTCAAGAACGTGGGCGCCCAATGGAACAGCAAACACCAATTGAGTACTGGAAAGAAATGCATGGACGTTATGAAAACTGGATTAACAACTTTAATTCATGTCCTGTATTACGCTTAAATATTAATGAGTACGATATTTTAAAAGATGGTGATTCAATCGAACCAATCATTAAAAAAATTAGCCATTTTTTAAAACAAACACGTAAACTTGTAAAATAAAAAACCCGTGCATATGCACGGGTTTTCCTATTAAATTACTTCTTCTTTGTTGGAGCAATAATTTCACTCTCAGGTTTTCCTGCGTTAATACGCTGACGAACAGTACTTGTACTAATATCGTATGCTTCAGCAATCTCTTTAACAGTCATTTCTTTCCCGTTAATTACTGCCGTTAATACTTTACCTGTACGTTTTGGAGCTGCCTCTTTCTTTACAGCTGGTTTTTCAACCTTTTTTGGTGCCTCTACTTTTGTCTCAGCTTGCTTTACATCACAAGTGCAACCACAAAGTTTACGGAATGTATCATCGCTTATAATGCGTGACACATTTGCACCACTGTTTAAAATTCTATTGTTCTTACAGACAGGACATTGTACATAATATAAAGTTTTTCCATCTAAAGGAAACGTTTGTATAATAAGATCCATGTTGACTCCTTTCATATCTATGAAGATAATCATCGGAATATGAGTGTGTAATAAGGACAAAATTACCTTACACCATACTTTATGATTGGTTTTAAAATAAAAACTCGTTACGTGTTGGTAACGAGTTCTCCAATCTCCACTTATATGCGCTGTTGTCAATTATATCTGGAGGAGGTAGAGGGATTCGAACCCCCGCGCGACTCTCGCCGCCTGTCGGTTTTCAAGACCGATCCCTTCAGCCAGACTTGGGTATACCTCCATATTGACATCAAATATAATATCAAAAGAAAAACAGTTAGTCAACCCTACTAAAATAAATTATGAGGAAAGGAAAATTTTACTTTCCCCTTCCTACATTACAGTACTGACAACGCTCATAATTACCAATCACTCATACCGATGAATGTTTAAATTTACTTAATAACTGTTTTTCCTCCCATATAAGGGCGAAGAACTTCTGGAATTATAATTGTACCATCTTCTTGTTGGTAGTTTTCTAAAATAGCTGCAACCGTACGTCCAATTGCAAGACCAGATCCATTTAATGTATGGACATGTTCTGGTTTTCCATTTGGCTCACGGCGGAAACGGATATTTGCACGTCTCGCTTGGAAAGCTTCAAAATTACTACAAGAAGAAATTTCACGATATGTGCCATAGCTTGGAATCCATACTTCAATATCGTATTTCTTCGCTGCTGTAAATCCTAAATCGCCTGTGCACATGCTCATAACGCGATATGGCAACTCTAATAATTGTAACACGCGTTCTGCATCATTTGTTAATTTTTCTAACTCTTCATAAGAATCTTCTGGTTTTACGAACTTCACAAGCTCTACTTTATTGAACTGATGCTGGCGAATTAAACCGCGTGTATCGCGACCAGCTGAACCTGCTTCAGAGCGGAAGCAAGAGCTAAATGCAGCATATCTTATAGGCAATTGCTCTTTATTTAAAATCTCATCACGATGCATATTCGTTACAGGTACTTCAGCTGTTGGAATTAAGAAATAATCTTCACTTTCAATACGGAATGCATCTTCTTCAAACTTTGGAAGTTGTCCTGTTCCTGTCATACTTGCACGGTTTACCATATATGGAGGTAATACTTCTTCATATCCATGCTCATCAGTATGAAGATCAAGCATAAAGCTAATTAAAGCACGCTCTAATCTTGCACCAGCACCTTTGTAAAATACGAAGCGGCTTCCTGTTACTTTCCCAGCGCGTTCAAAATCTAAAATTCCTAAATCAGTAGCAAGATCCCAATGTGGTTTTGGTTCAAAAGTAAATTCTTTCACTTCTCCCCAAGTACGCGCTACTACATTATCATCCTCTGTTTCACCGACTGGAGCAGACTCATGAGGGATATTTGGAATAGATAACATTAATCTTTCTAAGTCTTCTTCAACTGTGCGAAGTTCGTTATCAAAATCCTTTACTTTTTCTCCAACCTCACGCATTTCTAAAATTAGAGCTTCTGCATCTTTCTTTTCGCGCTTTAATACAGAGATTTGTTGAGACACTTCATTACGTTTACTTTTTAATTCTTCTGTCTGAACAAGTAGTTCTCTTCTTCTCGTATCAAGTTCTTCAAAACGTCCGAAATCAGTTAGATCTTCACCTCTATGCTGTAATTTCGCTTTTACTTCTTCAAAGTTTGTACGTAAAAATTTAATATCAAGCATTATATACTCCTCCTTTTATTTTATAAAACACAAAAAACTCCCGTCCCTATATAAAGGGACGGGAGTTAACCCGCGTTGCCACCCTAGTTGAAAGCATTACCGCTTTCCTCTCAAGTAGAAATAACGGCTCTTCACCGGGAATGCTTACTAATCCAAAAGATGTTCCACATTCCATTCCAGGATGGATTCACAAACTGTTTCTATCGATTTCCACCAACCATCGACTCTCTATAAGAAACAACATTTGTTACTATTTCCTATCAACACGCTTATTTTATAAAATTGTTACCATCAATTTACTATAATCTTATACAAGTTGCAAGTTACTTATACAACTTTTTTCATTTTCGCTTCTTTTACCATTTCAACAAAGTATGCTGTGACACGATGATCATCTGTTAATTCCGGATGGAATGAAGCAGCTAAAAACTGATCTTGTCTTACCGCTACCATTCGGTCACCATGCTTAGAAAGCACTTCAACATTATCAGCTACTTCTACAACATACGGCGCACGGATAAATACACCAACGAAGTCTTCACCCACGCCTTCAATTGAAAGCGCAGCTTCAAAACTATCCTTTTGGCGTCCGAACGCATTGCGCTCAACTGTAATATCCATAGCACCAATATGTGCTTCTTCATAGCCAATAAGTGTTTTCGCAAGAAGAATCATCCCTGCACATGTACCAAACATTGGTTTACCAGACTTTGCAAATGTGCGAAGTGGTTCCATGAAAGCATACTTATCAATAAGACGGCGCATTGTTGTACTTTCACCGCCTGGTAAAATAAGACCATCAATCTCTTCAAGTTGCTCTATACGCTTTACAACAACAGCTTCGGCACCACTTGCTTCAACTGATTTTACATGTTCACGAACTGCACCTTGAAGACCTAGTACACCGATTTTCACCATTTTAAAGTTCTCCTTTAATTACCATCCACGCTCTTGCATGCGTTGTTCTGGTAATAACGTTGAAATTTCGATACCTTTCATTGCATTACCTAACCCTTTAGAAAGGCTTGCAATTAGTTCGTAATCTTCATAATGAGTCGTTGCTTCAACGATTGCACGTGCAAATCTCTCTGGGTTTTCTGATTTGAAGATACCAGATCCAACAAATACCCCATCAGCACCAAGTTGCATCATTAATGCAGCATCTGCTGGTGTTGCTACACCACCTGCCGCAAAGTTTACAACTGGTAAGCGACCAAGGCGTTTAATTTCAAGTAATACTTCGTAAGGAGCACCAGTATTTTTTGCATATGTCATTAACTCATCTTCACGTAGACTCGCAACTTGACGGATTTCTGCATTGACTTGGCGCATATGACGCACTGCCTCTACAATGTTTCCTGTTCCTGGTTCACCTTTTGTACGAAGCATAGATGCACCTTCTGCAATACGACGTGCAGCTTCTCCGATATCACGGCAACCACATACAAATGGAACTGTGTAATCACGTTTATTTAAATGGTATACTTCATCAGCAGGAGTTAATACTTCACTCTCATCGATATAGTCTACCCCTAATGATTCTAATACACGTGCTTCTACAAGGTGACCGATACGGCATTTTGCCATAACCGGAATTGACACTGCACCCATAACTTCTTCAACGATTGTTGGGTCTGCCATACGAGAAACGCCACCTGCTGCACGAATGTCTGCTGGTACACGCTCTAATGCCATAACGGCAACTGCGCCTGCCTCTTCTGCAATTTTTGCTTGTTCAGCGTTAATTACGTCCATAATAACGCCGCCTTTTTGCATTTCTGCCATTCCACGTTTTACACGCTCTGTCCCTGTTACATTTGTCATGTACAAAAACCCCCCTAGGTGAATTGCTTTCCCCCGTTAAAGGCGAAAATTAAGAATACTCTTACATTCTACCACTAACTATCAGATGCTTGTCTACTACTTTTTCATAAAGTCGGTATGAAAAATAGGAATAAAAAAAAAGCCCCTACCATGAGGAGCTTTTAAAACCAACCTTTTACTGTATCAACAGCACTATTCCACATACCACTAAAGAATGAACCAATTCCGCGCATAGCACGAGTAAACCAGTTTGCTTCTTCTACTTCAGATGTTGTTACAAGATCCACTTGCAACGACTTACCAGTTAAAAATCCAGGGTCGTTTGTATCTTTTGGTGTAATTACCATTTGACCAAGCGCAGCTCCCTTTTTAATAGGTGCTTCTTGTCCCTTACTTGATTCTTTTAATTCTGTTTTATAAACATCTTTACTTCCTTTTGGCACTGGAAGTGAAATAGCTTGTTTCGTTTGAACTGCTACATCTTTATCTTTCGCATTTTCTACTCTTACTGTTTCTTGTCCTTTTACTGAAGAACCTTTTTTATACATTTGTTTCACTTCAAAGTTAGCAAATCCATAATCATATAGCTTCTTTGTTTCATCAAAACGTGCTGTATGAGAACTTGTTTTAATAACTACAGAAATAAAACGCATACCGTTTCTTTCAACCGTACCAGTGAAGCAATCTCCTGCTTCTGGAGTTGAGCCTGTTTTCAGACCATCTACGCCATCATATTCTTTAACTAAGCCCTTTAACATCCAGTTCCAGTTTGACATTGCAAACTTCTCTTTTTCTGGACGGAATTCTTTTTTAGGAATTTTTGCTGTATCTAACACTTTTGGATAATCTTTAATTAAATGTTGTGCTAAAGTTGCAACATCCTTTGCAGACATTTTATTTTCTTCATCCGCTGTTGTTCCTTCAGGATGCATTCCCTTTAAATCTTTATTCGTTAAACCTGTAGAATTGACAAATTTATAATTTTTCAATCCTAGTTCTTTCGATTTATCATTCATCATTTTTACGAAATCTACTTCTTTACCTGCAATTGCTTCTGCTAATGCAATTGTTGCACCATTTGCAGAAAAGATTGCCATTGCCTCATATAACTCTTTTACTGTATAAGAGCCACCATTTTCTAACGCAACATTTGATAATGAAGCATCTTGTGAAACCTTATATGCATATTCAGAAACCTTAATTTTCTGGTCCCACTTAAGTTTTCCTTTATCCACTGCTTCATGAACTAAATATTCACTCATCATCTTTGTCATACTAGCAATGGATAATAATTCATCTGCATTCTTTTGATATACAATTTTCCCAGAATTCGCTTCTACTAAAATTGCCGCACCTGCTTCAATGTTTAAAGCGGCTCCTGTTTCAGCTGATGCATTGCTATATGGCATAAAAATGCTACAAGCTAGTGTAATCACTGTTACCAAAGCAATGAATCTTTTGCAAAACATACCTTTCACTTTTGTTACCCCCAATATCTATGTACTCACATAACCGTTATTCTAACATAATCAAAAAAAAATAGACAGAGATATCAAATCTCTGTCTATTTGTATATAAGACATTATAATGAGTAGTTTGGAGCCTCTTTTGTAATTTGTACGTGATGAGGATGGCTTTCACGTAAGCCAGCACCTGACATACGAATGAATTGTGCATTCTCGCGTAAGAATTCTAAATCCTGTGCCCCGCAATATCCCATACCCGCACGTAAGCCACCAACTAATTGGTGAACTGTATCTGCTAAAGGTCCTTTATATGGCACTCGTCCTTCGATACCTTCTGGGACAAGTTTTTTATTTCCTTCTTGGAAGTAACGATCTTTACTTCCTTTTTCCATCGCACCGACAGAACCCATACCACGATACACTTTAAATTGACGACCTTGGTAAATTTCAGTTTCTCCAGGACTTTCGGCAACACCAGCAAACATACTACCTAGCATAACAACATGTGCTCCTGCTGCTAAAGCTTTCACCATATCACCAGAGTACTTAACACCGCCATCAGCGATAACTGGAATACCGTGTTTACGAGCTTCGGTTGCACAATCATAAACTGCTGTTAATTGTGGTACACCAACACCAGCTACAACGCGTGTTGTACAAATAGAACCTGGTCCAATACCAACTTTAACTACGTTTGCACCAGCTTCAATTAATGCTTTCGTTGCTTCAGCTGTAGCAACATTTCCAGCGATGATATTTAATGATGGATATTTAGCACGAACTTCTTTTACCTTATCAATAACACCTTTAGAATGCCCATGGGCTGTATCAAGTACAATTGCATCTACACTAGCTTTTACTAATGCATCTATACGAAGCATAGCATCAGCTGTTACACCAACTGCTGCTCCAACTAATAAGCGTCCTTGCTTATCCTTAGCAGAGTTTGGAAATTCAATTACTTTTTCAATATCTTTTATTGTAATAAGCCCTTGTAATACACCGTTATTATCAACAAGAGGGAGTTTTTCAATTTTATACTTTTGTAGGATCTTTTCAGCTTCTTCCAGTGTAGTACCAACTGGAGCTGTAATTAACTGTTCTTTTGTCATTACGTCAGAAATTTTGATTGAGTAGTCTTGGATGAAACGCATATCACGGTTTGTAATAATACCAACTAATTTTCGCTCATCTAAATTATTTACAACCGGTACACCTGAGATACGATATTTTCCCATAAGATGTTCTGCATCATATACTTGATGTTCTGGAGTTAAGAAGAAAGGATCTGAAATAACGCCGCTTTCAGAGCGCTTTACTTTATCAACTTGCTCTGCTTGTTGCTCAATAGACATATTCTTATGAATAATTCCTAAACCACCTTGGCGAGCCATTGCAATAGCCATGTCAGCTTCTGTTACTGTATCCATTCCTGCACTAATTAACGGGATGTTTAGCTGTAAGCTTTCAGATAAAACTGTTTTAACACTTACTTCTCTTGGTAATATATCTGACCTAGCTGGTACAAGTAATACATCATCAAAAGTCAAACCTTCTTTAACAAATTTAGATTCCCACATAATTGTTCCCCCTATGATACCAGAAATTATTATTAGTAGCTTATCAATTGGTTAAAATACTGTCAAGGACGTATATATATGTTAGAATTTTTAGACAATAAAAGGAGCGTAATATATGCATCAAACATCTTATACTTGGCAGCAGTTAAGTTTCTTTTTTTCATCTCAAAACGTACAACGTTATCTTGCCCGTTGTTATGAAAAATCCTCTATTCAGGATGCCGAAAAAAAAAGTTTTGAAAATTGTTATCCCTTTATTTATTACCTAGAACACGGGAAAAATTATTATGAATTATATAAGAAAGCTCCATTTTCTATTCAACCAATGTTGTTATTTTATGGAATTAGTCAACTTTTTAAAGCATGTCTACTAACCATTGATCCTAACTATCCTGAATCCACTACTGTTTTAGCTCATGGCGTTACAACTCGCAAACGAAAAAAACAAGGGTATCAATTTTTAGAAGATGAGGTGAAGGTACAAAAAAACGGATTGTTTACTCATGTTGCAGAACAACTGTTTCACATGAAACACTTAGAAGCAGAAAAATTTAACATGCTAGAACTAATGGGAAATATTCCAGAATTACAAAATTTGTTTCGCTATAGTCAAAAAGGATCAACTTTATATAAAATCGATTCAACAATTAAAAATGAGCTCTCCTTTTCAGTCAACCTACTAGATCGATTACATATGACTAAAGAGAGATTTTCTCGCTACATTGAAACATCTTGTAAGCATTTATCAATGCGACACGTACCTGAGAAAACTAATGAATCGAATTTACTTTTTACGGCGCCCATTCAATCATGGAATCCTATGTACAGTACTCCTTTATACTATGAACATCTTACTAATACTTATTATTTACCACTTACGACTGATCCTAGAAATCCTAAGCCAGTATTACCTGAACTCCTTGTTCATTATTTATTGCTCTATAATTTAAGCATGATTTCTAGGTATGAAACAGATTGGTGGTATGACTTACTTGGAAGCTATGGCTCTGAAGATTATCCATTTATTTATCAATTTCTTAATATTTCTGCTCAAAAAATCCCTTACTATATTTCATCATTTTTACTAACAGAACCTAACCTATTTCATGGGAAATAAAAAAACACAAGTCAAAAGACTTGTGTTTTTAGTTGCTTGGCGACGTCCTACTCTCACAGGGACAAGGTCCCAACTACCATCGGCGCTAGAGAGCTTAACTTCCGTGTTCGGTATGGGAACGGGTGTGACCTCTCTGCCATCATCACCAAACTATTGAAGGCATATTCCTTCAAAACTAGATAACATTTGCTACATATTATATGGTTAAGTCCTCGATCTATTAGTATTCGTCAGCTCCACATGTCACCATGCTTCCACCTCGAACCTATCAACCTGATCATCTTTCAGGGATCTTACTAGCTTACGCTATGGGAAATCTCATCTTGAGGGGGGCTTCATGCTTAGATGCTTTCAGCACTTATCCCTTCCGCACATAGCTACCCAGCTATGCCCTTGGCAGAACAACTGGTACACCAGCGGTGCGTCCATCCCGGTCCTCTCGTACTAAGGACAGCTCCTCTCAAATTTCCTACGCCCACGACGGATAGGGACCGAACTGTCTCACGACGTTCTGAACCCAGCTCGCGTACCGCTTTAATGGGCGAACAGCCCAACCCTTGGGACCGACTACAGCCCCAGGATGCGATGAGCCGACATCGAGGTGCCAAACCTCCCCGTCGATGTGGACTCTTGGGGGAGATAAGCCTGTTATCCCCGGGGTAGCTTTTATCCGTTGAGCGATGGCCCTTCCATGCGGAACCACCGGATCACTAAGCCCGACTTTCGTCCCTGCTCGACTTGTAGGTCTCGCAGTCAAGCTCCCTTATGCCTTTGCACTCTACGAATGATTTCCAACCATTCTGAGGGAACCTTTGGGCGCCTCCGTTACACTTTAGGAGGCGACCGCCCCAGTCAAACTGCCCACCTGACACTGTCTCCCGGGTCGATAAGACCCGTAGGTTAGAATTTCAATACAGTCAGGGCGGTATCCCACCAGCGCCTCCACCGAAGCTAGCGCTCCGGTTTCAATGGCTCCCGCCTATCCTGTACAAACTGTACCAAAATTCAATATCAGGCTACAGTAAAGCTCCACGGGGTCTTTCCGTCCTGTCGCGGGTAACCTGCATCTTCACAGGTACTATAATTTCACCGAGTCTCTGGTTGAGACAGTGCCCAAATCGTTACACCTTTCGTGCGGGTCGGAACTTACCCGACAAGGAATTTCGCTACCTTAGGACCGTTATAGTTACGGCCGCCGTTTACTGGGGCTTCAGTTCAGAGCTTCGCTTACGCTAACCCCTCTCCTTAACCTTCCAGCACCGGGCAGGTGTCACCCCCTATACTTCGCCTTACGGCTTCGCAGAGAGCTGTGTTTTTGCTAAACAGTCGCTTGGGCCTATTCACTGCGGCTTTCCGTTAAGAAAGCACCCCTTCTCCCGAAGTTACGGGGTCATTTTGCCGAGTTCCTTAACCAGAGTTCTCTCGCACACCTTAGGATTCTCTCCTCGCCTACCT
>NZ_JBBOWI010000001.1:0-7500 GCF_038006965.1 Bacillus sp. FSL K6-1338 | reverse complement strand
TCCAGTTAAACGTTGCAGACGCATATCTAAAATCGCTTGCGCTTGTTTCTCACTTAAACCGAAACGTTCCATTAAGCCTTGCTTTGCAATATCAGCCGTTTTTGAACTACGAATTAACGTAATAACTTCATCAAGATGATCTAAAGCAATTCGTAATCCTTCTAAAATATGAGCACGTGCCTCTGCTTTTTCTAATTCATACGCAGTACGTCTACGGATTACTACCTTCTGGTGCTCCAAATAATGATATAAGTTTTGTTTTAAATTTAGTACTTGAGGCTCTCCATTTACAAGAGACAACATATTAATACCGAAACTTGTTTGAAGTGCTGTATGTTTATATAGATTGTTTAATAGTACGTTTGCATTGGCGTCACGACGTACTTCCATGACAATACGCATACCATTTCGGTCTGATTCATCACGTAAATCTGTAATACCTTCAATTTTCTTATCGCGAACTAATTCTGCGATTTTTTCAATTAATCGTGCCTTATTAACTTGATAAGGTAGTTCCGTTACGATAATAGATTGTTTACCATTTGATTTCTCTTCAATTTCAACTTTGGCACGAAGCATAATAGAACCGCGCCCTGTTTCATAAGCTCTACGGATGCCACTTCGACCTAAGATTAAACCTGATGTCGGGAAGTCTGGTCCAGGAATATATTCCATTAACTCCGCTATAGTAATATCCGGGTTATGACTTAATGCCAACACACCATCAATTACTTCGCCAAGTTGATGCGGCGGAATATTTGTTGCCATACCAACTGCAATACCTGTCGTACCGTTTACTAATAAATTAGGAAAACGCGCTGGTAATACAATCGGCTCTCTTTCCGAACCATCGTAGTTATCTTGATAATCAATTGTATTTTTTGAAATATCACGTATTAATTCCATAGAAATCTTAGACATTCTTGCCTCTGTATAACGCATTGCCGCTGCTGAATCTCCATCTACAGAACCGAAGTTACCATGCCCATCTACAAGCATATAACGTTGACTGAAATCTTGCGCCATACGTACCATTGTTTCATAAACGGCTGAATCACCATGAGGGTGATACTTCCCGATTACTTCACCGACAATACGTGCTGATTTCTTATACGCTTTATCAGCTGTAATTCCTAAATCATTCATCGCATATAAAACCCTACGATGCACAGGTTTTAATCCATCACGAACATCTGGTAATGCACGAGATACGATAACACTCATTGCGTAATCTAAAAATGAGGTACGCATTTCATGACTAATATTAATTTCTCGAATTCGTGCTTGTTGTTGATTGTCTGACATCAACGAGCACCTCCTCTTACGTTTCCGTTATACATACATTGATTTATATGTAGAAGACAGGAATACTTAGATTCCTGTCATTACTCATTTAAATATCAAGGTTTTTCACGTATTTTGCATTCTCTTGGATAAAGTTACGACGTGGTTCCACTTTATCACCCATTAAAATTTCAAATGTTTCATCTGCTTCTATTGCGTCTTGAAGAGAAACTTGAAGTAACGAACGTACTTCTGGATCCATTGTCGTCTCCCATAGCTGAGTTGGATTCATCTCTCCAAGACCTTTATAACGTTGAATTCCTGGTTTCGGCTGGGCTGGTAACTCAGCTAATATTTTTTCAAGTTCTTTATCATTATAAGCATATTGAATTTTTTTACCTTGTTGCACCTTAAACAACGGTGGCTGTGCGATATATATATATCCACACTCAATTATTTGACGCATATAACGATAGAAGAACGTTAATAATAGGGTACGAATATGCGCACCATCAACATCGGCATCGGTCATAATAATAACTTTATGATAGCGTGCTTTTTCGATATCGAAGTCCCCACCAATATTTGTACCAATCGCCGTAATAATTGTACGAACTTCATCATTTGATAAAATCTTATCTAAGCGTGCCTTTTCAACATTAATAATTTTACCCTTCAGCGGTAAAATTGCTTGAAAATGACGATCGCGTCCTTGTTTTGCAGATCCACCCGCAGAGTCACCCTCTACGATATAAATTTCACTAATTGCTGGATCTTTAGAAGAACAATCTGCCAATTTCCCTGGTAAACTTGAAACTTCTAAAGCACTCTTTCGGCGAGTTAGCTCACGAGCTTTTTTAGCTGCTACACGCGCACGTGCTGCCATCGTTCCTTTATCTACAATCTTACGTGCAACATTGGGATTTTCCAGTAAGAATTTTTCAAAAGCCTCAGAGAATACTGACTCCGTAATCGTCCTCGCTTCACTATTTCCAAGTTTCGTCTTCGTTTGCCCTTCAAATTGTGGATTTGGATGTTTAATCGACACAATTGCTGTTAAACCTTCACGAACATCTTCACCAGTCAAATTACTATCCGCATCTTTTAAAATGTTATTTTTACGACCATAATCGTTAATCACACGTGTTAAGGCAGTTTTAAATCCTACCTCATGTGTACCACCTTCATACGTATGAATATTATTTGTAAATGAGTAAATATGATTTGTATATCCTTCGTTATATTGAAGCGCAACTTCAACTTGAATACCATCTTTTGAACCTTCTACATATACAGGCTCTTCATGAATTGGTTGTTTTGAACGATTTAAATGTTCAACATATGATTTAATTCCACCTTCATAGTGGAACTCTTTCTTTTGCTTATGTTCACGTTTATCTTCAATTGTTAATTTAATATTACGATTTAAAAACGCCAACTCACGCATACGAGTCGCTAGCGTATCGAATTCATATTCTGTCGTCTCTTTAAAAATTTCTGGATCCGGTTTAAAGCGAGTTATTGTTCCAGTCTTATCTGTATCACCGATGACTTTTAAATCTGCAACCGGAATACCTCTTTCGTATTTTTGGTAATGGATTTTACCATCACGATGTACAAATACTTCTAATTCTGTTGATAAGGCATTTACAACAGATGCACCAACACCGTGCAAACCACCAGAAACTTTGTAACCGCCACCGCCAAATTTACCACCAGCGTGGAGGACAGTCATAATAACCTCTACTGCAGGACGTCCCATTTTTTCTTGTATACCAACTGGAATACCACGTCCATTATCCGTTACAAGAATACTATTATCTTCTTCGATACTAACGTTAATTTCATCACAATATCCTGCTAACGCTTCATCGATACTATTATCGACAATCTCCCATACAAGGTGGTGAAGTCCCTTTCCACTCGTAGATCCAATATACATACCCGGACGTTTCCGAACTGCCTCTAGTCCTTCAAGTACCTGTATCTGACTTTCATCATATGCATTTTCTTGCATTTGTTTTTGTTCCATTGACACAAAGATCACCTACTTTTCCATTTAAACAGGGGTTTATGCCCTATCTATTTCACAATCTACCGTGCCGTTCGTTACATGAATTGTTTTCGCATCTTTTAATGTTTCGTGTTCAATTCCGTCGACACTCGTCGTTGTAACAAATGTTTGCACCTTTCCTTGAATTGTATTTAACAGATGTGATTGACGATAATCGTCTAATTCTGATAAAACATCATCCAGCAAAAGGATTGGATATTCTTTAACCTCTGAATAAATTAATTCAATTTCAGCTAATTTTAGGGATAGTGCGGTCGTTCGTTGTTGCCCTTGCGAACCAAAGACTTGAACATTTTTACTATTAACGAAGAATTGTAAATCATCACGATGAGGACCAATTAAAGTCGTACCACGGAAAATTTCACGTTGTTTCACAGATTGAAAACTTTCATAGTATACTTCTTTTATTTTCGACAAATCCATTGATTCTGATACATCTACACTTGGTTTATAGACAATTTCTAACTCTTCTAATCCACGGCTTATACCGCGATGAATTGGAGCTGCCCATTCCTGTAGCAAATGCAAAAATTCAAAACGTTTTTGCAGTATTTTCGCACCATGCTCAATTAGTTGAAGTGTAAATACATCCAACATCGTTTCCTCATTCTTACTATTCCCTTGCATTTTTTTCAACAAGTGATTTCGTTGCGTGAGCACCTTTTGATATTGACTTAATTCATACAAATATATAGGAGCTATTTGTCCTAATTCCATATCTAAAAAGCGTCTTCTTACTTGAGGGCTTCCTTTTACAAGATTTAAATCTTCTGGGGCAAACATGACAACGTTCATCACGCCAATATATTGACTTAACTTTTGTTGTTCAAGTTGATTTAATTTTGCCTTTTTACCTTTTTTCGAAATATTTAATTCCAAAGACAAAGAACTGTTTCTTTTTTGTAATTTCCCTTTTATTTGACCAAACTCTTCATCCCAGCGGATAAGTTCGCGATCATTAGAGGTTCTATGAGATTTCGCCATCGCTAAAACATAAATAGCTTCCATCAAGTTTGTTTTCCCTTGTGCATTTTCGCCGATAATTACATTTACCTTATCTTCAAAGGAAAGCTCTAATTTTTCATAATTGCGATAGTTTTTTAATTGTATTTCTGAAATAAACAAAGGGCTCCCCCTTTATGCCTGAACTTGAAAAGTTCCGCTTCCTGGAATTTCAATAACATCATTCGCATATAGTTTGCGACCTCTTCTATTTTCAAGTTCGTTGTTCACGTACACTTCATATTCTTGTAAAAACCATTTTACAGCGCCACCTGTATCAATTACATCAGCTAACTTTAAAAATTGTCCTAGTGTAATATACTCTGTTGAAATTTTAATATGTTTCATAAAATCGCTCACTTTCTGAAAGTGTTCATTCTTTCATTGTACTAAATAAACTAACATTAGGAAAGTAATACCCAAAAATCAAATAAGGGCCACTAGCATCTTTAAACTAGCAACCCTTATTCCTTACCTAGTAAGTACGAACCGGTAAAATTAATTGAATAATTGAATCATCATTTACTGTACGAATTAAGAACGGTCTCATCGCCCCAGTAAAGCTAACTTTAATCTCTGTACTATCTAGAGCTTTCAATGCATCCATCATATATTTTGCACTAAAAGATATTTTTAACTCTTCTCCATCTACTTTTTCACATTGTACTTCTTCGACAACTTTTCCAATTTCTGGTGAATTCGAGGAAATCTCTAGCATTTCTTGCTCTAAAGTTGATAATTTGACAACGTTATTGCGGCCATCTCTCGCTAATAGTGAAGCACGATCAATTGCTTGTAGGAATTCTTTTGTATTTACAAAAATATCCGTTTTACTCTCTGCTGGAATTAAACGTGTCGTATCTGGATAATTTCCTTCTAACAATCTTGAGAAGAATAATAAATGCTTTGTACGGAATAATACTTGATACTCAGTTATTACAATATCTACCATCTCTTCAGACTCATCCAGAATTTTACTTAATTCGTTTAAGCTCTTACCTGGAATAACAACATTAGCTTGAAATTCATCTGCAATATTATGTCCTTCGATTTTCGCTTTTCGAAGTGCCAGTCTATGACTATCTGTTGCAATACAAGTTAACTCGCTGTTATATACCTTCCAGTTTACACCTGTCAAGATTGGTCTTGTTTCAGAAGTAGAAACTGCAAATACAGTTTGTCTAATCATATGCTTAAGTAAATCTGTTGGTATCTTAAATACATGATGTTCTTCAATCTGTGGTAATAACGGATATTCTGCAGAATCTAAACCATTTAAGTTAAACTCTGATTTTCCAGATTTTATTTTTGTCATAAAATGATTTTCCACAGAAATTTCGACAGTATCCTTAGGTAGTTTTTTTACAATCTCACTAAAATATTTTGCTTGTAAAACAATGCTTCCTGATTGAGCTATTTCTACGATTTCTTTTCCATCTTCTTCGACTGGAATAAACGATTCAATAGAAATATCAGCATCGCTTCCTGTTAATGTAACCCCTTCTTCAGTAGCTACAACTTTAATTCCCGTAAGGATGGGGATTGTTGTACGAGAAGAAACTGCCTTCATTACATCTTGTACACCTCTTACAAGATAGTCTTTTTGTATTGTAAAACGCATAAAGAAAAACCTCCGGTAAGTATAAGATTTTATTTAATTAATAAAGATAAAAAATAGTAGTAATAGTAATAGGGCTTGTGGATATGTGGATAACCCCTTTGAAGGATGTAAAAACAGTCTATCTACATGTGGATAGACTGTGCGTAAAACAAGGTAAGTTATTCACACTATTCAGCTACTACTTTAAAATACCATTAATTTCTTCAACTTGCTTTTGTAATTGCGTATCGGTTTTTAGTAGTTTAGAAATTTTTTCATGGGCATGGATAACTGTTGTATGATCACGTCCACCAAATTCTTCACCTATTTTTGGTAAAGAGGAATCCGTAAGTTCGCGTGATAAATACATTGCAATTTGGCGAGGAAACGCAACTGATTTTGTACGTTTTTTCGCTTTAAAATCTTCTAATTTTACTTGATAAACGTCTCCGACAGCTTTTTGAATATCATAAATAGAGATAATTTTCGGCTTAGAATTTGGAATAATATCTTTAAGTGCTTCAGCTGCTAAATCAGCATTAATATCTTTATTAATTAAAGATGAATAAGCTACAACTCGGATAAGTGCACCTTCTAATTCGCGAATATTTGAATCAATTTGATTTGCGATATAAAGCATAACTTCATTTGGTATATCAAGCCCTTCAGCTTTTGCTTTTTTGCGTAAAATTGCAATTCGTGTCTCTAAATCTGGCGGCGTAATATCTGTAATAAGTCCCCATTCAAAGCGAGAACGAAGACGATCTTCTAAAGTTGGAATTTCTTTTGGTGGTCGATCACTAGAAATTACAATTTGTTTACTTTCTTCGTGTAATGCATTAAATGTATGGAAAAACTCTTCTTGAGTTTGTTCTTTTCCAGCAAGAAATTGAATATCATCTATCAATAAAACATCTACATTGCGATATTTATTACGAAAATCAACAGCTTTATTATCACGAATAGAGTTAATAAATTCATTCGTGAATTTTTCTGATGATAAATATACAACTTTTGCATTTGGATTATGTTCAATTACATAATGGCCAATCGCGTGCATTAAATGCGTCTTTCCAAGCCCAACTCCCCCGTAAATAAAGAGTGGATTATACGCTTTAGCTGGCGCCTCGGCTACAGCTAATGAAGCTGCATGGGCAAAACGGTTACCAGAGCCGATAACAAATGTATCAAATGTATATTTTGGATTTAACATGCTCTGTGGTAAATGAGCTGAATCATCTTGTGCTGGATTCCGCTTAACTGGAGGAAGATCAATGTCCTCTTCCGCTTGACTTTGGGGAATAATAAAGCGAATTGCTAATTTTGCCCCTGTTAAATCGTATAGTGTTTCTGAAATTAGTTCTGAGTAATGAGATTCTAGCCAGTCACGAGCAAATTCATTTGGAGCTGTAATCGTTAATACGTCTTTCTTCAAGTTATGAGCCGTTGTTGATTTTAACCATGTCTCATAACTAGGCTTGCTTACCTTTTTTTCTAATTCTTTTAAGGCACTATTCCATAAATCAGAGATATTTTCCAA